>JBASFL010000065.1:0-172900 GCA_049653005.1 Burkholderiaceae bacterium | reverse complement strand
GGTGGGCGCCTTGTCTTACGCCAAAACCCCGCGCGAGTACCGCCGCGATGCCGCCGCCCACCTGTATGGCAAAAACAGCCACCGCATCTTCAAAGGCCAGATGCCGCCCCTGCTGTACGCGGTGGGCACGCTGGAGGTGGACCTGGACCCGCGCGGCATGGTCACCAAAACCAGCTGGATGCGCGCCCCCCACCACGCCCCCGAGGTGATGGCCGACATCGAACGCAGCGTGCGCGCTGCCGCGCCGTACCCCGTGGCGGTGAACCTGGGCCACGTCACCTACACCGACACCTGGCTGTGGCACAAAAGCGGCCACTTCCAGCTGGACACCCTGACCGAGGGCCAAAACGCCAACGTGCCCGAACCCGGGTCAGCGGCTGCGCGTGCCAAGGCGGCTGCGGCCAAAAAGCCCACCACCAAAGTGGCCAGCGACACCTGCAAAAAAACCAAAACGGCCAAGTGCTGAAGCACTGACTTCACCACCGCCCAGGCATGAAAAAAGCCTCCCCGCCTTGGCAGGCTGGGAGGCTTTTTTGTGGGCGTGGTGGTGCGGCGCAGGGCTGGGTCAGGCCGCTTGTTTCAGCGCCTCGCACGCCATCAAAATCCGCTCGGGCGTGGCGGGTGCATCCATGTGCACCACCTGCGTGTGGTTGGCCGTGGCACTTACCGCGTCGCGCAGCGCAAAGAAGGTGGACAGCGCCAGCATCAGCGGTGGCTCGCCCGTGGCTTTGCTGCGGAAAGGTGTGGGGCGGCTGTTCTGGTTTTCGAACAACGCCACGTTGAAGTGCTCGGGCACGTCGCCCGCCACCGGAATTTTGTAGGTGCTGGGCCCATGGGTCAGCAGCTTGCCTTTTTTGTCCCAAATGCACTCTTCCATGGTCAGCCAGCCCATGCCCTGGATGTAGGCGCCTTCAACCTGGCCCTTGTCGATGGCGGGGTTGATGCTCTGGCCCACGTCCTGAACGATGTCCACGGCCTTCACCCAATACTCGCCCGTGCGGGTGTCAATTTCCACCTCGCTGACTGACGCGCCATAGCAGTAGTAGTAGAACGCCTTGCCGTTGAGCGTGGCGAAGTCGTATTTGATTTCGGGCGTCATGTAGAAGCCCGTGACCGACAGGCCCACGCGGTCCAGCCAGGCTTGTTTGGCCAGGTCGGGCCAGGCCACTTTTTTGGCATCATTTTGGCCTCCAGCGCTTTTCTGGCGGACAAAGTCAGCTACAAATTCCACATCGCTGGCGTCGCAACCCAGCATGCGGGCAGCCACGGGTGCCAGGCGCTCACGCATTTGCGCGGTGGCGTTCATGATGGCCGCGCCGTTGATGTCGGCCCCGCTGGAGGCTGACGTGGCCGAGGCGTTGGGCACTTTTTGGGTGTCGGTGCCGGTCACGCGCACGCGGCTGACCGGAATGCCCAGCCCATCGGCACACACCTGGGCCATTTTGGTGTTCAGGCCCTGGCCCATTTCGGTTCCACCGTGGTTGACGCTGACCGAGCCGTCCATGTAGATGTTGAGCAGCGCCCCGCCCTGGTTCAGCATGGTGGCCGTGAAGCTGATGCCAAACTTCAGCGGCACCAGCGCCAGCCCGCGCTTGCGGCGCTTGTTGGCGGCGTTAAAGACGGCCACTTCGGCGCGGCGCTCGGCGTAGCGGGCGCTGGCGGCCACTTGGTCGATCACCTTGTCGCCCACCCAGTCTTCAATCAGCTGGTTGTATTGGGTGGTCATGGTGGCGGGGTCGCCCGACACAGCCGGGTCTTTGTACAGGTTGAGGCGGCGCACTTCCAGCGGGTCTTTGCCCAGGGTGTTGGCAATCTGCTCGATCACCGTCTCAATGCCGAACATGCCCTGCGGGCCACCAAAACCCCGGAACGCGGTGGCGCTTTGGGTGTTGGTTTTGCAGCGGTGACTGACCAGCTTCAAAGCGGGGATGTGGTAGCAGTTGTCGATGTGCAAACAAGCGCGGTCGTTCACCGGGCCGGAGTAGTCGATGCTGTAGCCGCAGCGCGAGGCCAGCGTGATGTCGGCGCCCAAAATGCGGCCGTTGTCGTCAAAGCCCACCTCGTAGTCGATGCGGAAGTCGTGCCGCTTGCCGGTGATCATCATGTCGTCGTCGCGGTTTACGCGCAGCTTGACCGGCTTTTGCAGCTTGAACGCGGCCAGCGCGGCGCTCTGGCTGAAGATGCTGGCGTTGCCCTCTTTGCCACCGAAGCCACCGCCCATGCGGCGGCAAATCACCTCCACGTCGTTGGTGGTCAGGTTCAGCGCGGCAGCGGCTTCGCGCTGGTTGCCATCGGGGTGCTGGGTGGACACGTACAGCGTCAGCTGCCCGTCTTCACGCGGCACGGCGTAGGTGATCTGGCCTTCCAGGTAAAACTGCTCTTGCTGGCCGGTGCGGGTGGTGCCCTTCACCTTGTGCGGCGCGCTGGCTATTGCCAACGCAGCATCGCCGCGGACGATGCCTTTGGCGGGCATGACAAAGCTGTTGGCGGCCAGGGCTTCTTCCACGGTCAGTATGGCTGGCAGCTCGCGCACCTGCACCTTGGCCTTGTGGGCGGCCTCGCGGGCGTACAGCATTTCGCGCGCCACCACCACGGCCACGGCCTGGCCCAGAAACTCGACCTTGCCCACGGCCAGAAACGGGTCGTCGTGGATGATGGGGCCGCAGTTGTTTTCGCCGGGAATGTCGCGTGCCGTGTAGACGGCCACCACGCCGTGCTCGCGCAGGATGGCTTCGCGGTCAATGCCTTCGCCCAGCAGCTCGCCGTGGGCCACGGGCGAGGTGATGAGGGCCGCGTAAAGCGTGCCGCGCAGCTCGGGGATATCGTCGGTGTAGGTGGCGCCGCCGGTCACGTGCAGCGTGGCCGATTCGTGAACGATGTCTTGGCCTTGTTGCTGGGCCTGAGTCAACACGTGGAGGGGGGTGGGTGCGTTCATGGTGGTTTCTCCAGGTGGGTCAGGCTGCGGCCACGGGTTCAGCGGCGTCTTCGACAAATTCCAGCACCAGATTGCGGGCCACCAGCGAGCGGTAGGCCCAGGTGGCGCGCAGGCCGTCGCGTGCGGTGAAGCTGGCGGCTATTGCCGCGTCCAGCGCGTCGGCGGTCACGTCGGCGGGGGCTTTGCCTTCCAGCACGGCTTCCAGCTTGGGGGCGCGGCAGGGCGAGGGGGCCAGGCCGTTGTAGGCCAGTTTCACGTTTTTCAGCTTGCCGCCCACCAGGCTGAACGACAGGGCGCAGCAGGTGGCTGAAATGTCTTGCTCGAAGCGCTTGCTCACCTTGTGGGCACGGAAGGTCTGGCCTGCGGCCAGTTTGGGCAGTTCGATGGCCTCGATGAACTCACCGGCCTGCAGCACGGTTTGCTTTTGGCCGGTGTAGAACTGGTCCAGCGCCACGGTGCGGGTTTTGTCGCCCTTGCGCAGCACCAGCGTGGCACCCAGCGCCATCAGGCAAGGCATGCTGTCGCCAATGGGCGAACCGTTGGCAATGTTGCCGGCCAGCGTGGCGGTGGCGCGGATGGGCGGCGAGCCGAAGCGGCGCAGCACCTCGGCAAAGTCGGGCAGGGTGTCTTTCACCAAATCCAACACGCGCTCCAGCGACACCATGGCACCGATGCGCCAGGCCTTGGGGGTTTCGGCAATGGCTTTCAGCTCGGCCACGTTGCCCAGGTAGCAGATGTGGCCAGGGCGGGCGAATTGTTTGTTGACCTGCAAGCCAATTTCAGAACTGCCTGCCAGCAGCGTGGTGCCGGGGTTCTTCACCAAATAGTCGGCCACCTCGGCCAGCGTGGCGGGGCTGACGAACTCGCTGCCTTTTTTGGTGCGCACCACGGGTTGCACCACGATGTCGCCGTCCAGGCTGTAGGTGGGGTGCGTGGCGCGTTTGATGTCTTTCAGCAGCGGCACATCGGCACTGCTGTCAATTTTCAGGCTGGCGGGGTCGGTGGCCAGCGCGGTGCTGCACGCCTGTTGCGTGGCTTGGATGATGGGCTGGTAGCCCGTGCAACGGCACAGGTTGCCGCTGAGGGCATCGCTGATTTCGCCACGGCTCAAGGCAGCACCACGGCCGGGCACCACCTGCACCACATGCGCCAGGCTCATCACGATGCCGGGCGTGCAAAAGCCGCACTGGCTGCCGTGGCACTTCACCATGGCGTCTTGCACAGGGTGCAGCGTGCCGTCGGGCTTTTTCAGGCTCTCGATGGTTTTGACCGATTTGCCGTCCAGGCTGGGCAGCAGCTGGATGCAGGCGTTCACCGGCAGGTAGTCCACCCCGTCGCCCGCCGCGTTCAACTCGCCCACAAGCACCACGCAGGCACCGCAATCGCCCTCGGCACAGCCTTCTTTGGTGCCGGTGCGGTGCAGTTCTTCGCGCAAATAGTCCAGAACGGTGGTGGTGCGGCGCTTGCCTTGGGCTTCGACGATTTGGCCGTCGAGCACGAAGCGCACGGTGTTGGTGACTTGGGTCATGGTGGGGCGTGGGGGGAAAGGCGAACGTGGGAGGGAGGACGTGATTTTATTTTCCAAACCGTATGACCGGCATACGGCTTTTCATATACCGATGGGCAGGCATGGCCCCGCTGCGCATGGCCCCAGCGGCCCAGCAAGGGTCAAGACCCCCGGTAGGTGGAATAGCTCCAGGGGCTGACCAGCAGCGGCACGTGGTAGTGCTGGGTGGTGTCGGCCACGCCAAAGTCCAGGCTGACTTGGTCCAGAAAGCTGGGCTCGGGTAGGAGCACGTGACGGGCCGCAAAGTAGCCCTTCACGTCAAACACCAGGCGGTAGGTGCCCACTTTCAGGGTGCTGTTGTCCAGCAAGGGGCCGTTGGGGTTGCGGCCGTCGTGGTTCAGGTTGAAGCGTTGCAGCAGCACGGCCTCGCTGCCGTTGGTGGCGTAAAACGACACGCCCATGCCCGCTGCGGGGCAACCGTGCATGGTGTCCAAAACGTGAGTGCTCAATCCCATGGAAAACTCCTTGAGGGGTGTTGCCTGGGCCGAGACCCCGGCGTTGCTGATGCCACAAAGTGTATACACTTTTTGACGACAGAGCACTTTTCTGCGTATGATGGCCCCATGAGCACACCCACCTTGCCTGACGCCCAAGCCCCAAGCAACCCCGATGCCAGCCCGCCTGCGGGCGATGACGCCACCGCGTCGTCCACGGCGCGCATCGTCGAGTCGCTGACGCGCGCCATTGTTGAGCACCGCTTGCACCCCGGCACCAAGCTGGCCGAGCAAAAGCTGGCCGACCACTTTGGCGTGTCGCGCACGCTGGTGCGCCAGGCGCTGTTTCAAATGACGCGCAACCACCTCATCCGCATGGAGCCCGCGCGCGGCGCGTTTGTGGCCACGCCGTCTGCCGACGAGGCGCGCCAGGTGTTTGCGGTTCGCCGCATGCTGGAAGCCGAAATGACCCGCGCTTTTGTGCAGCAGGTCACGCCCGGCCAAATCAAAACCCTCAAGGCCCACGTGGCCGCTGAAAAGCAGGCCGTGGCCAGCCAGGACGTGAGTGGCCGCACCGAGCTGCTGGGCGACTTTCACGTGCGCATGGCCGAGCTGATGGGCAACGACGTGTTGGCCCAGTTGCTGGGCGACCTGATTTCGCGCTGCGCCCTGATCACGCTGATGTACCAAAGCACCACGGCGGCCGAACACTCCAGCGAAGAACACGTGGAAATCATCAAAGCCATTGCCGCCAAAGACGAGGCCCTGGCCGTGCGCCTGATGAACGAGCACTTGCAACACGTGGAGCACGGCTTGCAGTTCGACCGCAAGCTGCCCAGCAACGACATTTCCATGGCTTTGTCATCATGACCTACGACACCACCCAGCCCTACCCCCGCGACCTGGCCGGTTACGGCGCCAAGCCCCCGCACGCCCAATGGCCGGGCGGTGCCCGAGTGGCCGTGCAGTTTGTGCTGAACTACGAAGAAGGCGGCGAAAACTGCGTGCTGCACGGCGACGCGGGCTCAGAACAGTTTCTATCAGAAATGTTCAACCCGGCCAGCTACCCCGAGCGGCACATGAGCATGGAGGGCATTTACGAATACGGCTCGCGCGCAGGGGTGTGGCGCTTGCTGCGCGAGTTCGAAAAGCGTGGCCTGCCGCTGACGGTGTTTGGCGTGGCCAGCGCGCTGGAGCGCTCACCCGACGTGACCGCCGCCTTTTTGAAGCTGGGCCACGAAATTGCCTGCCACGGCTGGAAGTGGATTCACTACCAAAACACCCCGGAAGCCGAAGAGCGCGAGCACTTGGCGCGGGCCATGGAGATCATGGCGCGCGTCACCGGCGACCACGGCCAGCAACTGCACGGCGCGGGCTGGTACACCGGGCGCGACAGCCCCAACACCCACCGCCTGGTGGCCGACCACGGCGGCTTTGCCTACGACAGCGACTACTACGGCGACGACCTGCCCTTCTGGATGAAGGTGCAAAAAACCGACGGCAGCGTGGTGCCCCAGCTCATCGTGCCCTACACGCTGGACTGCAACGACATGCGCTTTGCCCTGCCCCAGGGCTACAGCCACGCCGACCCGTTTTTCCAGTACCTGAAAGACACGTTCGACGTGCTGTACGCCGAAGGCGACCCCGCCGGAGACAACGCCCCCAAGATGATGAGCGTGGGCATGCACTGCCGCCTGTTGGGCAAGCCAGGGCGCATCACCGCGCTGCAGCGTTTTCTGGACCACATTCAGGCCCACAGCCACGTGTGGGTGGCGCGCCGCATTGACATTGCCCGGCACTGGCAAGCCACCCACCCCTACACCGCTTGATCAAGGTTGAACCCCCACCATGTCCACCCCCATCACCCTTGACCGCCTGAACGCGTCCCCGCCCGACGTGGCCGCCAAAATGCTGGACGGCCTGTACGAACACACCCCGTGGATTGCGGGCCAGGCCATGGCGCACCGGCCCTTCCGGTCGCTGGCGCACCTGAAACACACCCTGACTGTGCTGCTGGACGAAGCGGGCGACGAGGCCAAAAAAGCCCTCATCCGCGCCCACCCCGAGCTGGCGGGCAAGGCCATGGTCAGCAACACGCTGACGGCCGAATCGACCAATGAGCAACAAAAAGCGGGCCTGACGCAATGCACGCCTGAAGAGTTTGCTCTCATTCAGAAACTGAATGCCGACTACAACGCCAAGTTCGGCTGGCCCTTCATCCTGGCGGTGCGCGGCCCGCGTGGGGTGGGGCTGACCAAGCAGCAAATCATTGCCACCTTCCAGCGGCGCGTGCACGGCCACCCCGACTTTGAGTTGCAAGAGTGCATCCGCAACATCCACCGCATTGCCGAAATACGGCTGAACGACAAGTTTGGTTTTGAGCCCACCCTGGGCCAAGACGTGTGGGACTGGCAAGAAAAGCTCAGCACCCACACCGACCCCGGCTACGCCGAGCTGGGCCAGCTCACCGTCACTTACCTGACCGACGCGCACCGCGCCTGCGCTGAAGCGCTCAGCCACTGGATGCACGACTGCGGGTTTGACGACGTGCACATCGACGCCGTGGGCAACGTGGTTGGGGTGTACCGGGGCAGCGACCCGGCCGCCAAAACCTTGCTCACAGGGTCGCACTACGACACCGTGCGCAACGGCGGCAAATACGACGGACGGCTGGGCATTTTTGCGCCCATGGCCTGCGTGCGCGAACTGCACAACCAAGGCAAACGCCTGCCCTTCGGCATTGAAGTGGTGGCGTTTGCCGAAGAAGAAGGCCAACGCTACAAGGCCACCTTCCTGGGCTCGCGCGCACTCACCGGCAGCTTTGACCCGGCCTGTCTGGACCAACTGGACGCCGACGGCATCAGCATGCGCCAAGCCATGCAACACGCCGGGCTGTGTGTGGACGACATTGCCAAAATCTGCCGCGACCCGGCCCGCTACCTGGGCTTTGTGGAAGTGCACATCGAACAAGGCCCGGTGCTGAACGAACTGAACCTGCCCCTGGGCGTGGTCACCAGCATCAACGGCAGCGTGCGTTACCTGGGCGAAGTGACCGGCCAGGCCAGCCACGCCGGCACCACGCCCATGACACGCCGCAAAGACGCGGCCTGCGCCGTGGCCGAACTGGCCCTGTACCTGGAAGAACGCGCGGGGCAGGACGCTGACAGCGTGGCCACCATGGGCCAACTGAACGTGCCCAACGGCAGCATCAACGTGGTGCCCGGCGCTTGCCGTTTCAGCCTAGACATTCGGGCCCCAAACGATGCCCAGCGCAATGCGGTAGAGCGTGACGTGCTACAAAAACTGCAAGCCATTTGCACCTGCCGTGGCCTGAGTTTCACGCTGGAAGAAACCATACGCGCCAGCGCCGCCCCCAGCGCCCCCGCCCTGCAAGCCCGCTGGACCGCCGCCGTGCAAGCCACCGGCCTGCCTGTGTTCAACATGCCCAGCGGCGCTGGGCACGACGCCATGAAGCTGCACGACGTCATGCCCCAAGCCATGCTGTTTGTGCGCGGCGAAAACAGCGGCATCAGCCACAACCCACTTGAAAGCACCACGGCAGACGACATGCAACTGGCCGTGGACGCCTTCACCCACCTGTTGACCCAACTTGCCCAGGACGCCCAATGACCACCCAAACCCACACAGAATTTGACCGCCTGGACGCCTGGGTAGACGCCCACTTTGACGAACAGGTGGGCTTTTTGCAGCAGCTCATCCAGGTGCCCACCGACACCCCGCCCGGCAACAACGCCCCCCACGCCGAGCGCACCGCCGAGCTGCTGCAAGCCTTCGGCATGACGGCAGAAAAATTCGCCGTGCCCGCCGCAGAGGTGCAGGCCGCCGGGCTGGAAGCCATCACCAACCTCATCGTGCGCCGCCACTACGGCGTGGGTGGCAAAACAGTGGCACTGAACGCCCACGGCGACGTGGTGCCCCCCGGCGAAGGCTGGACCCACGCCCCCTACGGCGGTGAAGTGGTGGGCGGCAACGAAACTGGCCGCATCTACGGCCGCGCCGCAGCGGTGAGCAAGTGCGACTTTTCCACCTTCACCTTCGCGGTGCGTGCACTTGAAAGTTTGGGGTTGCCCCTGAAGGGCAACGTGGAATTGCACTTCACCTACGACGAAGAATTTGGCGGCGAAGTGGGCCCCGGCTGGCTGCTGAAGCACGGCCACACCAAGCCCGACCTCATGATTGCCGCCGGCTTCAGCTACCAGGTGGTGGTGGCCCACAACGGCTGCCTGCAACTGGAAGTGACCGTGCAAGGCGACATGGCCCACGCCGCCATCCCCGACAGCGGCACCGACGCGCTGCAGGGCGCCACCCACATCATGAACGCGCTGTACGCGCTCAACCGCGACTACCTGCAAGTCACCTCGGGCGTGGAAGGCATCACCCACCCCTACCTGAACATCGGCCTCATCAACGGCGGCACCAACACCAACGTCATTCCCGGCAAAGTGGTGCTGAAGCTCGACCGCCGCATGATCCCCGAGGAAGACCCGGCACAGGTGGAGGCCAACCTGCGCGAGACCATTGAAGCGGCAGCAGCCAGCTTCAACCCACCCCGTGGCGGCAAGGCCCTGCAAGTGGACGTGCGCCGCATGCTGCTGGCCCACGCCATGAAGCCGCTGCCCGGCAACGCCCCGCTGGTGGCCGCCATTCAGCAACACGGCCATCAGGTGTTCGGCGAAGCCATCCCCGCCGTGGGCACCCCGCTGTACACCGACGTGCGCCTGTACGGCGAACACGGCATTCCCGGTGTGATTTACGGCGCCGGGCCTCGCACCGTGCGCGAATCAAACGCCAAGCGGGCGGATGAGCACCTGGAGCTGGCCGATTTGCGCCGGGCCACCAAAGTGGTGGCGCGGGCGCTGTTGGATTTGATGCGGGGGGCGTAAGGGCATTTTTCAGTAGCAAAGAATGTCGCCCAGCAAGCGCTGGAGGCATAAATCAATCATAAAAAGCCAGGCAGTGCCTGGCTTTTTTGTTTTGGGGGATTCCCGCTCAGACTCAGCTGCGCCATCGCTCCAATTTCGCGCTTCCCATGCCACTGCCAGCAGCGTCTATGACCCTCTAACAAAAACTGTATATGTATAACCAGGAATAAATATACTAGGCTATCAATTCATAGATTTCACGCCACAGGAGATCCCATGGACGCCGTGAGAAACCCATTTGTCCCGGGTGCCGGGAGTAGGCCACCAGAGCTTGCAGGACGGGAAACCATCCTTCAGGACGTGGATGTAGCCATTCAAAGGGCGCTGTTGGGCAAGCCCAGCCGCTCACAGATGCTGCTTGGCCTGCGTGGCGTGGGCAAGACGGTGCTGCTGAACAAAATCGAAGAAATGGCCGAAGCTGCGGGGCATGTGACATCTTCGATCGAAGCGCCAGAGGGAAAGGCGCTCAGTGAGCTGCTCGTGCCCAAGATCAATCAAGCCTTGCGCAAACTCTCAACTTCTCAGGCCGCGAAGGCCAAGGCCCATCAGGCCCTTCGGGCACTTCGCTCTTTCGCCTCTGCGTTCAAGCTGTCGTACGGAGATGCTTCCATTTCCGTTGACCCGGAAGTGGGGGTTGCTGACAGCGGAGATATGGAGGCAGACCTACCTGAATTGTTCGTGCGCGTGGGCGAGGCTGCAAAGGCCGCCGACAAGGCCTGGACCCTTCTCATTGACGAAGTTCAGTACTTGCGCTCTGCAGATTTGGCCGCTTTGATCGTCGCGCTTCACAAAGTCAACCAAAAAGACCTGCCTGTTTTGTTCTTCGGTGCGGGGCTGCCACAGGTGGCGGCACTGTCAGGCAATGCGAAATCCTACGCCGAACGGCTTTTTCACTACCCCGCAGTTGGTGCGCTTGTGGAGGCGGACGCCAAGACCGCAATCAGGCAGCCCATCGAAGACGAGGGTGAGCAAATTGACGACGACGCGGTCCAGGAAATCATCGCCAGAACAAAAGGTTATCCCTACCTGCTGCAGGAATGGGGCTACCAGTGCTGGAACCTCGCATGGGGGCCCCGCATCAGGCTGGAGGATGCATTGCAGGCCGCAAGAGAAGCGACAAAACGGCTGGACGAAGGCTTTTTCAAGGTGCGATTTGATCGCTTGACGCCCAAGGAGCGGGAGTACGTTATTGCAATGGCCAAGCTGGGTGCCGGGCCGTATCGCTCATCTGACGTTGCCGACGCACTGAAAGAAACCCACCAAAGCCTGGGCCCGCGGCGCGCGCAGATCATCAGCAAAGGAATGATCTACAGCCCATCCCATGGTGACATTGCCTTCACCGTTCCCATGTTCAACGAATACCTGATCCGCAACTACGCAGAGAAACCCCGCCAAGCCTAGCTGCGCAGACGGCGGCAGGTGCAGCACGGGTACAGCCGACCATCCAAACTAAATAGCTGAAAAACCATATCCATTAAGCGCTGGGTGCCAATTTATCCATAAATTTCACCCATCACACCCATCACACCCATCACACCCACCACACCCAATGGGCTCAGCCACGCCGGGCGGCTTCGATCGTGGCGATGTCGATCTTGGTCATGCCCATCATGGCGGTGAAGGCGCGCTGGGCGGCGGCTGGGTCGGGGTCGGTGATGGCGGCCATCAGGGCGCGGGGCGTGATTTGCCACGACAGGCCCCATTTGTCTTTGCACCAGCCGCATTCGCTGGCTTGCCCGCCGTTGCCGGTGATGGCGTTCCACAAGCGGTCTGTTTCGGCCTGGGTGTCGGTGGCCACCTGGAACGAAAACGCCTCGCTGTGTTTGAACGCGGGCCCACCGTTCAGGCCCAGGCAGGCCACGCCCATCACCGTGAACTCGACCGTCAGCACATCGCCTTGCTTGGCTGCGGTGCGGCTGAGGGGGCAGCGCTCAAGGGCTCACGCACACCCGGTTGCGCCCGGTTTCCTTGGCTTGGTACAGGGCGTTGTCGGCGCGGTGCAGCGTGGCGTCAATGTCTTCTTCGCGCTGCCACTGCGCCACACCCACGGACACGGTGAACCGAATGGGCTCGCCGTTGCCCCACGGCACGCTGGCGGCGGCCAACTGCTGGCGCACGCGTTCGGCCAGCCACTGCGCCCCGTCCAGCGGCGACTCCGGCATCAGCACCGCAAACTCTTCGCCCCCTAAGCGTGCGGCACTGTCCACGGCACGCAGGGTGTCTTGCAGCTGGCGAGCCAACTGGCGCAGCACCTCGTCGCCGGCCGCATGGCCAAAGCGGTCGTTCACGGTTTTGAAGTGGTCAACGTCCAGCATCAGCACGCTGAAAGACCCGCCCGAACGCCGGCAGCGGGCGATTTCTTGCTGGGCTTTTTGGTAAAAATCGCGCCGGTTGCTCAAGAGGGTCAACGCATCGGTGTTGGCCAGTCGCTCCAGCTGCGCCTCGAACCGCCGTTTGTCGGTGTTGTCAAACACGGTGGAGCGGCTGGCCAGAAATGCCCCGTTGGCATCCAGCAACGCGGTGGCACTCACCAGCACGGGCCGGGTGGTGCCGCTGGTGTGGACCAGTTCGTAAGCCAGGTCGCTGATGCGCCCATCGCGCAAAAACGTGGGGAAAGACGCCAAAAACAACCGCTGACTGTCGGCAGTCATGAAGTCCGAATACCGCCGCCCCAGCACTTGCTCGGCGGTCAGCCCCAGCCAGCTCAGCTCGGTCTGGTTCATTCGCACCACACGCCCGGTGTTGTCCAGCGAGTGGTAGCCGCACGGGGCGTTGTCATAAAGGTCTTGCACCTCGTCGTGTGCGGTTTTGACCAACCCCAAATCCACTTTGGCGGCAGCTTCGCCGTGCTTGGCCAAGCGAAACCGTTGAAACATTTGCACCAACTCGGTCACCCGAACCGGAATGCCCAGTGGCAGCGCAGGGGTGTCGTTCGCCATGGCCACCGCCACCGCCTGCATCTGCCGCGCCAGATAAACGGAAAACACCACTGCCAGGGCAATCGACAAGCCCACCCACAACACGGCCAAACCGGCCACGTGCCAAAGCATGGCGGCCACGGGCTCGTGCAACACATGGGCGGGCACGGCCACTCCCAAATACCAGTCGAGCCCGAAAACGGGGCGCACGCGGCTCAGAATTTGTGTGCCCTCTCGCGTTTGACCAATGGAAACGCCTCGTTGCCCGCGCAAGATCGCCTCTTGAAACGAAGGACTGCCTTTCTGGCCCACGTGAAGGTCGGGGTCCAAACTGCGGGCCACCAACACGCCGTCGCGGTCGGCAATGGCGGCAATCCAGGCCGGAGGCAACCGCTCGGCACTCACCAGCCGGTTGATGGACTCGACCGTGAGAATGCCGCGCAACACGTGGGTGGATGCGCCGTTCACAATCACGGGCACCGTCACCGCCACCACCTTGATGGGGCTGACAGGGGACGGAAACGGACCCGACACGTTGGGGCTTTGGGTGCGCAGCACTTCAGCCACCAGGCCGGGTGCATTCACGGGGAAATCGGTTTTTGACAGCGGCGCTGAGGTGACAAACAGCAGGCGCTCCGCGCTGGCCAACGAAATGGCGCGTATGTCTTTGTCGCGCGCCACCACCCGGCGCGCGTGTTCGTACAGACGGGGCACGTCCTGGGCCAAGGCGGCGTCCGACTCGGCCAGGGCCACCAGCGTGCCCACGGTGCTGTCCAGCTCGGTGGCGACGACTTGGGCCAGTTCGTCGCTGTGGCGCTCCAGCTGCGCCACCAGGGTTTGCTGCTGAAATTCTTTGTATTCCCACACCACCGACAACGCAAACACCAGCAATGGCAGGGTTGCCAGCAGCGACAAACCCAGCAACCAGGTGCGCAAACTCAATCGAAAATGTTTCACGGCGGTGTGTGGCCCAGCGACAAGACGGCTCAGGCCCGATGTTCTCAGATTTGCCCCTGACATTTGGGCCCATACCGTGCCCTGTTGGGCAGGGTTTTACCGGGTGCCCGCCCCCAAAAGCCTGCAAAATGCAGCGCATGCCGCCCCAAGCGCCCTCGCCCCACCCCACGCTGGACAAGTTCAAAGCCGAATTGGCGGGCATGTCGCCCGAGCAACGCAAACAAGCGTTCCTGCTGCTGGCCCAGCTTGTCAAGCAGCGCGTTCAAGCGGCGGCTGACCCCAAATAGCCAGGGCCACGCACCGCCGCTTGTTACAGCTTGGCACACCTGGCAGGTGTCTCACAGGGAGTGAATGCCTCCCACGGGGGAACAATGGGGGCACCATGAAAACCACGCTCAATTCCAACCTCACCCGTTCCAAATGGCTGCTTGCCGCACTGGTGTTGCCCGCCGTGGTGGGCTGCGCCAACCTGTCTCACCGCCAACAAAACGCCGCCATCGGGGCGGGGGTTGGGGCCATTGGCGGGTCCATTCTGACCGGTGGCAGCACCCTGGGCACCTTGGGGGGTGCGGCCATCGGTGGCGTCATTGGCCACGGCTCCGACGGCAAACGCAAATAAACCCGCCGCCCCTTCAGCGCTGCAACGCCTTGGCCAGTTGCTGGAACAGCAACGCGGGGTTGATGGGTTTGGACACATAGTCGTCCATGCCCACGGCCAGGCACTCCTCACGGTCGCCCACCAGGGCGTTGGCGGTCATGGCGATGATGGGGGTGCGGGGTTGGCCAGGCAGGGTGGCCTCGTGGGCACGGATGCGCTGCGTGGCCTCCAGCCCCCCCATCACAGGCATTTGAATGTCCATCAGGATCGCGTCGAACGTGTGGTGGGTGGTCGCATCCAGCGCTTTTTGCCCGTTGTCCACCAAGGTGACGCGGTAGCCCTCGCGCTGCAACAGCAACGAGGCCAAACGCTGGTTCACCGCGTTGTCTTCCACCAGCAGCAGGTGGCCTTTGGGCACCCCGGCTTGCGCAGACGGCGACAAGGTGCGGCCCACACTGGCAGCCAGTGTGGCGGTGGGCGGTGCGCCCTCGCTCAACCGGGGCAGCTCGCCGGGCAGCATCACATGAAACTGGCTGCCCTGGCCGGGCTGGCTCTCCAGCCAAATGCGCCCCCCCATCAACCCCACCAGGTGGCGCGTGATGGTGAGGCCCAAACCGGTGCCCCCAAAGCGGCGGGTGGTGGACGCGTCTTCCTGGGTGAAGGCATCAAAAATGCGGGCCTGCATGTCGGGTGACACGCCGATGCCGGTGTCTTTCACCTCGAAATGCAGCACCGGCCGCCCTTCGGCCCACTGGTGGTGCAAACACACCGACACCCCGCCCTGTTCGGTGAATTTGACGGCGTTGCTCAGCAAGTTCAGCAATATTTGCCGCATGCGCCCAGGGTCGCCCATGACCAGGGCGGGCACGTCGGGGTCAATGGCCTGTGTCAAGGCCAGCCCTTTTTCGTCGGCACGCAGTTGGACCGAGCGCAGCGCATCCCTGACCGTTTCAGCGGGTGAACACGGCACGCGCTCGATGTCGAGCTTGCCGGCCTCGATTTTTGACAGGTCAAGCACATCGTTGATGATGGTCAAGAGTGCGTCGGCAGACGACTTGACCATGGACAGGAACTCGCGCTGCTCGGCGGTCAAATCGGTGTCCAGCGTCAGCCCGGTCATGCCAATGATGCCGTTGATGGGGGTGCGAATCTCGTGGCTCATGTTGGCCAGAAACTCGCTTTTGATGCGGTTGGCCGATTCGGCCGCGTTGCGTGCGCGCTCCAGCGCGGCGCGGCTGGCCTCGCGCTCGGCAACCATGCGGGCCACCACGGCAGACAGCCCGGCCACGTCGTTGGGGTCGCCGTTGAAACCGCTCCCCGCGCCCTCTTGCAAACCGGTCAACACTTCGCGCAGCGACACCAGGGCTTTTTCGCGCGAGGCCAGTTCGGTGCGCAAGCTGGCGGCGGTGTGGCTCAGCTTTTCGAACATGGGGCGAAACTCCAGCGGCACATCGGCAATGTGGGGCTGCTCCCCTCCCGTATGCTCTCCCGGCGCACCCGCTGGATGGCCCAGAACTTGGTCGATTTGCCCCAGCCAGCCCTTGAGCGGGAACCAAATCAGCAACATGCCGCCCACCAGCCCCGTCAGGGCCAGCAGCAGCGCGGTGCGGAACAAGCCCCACAGACGGCTGGCGATCAGCTCGTCTGAGAAGACCAGGCGCATCACCCCGTAATCGCGTCCACCGGCCTTGATGATGTGGTTGATGGGCTGCAACTGGTCCGCCACCTGGGCCCGCATCCACCCCGGTGCCGCCAGGGTCGGCGTGTCTTGGTTTCGCACCTCAATGCTGCCGCCGCTCAGGTCGATGAAGCGGGCGGTGGAAAACTGCGAATGCAAGATGGCCGTGTCCAGCAAACGTGCGATGGTGTCGTAGTCGCCGATCACGGCGCTGTCGGTCACCGACTGGCCCGTGACTTCCACCAGCATGCGGGCGGAATCCTGCACCTCGTCCATCACTTGGTTGAGTTGGTGCTGGTAAAACAGGCCCAGCCCCGCCCCCACAAAAATCAGCAGGGTGGCCGCATACAGGGCGTACACCCGGCCCACCAGCGACTGGGGCAGCCAGCGGTTGAGCCACCCCAGCCACGAACGCGTTTTCACACCCATGAGCTCAGTGCAAACTGACCGGGGCCAGCTGGAAGAAGCGGCGGTAAGAGGCGTAATCGGCGTCGGTGGCCGGGATGAAATACGCGTCTTTGTCCAGCCCCACGTCTTGCGACACTTGGTGCAGGATGGCTTTGCCCTTGGGGTCTTTGTACATGCCCATGAACGCGTTGCTCACGGCCTTCAGGTCTTTGTCGGGCACTTTGTTGGAGGCCATCAGGGCCAGGTCGTGGTGGCCTTCCGACGTCCACAACACACGAAACGCCTTGTTTTCCCGGTTGGCGTAGCCCTCCACCAGCATGGAATTGCTGCCCACTGCCTTGGCACGCCCCGAAAACAGCTGCGCAAACGCAGCGTTCTGGTTGCCCCCAAACTCCACTTTGACGTCAATGCCCTTGGACAGCAGGTGCGCGTAGGGCACTTTGTACCCAATGAACGCCTCTTTGCCGGCAAACGTGACCACCTGGCCTTTCAGGTCTTCGAACTTGGTCACCGGTGAATCGGCGGGCACGGCAATCTGGCCTTTGAGCGGGGGGGCGTTGCGCCGCCCGAACACTTTCCAGCCCAGGGCATCGCGCTCGGGGCTGAACAGGTGGTTGGAAAACACAAACTCCACCTCTTTCGCCAGCACATACGACGTGGTGTCTGCCGAGGTGCGGCCGATCTTCAGCGCCAGCTTGACCCCGCTTTTTTCGCTCACGTACTGAACGATGGGGTTCCAGTATTCGGCGGTTTTTTGGATGTCCCATTGGTTCACGGGAGAAAAACGGTAAACGGTGTCCTGCGCCCAAACGGGCGAGGCCACCAGTGCCGCGGTCAAAGCGAGGGTGTAACGGTCAAACATGGTCCCAACTTGTCGTTAAATACACGCGAAGATGGTGCCACAACGCACCCCAAAACACCCAGTTCCTTGCCCCATGGCCGACACCTTTTTTGAAATGCTCTGGGACTGCCAAGCCTGTGACGCCAAGGGCCTGCTGGCCAAAACCCACCGGCACTGCCCCCACTGCGGCGCGGCGCAAGACCCCGCCACCCGCCGCTTCCCCGAACCCGGGCAGGAAATCGAGGCCAAAGACCACCGCTTTGTGGGGCGCGACTGGACGTGTGGCTACTGCGAATCGCCCAGCGCGGCGGCAGCGGCGTTTTGTGGCAACTGCGGTGCGCCACAGGGCAGCAGCCCCGCCGTGGCACTGGTGCAGGACGGGCCCACACCCGCCACGGCACCGGCAGTGCCAGCGCCCACCGCCAAGCTGTCTGCCACCCCCGGCAAACGCGGCCCGTTGACCGCCGTGTGGGTGGTCATGCTGGTGGCGCTGTTGCTGGTGGGCGCGGGCACACACTGGGCCTACAAGCTGTTCAGCAAACACGACGAAACCGTGCAATTGCTCGACAAGGGCTGGGCGCGCCAAGTCAACGTGGAGCACTTCACCGCCGTGCGAGCCTCCGACTGGTGCGACAGCCTGCCCGCCGGGGCCTACGCCATCAGCAGCCAGCGCGAGCAGCGCGGCACCCGGCAAATCGAGGATGGGCAAACCTGCCACACCGTGCGTGCCGACATGGGCGACGGCACCTTCACCCAGCGCCAGGAATGCAGCCCCCGCTACCGCGACGAACCCGTGTACGACCAGCGGTGCAGCTACCGCCTCAACCGCTGGCAAGTGCTGCGCACCGACACGCTGCAAGGCGGTGCAACCCTGGCCCCGGCCTGGCCCATGCCGTTGCTGGCCAATGCCCTCAGCGGCAGTGGCAACACCCTGGGCGCGCAGCGCCTGGGCACCCGCAGCGAAAGTTACACCGTGCAACTGCAATCGCCCCAAGGCCAGCAATGGACCTGCCCGGTGGACGCCAGCCTGTGGGCCACCCTGGCCCAGAGCCAGGCGCTCAACCTGAAAGTGCGCGGCACGGGCGGCGCGGTGTGCGACACCCTCAGCCCCCTTCCCACCCGCCCATGACACACCCCACACCCGCCACAGCCCCAGCCCATGTGCTGGCCGCCGCCCAAGCCTTGTTGCACGCCAGGCAAACGCATCAATGGGCAGAGCAAACTCTTCATATACAGCAAGCGCTGGAGGCCTATTGGGTCAATGATTGGGTGGCCACCGCTCTGGGTTGGCAGGGCAGCGATGCCGCCCGCCACTGGAAATCGGGCGGGCCCGGGCGCAACGCCGAGCTGACCCACGCCGCACTCGACCCGCAAGGCGTGTGGACCAGCCCCGCCCACGCCCCTGAAGCACCGCGCTGGCCCCTGCACCACGGTGGGGTAGAGGCCGAAATTGCCCTGCGCCTGGGCGCTGACGTGGACGCTGCCCAGGCCGCCGCCCTGACACACGGCAGCGCCCCGCGCCTGGTCGATGCGCTGTGTGTGGCCATTGAAGTGGTCAGCTCCCGCCTGGCCCGCCCCGACCAGGCCAGCCCCTGGGACCGCATGGCCGACGCGCAGTCACACGGCGCACTGGTGTTGGGGCCTTGGGTGCCTTGGCCACCCGGGGCAGCCGTGGACTGGGCGGCCCAGTCGGGTGAACTTCAAGTGAACCAGCAGGCGCCAAAACGCTTCACGGGCACACATTCGCTGAACGACCCGTTTTGTGTGCTGGTTGCCTGGCTGCGCCACGCCACGCGGCATGGGCAGGTGGTGCGCGCGGGCACGGTGGTGACCACGGGCAACTGGTCGGGCGCCACGCCGGTGCAGCGGGGTGACCGCGTGTGTGTGCGGTTTCAGGGCTTGGGCGAGGCGGTGGTGCAGCTTTGAAACGCCCCACCGGGAACGCCGCTCAACTCCACAAATCCAGCGGTGGGTCGTGCACCACGGCTTTCAGCAGGTCGCTGCGCGACACAAAGCCCTGCAGCTTTTCGTCGGCATCGACCACGGGCAAGCCGGGCAACTGGGTGTCCAGCAGCACACGGGCCACGCGGCGTATGTCGGTGTCGGGCAGCACCGCCGGCACGGGGCTGATCATCACGCCGGTCAGCGGCTGCATCAGCAGGGCGCGCCACACCAGCGCGGCCTGATCGGGCGCGGGCAGCCGGTCGAGCTTCAACAGCTCGGCCCGGGTGAGCATGCCCACCAAGCGGCCTTCGGCATTGACCACCGGGGCCTGGCCCACGCCCGCGTCCAGCAAAGCCTGCCAGCCGTGGCGCACATCGGCCGTGTCGGGCAACGAAGTGACGGTGGTGCTCATCACATCGCGCACGGTTTGCAGGGGGTGGCGGCTGGGCACGGGCGGCTTTTGCATGCGCGCGTATTCGTGGCGGGCGTGCTGGGCCAGGGCATGGCCTGCCCCGCGCTGCACCTGTGCCAGGTGGCCGCCAAAGGCCTGTTCGTCCACTTGGTCCTGGTGCTCTTGCAGCGGGTCAATGCGGTGGGCACGCCCCAGCCCCAGGGTGCGCGACACGCGTTGCAGCTCTTCCAAAGGGCCTTTGAACAAAGTGCCGCTGGTGCCGAAAACGGTGAACATGGTGGCCCCTCGGGTTGGGTGGCGGGGTGCTGCGGCGTCCGCGCAGCGTCTCAGGGCAGGAAGAGTGCCTGCAAATCGCTCAAAAAGTCAAACCCCCGCTCGGTGGGCCACAGGCGCTGCCAGTCGCGCGCCAGCAGGCCTTGGCGTTCGGCCTCGTCCAGCGCAGCGGCAAAGGCACTGGCGGGCAAGCCGGTGCGTTCGGTCAGCAGCGCCAGCGGCACCCCTTCGCGCAAGCGCAGGGCGTTGAGCATGAATTCAAACGGCAAGTCGGCCCGCGCCACCGTGCTGTGTTGCACCACGGCGTTGCCTGCCAGGGCCTGTGCCATGTAAAGCTTGGGCTCGCGGGCGCGCACCTGGCGCACCACGCGGTGGGCGAAACTGAGTTTGCTGTGCGCCCCTGCCCCCAGGCCCAGGTAGTCGCCAAACTGCCAGTAGTTCAGGTTGTGCCAGCAACGGTGGCCCGACTTGGCGTAGGCCGAAATTTCGTAGCGGTCCATGCCCACTTGGCCTGTGGCTTCGGTGATGGCGTCGAGCATGGCGTAAGCGTCGTCGTCTTCCGGCACCACGGGCGGGTGTTTGGCAAACAGGGTGTTGGGCTCGATGGTGAGGTGGTACACCGACAGGTGCGGCGGCGCAAACGACAGCGCGGTGCGCACGTCGGCCTGGCACTGCTCAAGCGTTTGGCCCGGCAGGGCGTACATCAGGTCGAGGTTGAAGGTGTCGAAGGTGCTGGCCGCCTCTTCCAGCGCGGCGCGGGCCTGCGCACCGATGTGCACGCGGCCCAGGGCGGCCAGGTGGTCGTCGTTGAAGCTTTGCACCCCCACCGACAAGCGGGTGACCCCCGCTGCGCGGTAGGCGCGGAAGCGGTCGCGCTCGAAGGTCCCGGGGTTGGCTTCCAGGGTGATTTCGGCGTCGGCGTCCAGCCTGACACGGGCGCGGATATCGCCCAACAACCGGTCAATGGCCGCCGGTGAAAACAGGCTGGGCGTGCCCCCGCCAATGAAAATGCTGTGCACTGGGCGGCCCCAGATCAGGGGCAGCGAAGCCTCCAGGTCGGCGCACAGCGCGTCCAGGTAGGCCTGCTCGGGCAGGGCATCGGCGCTGCCACTGCGCCCTTTTTGCGGGTTGAATTCGTGGGAATTGAAATCGCAGTACGGGCACTTTTTCAGGCACCACGGCAGGTGGATGTACAGCGACAGCGGCGGCAGTGCGGCCAGGCTGAGCGTGCCGGGGCGCATGAGGTGCACCACGTCAAACGGGTTGTCGGCGGGCGCGGGGGCCGCCACTTGAATGGGAATGTCAGCCAAACCAATGCTCGCGCATCAGCGCCACCATGTGGCGGCTGGATTTGCCCCGGTGGCTGTGGGCGTTTTTCACGTCGGGCGGCAGTTGGGCAAACGTCTGACCAAACTCGGGCAACCACATGACCGGGTCAAACCCAAAACCGTGTTCGCCCACCGGCGCGGTGGTGATGTGGCCGGGCGCACGGCCCACGGCCACCAGGGGCTCGGGGTCGTCGGCGTGGCGCACGGCCACCAGGGTGCTGACCAAGGCGGCGCGGCGGTCGGCCACGCCCTGCATTTGCTCAAGAAGCGCGCGCACGTTGTTGTCGTCGCTTTTGGGGTAGCCAAACCGGGTGGCGTAGTGGGCAGTCTGCACGCCAGGCTGGCCGCCAAAAGCGTCCACACACAGGCCCGCGTCGTCGGCCACCGCGGGCAGGCCCGACTCGCGCGCGGCGTGCCGCGCTTTGGCCAGCGCGTTTTCAATGAAGGTGTGAAACGGCTCTGCCGCCTCGCTGATGCCCAGCGCCGACTGCGGCACCAGCTCCACACCCAGCGGTGCGAACAGGGCTTGCAGCTCGGCCAGCTTGCCTTTGTTGTTGGAAGCCAAGACGAGTTTCATTTTTCAAACAAAATAGTGCTATACCGCTTGATGGTATTCAACAGTTTGCTATTTATTCAATGCCCGCTTAACCGGCCAGTGCCGCTGCTTGCATGGCCACCAGTTCGGCCACACCTTTTTCGGCCAAGGCCAGCAGTTGGTCCATTTCGGTGCGGGTGAAGGCCACGCCTTCGGCGGTGCCCTGCACTTCCACAAAGTGGCCCGCACCGGTCATGACCACGTTCATGTCGGTGTCGCAAGCCGAGTCTTCGGTGTATTCCAAATCAAGCAAAGGCGTGCCCTGCACGATGCCCACCGAAATGGCGGCCACCGAGCCTTTGATGGGCGTTTGCTTCAGCGCACCGCTGGCCAGCAGGGTGGCCACGGCATCGGCCGCTGCCACATAGGCGCCGGTGATGGCCGCGGTGCGGGTGCCGCCATCGGCCTGGATCACGTCGCAGTCCAGCGAAATGGTGCGTTCGCCCAGCAGCTTCAGGTCAAACACGGCGCGCAGCGAGCGGCCAATGAGGCGCTGGATTTCCTGCGTGCGCCCGGTTTGTTTGCCCTTGGCGGCCTCGCGGCTGCTGCGTGTGTGGGTGGCGCGGGGCAACATGCCGTATTCGGCCGTGACCCAACCCTCGCCCGTGCCCTTCTGGTGCGGGGGCACCCGGTCTTCCAGCGAGGCGGTGCACAACACCTTGGTGTTGCCAAACTCAATCAGCACCGAACCCTCGGCGTGCATGGTGTAGTGGCGGGTGATGCGCACGGGGCGCAACTGGTCGGCGGCGCGGCCGCCCGAACGGGCAAATGAGGTCATGGTGACGGGTAAAAAAGAAAAACAGGCATTCGAGCCCGCCAACGCTCAGACGCGGCGGGCAGACGTGCGGCGAATCGCTTCGTTGATTTCGGCAATGGAACGCTCAATGGCGGCGTCGTCCATTTCCTCGGCCACCGAATCCACGGCGCTGCGCTCAATCGTGGATTCGAACACGCCATCGCCAATGCCATCGGTCGAAATCCCGCGGGTGGACTCGAACACATCGGGTGTTTCCCACTCCAGCGCCAACAGCGTGACGTTGTCACTGGTGCTGCCCGCTTTGCGCAGTGCACGCTCGGTCAACTCAGGCACCGCTTGCGCCACCGGGTAGGCGGCCAAATGACTGACGATTTCTGAGTCGCCCAGTGCGCTCCACAAACCGTCGGAACACAGCAACAACTTGTCACCCTGCTGCAAAGGCACCGCCGCAGACGCGTCGTATATGGGCCGTTGTGGCGACCCCAGGCAGGTGAACAACACGTTTCGGTTGTAGTTGGAAGGCCGGGAGTGCAGCTGCGCGTGCTGCTCGCTAAACGAGTGGTCGCGGGTTCGGGTGACCAACTCGCCATCACGCACCAAATACAGCCGCGAATCGCCGCAGTGCACCCAATGCACCACACCCCGTTCCACCACTGCCGCCACCAAAGTGGTGCGGGGCGAATCGAGCATGCCTTTTTCAGACGCGTAGCGCAGGATTTGGTGGTGCGCCGCCATCAACGCGCTGGACAAAAATTCGGGCACCGAACCCACCGTGGGGCGAGCCGTTTTCTGGAAATAGGCGGACACGGTTTGCAGCGCGATCTGCGCCGCCACCTCGCCGTCCGGGTGCCCCCCCATGCCATCGGCCAACACAAACAAACTCGACTCGCGCGTGTAGCAGTAGCCCATGCGGTCTTCGTTTTTACTGCGCCCCCCCCGTCGACTGACTTGAAAAACGGAAAATTTCATATTGCTTTTCCGATGTCAGTTTTGGGTCTGACCGGCTTGCTCTCCACGCCCAAAAAGTTGTCGAACTGCAACCGCATTCTTTCAGCGACCGTCAGTTTGGTGTAGCTGCGCTCGGTTTCACGGCTGAGCTCTTTTTGCAAGGCAAACACCGACTGGGGGCGTGACAGGGGGTCAAGTGCCATGCACCACTCCACCACTTCAATCATGTTGTCCGAGTACACCCCCCGCAACCGCGAAAGCGCCAGTGACAACCGGTCTTTGTCTTGGCGCTGGGGCGCGTCATTGGGCGGGTACCCCTGCATGCAGGCATAAATGCAAGCACCCACCGCGTAAATATCGGTCCAAGGGCCCATGGCACCGTCGCGCCGGTACATCTCGGGGGCGGCAAACCCTGGCGTGTACATGGGGCGGATAAAACCGTTTTCTTTGTTCAAGACCTCGCGCGCGGCGCCAAAGTCGATCAAAACGGATTTGTTTTCATCGGTGACAAAAATGTTGGCGGGTTTGATGTCGAGGTGCAGCATTTTGTGCTGGTGCACGATGCGCAGACCCCGAAGCACTTCGTCAAACAACGAACGGATGGTGGACTCCCGGAACACCTTTTGCTTTTTCAGTTCCCGCGCGGTGAGAATGAAGTCTTGCAGGGATGCACCCTCCAAGTAATTCATCACCATGTACACCGTCTCGTTTTCGCGGAAGAAATTCAGCACGCTCACCACGGACGCATGGGAGATCTGGGCAAGCGCCCGGCCTTCTTCGAAAAAACTCTTCAGCCCCAAGCGGTAAAGCGACAGCTTGTCGGGCTGCACCTGGGGCAACAACTCGCCTGCGCCGCGTGTGGCGAGCGAGGCCGGTAGATACTCTTTCACCGCAACCTGCTGGCCTTGCGGGTCCAGCGCTAGGTAAACCACACCAAAACCACCCGCCGCCAGCTTGCGGACGATGCGGTAGCCCCCTATGACGGTCTCTGCTGGAAGTGAGGCGGGTTTGACCTTTGACATAATCGCGTTTTGTGCCCGTGGGGTGATCGTTCGGTGATCGCAAGGGCCAGTTTTTACCCTAAGGGACAGAGCCAATGGCAGTTTACAGCATGACCGGATACGCCACTTTGCACAGTGGCCCGGCACCGGCCGACACGCCACCCTGCCCTGTGCTGGGGCTCGAAGTCCGCTCGGTCAACAGCCGTTTCCTCGACATCACCTTCAAACTCAGCGACGAATTGCGCGGTGCCGAACCCGCCCTGCGCGAGCTGCTGGGCAGTGAGCTGCGGCGCGGCAAAGTCGAGGTGCGCGCGTGGGTCGAAGGCCGGCACGAAGGCGGCCTGAAGGTGCCCACCACCGCCGAGCTGCAAAAGCTCGTCTCCATTCAAGACGGTGTGAAGGCTTGGCTGCCCACCGCAGCACCGTTTTCCGTGGCAGAAGTACTTGGATTGACCAGCCGCCAAACCGCCAGCCCCGTCGGCCTGCCCGAAGAATTGCTGAAACTGGCCAAAACCGGCGTTGACGCTTTGAAAGCGGCCCGCGCACGTGAAGGCGGACGCCTGGCCGCCATGTTGTCTGGCCACGTGGCACAACTCGCCGAGCTGGCAGCCCAGGCCAAGCCCATGGTACCCAAGCTGGTGGAGCAGCAACGCCAACGCTTCCTGGACAGGTGGCAAGAGGCGCTGGGCGCCGCCACACCCGTGGACAGTGACGCAGCCCGCGACCGTGCACTCAGCGAGGCCACCGCCTTCGCCATCCGGATTGACGTGGCCGAAGAACTCACCCGCCTGGCCTCTCACCTGGATGAAATTGCACGCCTGCTCAAAGCCGGCGGCGAGCTGGGCAAGCGTTTGGACTTCCTCATTCAGGAACTGCACCGTGAAGCCAACACACTGGGCTCCAAATCGTCCAGCATGGACCTGACACGCATCTCGGTGGACATGAAAGTGCTGATCGAACAAATGCGCGAGCAGGTGCAAAACCTCGAATAACCCCCACCCCTCAGCGCGCAACAGGACATCCATGGAATACCCCGGCAATTTGTTTGTGGTGGCCGCCCCGAGTGGCGCGGGCAAATCAAGTTTGGTCAACGCCCTGATGGAGGTGGACGCCAGGCTCAGCCACTCCGTGTCGCACACCACCCGTGCGCCACGCGGGCAAGAAATGCACGGACGCGAGTACTACTTTGTGTCCAACGTCCAGTTTGACCAAATGGTGCTTCAGGGCGCCTTTCTGGAATGGGCACACGTGCATGGCAACCGCTACGGCACATCGAAACACGCCATTGAAGAGCGCATCGCCCAGGGCAGCGACATCATTCTGGAGATCGACTACCAGGGCGCCATTCAGGTCAAGCAGATTTTCCAAAACGCCATTCTGGTCTTCATCTTGCCGCCCAGCTGGCCCGAATTGAAATCGCGTCTGCAACGCAGGGGCGAGGACTCGGCCGATGTCATTGAAATGCGCCTGCAAAATGCAGCCAAAGAAGTGGCGCAAGTGAAAGAATTTGACTTCGTTATAATCAATGAACGCTTCGAATCGGCGCTTTTTGACCTCAAATCGATCGTGCATGCCCAACGGCTGAAATACACCGCACAGCGGCGCGCCAAAGCTGACACCTTCAGCAACCTGCAAATTTCCTGACCCCCTAACGAGACCGCGCCCCCGCGAGTACCCACATGGCCCGTATCACCGTTGAAGACTGCCTCGAAAAAATCCCCAACCGCTTCCAGCTGGTGCTGGCGGCCACGTACCGGGCACGGATGTTGAGCCAAGGCCACTCGGCCAAAGTGGAAAGCAAAAACAAACCTGCGGTCACCGCCTTGCGTGAAATCGCAGAAGGCAAAGTCGGCATTGAAATGCTGAAAAAAGTACCCACCTGAGCAGCCACAGCGCTTCGGAAAAAAAGCACCGCACGCGGTGCTTTTTTCATGGGCACGCTACAGTAGAGACATGAGTCGCGCCACGCTTGTACCCCCGCCCGTCAATGCTGCAGCTGCCAATGCCGCGGCCGCCAGTTTTGCCGCCCTGACGGCCAAGCTCGACTACTTGTCTGATGCCGACATAGAGTCGGTCCGCCGGGCTTATCGCTTTGCCGACGAGGCTCACCTGGGTCAACTGCGAAAAAACGGGGACCCGTACATCACCCACCCCATTGCAGTGGCTGTGCAATGTGCCGAATGGAAGCTGGACGCGCAGGCCCTCATGGCTGCCTTGATGCACGATGCCATGGAAGACTGTGGCATTTCCAAGTCTGACCTGATTGAGCGCTTCGGCGCTCCCGTGGCAGAGCTGGTGGACGGCCTCACCAAACTGGAAAAACTGGAGTTCGACACCCGCGAACAAAACCAGGCTGAATCGTTTCGAAAAATGCTCCTGGCCATGGCGCGTGATGTGCGCGTCATCCTTATCAAGTTGGCCGACCGCAGTCACAACATGCGCACCATGGGTGACATGCCCCGTGCCAAATGGGGCCGCATCTCGCGTGAAACGCTGGACATTTACGCCCCCATCGCCTACCGGCTGGGCCTGAACGTCACGTTCCGCGAACTGCAAGACCTGTGCTTCAAACACTTGCACCCTTGGCGCTACGCCGTGTTGGCCAAGGCATTGCACCGCGCACGTGCCCGCCGCAAAGACCTGATGAGCCGCGTGCAAAGTGAAGTGCGCGAGTCACTGGACAAAAGCCAGTTGTATGCCCGCGTGCTGGGCCGAGAAAAAACGCTGTACTCCATTTACCGAAAAATGGACGACAAGCATTTGACCTTCGCACAGGTCACCGACATGTACGGCTTTCGCGTCATCTTTGAAGAGCTGTCGCACTGCTACACAGCGCTGGGCGTGCTGCACCAGATGTACAAGCCCCTGCCAGGCCGTTTCAAAGACTACATCGCAATCCCCAAGGTCAACGGCTACCAATCGCTGCACACCACCCTGGTGGGCCCGTTTGGCACCAACGTGGAGTTTCAGCTGCGCACATCGGCCATGGATGTGGTGGCCGAATCGGGCGTGGCCGCCCACTGGCTGTACAAAGCGGCTTCGCCCGAAAGCGAAGCCGCCAACCGCCTGGGCACGCAGTGGCTGCAATCGCTGCTGGACATTCAGAACGAAACCAAAGACGCTGCCGAATTCTGGGACCACGTCAAAATTGACCTCTTCCCAGACGCCGTCTACGTGTTCACACCCAAAAGCAAAATCATGTCCATGCCCAGGGGGGCGACTGTGGTGGACTTTGCCTACGCCATTCACAGCAATGTGGGCAACCGCGCCGTGGCAGCCAACATCAATGGCGAACAAGTGCCCTTGCGCACCGAGCTGCGCAATGGCGACGTGGTGGAAATCATCACCACCGACACCCCCATGCCCAACCCAGCATGGCTGAGCTTTGTGCGCACAGGCCGAGCCCGCTCCAAAATCCGCCACCACCTCAAAACCATGGCGCAGGGCGACTCCCGCGCACTGGGCGAGAAAATGTTGACACAGGCGCTGCGCGTGGAAGGCATAGCCGAGCTGCCTGGTGACCAAGGCGCCCACCACGCCACCTGGGAAAAACTGCTGCGCTTCACCGGCAATCGGGGCAAAGACGAACTGCTGGCAGACATTGGCATGGGCAAGCGCATTGCCGGCATGGTCAGTAAAAAGCTGGCACTGCTGCTGACCGAGCAGGGCATCAAACCAGACATGGTGCTGATCAGCCAAGAACGGTACTCGCCCCAGCACGAAGTCATCAGCCAGGGCACCGTCACACTTGATGGCAGCGAAGGCGGATCGGTTCACTTTGCCAACTGCTGCCACCCCATACCCGGAGACCGCATCATCGGTTACCTGGGTCGCGGGGAAGGCTTGGTGGTACACACCGAAGACTGCACCGTGGGACGACGTCTGCTGTCCCGTGACCGTGAACGTTTTCTGGAAGTAGAGTGGTCAGACGAGCCCGTGCGTGCGTTTGAAGCCGGGCTGTTGGTCACAGTGGAAAACGGCAAAGGCGTTTTGGCGCGGGTGGCATCAACCCTGGCCGCCGCAGAGGCCGACATCACCCATGTGGACATGAGTGAAGAACGCGCACAACACGCCACCGACCTGCGCTTTGCCGTGGCCGTTCGAGACAGGGAGCACATGGCACACATCCTGCGCGCCCTCAAGCGCACGGCATCGGTGCTGAAGGCACAGCGCATCAAGCACACCAAAGACCGACATCAGTCGTAACGGACGGCCAATACCTCAACGGGCTGCGGCCCCGAAGGCGTTTGCAGCATCACCTCGTCCCCCACCTTGCTGCGCAGCAGCGAACGCGCCAACGGCGACACCCAGGTGATTT
Source organism: Burkholderiaceae bacterium (assembly GCA_049653005.1). GTDB lineage: Bacteria > Pseudomonadota > Gammaproteobacteria > Burkholderiales > Burkholderiaceae_C > UBA2334. The sequence goes on along the minus strand of JBASFL010000065.1, from coordinate 144,045 downwards.
GCTGCTGACCACTGTCGGCTTCATCAATGCCCATGATGGTGACTGTGACTTGTCGCCCATCTGCATATTCACAGGTGACCGTGGCACCAAAAAAAACCTGCGTTGAGTTCTGGTGAACAGACGGATCGACGATTTCGGCAATTTCCAGTCGCTTGGTCAGAAAGCGGATACGGCGGTCAATTTCACGCAACCGCTTTTTGCCATACAAGTAGTCGCCATTTTCAGAGCGGTCACCGTTGCTGGCAGCCCAATGCACCACCTCCACCATTTTGGGGCGCTCGTTGTCGATCAGGTCAAGCAACTCGTGGCGCAACCGGTCGTAGCCCGCTCGGGTGATGTAGTTTTTGCCCATTGCAACCGGCGGCAACGGAGGTATGTCCTCATCGGACTCGTCAGCATCTCGGGTGAAGGCTTTGCTCACAATATTTCCACAACTATCAATATGCGTTTTTTCCCGTGAATCCCTTGAAGATGGTTAAAAATATGATTTTTAAATCAAACATAAGAGACCAATTCTCTATGTAATAAAGATCAGCTTTAACCCTAAGCTCCATCTTCTCCAAGGTATCCGTCTCACCGCGAAATCCATTGACCTGAGCCCAACCCGTAATTCCCGGTTTTACCTTGTGACGCAACATGTAACGCGGAATGTATTCACGGTATTCGAAATTGTGTGCCACTGCATGTGGTCGCGGACCAACAATACTCATACTCCCCTGAAGCACATTCAAAAATTGAGGCAACTCATCCAAACTGGTGGAGCGCAAAATTCGCCCCAAAGGGGTAACCCTTGGATCACCACGGGTTGCCTGAGTCACGGACTTCTCAGCGTCCTCCTTGTGCACATACATGCTCCTGAATTTCAGTATTCCAATTTCTTCTCCATTCCACCCGTGTCGTTTCTGCCTGAACAGCACTGGCCCTGAAGATGTCAGTTTAATAGCAATCGATATGAAAATCAAAACCGGAAATATCAAAGTTAATATGCAAACACTTAAGATCTTATCTTCAAACCACTTCACCAGAACATTAACCCCCCCCATGGGAGAGCTTGATATATCCAGCATAGGCATGCCGAGCACGACACTTACGCCATGATTTATAAATTGCAATATCCCCAAATCAGGCACCAGGCGTATATTGGCTGTGCTGTGCCTCAAGGAATTCAATATAGATTGAATTCCCTTTACATCCGTGGCTTCTTGAAAAATCCAAACCTCGTCCGGCTGCAAGGTTGTAATTGCGAAGTCCAATGCTTTCTCGTTATTGGCGGCGGTAACACCCACAACCTTGAATCCCGTCCAAGCCGAGGCCTTGACTCGTCGGCGGATAGTGGCAATGGAAGCACCCGAACCGATCAGAAGTACTTTCATTTGATTGACACCCATGCTGCGCAAACCGGACATCACCAAATAAAGTGTCACGCGGGCAAACCAAGTTAAAACCAAAGATGCGCCTGCCCACCACCCCAGGAGCAGACGGGAATAGTCATTTGCGGTTTGAGTCAGCACAAGCCATGTCATCAGCACAGCCCAAGTAATGACCCAGCTCAGCCACACCCGACCCAGCATTGCCAAAACCTGCCCCCCTCCCCAGGAGCGGTAAACGACAGATGACACCAACAACATCGTTAACGCCCCACCAAAAATAAGCTGCGCGTACATGGCATTCAAAGCGCCATAAGGTACGTCGAATCTCCAAAAATAAGCCAAAACACCCGCACCAGCGAATGACAACCCATCAATGCCATGAATGCCAACCCTCATGAGGGAAGCTGATTGCCGCATAACGATGCCCTTAAAAGTCCAAGGTTCAAATAAATTTCAGAAATTATCAATCAGTTCTGTTCGACAAACACCACCACTAATAGTTTTAGACTCAGACCGCGACACCAATCGAATCTCACCGGTTTTTCGAATCAACCGTAACTCAACATCCTCATCTGATACTGACATGTAGCTCTCATACAGAACACCATTAAGAATCCACTTATCACCTAAAAAAACAGAATTACCAGACGGACTGTAATAAAAAACCAAATTTGCGCCAAATTTCGCAGGAAAATCGCTGACTTGACAGATTATTTTATGCAAGTCTCGATACCCGCCATTGCCGCGAATTTTAAATGCAATTTCCGATGACGATACCGCTTTTTTTGAATGCAATAGTGTTTCACATGCAAAAGCTGCTGCAACCTGCCACTCGGCAGGAAGTTCAATTTTTTGAGGCAATGAAGGAAGGGGGCGATCGAGCCCCGAAATCTTGGAGAATTTTAATTTATCAAGGCTCATTCCTATGAAATAGGCATTCGATGCTGAAATTTTCCATTCAGGATTTCCAATATCGCCTGAGCGAATATTGCACTCCTTCTGAAGCACAGCAATGCCCCAAGGAGAGCTCATACAATCAACAGCCAGTGTATTTTGCTCATCCAAATGCCAATGAGCCAGAAGATCCCCACGATCTTTGCTGTTGGGCAGGCGCAATCGCGATACTCGGGTTTGCACCACTGCAAAACGGCCGTCAAACAACAGTGACTGGAGCAACCTTGCGGAAACCTGCTCATGCGTAGACAGCATGATCGGCTCATACCTTGGCTCAGGACTCGCAGCCTGCACTTCCACAACCACAGGACCAGTGCCAGGAAATGCAAGCACTGACAAACACCACGTTATTGCCAGGCAAAAAGCGAGCAAAGGGCATGAAATCCCCAGAAAATGACCCATGGGTTTGATCGTATATCCCACACCAACGCATAAACACGCACAGCAAGCACAAGGCAAAAAAAAACCTGCAACATTGCTGTTGCAGGTTTTTCTGTTTGGTGCGGCTGGCAGGAATTGAACCCACGACCCCTTGGTTCGTAGCCAAGTACTCTATCCAGCTGAGCTACAGCCGCTGAAGCCGTGATTGTAACACGGCTTTTTTGCTCTTCTTCGTTTTTGAAGTTTTTGTTCGTTTTGGTAGGGCGTGAGTGACTTGAACACTCGACCAAAGGATTATGAGTCCTCTGCTCTGACCAACTGAGCTAACGCCCCGACCGCGGCAGCATTGTATGCGGGCGCGCGGTGGCTATTTGCCTTGACTGAGGGCGTTGCTGACAAGTTTGGAGGTGATGTCCACGATTTGAATCATGCGGTCGTAGGGCATGCGCTGGGGGCCGATCACACCCAAGGTACCCACCACGGTGCCGTCCACTTCGTAAGGGGCAGAAACGATGGACAGGTCGTGGTACGGGACCACCTGGCCTTCCCCGCCTATAAAGATACGCACGCCATCGGCCTGACTGGAGACATCGAGCAGTTGCATGAGCTGGGCTTTTTGCTCGAACAGATCGAACATGCGGCGAAGGTTGCCCAAGTCGTTGGAGTAATCGCTGACGGACAGAAGGTTGCGCTCACCGGCAATGACCACCTCCGCCTGGGACTCGATGGCTTGCACTCCTGCATCGACAGCGGTTTGCATAAGAGAAGAAATTTCGGTACGCAAGTTGTCCACTTCCAGCCGCAAACGGTCTTTGACGACATCCAGCGCCAGGCCAGCGTAATGGGTGTTGAGAAAATTGGAGGCCTCGGTGAGCTGGCTGGAGTTGAGGTGCGTGTGGGTGTGCACCACGCGGTTTTGCACATCGCCATCGGGCGACACGATGATGACCAGCACCCGGTGCTCGGACAGGCCCAGAAACTCTATGTGGCGAAAAGCTGTGCTGCGCTTGGGCACCATCACAACCCCCACAAAGTGAGACAGGCTGGACAACAGGTTCGCCGCGTTGCTGATGACCCGCTGGGGCTGGTCGGGTGAAATGGCGGTGGGCAAATCGGCGGACAGGTCGAGCGCGTCACGCCGCACGGTGAGCATGGTGTCCACAAACAGGCGGTAGCCCTTGGGAGTGGGGATACGCCCCGCCGACGTGTGGGGGCTGGCAATTAGGCCCAGCTCCTCCAGGTCACTCATGACGTTGCGGATGGTGGCGGGCGACAAATCCAGACCAGCGGCCTTGGACAGGGTGCGCGACCCCACGGGCTGGCCGTCGGCGATGTAGCGCTCGACCAAAGCACGGAGCAGTAACTTGGCGCGGCTGTCTAGCATGGGTGTGTGTGGGTGGCTGTGTTGTAATTTGATCATGAATTTGCCACCCGCCGATTCGGCCCGCAGCCCCACGCCACAGCCTGTGAAGTTCAAGCACGTGGCCATTGTGGGCAAGTACCAAGCGCTGGGCACCCGTGCGGCATTGGATGACATTGCACATTTCCTGCTGGGGCAAGGGTGCGATGTGTCGTTGGAGCATGACACGGCGCTGAACACGGGGCTGACGCAATACCAAACGCTGCCCATGGAGCGCGTGGGCACCGAGTGCGACCTGGCTGTGGTGGTGGGCGGTGACGGCACCATGCTGGGTGCGGGCCGTTTTCTGGCCCGCTACGGGGTGCCGGTGGTGGGCATCAACCAAGGACGGCTGGGTTTCATGACAGACATCCCGTTTGAAGACTATCCCACCACACTGGCAGACATGCTGCGCGGCAACCACGAAGAAGACCCACGGCTTCTGATGCAAGCCAGCGTGTGGCGCGACGGGGTGTGCGTGTTTGATGGCATGGCCATCAACGATGTGGTGGTGAACCGTGCGTCGTCAGGGATGATTGACCTGAAGATTGACGTGGGTGGCCACTTTGTGGCGCGGCAGCGGGCGGACGGACTGATCATTTCCACACCCACGGGCTCCACGGCCTATGCGCTGTCGGCCGGGGGGCCTTTGTTGCACCCCGCTATTGGGGGCTGGGTGATGGTGCCGATTGCACCCCACACGCTGTCGAACCGGCCGATTGTGTTGCCGAGCCACGATGAAATTGTGGTGGAGGTGATGGGTGGCCGTGAGGTAAGCGCCAACTTTGACATGCAAACCGTGACCAGCCTGCTGCACGGCGACAAAATCAAGGTACGCCAATCGGCCCACCGGCTGAGGTTGCTGCACCCTGTGGGCTGGAACCACTTTGACACCCTGCGCAACAAGCTGCATTGGAACGAGGGCCTGACCTGAGCCCCACGCATGCACACCATGAGCCTGCAACGCATTTCTCTCAAAGACTTTGTGATCGTCGACCAGCTGACGCTGGAGCTGGGCACTGGCTTTACCGCACTGACCGGTGAAACGGGGGCCGGCAAATCCATACTGATTGAAGCCCTGCAACTGGCCCTGGGTGACAGGGCCGATGCCTCGGTGGTGCGCGATGGGCAGACGCGCGCAGAAGTGGCCGTGGAGTTTGGGCTTACGCCCGAGGCAACCCAGTGGCTGGAAGCAGCCGGCCTAGATGCCGATGGCGACACCCTGTTGCTGCGTCGCACGGTGGACACCCAAGGCCGCAGCAGGGGCTGGGTGAACGGCACTGCTGCCACTGCCACCCAACTCCGTGAGCTGGGCGCCCTGCTGGTGGACATACACGGTCAACACGCTTGGCAAGGGCTGATGAAGCCGGACACCAACCGCCAGCTGCTGGACGCCTACGGGGGCATTGACACGCGAGAGGTGCAGCGGTGTTGGGCTGCATGGCAACTGGCCCTGGCAAACCTGGCTGCCGCTGAGCAAACGGCCAGCACGGCTGAAACAGAGCGTGAACGCCTGGCCTGGCAATTGGCCGAAGCCGACAAACTGGCCCCATTGGCCGACGAATGGGTCGCACTGCAAGAAGAGCACACGCGGCTGGCCGACGTGGTGGCGTTGACCGACGCAGCCCAAACAGCACTCACCCAGCTGTATGACGCGGACACCAACGCGGTGAGCTTGCTGACACGGGCGCAACAGCCTTTGGGGCAGCGGCTGCACCAGGATGCACGTTTCGGCCCCATGGTTGAGGCACTGGCCCAGGCCTCACTGCTGGCCGAAGAAACCGCCCGCGATTTGCAAGCCTACCTGCGCCACACAGAGGCAGATCCAGCCCGACTGGCAGAACTTGAAACCCGGCTGGGCCAGTGGACAGCGCTGGCCAAGCGGCACCGTTGTGCCCCCGAGGAACTGACCGGTGTGCTGACCACACTGCGACAGCGGCTGGCCGAGCTGGCCACGGCCACCGACTTGGACACCCTTCGCGAAGCGGTGGCAAAACACGAAGTGGCCTACAAAAAAATTTCCAAACAAATTTCGCTTCTAAGGCACAACTGTAAAGGAAAGTTAGCTACAGAAGTTACACATTCCATGCAGCAACTGGGAATGGTCGGTGGCGTGTTTGACGTGCGCATCACCCCACTGGACAGGCCCCAGGCCACCGGCGAAGACTTGGTGGAGTTCATGGTTGCAGGCCATGCCGGTGCAGCGGCGAAACCCGTGATGAAAGTGGCCTCGGGGGGGGAGTTGTCGCGCATTGCACTGGCCATTTCTGTGGCCACCAGCCAGCTGGGCGGATGCCCCACGCTGATATTTGACGAGGTGGATTCAGGCATTGGTGGCACGGTGGCGCACACGGTGGGTCGGCTCATGGCAGAGCTGGGTCAGTGCCGCCAGGTGCTGGCCGTGACACACTTGGCACAGGTGGCCGCACGCGCCCACCACCACGTGCAGGTGTCCAAGCACACGGGCACCGCGGGGGTGGAAAGCAGCGCCCGTCATTTGACAGACAACGAACGTGTGGCTGAAGTGGCACGCATGCTGGGCGGCAGCCGCTTGTCTGAAACCTCGTTTGCACACGCCAGGGAGATGCTGGACCATGGCTGATATTCAACTGGTGCTGGTCACGGGCATGTCGGGCTCGGGCAAATCGGTGGCACTGGCAGCCCTGGAAGATGCAGGCTACTACTGCGTGGACAACCTGCCACCCGAGCTGCTGGAGCCATTCATTGAGCTGCAACGCTCGGGGCCCAACCGCAAACTGGCAGTGGCGGTGGACGTGCGCAGCGCAACCGCCCTGCCCGGCTTGCCCCAAAAACTGAGTGAGCTGGTCACCAACGGGGTGCACATGACCTCTGTTTTTCTTGACGCGACGGACGACACGTTGTTGCGCCGATTTTCAGAGACCCGGCGTGGACACCCGCTGTCCACCTTGAATGAGGGAGACGGCGAGCACGGGCTGATGGAGGCCATACAGCTGGAACGGGAGCTGTTGTCGGAGTTGCGGGAGCGGGCGCTGGTGATCGACACCAGTCTGCTGCGACCGGCCAGGCTGCTGAGCCAGATCAAAGAGCTGATTGGGCACCCCGCCAAGGGCCTGACACTGGTGTTTGAGTCGTTTGCGTTCAAGCGGGGCATACCCATGGATGCCGACTATGTGTTTGATGTGCGCATGCTGCCCAACCCGCATTACGAGCGGGCGTTGAGACCCCTGACTGGCAAAGATGCCCCCGTGGCCGAATTTCTGGCCGCCCAGCCCGAGGTGGAACGCATGGCCATGCAAGTCGCGACATTTTTGAACGCATGGCTTCCCGAGCTGCAGAAAGACCACCGCAATTACGTGACCGTGGCCATTGGCTGCACAGGGGGTCAACACCGCTCTGTGTATCTGGTGGAGTGGCTGACCCGGGCCTTTGCCCGCCCATGGCACGCCAAAAGCCGCCACCGCGAACTCGGCCCTTGAGGCCGCCGGCCTCAACCTTTTGCGACGGGCTCCAGCTGCGCCAGTAGCTTGCTGATGGGCGCTGGTAAACCAAGGTGCTGTAGAGAAGCAGTGGCCACCCATGTGCCCGAACCAGCTTCGCCATCAGACAGTTTGAATGGGATCAGGGGCACCTGACACACAACGGGGTGCAGCACCAGGTCGCGGTGCGTGAGGCTGTGCGTGAACGGGGCAAGCCGCTGCACGGCCGTGGCGTGCGCCAATGCGGGATGCGCCAGCAACTCGGCCTCGGAGGCCAACACAGGCGGGCAATGCATGGCGGCCCAAATGCCTTTGTCGGGCCGCTTTTCCAGCCACACTTCGCCACTGGGCAGTTGCAACAGCAGCAAATGCCAGGCCACCGTGCTGCGTTGGGGGCTGCGGGTTTTGACAGGCAACCGTGTGGGGTTGCCCGAGCCCTGGGCCACACAGGTTTGCAGCAACGGACACACCAGGCAAGTGGGCTTACTGCGCGTACACACGGTGGCCCCCAAGTCCATCAGGCCCTGGGTGTAACGGGGCATGGCCACACCCAGATTGGTTGTGGGCACAAGCGTTTGGGCAAGCTGCTGCAACTGTTTGTCGTTGGCAAGCACCGACAAATCCCCCTCAAACCCCAGAAAACGGGACAACACACGCTTGACATTGCCGTCGTAGATCGACACCGGCTCATGGAAACAAAATGACGCGATGGCAGCAGCGGTGGAGGGCCCTATGCCAGGCAGGGTTTGCAAGGCCGATGCCGAGCGGGGGAATTGGCCGCCATGATCGGCCACGATGGCTTGGGCACACCGGTGCAGGTTGCGCGCACGGCTGTAATAGCCCAAGCCACTCCACAGGGCCAACACATCGGCTTGCTCGGCTGCGGCAAGGGACTGCACGTTGGGGAATCGGTCCAGAAACCGGTCAAAGTAACCCAGCACTGTGACCACCTGGGTTTGCTGCAACATGATTTCGGACAACCACACCCGGTAAGGGTCACGCGTGGCTTGCCAGGGCAAGCAGTGGCGGCCGTGCTCGGCTTGCCATTCGGTGACGGCGGTGGCGAAATGAAAGTCGGCGGTGGTTGCGGCGCTGGCCATCACGCACCCAAAGCCATGGGCTGCGTGTCTTCTTCGGCCAAGGACACCGCGGGCTGGGTCATGCCTTGGGTGAGGCGCTCAAGTTCGTGACGGGTGGCGCCAAGGGTGTCCAGCTGGGCAGTCAGCTCACCCAGGCGTTCGTCCAGGCCACCAGCTGCATCCTGAATGCGGGTAACGGCCTCCACCCGGCGGGCGAAATTGCTGCGACGGTCGCGCAGCTGGCCGTCGAGCTGAGAAGCAGCGGATTTGTTCCACAGTTCAAGCTCTGAAGCGGCGGATTCGTAAACGATGCGCAAGCGACTGAGCAACGCACGACCCAAACGCTCGCAAAACTCAGGGTTGGCCAGCTTGAGGGTCTGCCCAACCCCCAAATACTGGACATGACTGCGCTCAACCTGGGCAAGCTCTTGCATTTGGGCTGACAAATCGGGGGCAGGTGGTGCCTGAAGGGCAAAACCCAACTCGGTGTTGAGCTGCACGAAGCTCGCCTGGAGCATGGCGCCTATTTCGGTGCTGATGGCAGCGGCTTTGGTGAGCAACTCACGCAAACCATCGAAAGTACGCGCGTAAGTCCGGCGCACGCCGAGCTTGAGACCGGGCTCTTTGAGTTGTTCGATCAGTTGGGCAACCTCTTGGCGCACCCGCGTCTGGCCAACGGCGGCGTACATGTCGTGCAACAGTTTCATGTGCACGGTTCGCACAGCCTGAATGCGGCCACTGCCTGACTCGAAGTCGTGTTGCTCCTGCTCGATGCGCAAGCGCATGTGGCGAATGACCGCACCATTTTTGCCCCGCAGACCTTCCAACTCCTGTATCTGCTCGGTGAGATCGCGGCTGCGGGTGTGCGTGATGTGACCCACGCGGGTCACAAGCTCGGCCACGCCCTGGGCCACGGCCTGCTGCAGCAGTTGCCGACGCTGACCGATGATGTCGTGCACGAGGACGTTTTCAAGACCGGGCAAGCGGCTGGCGTCCAGCAAGGTGGCATCGCCTTGAATTTTGGCGACGAGCCCCTTCTGGGCAGACACGGCCATGACACGCGCAGGCGGGATCGCCAGAATGGCGGCAGAGCTTTCGCACTGGCGCTGTATTTGCAGCTGCACGGCACCCGGGGTGCTGAGCTCGTCCCAAAGGGTGTCGATTTTGTTGAGCACCACAAGCTTTCCCGCCGGATTGGCCACCGTGGGGATGATGTGCTCCCGCCAGATGCGCAGGTCAGACTGGGTAACGCCCGTATCAGCCCCCAATATGAACACGATGGAGTGGGCCTGCGGTAAAAGACTGACGGTGAGCTCGGGCTCGGCACCAATGGCATTGAGCCCCGGTGTGTCAAGTATGACCAAACCCTGCTTGAGCAGCGGGTGGGCAATGTTGATGAGCGCATGGCGCCACCTGGGCACCTCGACCAAGCCGTCAGCGCCCACCATGCTTTTGTCAACCCCACCTTCCGACTGCCAGAAACCGAGGGCAGCCGCTTGTTCGGGGGTGACGCGGTGAACCTCAGCCACGCGGGCCATGCTGGCGGCCAGCCCGTCGGCGTCTTTGACATTGAGTGCGATGGTTTCCCACGCGTCAGGATGGTGGCGCCAATCGACCAGTGCCCGGGCTTGCAAGCGGGTTTCGATGGGAAGCAAGCGAAGCGACGGCAGCTCTTCTGGGTCATACCCCAACTCAGTGGGGCACATGGTGGTGCGCCCTGCACTGGCTGGCATGATGCGCCGCCCGTAGTCGGCAAAAAACACGGCGTTGATCAGCTCTGACTTGCCACGTGAGAACTCGGCCACAAAAGCAACCATGACCTTGTCTTGCTTCACGCGCTGGCGCAGGCTCTCGACGTGGTCGGCAACAGCAGGGTCCAGCAGGTCTCGTTCGCGGAGCCAGTCAGACAGCGACTGAAGGTCAGACGAAGCATCTCGCCGCCAGCGGCTGTGCTGGTCAAAATTGTCGTTGAAGCTCATGGCAGGGGGCGTGGTGACCGCATGCGACCCAATATACACCGCAGGCAACGGTTCATCGGGCTTGGCACTTGGGGCAGTAATAAGTGGAGCGCTGGGCTTGTACCAAGCGACGAATGGGTGTGCTGCACACGGTGCAAGGTTGAGACTCTCGCCCGTAAACGTTGGCCTGCGCCTGAAAGTGACCCGCCTGGCCATCGACCCCAGAGAAATCGCGCAGGGTGCTGCCGCCCGACGCCACAGCACGTGCCAGCACGGCCTTGATGACACCGTGGAGCTTTTTGAGCCGCCCAGGACCCACGGACTGCGCGGGAGTGGTGGGCTTGATGCCTGCCAAAAAAAGTGCTTCGCAAGCGTAGATATTGCCAACCCCAACCACAACTTCACCGGCCAGCAAAGCTTGCTTGATGGGGGCACGCAACGCTTGCATCCGGGTGGTGAACACCACAGGGTCAAAATCGTCCGACAAGGGCTCAAACCCCAATTTGCCCAGCAGCTTGCAAGCAATGGGGTCATCGAGATCGGTGGCATACACCACGGCGCCGAAGCGTCGGGGGTCGTGCAGGCGCAACTCACCCCGTGTGGTGCGAAGGCCGAAGTGGTCGTGTGGACCTGCGGGAGGTAACGCGGTGTCAAACCGCAAACTGCCTGACATGCCGAGGTGAATCAGCAACAGCCCCTGGTCCAGCTGAAGCAAAAGATATTTGCCCCGGCGACCCACCCCACGAACGGAGCGCCCGATCAAAACGGAAGGCTCGCACCCAATGGGCCAACGCAAAGGCTTGCCCAAGGCAACCCCCAGCACCACCGCGTCCTGAATGCGCTGGGCAAAACCCAGGCGGGTGACTTCAACTTCAGGCAACTCAGGCATGGAAATGGACCTTGGGGACAGAGGAAAAAACCCCTGAATTATCATGACTCCATGAACATCACACCCCTTTCGCCCGCACAGCGCACCCGCTTGCTGAACCGGCCCCATTGGCACCAGGCGGAGGTCCGCCCCAAGGGGTGGCGGGGCGCGGTTCTGGCGGTGACCGCAGTCGCGCTGACTTGGTGTGGCCAAGGGGCAATGGCGCAGTCAATGGCGCCAGGCAAGGCGGCCTCTGCAGCTGAAACCATGTACCTGGTGCTGGTGGGTGAAATGCAAGTGGCGGCACAGGAGCCGGGCATTGGTTACTCGCTGTTGCTGGAGGCTGCACGCAAATCGGCAGATCCGGATGTGTACAGGCGGGCAGTGAATGTGGCGCTGGAATCGCGCTCGGGTGACGCGGCCAAAGAAGCTGCACGGGCCTGGGCCAACGCCCTGCCCACATCCGCAGACCCCTACCGCGTGCTGCTGCAACTGATGCTGGCCAGAAACGAAGTGGCACAAAGCGCAGCTCCCCTGGAAAAACTGCTGACAGTCGTTCCCGACGCAGAGCGAAATGCACTGATTGATGTGGTGGGCCAGACCTATGCGCGCACCAAGGACAAGGCCGCCGCCCGCCAAGTGGCCGTGGCAGCGCTGCAACCTTGGACACAACGCCCGGACACCGCTGCCAGCGCGTGGGCCGCACAAGGGGTGCTGGCCTTGGGCCTGGGGCTCAAAGAGTCCGCACTGAGTTTGTTGCGCGAAGCAATCACCAGCCCTGCGGGCACTGGTGCACCAGGTCTGCTGGCCCTGGAGCTGATGAATGCCAAAGTGCCCGAAGCAGAGACGATGCTGGGCACGTTTTTGGCCAACCCCACGCCAGTGCAATTCCCGGTGCGGATGGCTTACGTGCGCTACCTGCTGGACAACAACCGTTCAGCAGACGCTCAACAGCAATTGGAATCCGCAGCAGCACAAGACCCCGCGGCAGCAGAACCGTGGTTGCTGCTGGGGGCACTGAACGCACAAAAAGGCCTGCTGGACACCGCTGAAGAGCAGCTGAAGCGCTTTTTGGCACTGTCGGCACGCATGGAACCCGAGCGGGCCCAGCGGGGCAACACACAGGCCTACCTTTCGCTGGCCCAAATCGCGGAAACACGGCAACAATTTGCGGTGGCAGGCCAATGGCTTGACCGCATTGAACCCGCAGACGACGCGCTGCGGATACAAGTGCGGCGGGCTGCGTTGATGGCCAAACAGGGCAAAGTGGGTGAAGCGCGGACGCTTATTCAACAAATACCGGCGCAACAGTCAGGCGATGCCCGCGCCAAATTGCTGGCAGAAGTACAACTGCTGAAAGATGCCCAACAACTGACAGACGCGTATGCCGTGATGCAAACGGCGGCCACGCTGTTTCCCGACGATGAGGAACTGGCATACGAACACGCCATGTTGGCCGACAAACTGGGCCATCCCGGTGAAATGGAGCGCATTTTGCGGGCACTCATGGCCCAAAAGCCCGACTATCACCACGCCCACAACGCACTTGGGTACGCACTGGCCGACCGCAACACGCGGTTGGACGAGGCAAAAGCACTGATCCTGAGAGCACTTGAGATGGCCCCCGGAGACCCGTTCATCACCGACAGCCTGGGGTGGGTGGAGTACCGGCTGGGCAATTTGCCCGTGGCAGCTCAACTGCTGCGGCAAGCATTTGAGAAACGGGCCGACATTGAAATTGCGGTGCACCTGGGCGAAGTGCTTTGGGCAATGGGAGACCGGGAGGCAGCTAAAGCAGTGTTCCAGCAAGCCAGGGGCATGCAACCCGATAACCCGGCGCTGATGGAAACGCTGAAACGACTGGGTGTGTCGCTTTGACAAGCGGCCTGGCACGCGCACTGCTGCGGTTGGGCTGTCTGTTGGTGGTGGCGGTGGTCGCGGGATGTGCAACGCCAGAGCCCACACGGATGGCACAACACACCGCGGGAAACACATGGACGGGTCGACTGATGCTGAAAGCCGACACCGCCCCCCCCACGCAGTTTTCAGCGGTGTTTGAACTGAACGGATCGGAAGAGCGTGGCCGGTTGGCGTTGTCCACCCCGCTGGGCACGACGCTGGCGGCGGTTCTTTGGCAGCCGGGACTGGCAGAGCTGCGCGGCACAGGGCCAGTGAAACATTTTGCAGACCTGAATGCGTTGACAGAGGCATTGACGGGCACCCGCTTGCCGGTGGCCGCGCTGTTTGCGTGGCTGAAGGGTGTCGATGCAGACGCCGACGGCTGGCAGGCAGACCTCAGCGGTTTGAGCAACGGAAAACTGACAGCGCGGCGACTGCCCCCCTTGCCCTGGGCGGAAATCAGACTGGTGCTGGACACGTCATCCCGATTGCAACCATGAACGCACTATGAACGCACTGTTTGACGTGCCAGCTCCGGCCAAATTGAACCTGTTTTTACACATCGTGGGACGCCGGGCTGACGGCTACCACCTGATGCAATCGGTGTTTGTGCTGCTGGACCTGTGCGACACGCTTGACTTTGAAGCGCGGGCAACACCACGGATCACGAGGGAAGACGCTGAACGTCGCCAAGGCCCCCCTCTGCCCGACAACGATTTGGTGGTGAGGGCTGCACGGTTGCTGCAAGAAGCCACTGGATGTACGCAGGGCGTGCACATTCGACTGCGCAAAAACATACCGATGCAGGCAGGCATGGGGGGCGGCTCGTCTGATGCGGCCAGTTGCTTGCTGGCATTGAACCGCCTTTGGGACACGGGACTGACAAGGTGCGAACTGATGGCCCTTGGCTTGAAACTGGGTGCCGATGTGCCATTTTTCTTGTTTGGGCAAAACGCCTGGGCCGAGGGCATTGGTGACGAGTTGAGCGCTGTGGAGTTGGCCCCACAACGTTTTCTGGTGGTGAAACCCGATGGGGGCTTGTCCACCGTGGCCATCTTTGCCGATTCAAAATTAAAAAGAGACACAAAAACAGCTATACTTCAAGGCTTCGTGGAATGCAGCGACGTGGAAAAACTGATGTTTGGCCACAACGACTTGCAACCTGTTGCGCAAGCCCAATGCCCTGAACTTTCGGTGTGTTTGGAGTGGCTGAAAAACCAAGGTTTGTCAGCTCGCATGACAGGTTCAGGCAGTGCTGTGTTTGCGCCGCTGAATGGCAGCTTGAATGCAATTCCCGCACCCAGTGCGTGGTTCATCTCGCAGGTCAACAGTTTGCGCGAACATCCCTTGAAAAACTGGGTTGCTTGAATCAAGCAAGGTGGTTTTTTGAAGGATAATTCTGGCTGGTTTTTGGGCAGTGGTTTCTTCGACCATTGGCCTGCGTAGGGGAGTCGCCAAGTTGGTAAAGGCACCGGATTTTGATTCCGGCATGCGAGGGTTCGAGTCCTTCCTCCCCTGCCAAATTATTTCGCGCTGAGGCAGTACCTGCCCGCGTTTACCGTTTCAGACACTGCTTCCGCTGGAAAAATCATGACAACTCAACCCCCTGATTTCATGATTTTCACCGGCAATGCCAACCCCGTGTTGGCCGCAGAAATTGCACAACACACCCGCACAACCCTCGGCGCAGCCAATGTTGGCCGCTTCTCCGATGGTGAAGTGACGGTGGAGATTGCGCAAAACGTGCGTGCGCGTGACGTGTTCGTGATTCAGTCCACTTGCGCGCCCACCAATGAGAACCTGATGGAACTCATCATCATGGTGGATGCATTGAAGCGCGCTTCCGCAGAACGTATTTCTGCCGTGATTCCCTATTTCGGTTACGCGCGGCAAGACCGCCGTCCACGCTCCAGCCGTGTGCCCATCACGGCCAAAGTGGTGGCCAACATGTTGCAGGCCGTGGGTGTCTCACGCGTGTTGACCATGGACTTGCACGCCGACCAGATTCAGGGCTTTTTCGACATCCCTGTGGACAACATTTACGCATCACCCGTGCTGCTGGGTGACTTGCGTGCCAAAAACTACCCCGACCTGCTGGTGGTGTCACCCGACGTGGGTGGGGTGGTGCGCGCGCGCGCGCTGGCCAAACAGCTGGATTGCGACATGGCCATCATCGACAAGCGCCGCCCACGGGCGAACGTGTCGGAAGTGATGCACGTGATTGGCGACATCGAAGGGCGCAACTGCGTCATCATGGACGACATGATCGACACGGCAGGCACCTTGGTGAAAGCCGCCGAAGTGTTGAAAGAGCGCGGTGCCAAAAATGTGTATGCGTATTGCACGCATGCCATCTTCTCCGGCCCGGCCATCGAGCGTATTTCCAAGGGTTCGGCCCTTGACGAAGTGGTGGTGACCAACACCATCCCATTGAGCCAAGCCGCACAGGCTTGCCCCAAAATCCGCCAACTGTCCGTGGCACCGCTGATGGCCGAAACCATCTCGCGCATTGCCTCGGGCGAGTCGGTGATGAGTTTGTTTGCCGACCAGGAAAACCTGTTCTGAGCTGGCGTTCACCCACGACCGTGGGTGTTTCGAGGCAACGGCAAACAACCAAGCGGGTGGCAACACCCTTTTTAAACGGGGCGCTCTGGTCGCGGAGCCTTCCCCCCCAATGGAGTAGTGAAACATGATGAAATTTGTCGCTTTTGAGCGTACCAAGCAGGGCACGGGTGCGAGCCGCCGTCTCCGCAACACCGGCCGCACGCCTGCCATTGTTTACGGTGGCGCTGCCGCTGCCACGCAAGTGGAACTGGACCACAACGCCCTGTGGCATGCCCTGAAAAAAGAGGCATTCCACGCATCCATTCTGGAAATGGAACTGGCCGGTCAAACCGAACAAGTGCTGTTGCGCAACGTGCAATACCACCCCTTCAAGCAACTGGTGTTGCACCTGGACTTCCAGCGCGTGGACGAAAAAACCCGCCTGCACAAGAAAGTGCCTTTGCACTTCGTGAACGCCGACAACTCACCTGCCGTCAAAACCGACAAGTGCTTGGTGAACCACGTGATGACGGAAATCGAAATCGAGTGCCTGGCCACCGGCCTGCCCGAATTCATCACCGTTGACTTGGGGCAAGCCACGAAGAACTCCTCCGTGCACGTCAAAGACCTGGTGATGCCCACCGGCATCAAGGTGGTGACCCATGGCCGCCCCAACCAAACCGTGGCCACCGTGGTGGAGCCCGAGCCAGAAGTGGTGGCAGCACCCGTGGTCGTGGAAGACAAGAAAAAAGGCAAAGGCAAGAAGTGATTGCCTGCACCGAACGCAAACACCCGAAGGTGTGCGCGCCCGGTTTGCCAGAAAAAGCCCGCAGCTTGCGGGCTTTTTTCATTGGGGCAAGCGTTGTGAAAAGGACTGAATCGCTGTGATCAAACTGTTTGTGGGCCTGGGCAATCCGGGGGCTGAGTACGAGGCCACGCGGCACAACGCGGGGTTTTGGTTTGTGGACGAGCTGTCACGCACACTGCGTGCGCCATTGCAGCTGGAACGCGGCTACTTTGGGCTGATGGCCCGCACAGTGGTGGAAGGCCAGACCGTTTGGCTGCTGGAGCCGCAGACGTTCATGAACAAATCGGGGCAGTCGGTGGCCGCGTTGGCACGGTTTTTCAAAATTGCGCCGCAAGAAATTCTGGTGGCGCACGACGAGCTGGATTTGCCACCGGGCGAGGCCAAACTGAAGCTGGGCGGCAGCCACGCAGGGCACAACGGGCTGCGCGACATCCACGGTCAACTGGGCAGTGCCGACTACTGGCGGCTGCGCATTGGCGTGGGACACCCCGGGCACAAGGCAGAGGTGGTGAACTGGGTGCTGAAAAAACCCAGCGCCGATGACCGCACGGGCATTGAGCTGGCGATAGAGCGCGGACTGAAAGCCTTCCCGGACTTGCTGAACGGGCGCATGGACAAGGCGACAGTGGCCATTCACACCAGCAAGCCACCGCGCCCGAAACCGGAGCGCAGGCCCCCTCCCCTGCCTGACACATCAAAAACCTCGACCAGCGACCCCACGCTGGAGGGCACAACCAAGCCCACAGAGGCCTGAAAAAGCTCAGCTCGAAGGCGTGTTTTGCTGCAACCGCTGGTATTTTTGCCAGAGGGTTTCGCGGTTTTCCACGTGCTGGGGGTTGATGGGGATGCACTCCACCGGGCAGACCTGCACACACTGGGGTTCGTCAAAATGCCCCAGGCACTCGGTGCATTTGTGGGGGTCGATTTCGTAAATGTCTTCACCCATGTAAATGGCTTCGTTGGGGCACTCGGGCTCGCAAACGTCGCAATTGATGCATTCGGTGGTGATCATGAGGGCCATGGCGGTGCTCCCTCAGGCCACTTGGGTGGGGTGGTTGGCCGCGTGCAGTGCCGCCGCCACGGGGGCGCTGACCAAGTGGGACACGTCACCACCCAAACGGGAAATTTCACGCACCAGCGTGCTGGAGATGCACTGCAAATCGGCCTGCGGCAGCAAAAACACCGTTTCCACACCGGGGTGAAGTTTGCGGTTCATGGCGGCCATTTGGGCTTCGTAGTCGAAATCGGTGACGTTGCGGATGCCGCGCACCACGGCACAAGCGCCTTGCTGGCGGCAAAAATCCATGATCAGGCCGTCGAACGGCAACACCCGCACACGCGGTTGGTGGGCCAAGGACTGCTGCACCAGTTCCATGCGCTGGGCCAGCGGGAAACGGGTGTTTTTGTGGTGGGCCATGGCCACAGCCACCACCACTTCATCGAACAGGCCCGCGGCGCGGCTGGCCACGTCTTGGTGGCCCAGGGTGAAGGGGTCGAATGTGCCGCTGTAAACCGCGATGCGTGTCATGGTGAAGGGGTGGCGTTGAACGGGGGCTGAATTATCAGGCGGCTTGCAACAAAGTGAAGTACACCGCCCCGGCTTTGCCGGCTTTGTGTGGGGCCAACCCGAGCGCGGCCAACTCGTCTGCCCCCCAGGCGCGGGGTGACTCCAGGTAAACAAAGCCTTGCGGTGCCAGGCACGCCAGGCTGGCGGTCAGGGCGTCACGCACCTGGGCGTCGTTTTGACCATCCAAAAAGGGGGGGTCGAGAAACACCAGGTTGAACCCACGGCCAGCGCGGCGGCGCAGGGCTTGCAGGGCGTCTTCACGCTCCACTCCCACGCCGGTGGCTTTGAGGCGGGTGGCGGTGGCGCGCAGGCTTTGCACCAGGGCCGCGTCTTGTTCGACCAACAGCACCTCTGCCGCGCCACGCGAGGCGGCTTCCAACCCCAAGGCACCGGAGCCCGCAAAGGCATCGATGCAGCGCCAGCCGGTGAGGTCCTGCCCCAGCCAGTTGAACAGGGTTTCCCGCACGCGGTTGGGCGTGGGGCGAAGGCCGTCCTGGGCGGGCACCGGCAGTTTGGAGCGCTTCCACAGGCCGCCGATGATGCGCACCTCTTGGGGTGGGGTGCGGGGCACTGGGCGGCCGCCAGCGGGTTTGGACGTGGACTTGGGGGCGGATTTTGAGGAAGAAGGCATGGCCTGAGCTTAACTGCCGGGCGTCAACGAAAGACTCACGGGGCCCCACCCACCACCACAGCGGCCATGCGGCCGGGCTGCAACACGCGCTGGAAGGCGCGGCGGATGTCGGCGGTGGTGACGGCCTGGATGTGGCCGGTCCAGGTTTGTAGGTAGGTGGGCGGCAGGCCCAGCCAGAGGATGTTGGCCACGTTGTCGAGCAGTTTGCGGTTGGTGTCGATGCGCAGCGCAAAGCCGTTGACCATGAAGTCTTTGGCGGCTTGCAGTTCGGCGTCGGTGGGGCCGTCTTGCACGAAGCGGGTGACCACGTCACGGGCCAAGGTGAGGGCCTGGCTCGCCTGGTCGGGCCGGGTTTGCAAGTTGACGGTGAACGCCCCCGCGTGGGCACCGGGTGAGAAATAGCTGCCCACGCTGTAGGCCAGGCCGCGTTGCTCGCGCACCTCGGCCGTGAGGCGGGACACAAAGCCCCCGCCCCCCAAGATGTAGTTGCCCAGCAGCAACGGAAAAAAGTCGGGGTCGTCGCGGCGGTGGCCGGGCTGGCCCAGCCAGACGTGGGCCTGTGCGGTGGCCAGGGGCACGCGCTGCCCGGTGCCTTCGGCCAGGGGCGCGACCTCGGGCACGGGGGGCAAGCCCCCACAGCCGGTCTGGGGCAAGCCCGCCAGCAGTTGGGTGGCAATGGCACTGGCCTGGGCTCGGGTGACGGCCCCCACCAGGCTGACGTGTGCGGCACAGGCACGCACATGGCGCTGCCAGTGGGTGGCCATGTCGGCCACGGTGATGCGGGCCAGGGTCTCGGGCGTGGCCTCGGCCCCGTAGGGGTGGCTGCCGTACACGGCGGCGGCAAAGCGGCGGGCGGCGATGGTGGCGGGCTGGGTGCTGGCGTTGGCCCAAGCGGCGGCCATGCGCTCGCGCTCGCGTTGCCAAATGGGGGTGGCGTGCTCGCTGTCAAAACGCGGGGCGGCCAACTGGCGCGCGGCCAGGGCCAGGGTGGCGGGCAACACGTCGTCGGCCGTGAGGGTGCGCAGGGTGGCCCCCAGCTGGTCGGCCCCGGCAGACACGGACCACTGGGCGCCCAGGTCCATCCAGCGCTCGGTGAGCTGGTTTTGGTCCAGTGCGGGTTCGGTGGCCGTGGCGGCCAAGCCGCGCTGGGCCATGAGGGCGGTGGCCGATGCCAGCCCGGCCTGCGGCGCAGGGTCGCGGCGGCTGCCGCCGTCGAAGGCGATGCGCACGTCGAGCATGGGAATGGACGGGGCCGACACCAAGGCCACGCGGGCCCCGCTGGGCAACTGCCACAGGTCCACCACCGGAGCCGCTTGGGCGCACAGCGGCAGAAAAAAAGAAACAAAAATGGCTCTGGCGCTTGATGGTATTGACTTCATAGCTACAAACATATTCAGTGACGCACATCAAGGCGGGGGCGGGCCTGGGCGCGGCGCTGGGCCAGCGCGGCCTGGTCGGGCACCAGGGTGGCTTGGGTGAGGTGCTCGGGTGCGAAATGGCGGGCCGCCACGGCCTGCACCTGCTCGGGTGTGACGCGGCGCAGGCTGGCCAACAGGCGCTCGGAGGCACCAGGGGGCCAGCCCTGCACCCACTGCTGGCCCAGCTCGTTGGCCTGGGCAAACACGGCGTCGAGCTTGTACACCTCTGCCGCTCGCCATTGGTTTTTGACGCGGTTCAGTTCTTCCAAAGGCACGCCCTGCTGGGCCACGCGGGCCACCTCGGCGCGCAAGGCTTGGGCCAGGGCGTCGGGGTTTTGGCCTGGCGCGGGTGTACCGCTGAGCACAAACTGGGCAGGCCCCCGGCCCATGCCGCTGAAGTGGGCGTCCACCCCATCTGCCAGGCGCTCGCCAGCGGGGCGTTGCACCAGCTGGCGGCCCAGTCGGGCGCCTTCGTACCCGTCCAGCACGGCAGCAAGCATGACCAGGGCCAGGGCGTCTTGGCTGGCGGGGTCTGCGGCATCGGGGTCGGTCAGGCGGGGGGCGGGATAGGCCAGGGCCACAAAGGCTTGCTCGGCGGGGGCTTTGACCACGATGCGGCGGGCGCCCAGCTGGGCGGGCTCGGCCTGCGGCTTGCGCGGGGGCGCGGCACGGGCGGAAATTTGCCCGTAAGTGGCCTGGGCCCAGGCCAGGGCTTGGGCGGGGTCCACATCACCCGCAATCACCACGGCCGCGTTGGACGGGGTGTACCAGCGCTGGTGGAAGGCGCGCACGTCGTCGGGCGTGAGGCTGTCGAGGTCACTCATCCAGCCGATGACGGGGCGGCGGTAGGGGTGGGCGGCCCACGCGGTGGCGCTGAGGGCTTCAAACAACTGGGCGTGGGGCCGGTCGTCCACCCGCTGGCGGCGCTCTTCTTTGATGACTTCGATTTCGCGCTTGAACTCGTCGTCGCTCCACTGGTTGTGGGCGAAGCGGTCGGCCTCCAGCTGCATGACGGCTTGCAGGTGCTGGGCGGGCACTTGCTGGTGGTAGGCCGTCATGTCGCGGCTGGTGAACGCGTTGTCGCGCCCGCCCAGCGCCGCAATGCGGCGGGAAAACTCACCGGGCTTCACGGTGGGGGTGCCTTTGAACATCATGTGCTCCAGCACATGGGCCACGCCGCTGGTGCCGTCGGTTTCGTCCATGCTGCCCACCCGCACCCACACCATGTGGGCCACGGTGGGGGCACGGCGGTCGGGTTGGACGATGACGGTGAAGCCATTGGCCAGGGTGTGCTGGTGAACAAGCGGTGGGGTGGACGGCGGGGCGGCGGCCTGGGCAGCGGTGGCAGCGGCAGCGCCCAAAAGGGCCAGGGCCCAAGTGCGAATGAGGGGGGGCAAAGTGGGAAACATGGGTTTCATAGAATGGCATTGACACCAGAAAGTGGCCAATGTTCTCGTTCTTCCGAAAAAAAGCACCTCAAACCCCAGCTGAGCCGCCCGTGGCGGTGCCAGCGCCCCCTGCCCCCACCACACCGCCGGCCACGGCCCAGGCAGCACCGGCCGCTGTGGCAGCGCCCGCACCCGCGCCGTCTGTGGTGTCGAGGCTGATGTCGGTGTTTGGGTCGGCGCCCTCGCCCGCCCCTTCACCGACCGCCGAAGCACCCGCCGCCGTCCCGCCCACGCTGACCGACATGCCCACCCAGGCCAAACCCGAGCGCACGGGCTGGCTGGACAAACTGAAGGCGGGCCTGAAAAAAACCGGCAGCAGCATTGCCACGGTGTTCACGGGCACGAAGATCGACGAGGCCCTGTACGAAGAACTGGAAACCGCGCTGTTGATGGCCGACACGGGCGTCAAAGCCACCGAACACCTGCTGGCCGACCTGAAGCGCCGGGTGAAAGACACCAAAACCACCGAACCGGCAGCCGTCAA
The DNA here is from genome assembly GCA_049653005.1 of Burkholderiaceae bacterium. GTDB lineage: Bacteria > Pseudomonadota > Gammaproteobacteria > Burkholderiales > Burkholderiaceae_C > UBA2334. Next base: position 121,779 of record JBASFL010000065.1, on the reverse strand, counting down.
AGGCCTGCTGGCCGACGCGCTGACCGAGCTGCTGACCCCGCTGGAAAAAGGCCTGGCCGTGGGCCTGCGGGGCGGTGGCGGGCCCGATGCGGTGGACGAACCCACCGTCATCATGGTGGCGGGCGTGAACGGCGCGGGCAAAACCACCAGCATTGGCAAACTGACCCGCCACCTGAGCGAGGCCGGGGCCAGCGTGCTGCTGGCAGCGGCCGATACCTTCCGCGCCGCCGCGCGCGAACAACTGGGTGTGTGGGCCAACCGCAACACGGTGGACATCATCAGCCAGGACGGTGGCGACCCTGCGGCCGTGAGTTTTGACGCGGTGGCAGCTGGCAAAGCCCGTGGCAAAGACGTGGTGCTGGTGGACACCGCCGGCCGCCTGCCCACCCAACTGCACCTGATGGACGAGCTGCGCAAAATCAAACGCGTGGTGCAAAAAGCCCAGGCCACGGCCCCGCACGAAGTGCTGCTGGTGATCGACGGCAACACCGGTCAGAACGCACTGACCCAGGTGAAAGCGTTTGACGAAGCGCTGGGGCTGACCGGCCTGATCGTCACCAAGCTGGACGGCACGGCCAAGGGCGGTGTGCTGGCGGCCATCGCACGCGAGCACCCCATTCCGGTGTACTTCATTGGCGTGGGCGAAAAGCTGGAAGACCTGCAAACCTTCAACGCGCGGGAGTTCGCACAGGCGCTGTTGGGCTGAAGGCCCAAACGGTTTCCCGTCACGCCTTCAGGAACACGTCCCGGTCGGGCGCGAAGCAGGCGTGCAGCGGCAACAGCGCGCCGCCCAGCGCGCGGGCGTCGGGCCCCATTTGGCCTTGCTCGATGCGGGGCGGGGCAAACAGACCCTCCCAGTTGTAGCCCGCCAGCGCGGCGCGGGTGCGCTCCAGCAGCAGCTGCAGCAGCTCGGGGGCCAAAGAGCCATCGACCACCACAGCCTCCACATCCAGAAACGCGGTGCCCGACACCACACACTGCGCCAGCGCCTGGGCGCAGCTGGCCACCCAGGCCTGGGTGTGTTCCAGCCAGGGGGTTTGCAGGGCGCGTTGGTCGTAGGCGGCGGCGGGGTCCAGCCCGTGCTCGCGCAGGCGCTGCTCCAGGTCCCACAGCGAGGCCTGGCTGATGAGCTGGGGCGGCGCCGCGCCCTGCCCTGCCGCTGCGGTTTGCAAGGGCAAAGAGGCCACGGCCCCGGCGTTGCCGTTCACGCCCCGGTGCAGGTGGGAGTGCAGCACCAGCCCACCGCCCACAAAGGTGTCGATGAACAGGTACAAAAAACTGGTGATGTCGCGGCCCCGGCCCAGCACCAGCTCGGCCACGGTGGCGGCGGTGGTGTCTTTGGCAAAGCTCACGGGCAGGTCGGTCATGGCCTGCACCTCGGCCCCCAGGTCGATGTGGGCCCAGGCGTCTGACTCCACGTCAGACAAGCCCAGCATGCGGTGCCAGCCGCCCAGCAAAAAGGGCGCGGCCACACCCACGCCCACCACGCGACTGCGCAGGGGCCCCAAGCTGCGCAGCAGGGTGTTGAGGTTGGTGGACAGGGCGGGCAGCAGCGTGCCCACCTCAGGGAAGGCATAGGGCATGACCACGCGCTTGCGCACGGCACCGGTGAAATCGACCAACAGCCAGTCGGCGCTGCGGCGGCCGATTTTGATGCCCACGGCAAACGCCCCATCGGGGTTAAGCCCCAGGGGGATGGAGGGCTGGCCGATTTTTCCGCGAATGGGGGCCTCGCGGCGCAGCAGCTGGTCTTCGTCCAGCCGCGCGGTGATCAGGCCGATGGTTTGCGCGGTGAGCCCCGTCAGGCGGGCCAACTCGGCTTTGGGCGTGGCCCCGTGCACGCGCAGGGCTTGCAGCACCACGCGGTCGTTGAACTGGCGCATGCCGACCTGGTTGGACCCCCGAGGGCGCAGGGGCGCTGTGTCGGTGTTGGGCTCCACAGGATCGGCAGCGGTGTTCATAAGCGCAGAGTGTCGCCGATCACGCCTTTGCGCAAAATGAAGTTGCCCCAAGGCTGCAGTTCGCCGGTGACCACGATGGCGTAGGCGGTTTTGACACGCTCGTAAAAAGCGTAGCGTTCTATTGGCTCCAGTTGTGCGCTGGACACCCCAAAACCTTCCAAAACAGCCAAAGTGTCGCGCTGCAGACCACTGAGGTAAGGCGGCTCGGTGCCGCCCACCTGCATGAACGCCACGGGGCACGGCACGTCGTCGGCCAGGGGCAACACGCTGGCCACGGCTTGCACCGCGCGGGCCATGCCCACGCCGGGCAGGCGCAACACGGGTTTGCCCGCACCCAGGCTCATGGCGGTGAAGTTGGCGTCGGCCAGCACGATGGCGTCGTCGTGGCCCATTTCGGCCAGCAGCTTCAGCAGGTCGGGGCTGAGCAGGGGGTCTATTCCTTTAAGCAAGGCAGTCCTCCGGCAGTTCGGCAGCGCTTTTGGCGCCCGTCATCACGGCCACGGTGTCGCTCATGCTGATCTTTTTCGGGTTGACCACCGCCGCCCGCTTGCCCAGCCGGGCGATGTGGATGCGGTCGGCAATTTCAAACACGTGTGGCATGTTGTGGCTGATGAGGATGACGGGCAGCCCCTTGTCGCGCACCCGGCGAATCAGCTCCAGCACCATGTTGCCCTCTTTCACGCCCAGGGCGGCGGTGGGTTCGTCCATGATGACCACGTGCTGGGCAAACGCCGCTGCTCGGGCCACGGCCACGCACTGGCGCTGCCCGCCCGACAGGGTTTCAACGGCCTGCGTCATGCTGCGAATGCCGACCTTCAGGTCGTTCATGCGGGCAATGCTTTGCTCCAGCATGGCCTTTTTGTCGATCATCTGGAACACGCTGCCCAGCACACCGGGGCGGCGGATTTCGCGGCCCAGGAACAGGTTTTCGGCAATCGTCATGGCCGGGGCCACGGCCAAGTCTTGGTACACGGTTTCAATGCCGGCGCGGCGGGCGTCAAGGGGGCTTTTGAAATGGATGGGGTTGCCGTCCAGAAACATCTCGCCTTCGTCGGGGATGGTGGCCCCCGACAGGGCTTTGATGAGGCTGGATTTGCCCGCCCCGTTGTCACCGATGACGGCCAGGATTTCACCGGCACGCAACTCGAAATCGGCACCGTCGAGGGCGGTGACTTGGCCGTAACGCTTGACCAGGCCTTTGGCCTGCATCACCAGGGGGGATGAAGAATTGGGGCTCATTACCGGACTCCCTTGCGAGACATTTGGTCGGTCAACACCGCCAGGATCACCAGCACGCCAGTGACCAGAATTTGATACACCGACGACACGCCCATGAGTGTGAGGCCGTTGCGGAACACCCCCACGATCAGCGCGCCCACCAGGGTGCCGAGGATGATGCCGCGCCCGCCAAACAGGCTGGTGCCGCCCAGCACCACGGCGGTGATGGCGTCCAGGTTTTCGGTTTGCCCGGCGTTGGGGTCGCCCGCACCGATGCGGGCCACGCTCAGCAGCGAGGCCAGGCCGTAGAACACACCGGCCAGCACGTACACGCCCAGCAGCACCTTGTCGGTGGAAATGCCGGTAAGGCGGGTGGCCTCGGGGCTGTTGCCCACGGCGTAGATGTGGCGGCCGGGCGCGGTTTCGCGCAGAAACAGCCAGGTGATGAGGTACAGCGCCAGCATCAGCACCACGCCATACAGGATGTTGGTTTGGCCAATGCGGAACGAGTTGCCCAGCCACGTCATGCCTTCAGACACTTCGGTGATGGTTTGCGAACCCGAATACAGCTGGGTGATGGCAAACGCGATGTTCAGCGTGCCCAGCGTGACGATGAACGGGGGCAGCTTGGCCTTGGTCACCAACAGGCCGTTGACCAGGCCAAACAAGGTGGTGGCGGTGATGCCGAGCATGATGGCCACGGGGGCGGGCAGGCCGAAGTCGGCGCCCATTTTGGTCATGACGATGCTGCCCAGCGCCATGATCATGCCGCACGACAAATCGATGCCAGCGGTGAGGATGATGAGGGTCTGGCCGATGGCGATGGTGCCCACCACCATGACCTGTTGCAGGATCAGGGAAAAGTTTTGCAGCGTGAGAAAACGCTCGTTCTGCGTGGCAAAAAACAGGCAGGCACACACCAGGGCAATGAAGGGCCCGAGGGTGCCCATGGGAGGCAGTTTCGATGTGAGGGTGTTCATGGCGGAGGCCAATCCGTTTTGTTGAAAAGGAGGCTGCCACACCACCCTGGCCCACAAGCTGGCCAGGGGAGTGGTGACGGCCCGCCCGTCTGGTGCGGGCGGTGTCCGTCGTTGCAGGTCAAGCCAAAGGCTCAGACCTTATTTGTTGCCCCAGCACAGGTCCATGCCGGTTTTCACGTCTTTGCTGTCCACACCGGCCACGGCCTTGTTGGCAATCAGGGTCACGCCGGTGTCGGTGTAACCGGCCACTTTCTTGCCGGTTTTGGCGTATTCCACGCCCGCGGCCACACCCATGGCGGCCATGCGCAGGGGGTATTGCTGGCTGGTGGCGGCAATCACGCCCGCGCCCACGTCTTTCACACCGGCACAGCCGCCGTCCACCGACACGATGACCACGTCTTTTTCCTTGCCAGCGGCCTTCAGCGCCTTGTAGGCACCGGCAGCAGCGGGTTCGTTGATGGTGTAAACCAGGTTGATGCCAGGGTTCTTTTGCAGGCAGTTTTCCATGCCGGTCTGGCCTTTGGCGGCGTCACCGAAGCTGTCGGCCATGCACACCACGCCAGCGGCTTTGCCACCGAGTTCGTTGCTCTTGGCATCGGGGGCGGTCAGGCCAAATCCCTTCAGGAAGCCGTTGTGGCGCTGTGCACCCACGGGATGGCCGGGAAACAGGTCGAGCGTGGCAATCACGGCCTTTTTGTTGCCCAGGGCGGCTTTGGCGTATTGGCCGATCAACACACCGGCTTTGTAGTTGTCGGTGGCAAACAGGCCGTCCACGGCGGTGGCGGGGTCGGTGGGGCTGTCGAGGGCAATGACCATCACGCCTTGGCCCTGGGCCTTTTTGATGGCGGGGATGATGGCCTTGGCATCGCTGGGGGTGATCAGGATGGTTTTGGCACCGGCGGCAATCATGTTTTCCATGGCGGTGACTTGGCCGGCGTTGTCGCCGTCGGTTTTGCCCGCAGCGCTCAGCAGCTTGGCACCCAGTTTCTTGGCCTCGGCGTCAGCGCCCTCTTTCATTTTCACGAAGAAAGGGTTGCTTTCGGTTTTGGTGATCAGGCCGATCACGGGTTCGGCAGCGAAAGCGGCAGAGGTGGCCAGGGCCAGGGCGCTGAGGGTCAGGGTGCGGGCAAAAGTCATGGAAGTCTCCGATTGGAAAAATGTGCGGAAATGAAAAACACGCGGTGGGCCTGGTGGGGCGTGGACACCTGTTTATCAGGGAAATCCACGCTTGTTGTTCAGACACGGCGCAACTATATTCGCGGTCAGCTTATTAAATCAACTGGATTTACTTATGGAAAACCCCAACACAAACGTGAAAGTGGTCGCCGCCGGTGAGGCGCTGATGGACATGATTTTTCAGCCCGATGGCTCGCTGATGCCCCACGACGGCGGCGCGGTTTACAACCTGGCGCGCGCCCTGGGCCTGGGCGGCGTGCCCACGCAATACCTGAACCCCCTGTCGGCCGACACCTTTGGCCAGGGCCTGCGCCGCGCGCTGGTGGCCGCAGGGGTGCACATGCCCGCCGACAACACCGTGGCCCAGCCCACCTCGCTGGCCGTGGTGGGGGTGGACGCCCAGGGCAAGGCCAGTTATGGCTTCTACCGCGAGGGCGTGGCCGACCGCCAGACCTCTGCCGCGCAACTGACCGCGCTGTGCCAGGCCCTGCCCGCGCTGCAACTGGTGTGCACCGGCTGCCTGGCCCTGCTGCCCGACGACACCGGCATCTACCAGCCCTGGCTGCAAGCCATGCGCGCCGCAGGCAAAACCGTGGTGGTGGACGCCAACCTGCGCCCCGCCGTGGTGCCCGACACCCAGCGCTACACCGCCAGCGTGATGGGCGCCCTGCGCCAGGCCCACCTGGTGAAGGCCAGCGACGACGACCTGGTGTGCATGGGCTACACCCACGCCGACCCCGTGGCCGCCGCCCGCGAACTGATGCAACACACCGGCGCCGCCCTCATGGCGCTGACCCTGGGCGCCAAAGGCGCCGTGTTGCTGACCGCCGACGGCCGCGCCTGGCACGCCACCGAAACCACGCCGGTGCAGGTGAAAGACACGGTGGGCGCGGGCGACTGCTTCCTGGCGGGCCTGGTGAACGCCTGGGTGGCCCAGGCGGCGCAAGCGAACGTGCTGCCCCACCAGCTGGCGCTGACAGATGCCCACCTGCAAGAGCTGCTGCGCTGGGGCGTGGCCAGCGCATCGCTCAACTGCGAGCAAGCCGGTTGCCAGCCGCCCAGCCGCGCCGACGTGCTGGCCCGCCTGGCCGTGGCCGCACCGGCCTGCAGCTTGCGTTGACACGCCCTTCAGAAAGAACTTGCCTTGTAACTTTATTTCATTAAAAATAAATAACAAGGTAACTCACACACCGCACACCATGACCACTGCCGACCGTTCCCACCCCCTGCCCGCCGTGCTTGACATGGTGATTTTTGGTGGCGTGGGCGACCTTTCGCTGCGCAAGCTGCTGCCCGCGCTGTACATGGCGCACTCGCACGGCAACCTGCCCGAACAAACCCGCATCGTGGCGCTGGGCCGCCAGGCCTGGAGCCACGAAGAATTTGTGGCCTTTGTCAGCAGCCGCTGCCAGCCCTTCATTCCCGAGAAAAACCGCGAGCCCGGTGCCTGGCAGCGGTTTTTGAACCTGCTGGTGTACGTCAGCCTCGACGCCACCGACGCCGCCGCTTACGACAAGCTGGGCGCCGCCCTGCAACCGGGCAGCGACCGGGTGTATTACCTGGCCACCGCCCCCGCCCTGTTCACCGGCATTTGCGCCCACCTCACCACAGCGGGCCTGGTGAACGGCAACAGCCGCGTGGTGCTGGAGAAACCGCTGGGCCACGACCTGGCCTCGGCCCAGCAAATCAACAACGACGTGGGCCGTTACTTCGCCGAGCACCAGATCTTCCGCATCGACCACTACCTGGGCAAAGAAACGGTGCAAAACCTGATGGTGCTGCGCTTTGGCAACAGCATTTTCGAGCCCCTGTGGCGCGGCCCACACATCAAAAGTGTGCAAATCACCGTGGCCGAGTCGGTGGGCGTGGGCAGCCGCGCCGGGTTTTACGACGGCACCGGCGCCATGCGCGACATGATTCAAAACCACCTGCTGCAGCTGCTGTGCATCGTGGCCATGGAGCCCCCCGTGTCGCTCGACCCCGACGCCGTGCGCGACGAAAAACTCAAGGTGCTGCGCTCGCTGCGCCCCATGACCCAAGCCGATGTGGCGCGCGACACCGTGCGCGGCCAGTACACCGAAGGTGCCGTCAAAGGCGAGGCTGCCGTGGGCTACCTGCAAGAAGACAACGTGCCCGAAGACAGCCACACCGAAACCTTTGTGGCGCTGAAGGCCTACATCAACAACTGGCGCTGGGCCAACGTGCCCTTCTTCTTGCGCACCGGCAAACGCATGCACGAACGTTCGTCGGAAATCGTGGTGGAGTTCGCGGCCATGCCGTTTGCGCTGTTCCCCGACGCACCGCGCCAGCAAACCAACCGCCTGTGCATCCGCCTGCAGCCCGAAGAGCATGTGCAGCTGCAAATGATGGCCAAAGAGCCCGGCAGCGGCATGCGCCTGCGCCCCGTCAGCCTGAACCTGGACCTGGAATCGGCCTTCAGCGGCCGCCGCTCCGAAGCCTACGAGCGCCTGCTGATCGACGTGATTCGCGGCCGCCTGACGCACTTCATGCGCCGCGACGAGCTGGAAGCCGCCTGGAAATGGGTGGAGCCCATCATGGACGGTTGGACCGCGCTGGACGAAAAACCCAAGCCCTACACCGCCGGCAGCTGGGGCCCAGCGGCATCGTCGGCGCTGATGGCCCGCGAAAACATGGCCTGGGTGGAAGAGTCCTGAGCATGACCGCTGCCCTGTTCAAACCCGCCGCCCCCACGGCACTGACCGAACACCACCTGCCCGACGAGCGCCAGCTGGCCCAGGCCCTGGCGCAAGACATTGCGCAGCGCCTGTCCACCGCCGTGGCCGAGCGGGGCACTGCCTTGCTGGCTGTGTCGGGCGGCAAATCGCCCGTGGCACTGTTTCAGGCCCTGGCCGCCCAGCCGCTGCTGGCCCACGCCTGGCCGCACATCACGGTGCTGCTGGTGGACGAACGCTGCGTGCCCCCCACCCACGCCGACAGCAACGCCCGCCTGGTGCACGAACACCTGCTGCAAGGCCAGGCCGCTGCGGCACGCTGGCTGCCCTTGGTCAACGGCGAGCTGGGCCCCCTGACCGCCCTCCAACCCAACCCCGACGTGTTGCGCCTGCGCCTGGCCGCCGAAGCCCGCCTGGCCCCCCTGCCCTGGCCGCTGGACGTGGCCGTGCTGGGCATGGGACTGGACGCGCACACGGCCTCGTTCTTCCCCGGCGCGCCAGGCCTGGGCGAAGCGCTGACCACCCCGGCCCGCTGCGCCTGGGTGTTGCCCGACCCCGTGCTGAACAAAGCCCACCACGCCCGCCTCACGCTCAGCCTGAGCACCCTGCTGGCCGCCCGCCATGTGTGCCTGCCCCTGTCGGGCGCGGCCAAACAGGCGGTGTACGCCCAGGCGCGCCAGGCCGCCACGGCCGAGCTGCCGGTGTCGCTGCTGCTGTGCCAGGCGCGGACCCCAGTGGCGGTGTGGTTGTCGCCCTGAAGTGGCCCTGAAGCAGCCCTGACACCGAAATTCAAAAAAAAAAGGCCTCTACCGCTTGCTGGTATTGCCTTTACAGCTATCACAAAACACACATCAAACACGCCATGAACGCCCCGCTGAACGACACCCTGGCCGCCGTCACCCGCCGCATCACCGAGCGCAGTGCGCCCACCCGCGCCGCCTACCTGGCCAGCATGGCCGCCCAGAGCAAGGCCGGCACCCAGCGCCACGGCATGGGCTGCGCCAACATGGCCCACGCCTTTGCCGCCATGCCCGACACCGACAAACGCCAGGTGCTGCAGGTGAAAGAGGTGCGCGCGCCGCACCTGGGCGTGGTCACGGCCTACAACGACATGCTGTCGGCCCACCAGCCTTACGAGCACTACCCCGAGGCCATCCGCGCCGCCGCCCGCGCCTGCGGTGCCACCGCCCAGGTGGCCGGTGGCGTGCCCGCCATGTGCGACGGCATCACCCAAGGCGCGGCGGGCATGGAGCTGAGCCTGTTCAGCCGCGACGTGATTGCACTGGCCACCGCCGTGGCGCTGTCGCACAACGTGTTTGACGCCGCTTTGTTTCTGGGCGTGTGCGACAAAATCGTGCCCGGCCTGTTCATGGGGGCGCTGCAATTTGGCCACCTGCCCACCGTGTTTGTACCCGCCGGGCCCATGACATCGGGCCTCAGCAACGACGCCAAAAGCAAGGTGCGCCAGCAATACGCCAAGGGCGAAGTCAGCCGCGAAGCGCTGCTGGAAGCCGAAAGCCAGGCCTACCACTCGGCCGGCACCTGCACCTTTTACGGCACGGCCAACAGCAACCAGATGCTGATGGAAATCATGGGCCTGCACCTGCCCGGCTCCAGCTTCGTCAACCCCGGCACCCCGCTGCGCGAGGCCCTCACGTTCGAGGCCGTGCGCCGCGCCACCGTGCTGACTGGCATGGGTGAATCCGCCGCCCCCCGCCTGCCCTTGAGCGAAGTCGTCACCGAAAAAACCATCGTCAACGGCATGGTGGGCCTGCTCGCCACCGGCGGCAGCACCAACCACACCCTGCACCTGGTGGCCATGGCCCGGGCGGCCGGCATCGTGATCGACTGGGACGACTTTGCCCAACTGTCGGCCGCCGTGCCCCTGCTGGCCCGCGTGTACCCCAATGGCAAGGCCGATGTGAACCACTTCCAGGCCGCAGGCGGCATGGGCTTCTTGATGCGCGAGCTGCTGGCCGTGGGCCTGCTGCACGCCGACGTGGCCACCGCCATGGGCCAGGGCCTGCACGCCTACACCCAAGAGCCCTGGCTGAACGATGGCCAACTGGCCTGGCGCGACGTGCCCGCCCAATCGGGCGACGACAGCGTGCTGCGCCCCGCCAGCCACCCCTTCAGCGCCGACGGCGGCCTGCGCCTGCTGCAAGGCAACCTGGGCCGCAGCGTGGTGAAGGTGTCTGCCGTGGCCCCCGAGCACCGCGTGGTGCGCGCCCCCGCCGTGGTGGTGGCCGACCAGCAGGAGCTGCTGGCCCTGTACAACGCAGGCCAACTGAACAAAGACTTTGTGGCCGTGGTGCGCTACCAGGGCCCCCGCGCCAACGGCATGCCCGAGCTGCACAAACTCACCCCCCCGCTGGCCAACCTGCAAGACCAGGGCTTCAAAGTGGCGCTGGTGACCGATGGCCGCATGTCGGGCGCATCGGGCAAGGTGCCCGCCGCCATCCACCTCAGCCCCGAGGCACTGGGCAACGGCCCCATTGCCAAGGTGCACAACGGCGACATGGTGAGCCTGGACTGCGACGCCGGTGTGCTGACGCTGGAGGTGGACGCCGCCACCCTGGCCGCACGAACCGTGGTGCACCCCGACCTGTCGGCCAACGCCCACGGCACCGGGCGCGAGCTGTTTGGCCTGTTCCGCGCCCACGCCAGCACCGCCGAAACCGGCGCGTCCCCGCTGTGGGGTTGATCTTTTAACTCATAGCTTAAAACGCAATACCAGCAAGCGCTGGAGGCCTATTTCACTTAAAAACCATGAACACAACCCTCGCCCTGCCCGCCTTCACCTCCCGCGTGGTGCCCGTCATCGCTCTGACCGACGCCGCTCAGGCCGTGCCCCTGGCCCACGCCCTGCTGGCCGGTGGCATTGACGTGATGGAAATCACCCTGCGCACCGACGCTGGGCTGGCCGCCATCGAAGCCGTGGCCCGCGCCGTGCCCGAAATGCACCTGGGCGCCGGCACCGTCACCCGCGTGGCCGACGTGCAACGCGTGGTGGACGCCGGGGCGCGCTTCGCCCTGTCGCCCGGCTGCACCCCCGCGCTGGTGGACGCCGTGCGCGCCGCCCGGCTGCCCTTTGTGCCCGGCGTGATGACACCCAGCGAAGTGATGACCGCCCGCGACCTGGGTTTTGGCCTGATGAAGCTGTTCCCCGCCGCGCAAGCCGGTGGCCTGGCCATGCTGCAAGCCCTGGGCGGCCCGCTGGGCGACGTGCGCTTTTGCCCCACCGGCGGCGTGAGCCTGCAAAACATGGCCAGCTTTCTGGCCCTGAAAAACGTGGCCATGGTCGGCGGCAGCTGGCTCACCCCGGCCGACGCACTGGCAGCAGGCGACTGGACGCGCATCACCCGCCTGGCGCAAGAAGCCACCGACGCCGCCCGCACAGCCTGAGACTTTGCCCCTTGCGGCCACGCGCCGTTGGCATACTGCCGATCGAAACCCGATATACCCCAGCCAGCGGCACGTGCCGCCACCGCCATGAACGCCACCGCCCACCGCCCCGTCAGCACCCCCACCGCACTGCCCGCCTGGAACGCCTTGCAAACTTTGGCCGCCCAAGGCCTGCCCCACCTGCGCGAATTGCTGGCGGCCCCCGCTGACCGCCCCGCCCCCGTGGCCGCCCACGGCACCGGCATTCGGCTGGACTTCACCCGCCAAGCGGTCAACGGTGCCGTCATGGCACAGCTGCAGGCCCTGGCCCAACAAGCCGGGGTGGCGCAGCAGCGTGATGCGATGTTTGCCGGTGCCCACCTCAACACCACCGAAGACCGTGCCGTGCTGCACGTGGCCCTGCGCGGCGCACCCGACACCGTGGGCCCCTGGGGCGCAGACGTGCACGCCGATGTGCAGGCCGAACTGAGCCGCGTGTGCGCCTTTGCCGACGCGCTGCGCAGCGGCCAGCTGAAAGGCCACACGGGCGAAACGCTCACCGACGTGGTGAACATCGGCATTGGCGGCTCAGACCTGGGGCCCCGCATGGCCACCGAGGCGCTGGCCCACCTGGCCGCGCCCAGCGCGGGCACACCCGACGTAAATGTTCATTACGTCAGCAACCCCGACGCCTGGGCCCTGCACAGCGTGCTGCGCCGCCTGAACCCCGCGCGCACGCTGGTGGTGGTGTCGTCCAAAACCTTCACCACGCAAGAAACCCTCACCAACGCCGCCTCGGCCCGCCGCTGGCTGGCCGATGGGGGCATTGCCACCGAGCACCAGGGCAAGCACCTGGTGGCCATCACCGCCGCGCCCCAGCGATCAGCCACCGCAGGCTACCTGCCCGGGCACACCTTCACGTTCTGGGACTGGGTGGGCGGACGCTACTCGGTGTGGTCGGCGCTGGGCCTGCCGCTGGCACTGGCCATTGGCAGCACCGCGTTCCGCGAGTTTTTGGCCGGTGGCCACGCCATGGACGAACACTTCCGCACCGCGCCGCCAGAGTCCAACCTGCCGGTGCTGATGGGCCTGCTGGGCGTCTGGAACCGCAACTTCCTGGGCTGCCCCACGCAGCTGCTGTCCACCTACCCCAGCCGCCTGGCGCGGTTTGCGCCGTTTGTGCAGCAAATGGACATGGAGAGCAACGGCAAACGCACCCACCTGGACGGCACGGCCTGCACCGTGGGCACCGGCCCCATCGTGTGGGGCGGGCTGGGCATTGACGGGCAACACGCCTACTTCCAGCTGCTGCACCAGGGCCAGCACCGCGTGCCGGTGGAGTTTGTGGGCGTGGAAAGCGAAGACGTGGCCCTGGCCGATCTGCCTTTTGCCGCCGAGCACCACCGCGTGGTCAACCTGAACCTGCGTGCACAGGCCCAAGCCCTGGCCCAAGGCCGTGGCGAGGCCGACACCCTGGCCAGCCTGCTGGCCAGTGGCCTGACTGAAAGCCAGGCCCAGGCCCTGGTGGCCCACCGCAGCTTCCCCGGCAACGTGCCCAACAGCACGCTGTGGCTGGACGCGCTGACACCCTCGCGCCTGGGGGCGTTGATCGCGCTGTACGAACACAAGGTGTTTGTGCAAGCCGCCGTCTGGGGCATCAACGCCTACGACCAGTGGGGCGTGGAGCTGGGCAAAACCATGGCGCAGGCCATGGAAAAAGCGCAGGGCTGACCCCTGCGCTGGCCCTGCGGGGCCGCTTTTGGGGCCATTTTTAGGGCACTGGGGGGCCTTCATCGCGGTGTCACACACCGCGCACAGACTGCGGGGCCTCACCACCCCAGTTGTGCCGCGTCGCCAAGTGCCGCGGTTTGGCCGCATGCCCCTGCTCAAAACCGAAAAAGCACTGACCGAACTGCGCACCCGCAGCCGCACCCTGGGGCTGAAAGAGCGCGCCCTGTTGTTGTTGGCCGATGGCCAGAAATCAGCCGCCGAGCTGTTGACCCTGGTGCAAGCCGACGCGCCGGTGTTGCAACGCCTGGTGGCGGAAGGCTACTTGGCCCCACTGCCCACGCCCACCGAGCCGCCCCGGGCCACACGGCCCCAGGTGTCGGCAGACCCTTTCCACGGCAAACGCTCGCTGGCCACAGCGCGGCTCTACGCCATGGACATGGTGGAGCGCCTGTTTGCCCGCAGCGACCCGGCGCTGGCACAAGCGCTGCACCACCAGTTGCGCCAGGCCAAAGACCACCCGGCTGTGGTGGCCGTCACACACGAGCTGCTGCACCGCGTGGAAGCAGTTGCGGGCCAAGCCAGGGCCGACAGCATCCGGGAACGCCTGGCCCTGCTGCTGCCCGAGGGCGAGCTGGACATTGAATTTCAATAGCTTAAAAGCCAATACCATCGAGCGGTAAAGGCTTAAACTTATTGAAAATTAGGTCAGTGCAAACTTCACCCGCACTTCTTCCAGGCGGTTGCTGCCCACCGGGGTGGTGCGCAGGGTTTTCATTTCGCGCTTGAAACCGGCGGTGTCGTAGAACGACAGGCCGCGCTCGTTGCGCACAAACACCCAGGCCGTCACTTCGTTGAAGCCTTCGTCTTCGCAAGCGTCGCGGGCGGCGTCCCACAGGGCCAGGCCAGCGCCTGTGCCCACCGCCGTGGGGTGCACATAGTGGGCCCAGATTTCGCCGGTGGTCGCTTTGGTTTTGGGGTCGCGCGAGCGGTCAAACCCGATGAAGCCCACCACTTGTTTGTCCGCATCAAGCGCCACCAGCACCTGGGGCTCGGCAAATTCAATGGCTTCGCGCCACATGTCCAAACGTTTTTCAACGGACAGGGCATTCAAATCATCATCATCCACCAACCCTTGGTAGGCGTGCTGCCAAGCAAGCACGTGGATCTCGGCAATGGCTTTGGCATCGCGCAGGGTGGCGGGTTTCACTTCAAACAGGGACATACGGGAGGGAACAGAAATGCAAAAGGGGCCGTATTGTGACCTCTCACCCACCGGGCATCGCCAGGGCCACCGGGCCCAAGGCGTGGCTGACCTATCATGCAGCGCTGGCGACCACCATGGAGATTTGGCTTTGACAAGACTTGCACCCCGGTTTTTATGCGCCCTGGCCTTGGCCACTGGCTTGGCTTGGGTTGGCCACGCCCAGGCTCAGGGCGACGGCCGCAGCGGCACCTTCAAAAACCTGGAGGGTAAGGTGTCGGTCATTCGGGGTTCACAAAGCCTGCCCGCCCTGCCCGGCCAGGGCCTGCGCGAAGGCGACCGTGTGGTCACCGGCCCCAACAGCGCGGCGGCCATCACCCTGCAAGACGGCACGGTGTTCGCCGTGGGCCCCAACGCCAGCGTGGACCTGACGCACTACATTTTTGACACCACCTCGCAAAATGGCAGCCTGCTGCTGAACCTGCTGCAAGGCACCTTGCGCATGGTCACGGGCGTCATGGGCAAAACCAACCCCGAACTCATCAAGGTCACCACCCCCACCTCGGTGGTGGGCGTGCGCGGCACCGATTTCATCGTGGAGGCACAGCCATGAAGCGCACGCTTGCCCTGACCGCGGTGGCCCTGGCAACGGTGTTGGCCAGCGGTTGCAGCCTGTTGCAGCCGCCGCCCCCCAAACTGCGGGTGGTGCTGTTGCCCCAAAGCGACCCTTCGGGCCAGCCACGGGCCACGGCGGTCGAGGTGAAATCGGGTGAATCGGCCTTGGTGCTGAACACCCCTTTTGCCTTGGCAGAGCGCAACGACAAAGGCCAATTGACCCAACGCACCGCCACCGCTGACGAGGTGCAGGCCCGTTACGGCGATGTGCTGAAAATCCAGCCGCCCTCAGCGGAAACCGTCATCCTGCGCTTTTTGCCCGGCACGTCCAAGCTCACGCCCGAATCGGAAGCCGAGTTGCCCAAACTCATCGCCCTGGCCCGTGCACGGGCGGGGGGTGAAATTCTGGTGGTGGGCCACACCGACCGCCAGGGCACGGTCGAGGCCAACGACGCCTTGTCGCTGCGGCGTGCCCAGGCCATTGCCGACCTGTTGGTGGCCCAGGGTTTTGCACCCGAGCTCATCAGTGCACGCGGACGCGGCGAACGCGAACCCCTGGTGCCCACCGCCGACGAGGTGGTGGAGCCCCGCAACCGCCGCGCCGAAGTGATTGTTCGCTGACCACGGCCACGCCGTGGGAACGCCCTGGAGACACACATGAAAGTGGGTTTGTTGACCGGCGGGGGAGACTGCCCCGGCCTGAACGCCGTCATCCGGGCCGTCACGCGCAGCCTGATCCGCCAGTGCAATGCCGAGGTCATCGGCATCAACGACGGCTTTGCCGGCCTGATGGAGCGGCGCACCCAGCCCCTGACCTGGGACAACGTGGGCGGCCTGCTGGGCGTGGGCGGCACCATTTTGGGCACCACCAACCGGCTGGACCCACTGCAATCCGAAGCCGCCACCCAGCGCGCACTGGACAACGCCCAGGCCCTGGGCCTGGACGCGGTGGTGGCCATGGGCGGCGACGGCACCATGACCATTGCCCACGGCCTCGCCCGACGTGGCCTGAAGGTGGTGGGGGTGCCCAAAACCATTGACAACGACATTGAGGGCTGCGAACGCAGCTTTGGCTTTGACACCGCCCTGGCCACCGCCACCGAGGCGCTGGAGCGCTTGCGCACCACGGGCCAAAGCCACGGCCGCGTGATGGTGCTGGAAACCATGGGCCGCCACGCGGGCTGGATTGCGCTGGAAGCGGGGGTAGCGGGCGCGGCAGACATCATTCTGCTGCCCGAAATCGACCACGACATTGCTGCCGTGGCCGCGGTGTGCCGCGACCGCGAGTCGCGCGGCAAATTCAGCCTGATTTGTGTGGGCGAGGGTGCCAAGCCCGTGGGCGGCAGCCTCACGCTGGACACCCCGGCGCCCACCGACACCGGCAAACCCCGGCTGGGTGGGGTGGCGTTTGCGCTGCGCGACCGCTTGCAGCCCCTCATTCAAAGCGAGGTGCGCGCCACGGTGCTGGGCCATGTGCAACGGGGGGGCTCGCCCACGCCGTTTGACCGCGTGTTGTCCACCCAATTCGGCGTGCGCGCCGCCCAACTGGTGCTGGAAGGCCAGTTTGACCGCATGGTGACCCTGCAAAACGGCCAACTCGACAGCGTGCCCCTGAGCCGTGTGGCGGGCCAGAACCGCCGCATTGCCCCCCATGACCCGCTGCTGCAAATGGCCCGGCACATCGGCATTTCGTTTGGTGAGCCTGACGGTGCCTGAACCCACCGCCCCAGACAGCACGGGCCACGAAAGCCGCCTGGCGCGTGCGTTGCGCGGGTTGTTGCACACCCAACGGGTGGCGGCGCTGGGCACGCTGGGCGACGACGGGCTGCCGTTTGTGTCCATGGTGCCCTTTGCCGTGGCCACCGAGCCCGGCGTGCTGGTGCTGCACGTCAGCGGCCTGGCGGCCCACACCGGCAACTTGCAGCGCCAGCCCCTGGCATCGCTGATGGTGATGCAAGCCGAAACGCCGGGCCAACCCGTGCACGCCCTGCCCCGCCTGACGCTGGCCACCCAGGCACAGCCACTGCACCCTGACCACCCGTGGCACCCCGCGTGCCGGGCCGCCTACCTGGCCCGCTTTCCCGAGGCCGAACCCATGACCGCCCTGCCCGACTTCCGGTTTGTGGCCCTGCAGGTGCTGGGGGCACGACAGGTGGCGGGCTTTGGCGCTGCGCGCTCGGTGGGCATTGACGAGTTGCAACGTGCATTGGCCACAGCCGCCTGAGTGGCGCACAGGTGAAACCGCCGCGCCCCCGGGCCTGGACGGGTGCGTGGTGGCCGTGGACGGCCACCTGCTGGTGCTGAACAAGCCCAGCGGTTTGTTGTCGGTGCCCGGGCGTGGCCCCGAAAACGCCGATTGCCTCAGCGCCCGCGTGCAAGCCGTGTGGCCCGACGCGCTGGTGGTGCACCGGTTGGACATGGCCACCAGCGGCCTGATGGTCATGGCCCGTGGGCCCGATGCCCAACGCACCCTGAGCGGGGCATTTGCCCAGCGCCTCACCCACAAACGCTACGAAGCGGTGGTGGCCGGGCATGTGGACACAGCCGCCCACCCCACCGACGCCGACGGCTGGCACACCATCGACCTGCCCCTGGTGGTGGACTGGCCCAACCGCCCGTGCAGCATCGTTTGCCACGACCTGGGCAAGCCCAGCCTGACGCGCTGGCGGGTGATTGAACACGGAGTGAAAGGCCAACACGGTGGTGGGCACACGCGCCTGGCGCTGGAGCCGGTCACCGGCCGTTCGCACCAGCTGCGGGTGCACTTGCAGGCCCTGGGGCACCCCATTTTGGGCGACATGCTGTACAGCCCCGCAGCGCATCGAGCCGAGGCGCCACGCCTGCTGTTGCACGCCACACAGCTGTGCCTGCCCCACCCCGCCACGGGCCAGATGGCCGAATGGCACAGCCCGGCACCGTTTTGACCCCTCCAAAACCCAGTGGCATGTCAGTTTGAGCCATGGTTTTGAATTCATAATTACAAATTCCACCCCAACCCAACGGAGACATTCCCCATGAGCAGAGAAGTAGTAGTGGTCAGCGGCGTTCGCACCGCCATCGGAACCTACGGCGGCAGCCTGAAAGACATCCCGCCCACCGAACTGGCGGCCCAAGTGGTGCGCGAGTCGCTGGCCCGCGCAGGGGTGGACGGCAAAGACGTGGGCCATGTGGTGTTTGGCCACGTGGTCAACACCGAGCCCAAAGACATGTACTTGAGCCGTGTGGCCGCGCTCAACGGCGGCTGCGCCGAAGGCACCCCCGCCTACAACGTGAACCGCCTGTGCGGCTCGGGCCTGCAGGCCATCGTCAACGCCAGCCAGAGCATTTTGCTGGGCGACGCCGACATCGCCATTGGCGGTGGCGCTGAAAACATGAGCCGTGGCCCCTACGCCAGCCTGAACATGCGCTGGGGCGCCCGCATGGGTGACACCAAGATGGTGGACATGGTGGTGGGTGCCCTGCACGACCCCTTCCACACCATCCACATGGGCGTGACAGCTGAAAACGTGGCGGCCAAGTACGGCATCACCCGTGACATGCAAGATGCACTGGCCGTTGAGAGCCACAACCGTGCCCAGCGCGCCACCGAGGCCGGTTACTTCAAAGACCAAATTCTTCCCGTCATACTGAAGAGCAAAAAGGGCGACGTGTCGTACGCCATCGACGAGCACTTCCGCCCCAACTGCTCTTTGGCCGACATGGCCAAGTTGAAGCCCGTGTTTGTCAAAGAAAACGGCACCGTGACCGCAGGCAACGCATCGGGCATCAACGATGCCGCAGCTGCCGTGGTGCTGATGGACAGCAAAGCCGCGCAGGCCCGTGGCTGCAAGCCGCTGGCCCGCCTGGTGGGCTACGCACACACGGGCCTGGACCCCAAAATCATGGGTGTGGGCCCCATCTCTGCCACACAAGCCGTGCTGAAGAAAACCGGCCTGACCGTGAACGACCTGGACGTGATTGAAGCCAACGAAGCGTTTGCAGCCCAAGCCTGCGCCGTGACCCGCGAACTCGGCCTGGACCCCGCCAAGGTCAACCCCAACGGCTCCGGCATTTCTTTGGGTCACCCCATTGGTGCCACGGGTGCACTGATCACCGTGAAAGCGCTGTACGAACTGCAACGCACCAACGGCCGTTACGCATTGGTGACCATGTGCATTGGCGGCGGCCAGGGCATTGCCGCCATTTTTGAGCGCATGTGATTCAGGCGGGTGCGGGAACACCCCCTTCCGGCACCTCGTCCTGAAAACTGCCGGCGCGCAAAGTCACCACCAGGGTGTCGCGCCAGCCCAGCACACCGGGCTCGGTGGGCTGGATGGGGGTGCTTTCGTGGATGACCCTCGCGTCGTCCAGCAGCAGCAGTGACCACGGTTCGGTCAGCGTGAACCGCTGGCCCTGTGGGCCTTCCGCTTCAAACACACGGGTTTCGCCACCTTTGATGCCGTGGCGCCCCACCATGAACACGGCCACCAGATCCACCCCATCGCGGTGTGCGCCCTCGGGTGTGGGGCGGCCAATGCCGCCGTCGGTGTCGATGCGGAACTGGTGGGCTTCGGTGTACCAGGTGTGCCCGCCTTTCAGGGCCGATGTCACGTCGGCCAAGCGCCGCAACAACACCGACCAGGTCGGGTGGTCGGCAAACGCGGGCAACAAGGGCTCGAACCAGCGTTCCATGCCGCCGTGCAGAGCGTTGTAGGCCACGGGTTGCCAGTGCGCGCGGTGGGCCACAGGCTGAACGCGGTCGGCCGTCACCACCAGTGACCCGTGGCGGCGGCGGCGGTAGCGCCCCCCGTCTTTCAAGTGGTTGTCGGGCGGCAGGCCTTCCCACAACAGGGCAAGCTGCGACAACCCTTGCGCATCGGCCCCCAGCCAGGTTTGCACCGCAGCGGCGTCGAGCACGGCAAACCCTTGGGTTTGCAAGGCGGCAACGGCCTGCGACACAGGCACACAAGGGGGGGAGAACGCAGAACCTGACATGCAAATTTTCCTGAAAACAGGCATTGAGCGGCTGACAACGCCCTGTACCGCCAAGTTTACCGAGGCCATTGCCCACGCCGAATGCAGCTTGTCTGCGCTGGATCAAAGCCGCAGGGCAAAGGCGCTGCCAAGCTGCTCGCGTGCCCACACACGGGCACGCTTTGCACACGGAGACCCCCATGCCCACCCTGAATTGGTCTGACACCCTGATGCTCGACTTCGCCCCCATGGACGACATGCACCGTGAATTTGTGGCCCTGCTGGCCGACGTCGAGGCCTGCCCCGACACCGAACTGGCCCACCGCTGGGCCGATCTGGTTCAACGCACCCAGGCCTTGTTCGGCCGGGAAGACGACTGGATGAAAAGCACCCATTTTTCGTCTGGGGCCAACCACCTGTTGCAGCACCGTGTGGTGCTGAATGTCATGCGCGAAGGCCTTGGCCTGGCCCGCAACGGCGACAACACCCAGGTGCGTGACATGGCCGCAGAGCTGGCCCACTGGTTTGCCAAGCACATCCAGTCGCTGGACGCGGCCCTGGCGTTGCACCTGCGAAGACACCAAACACCCCTACCCGCACAGGTATGAAGGGAAAACCATGATGCTGGCTTGGGTACTTGGCGGTATCTTCGCCTTGATAAATATCAAGGAGTCGAGCGTTGAGCCCTGCCGTTTTGTCCCACAGCGATGCACTGGCCACTTCCGAGGCCCACGAACCCACCGACACAGCCCCCACCCAGGTGGACAGCGGCTATGTGCCGTACGTCGCCCCTGAAAAAGCATCCATCTTCAACTTGCAGCTGGCGAACCTGCCGGTGTATGCCCCGGTTGATTGGCTGAACAAAGGGCTGAACGACTTCTTGTGCTGCCCCAAAACGGGTCTGTTTTACGGCCTGTGTTTCTTTTTGATGGGACATGCGCTGTGGGCTGTGTTCAACAGCGCACCGGCCTACGTGTTGGCGCTGAGCGCAGGCTTTTTGCTGATGGGGCCTTTTTTGTGCCTGGGCCTGTACCACGCCAGCCGCGAAATTGAACAAGGTCGACCCACTTCGTTGCGGCAGTCGCTGGTGGCCTGGCGCCCCACACTCGGCCCCATGGGCATTTTTGCCGGGGTGTTGCTGATTTTGGAAATGATCTGGGGACGCGCTTCGTTGATCGTGTTTGCCGTCACGTTCAACACCATGCCATCCGCTGAAAACACCTTGTCGCAACTGATCACTTTTGAAAACATCGGTTTTCTGGTGACGTACTCGGTGGTGGGCGCCTTTTTTGCGGGGTTGATTTTTGTAACGAGCGCCGTTTCCATCCCCATGATCATGGACCGCCAGGTGGACGCCGTTTCGGCTGGGTTGACCAGCATCCGCGCCTGCTTCCAAAACCCCGGTGCCATGTTGGTTTGGGGCATGTTGATCACGATGCTGATCGGGCTCAGCATGATGCCGTTCTTCCTGGGGTTGCTGGTGGTGGGCCCGGTCATCGGACACGCCACCTGGCACGCCTACCGCGCCATCGTGCCGCCCACCGACGCCGCTGCACCCTGAGTTTTGGCCCGCTCGGTGTCCTGAAGCTGGCGCCACATGACTTTGCCGCTGCCGCTTTTGGGCAAGGCATCGACAAACTCCAGCACCCGGGGGTACTTGTAGGCTGACATGTTGTCGCGGCACCAAGCCACCATGTCGGCCTCGGTCTGGGTGCCCCGGCACTCGGGCCTCAGCACCACCACGGCCTTGACGGTTTCGCCCCGATAGGCGTCTGGGGTGGAGATCACACAGACCTCGGCCACCGCCGGGTGGCGGTACATCAGGGCCTCCACCTCGGCAGGCCACACCTTGAAGCCACTGGCATTGATCATCCGTTTCAGGCGGTCTGTGAGGAAAAAGTAACCGTCCCCGTCCACCGAGCCCAGGTCACCGGTGCGGAAAAAAGACTTGCCATCCATGTCAAAAAAGGCCGCTTTGGTCGCCTCGGGCCGCCGCCAGTAGCCCGCAAACACCTGGGGACCATTCACCACAATTTCACCTTGTTCACCGGCGGGCAATTCGGCCAAGGTTTCAGGGTCGACCACACGGGCATCGGTGTTGAAAAAGGGCACGCCCAAACACTGTTGCTTGGTGGCATCGGGCGGGTTCACGTGGGTGGGGGCGGCGGTTTCGGTCAAACCATACCCCTCGGCGTAGCGCAACCCGTATTGCTCCCACAGCCGCTGGGCCACCGCCTGGGGCATGGCGGCACCGCCACCACCGATGTACACAAGGCTGGACAAATCAAAACTGGCGAAGTGGGGGCTGGCCAGCAAGTCCATCACCATGGTCGGTATGTTGGTCCAGTGGGTCACCTTCCAGTCTGAGATCAACCGCCCGGCCAGCTCACGGTCCCAGCGCGGCATGATGACCATGCAACCGCTGCCGTACACACAGGCGTGCACGCCCGACACCATGCCCGTGATGTGGAACATGGGCACCACGGCCAGCATCACGTTTTCGGG
The DNA here is from genome assembly GCA_049653005.1 of Burkholderiaceae bacterium. Taxonomy (GTDB): domain Bacteria; phylum Pseudomonadota; class Gammaproteobacteria; order Burkholderiales; family Burkholderiaceae_C; genus UBA2334. The sequence continues at coordinate 99,362 of JBASFL010000065.1, read as the reverse complement.
CGTGCCATTGCCCCACAGGCTGGACGCCATGGCGTTGTGCATGACCGAGGCATGGGTGTGCATGCACCCCTTGGGCAGCCCCGTGGTGCCGCTGGTGTAAGGCAGCACGGCCAAATCATGGGGCGTGACCACCAGTGGGGGCAAGGGGTGGGCGCTGGCCAACGCAGCAGGCCACCACGCCACCTCTGTGGGGTCATCGCTCTCGGCCGCCCACTGCGCAGGGCTATGGCGCTGCGCCAACCAGGTGCACCAGGCCTCGGGCACACCCTGGGCTCGCAACCAGTCAGGCTGGGGGGCATCGCCCGCGCCATCCATGGCGTCGGTGTAGTGGGTCACCAGCACGCGCTGCAAACGCTGCCCGGCGGGCAGCGACGCGTTGGCCCGCAACAGTTCGCCCGCCAGATCGGCCGCCACGATGGCGCATTTGGCCTCGGGGTCGGTGATGTGGTGCTGCAACTCTTGCGCCCGGTTCATGGGGTTGACGGGCACCACCACCGCATTGGCCCGCAATACCGCGAAATGGGCCACCACCCACTGGGGGCTGTTTTGCATCAGCAACAGCACCCGGTCACCCCTGCCCACGCCTTGGGCATGAAGCCATGCCGCCAGTGCCTCGGCTTGGCGTTGCAACTCTGCATAGGACAGCGTGCTGCCCAAAAACACCGTGGCAGGCTTCTGGGGGTAGCGCAGGGCACTGACCGCCAGGTTGTGCCACAGCGATGTGTCTGGGGCGGTGATGTGGTGCGGCAACCGGGCTGGCCACTGGGCCAGGTGACGCAAGGCGTGGGTAGGCACGGTGTGGCCAGGCAATGGGGTGGCGGGCATGGGCAAATGTCTCCGGTGTTTTTGCGCAGCGTAAGGGCCAGCCCACCGGCCTGTGAAGCACAGTGTGTCCCGGTTGAGACGGTGGCCGGGCGCTTGCCCATCAAACCAGCGCCGCCGCAAAGCTGAACAAAAGCTGACACACCCTCCTGTGGAGGCACGTTACGTGCTTACAGTTGGCTGACCGGGCCAGGGGTCCATCAGTTCATGAATTTTTTGCATGACCGAGCCTCGTAAACCCCAATGCCCCGGCCAAGAGCGACGGCTAAATTCACGCTGCGCCGCACAGTGCACCAACAAGGTGAACGTTTGCGGCACACGTTTTGGCAGTTATTACCCACATTTCGGAGATTTGACCCATGGCATTCCCCTCTCTCAAACTGGCCGCAGTGGCCCTGGCAGCGGCCACCACCCTGGCCAGCGCCCCCGCTTTTGCAGGCAAAACACTGGATGCCATCAAGGCGCGCGGCCAAGTGGTGTGCGGTGTGAACACCGGTTTGGCAGGCTTTTCTGCCGCCGACTCGGGTGGCAAGTGGACAGGTTTGGACGTGGACATCTGCCGCGCGGTGGCCGCCGCTGCGCTGGGCGATGCCGAGAAAGTGAAATACGTGCCACTGAACGCGCAACAGCGCTTCACCGCCCTGCAATCGGGTGAAGTGGACGTGTTGTCGCGCAACACCACCTTCACACTGAACCGTGACGGGGCGCTTGGCTTGCACATGACCGCAGTGACCTACTACGACGGCCAAGGCTTCATGGTGCCCGTCAAGAGCAAGATCAAAAGCGCCAAGCAGCTCAAGGGCCAAACGGTGTGTGTGCAATCGGGCACCACCACCGAGAAAAACATGACCGACTACTCCAAGGCCAACGGTTTGGCGCTGAAGCCTGTGGTGTTTGAGAAAGTGGAAGCCGCCACCGGTGCCTATTTCGCTGGTCGCTGTGTGGCTTACACCACGGACGCATCAGGTCTGGCCTCTGTGCGCAACAAAGAAGCCAAGGTGCCTGCTGACCACATCATCCTGCCCGAGCTGATTTCCAAAGAACCCCTGGGCCCCATGGTGCGCCGTGGCGATGACGAGTGGTTTGCCATCGTGAAATGGGTGATTCACGGCCTGGTGGAGTCCGAGGAATACGGCCTGACCCAAGCCAACGTGCTGGCCGAAAAAGCCAAGAGCACCGATCCAGTGGTGCAACGCATCACCGGCGCCACCGAAGACACCGGCAAAAACCTGGGCCTGGACCGCGACTGGATGGTGCGCGCCTTGCAAGCCACGGGCAATTACGGTGAAATTTTCGAGCGCAACGTGGGCCCCCAATCACCCCTGGCATTGCCACGCGCCATGAACAACCAGTGGAACAAAGGCGGTCTGATGTACGCCTACCCTGTGCGCTGACCGGCACACGTCACCAGGAACCGTTCGGACCTCCGGGGCCGGACGGTTTTTTTTAACCTGTTCATGGAGTGCATGGCACATGACACCCTCCACCCCACCGAAAAAGAAACAATGGTCTTGGCGCAGCCAAGCCTTCCGCGGCTTGGTGTACCAAGCCCTGGCCCTGGGGCTGATTGGCTTGATGGTTTGGTTCCTGGTGCACAACACCACGGAAAACATGCGCATCCGTGGCATTCAAAGCGGTTTTGATTTTCTGAGCCAGCCCGCAGGATTTGACATCGGCGAAAGCATCACCGCCTTCGACTCGTCAGAGAGCTATTTGAAAGCCCTGTTCACCGGCTTGGGCAACACCCTGCGCGTGGCCATTCTGGGCATCATTTTCACCACCCTGCTGGGCACCCTGCTGGGTGTGGGTCGGTTTTCGCGCAACGCGCTGGTGCGCGGCCTGTGCTCGGCGTATGTCGAATTTTTCCGCAACGTGCCCATCTTGCTGCAATTGCTGATGTGGTACTTGGCGATGACCGAGTTTTTGCCCGATACGCTGGAACCCATCCAGGTGGGGCCCTTCTTTCTGAGCAAAGGCGGCCTGAACTTCCCAGCCCCGGTGTGGGCCCCCGGGTTTGCTTGGGGCTTGTGGGGTTTGGTGGCGGGCATGGCATTGGCTTGGCTGTACCGCCGCTGGGCACACGCACAGTTTGAAGCCACGGGCCGCGTGCGCAGCCTGTTCTGGGTGCCTGTGGCACTGGTGCTGGCCACCGGGGTGCTGGGCTGGCTGGCGGGCGGTGCCCCCAGTGAATTGAACATGCCATTCAAAGGCGAATTTGCGGTGGAAGGTGGCTCGTCCCTCACCCCCGAGTTCATTTCGCTGCTGCTGGGGCTGACGGTTTACACCGCCGCGTTTGTAGCCGAGGTGGTGCGTGCCGGTATCCAGTCGGTGGCACGGGGCCAGAGCGAGGCCGCGGCCGCGCTGGGCCTGAGCAAAGGCCAGGAAATGCGCCTGGTCATGCTGCCACAGGCCCTGCGCGTGATCATCCCGCCCATGACCAACCAGTTTTTGAACCTGACCAAAAACTCGTCCCTGGCAGTGGCCATCGGTTACCCCGACGTGGTGTCCATATCCAACACAGCCATCAACCAAACCGGCCGGGCCGTGGAGTGCATTGCCATCGTGATGCTGATTTACCTCACAACCTCGTTGGCCACGTCATTGCTGATGGGTTGGTACAACAAACGCGCCGCCATTCAGGAACGCTGAGCACAGGGTGACACACATGAACGCCAAAACCTTCGAACCCATTGCCCCGCGCCCCGCACCGGTGCGCACCGACGGCCCAGTGGCCTGGGCGCAACGCAACCTGTTTGCCGACTGGAAAACCACCGTGGCCACGCTGCTGATCGGCGGGCTGCTGGTGTGGTACCTGCCCCAGCTGTTGAACTGGGCCCTGTTCACCGCCATGTGGAAACCCGATGCCGAGGCCTGCCGGGCCGACGCTGTGGGCGCCTGCTGGGGCGTGGTGACCGAAAAATACCGCCTCATCATCTTCGGCCGCTACCCGTTTGAAGAGCAATGGCGCCCGCTGGTGGCCACCCTGCTGATGGTGGGCCTGCTGGTGGCCAGTTGCGTGCGCTATTTCTGGAAACCTTGGCTCGCCGCGTTGTGGGTGGTGGTGTTGGCCGTGTTTTTTGCGCTGATGTACGGCGGCATGGCGGGCTTGACCGTGGTGGAAACCGACCGTTGGGGCGGGCTTCCACTGACCATCTTGCTGGCCAGCCTGTCCATCGTGATGGCCTTCCCCATCGCATTGGTGGTGGCCCTGGGCCGGCGGTCCAACCTGCCAGCCATCCGCAGCTTTTGCACCATTTATGTGGAACTGGTGCGGGGCGTCCCGCTGATCTCGGTGCTGTTCATGGCCTCGTTCATGTTCCCGCTGTTCATGCCGCAGGGCCTGACGATTGACGTGCTGGTGCGGGTGCTGGTGGGCATCACCTTGTTTGCAGCCGCCTACATGGCCGAGGTCATCCGGGGCGGCCTGCAAGCCATACCCAAGGGCCAGGTCGAAGCCGCTGCGACCCTGGGTCTGAGCTACTGGCAAACCCAGTTCAAGATCGTCTTGCCCCAAGCCTTGGCCATGGTGGTGCCGGGCATCATGAACAACTTCATCTCCATCTTCAAAGACACCTCGCTGGTCACCATCGTCAGCCTGTACGAGCTGACCGGTGCGCTGGGCCTGGCACTCAATTCGGATGCCGACTGGCGGCCCTACAAGATCGAGGGCTACCTGTTCATCGCCCTCATTTACTTCACGTTCTGTTTTGCCATGTCCCGTTACAGCCTGTGGGTGGAAAAACAGGTCAACAAGAGCAAGTTGCGCTGATTCCACTTGACTTTTCAGCTACATATTCAGGAATAAACCATGTCTGAACCCATCATCACCTTCGACAAAGTCAACAAGTGGTACGGCAACAATTTCCACGTGCTGCGTGACATCGACCTGTCCGTGGCCAAAGGCGAACGCATCGTGGTGTGCGGTCCCTCCGGCTCGGGCAAGTCCACCATGATCCGCTGCATCAACCGGCTGGAAGAACACCAACAAGGCCGCCTGGTGGTGGACGGCGTGGAACTCACCGACGACGTGAAAGCCATAGACCAGGTGCGCAAGGAAGTGGGCATGGTCTTCCAGCAGTTCAACCTGTTCCCCCACCTGACTGTGCTGGAAAACCTCACCCTCTCGCCCATGTGGGTGGGCAAAGTGCCCAAAAAAGAGGCCGAAGAACGCGCCATGGCGCAGCTCAAGCGTGTGCGCATTGCCGAGCAGGCCAGCAAATACCCGCTGCAACTGTCGGGCGGGCAGCAGCAGCGGGTGGCCATTGCGCGTGCGCTGTGCCTGAAGCCCAAAATCATGCTGTTTGACGAGCCCACCTCCGCACTCGACCCCGAGATGATCAAAGAGGTGCTGGACGTGATGGTGGAAATGGCCAGCCAAGGCATCACCATGATTTGCGTCACACACGAAATGGGCTTTGCCAAGGCCGTGGCCGACCGCGTTATCTTCATGGACCAGGGCCAAATCGTCGAGCAAAACACACCGCACGAGTTCTTCAACCACCCGCAGAACGAACGCAGCCGCGACTTTTTGTCGAAAATCCTGGGGCACTGAACCACCTGCCCCATGAACGCCACCGCCCAACTTGATGCCCTGCAACACGCCCTGACCGCCCTGCGCGCCGCCCCCCACACGGCGGCGCACTTCGCGCAAAACACCCGGGGCAATGCGGCCGACCTGCTGGCCACGCTGCCACCGCGCTACACCGAGGTGCTGCACAACCTGTTGGACCGGCTGGAGTCAAGTGCCCTGTTTGCCGAGGAAAGTTGCTCGTTCAGCCACAAGGAACTGCTCGACAGCCTGCAACTGTGGCTGGACAAGGCACGCGGGCAGCTGGCGTGACCGCGCCACTGCTGCACGCCAGCACCCACAAAGGCTACCCCGCGTGGGCCCCTGCCCTGCCCGCCGCCGCCGTGGGCCAGCAAGGCTGGCACCTGTTGCAACCCGACTGGCCCCTGCCCTGCGCCGTGCTGCGGCACAGCGCGGTGCAACACAACCTGGGGTGGATGCAAAAACTGGTGGCACAAGCCGGTGTGGACCTGGCCCCGCACGGCAAAACCACCTGCTCGCCCGAGCTCTTTCGCGCCCAGCTCGATGCCGGGGCCTGGGGCATCACCGTGGCCACCGTCGGGCAATTGGCATTGGCCGCACACGCCGGGGCCACCCGTGCCGTGATCGCCAACCAGGTGGTGCTGGCGCACGACCTGCTTTGGTTGGGCCAGCTGCAGGCCCAACACCCGGGCCTGCAAGCCCCGTTTTTGATCGATTCGCTGCAGCAACTGCAAGCCATTGAGAGTTTTGCGGCCCAACACCCCAACCCCGGCTTTGACGTGCTGCTGGAACTGGGCCTGAACGGCGGGCGGACCGGTTGCCGCCACGCGGACGAGGCCCTGGCACTGGCCCGCGCGGTCAAGGCCAGCCCCGCCGTGCGGCTGGTGGGCCTGGAATGTTACGAGGGCTTGTGGGCGAAAGGCGACACCCACACCGACAGCACCCTGGTGGCGCAACTCATGCAGCGCGTGCACGCACTGGCCCGCCAGTGCGACACCGAAAGTCTGTTTCAAGGCCCCGAAGTGCTGTTGACGGCGGGGGGATCGGCCGTGTTCGACCTGGTCGCAACGGCCTTGTGCGCCACCGAAGGCCAGCCCCTCACCCTCAGCCGCCCCGTGCGGGGGCTGTTGCGCTCGGGCTGCTACGTGACGCACGACCACGGTTTTTACAAGCGCCTGGGGGCCCTGGCCGACCAGCGTTTGGCCCAGCACGGGCTGAGCGGGCAGCCGTGGGGTTGCGGCAACGGCCTGCAAGCCGCGCTGGAGGTCTGGGCCGTGGTGCAGTCGTGCCCCGAGCCGGGTTTGGCCATCCTGAACGCGGGCAAACGGGACCTGTCGTTTGACATGGGGCTGCCCACGCCCGTGGCTTGGTGTGCAGCCAGTGCCACCGATGCCGCCCAGGTGCACCCGGCCCCCAGCCACTGGGCCGTGACAGGCCTGAACGACCAACACGCCTACCTGACCCTGGGGCCCAGCGGCACCGCGCCTGTAACCCCCACACTGCAAGTGGGCGACCGCGTGGCGCTGGGCATCAGCCACCCATGCACCACCTTCGACAAATGGCGCTGGATGCCCCTGGTCAACGACCACCTGGCCGTGGTGGGCGCCATCACCACCTGTTTTTGAGGCCCTTCGCCGCGATCAACCCAACGGGGGCAGCAGGTCTGGGTATTCGGCGTCTTCACCGGGGGCCACTGGGGCACGCGCGCTGTTGAGGACCGCTGCATCCACCACACTGTCCAGCGCGTCGTTCACCACGCTGTGCGCGGCCACCAAGGTCAAACGCTGTGAATGCCAGAGTTTTTCAAAGCCGCGGCGCGTCATGGACGTGGTGCGCCCGCCCGGCCCATTGAACAGGTACAAGGTGCCGTGCGGACTGGACCAGGTCAGCTGCAAACGCTGCCACTGACCACCGTCGTCTTGCAGCGACAGCCAGGCGCCAGCCACCAAGTCGGGCACGCCACCAGCCTCCAAGGGCGCTGCGGCGGTGTGCACCAGCGACTGGGTGTCGGGAAAGTCATCGGTGGGCAGGGCCGGAAAGGGGTCGGCCATGAAACCGGTGTCGGCCGCCTCGCTCGGGCGCATCCAGTGCCCCACTGAGGGGGTTGCGGCCACGTGTTCTGCGGGCAACGACAGGGGGTTTGCGTCGGGCTGGCGCTCACCGTCCCCCTTCAGCCCGGCCTCGTGCAACGCGATGATGGCCGTGAAAAACTGGCGCGACGCCGCGGTGTCGCAATCGATGGTTTGCAGGCCCTCGCGCAAGGTGCGCAGCAGCCCCGGAATCAAGCGTGCCAACCGGCCCCGGTTGCGCCGGGAGGCCTCAACGCGGCTGCTCCAGAGCAGGTCAGACAACACCCCCAGGTAACGCAACGCAGGCGACACACGCCCTGGCGGCAGATGGGTTGCAGGCTCCAGGCGCGCCTGTGCAATCACCTGTGCCCAGGGCCCTTGCACAAACTGCTGCACCAGCGGGTCGGCTTCTTTAAAGTCGGGGCGGCGGGCCACTTCTTTGGCCACCTTTTCGGCCAGCAAGAAACGCTGCTCGGCCTTCACCAGGGTGGCCACGGCCAAGCCGTGCGCCTGGGTTTCCGCCGTGCGCTGAAGAGGGGTGTCGTCCGGGGTCAGCACTTCCAGGGCTGTTTCAAACAGGGTGGACACCTCCACATCCACGCGCAAAAACAACTGGGCCACGTCGTCCAGCGTGGCCAAAAAGCGGCTTAACCCCCGCGAGCCCACGTTTTCAAATGCCAGGCTGCGCTGGGTCACCTCGTCCAGCAAACGCCGGGCGGGGTTGAGTTTGTCGGCAAAAAAACGGGGGTCTTGGTGCGCAATCCGCAGCAAGGCGGGCTTGAGCTGTTGAAGCATGTCGCGCACGGGCGGCAACAAACGGGTGTCGCGGGCCATGCCATCCAGCATGAGTTGCACCACCTCGCTGGCCAGTGCTTTGAGGTGGTCGGCCGCGTCATCGTGCGGCGCGGCGTTGGTGGCACGGTGCGAACGCCGGTCGGGCCCCCGGTAGCCAGGGGTGGCGCTGGCCGTGGGCGACCGGTCGGGCGACTCTGGCGGCAAAACAGGAAACTCACCCGCCAGCAGGCCCACGGGCACACCCGCCGCTGCAGGCAGCGGGCGGGGCACGATGGTGGTCCAGGGGTCGGTGGTCGCTGGGGCAACAGGGGGCAACACACCGGGCAAGCCGGTGTCTTGCGGACCGGTCACCAGCAACTGGTGCAAGTGGTTGAGCGTGAGCAAATCGGACGGCGCTGCACGCGCACCCCCGGCAATCGAAGGGGCTTGCGCCACGTTGAACCCCACCGGGGTGACGCCAGGGGTTTCCAGCTTGCGGATGAGGTGGCGGTACAACACCTGCAACTCCTGCCCCAGGAGGGGCGTGCCTTGCTGCAACCACAGGGTGCGTGCGCCCTTGTCGGTGGTGAGGCTTTCCATGGTTTGGCGCAACGCGGATATGGCCACGTCGGGCCGCAGGGGGTTGTGATCGGGTTTGACCGACGTGAACCCTTGCACACGGCTGAGCAGGGCCGACAGCTCGGTGAGCGAATCACCCGCTGCGCCCTGCACGGCGCGCTCCAGCCGGGCCACCTGCACGGTGGCCTGGATTTGGGTGTCGTCCATCAGCTCCAGCTCGTCGAAGCTGATGTTGGCCAGCGAGCGGCGCACCGTAGGCCCCTCGCTGCGGCGGTTCAACGCATCGGTGATGGCCCGGGCCCAGTGGGCGGTCCACTCGGTTTCAAAGCGGTGTTTGTGCTGGGCCAGCAGTTTGATGGCGTTGCCCAGGCTGGCCCGCTCGCGCGGGTTGGCCGCCCAGGCCTCTTGCTGCTTCAGCAGGTCTGACAGACCCGCCACCCAGCGGGTGGCCAAGCCAGGCGCTTCGGTCAGAGCCTCTGCGATGCAGGCCTGCAATGCCTGTGCGTGCGGGTTGTGGCCCGGGACGGGCCCCGGGCGAAAGATGCGGTTGTCCATGTGTGCCTCCTCGGTCAACACTTCAGCCAACAATAGCTAACAATTCAATACCATTAAGCGATAGGGGCACTTTTTATTGGTTTTTAGCCCCAACCGCTTGCATCACCCGGGAAGGAACGTCAAGACCCGGCGGCCATCAGGCGGCGCCACCCCTCGGGGCCAAGCTTGCGCAGCACGTCGATGTTGCGCTCGTAAATCACGTCGGTGTCGCCGAACGAGGCAATGGCTTTTTCCAGGCTTTCCTCGCGGATGAGGTGCAGCATGGGAAACGGCGAGCGGTTGGTGAAGTGGCTCATGTCAGCTTCGTCTTCGCCCTCGAACACAAAGTCGGGGTGAAAGGGCGCGATCTGGATCACGCCCTCCAGCTCGTGCTCCACCAGCACGTCGTCGGCCACGTTCAAAAAGTCATTGAACACCAAAAACTCGGGGAACAGCGTGGGGTGCACCAGCAGCGTGGTGTCCACTTGGTCGGCCGGGGTGGTTTTCAGCAGCTCCAGTTCGCGGTCCAGGTCGTCCAGGAACGCGTCCAGGTGGCGCGCCCGGCTGACCACCAGCCGCACCTGGTCTTTCACGTACACCGATTTGGCGAACGGGCACAGGTTCAGGCCAATCACGGCCTGCTCCAGCCAGCGGCGCGTGGCCGCCAGCACGTCATCGTCGGACGGCGTGCCCATCACTTCAAAGATTTGAAGCGGGCGCGCTTGGGGCGGGCACCCTCTTCACCCAGGCGCTTTTTCTTGTCGGCTTCGTATTCGGAGAAGTTGCCGTCAAAGAACTTCCACTGCGAGTCGCCCTCGCAGGCCATGATGTGGGTGCAAATGCGGTCCAGGAACCAGCGGTCGTGGGAAATCACCATGGCCGAGCCGGCGAACTCCAGCAGCGCTTCTTCCAGCGCGCGCAGGGTTTCCACGTCCAGGTCGTTCGAGGGTTCGTCCAGCATCAGCACGTTGCCGCCTTGGGCCAGGGTTTTGGCCAGGTGCAAACGGCCACGCTCACCGCCCGACAGGCTGCCCACCAGCTTTTGTTGGTCGTTGCCTTTGAAGTTGAAGCGGCCCAGGTAGGCGCGGCTGGGCATCACAAACTTGCCCACGGTGATGTTGTCAAGCCCGCCCGACACGTCTTCCCACACGGTTTTGCTGCCATCCAGGGTTTCGCGGCTTTGGTCCACAAACGCCAGCTTGGCGGTTTTGCCGATGACGATGTTGCCCGCATCGGGCTGCTCCACGCCTTGCAGCATGCGGAACAGCGTGGACTTGCCCGCGCCGTTGGGGCCGATGATGCCCACGATGGCACCCGCTGGCACGGTGAAGCTCAGGTTGTCGATCAGCAGGCGGTCGCCAAACGACTTGGACACGCCGTGAAACTCGATGACCTGCGCGCCCAGGCGCTCGGCCACGGGAATGAAAATTTCATTCGTCTCGTTGCGCTTCTGGTAATCGACATCGCTCAATTCCTCGAAACGGGCCATGCGCGCCTTGCTCTTGGCCTGGCGGCCTTTGGCGTTGGAGCGCACCCATTTCAATTCCTCTTTCATGGCCTTGGCACGGGCGTCTTCGCTCTTTTGCTCGGACTCCAGGCGGCGCTCTTTTTGCTCCAGCCAGTCGGAATAATTGCCTTTGTAGGGAATGCCGTGGCCACGGTCCAGTTCCAAAATCCACTCGGCGGCGTTGTCCAGGAAGTAGCGGTCGTGGGTGATGGCCACCACGGTGCCGGGGAAGCGCTGCAGAAACTGCTCCAGCCAGTTGACGCTTTCGGCATCCAGGTGGTTGGTGGGCTCGTCGAGCAGCAGCATGTCGGGCTTGCTCAGCAACAGGCGGCACAGGGCCACACGGCGCTTCTCACCGCCTGACAGGTTTTTGATGACCGCGTCCCATGGGGGCAGGTTCAGCGCGTCGGCGGCCAGCTCCAGCTGCAGGTCGGTGTTTTCACTGCCTGAGGCGGCAATGATGGCTTCCAGCTCGGCCTGTTCGGCGGCCAGGGCGTCGAAGTCGGCGTTTTCATCGCCGTAGGCGGCATACACCTCTTCCAGACGCGCCTTGGCGGCCAATGAGCCACCAATGCCCTCTTCCACGGCCTGGCGCACGGTCTGGTCAGGGTCGATCTGTGGTTCCTGGGGCAGGTAGCCGATTTTGATGCCCGGCATGGGGATGGCTTCGCCCTCGATTTCCTTGTCGAGACCGGCCATGATTTTCAGGATGGTGGACTTGCCCGAGCCGTTCAGGCCCAGCACACCGATCTTGGCGCCGGGAAAGAAGCTGAGGGAAATGTCCTTCAGGATCTGGCGTTTGGGTGGCACGGTTTTGCACACCCGGTTCATGGAAAAAACGTACTGGGCCATGGAAGCTGCTCTCTTTAGACAAGGGGGGTTGGCCAACGTGTGCGACCAACCAAACCGTGAATTATCCCAGCATGCGACAATACAGCCTGTTGAGCGCCACAGTCGGCGCCAGACCGGCACCTACGCCGGGGAGCACAGCGCGTCGCCACCCAGTGGCTTTCGGGCACTCCCAGCACCCCAACTGCATTCGCCCAGACTGACCGGCACCCTGTCTTTCGCCGGCAAGGCAATGCTCCCAGCGCCTGCGGACAGGCGCGACATTCCAAATGACATTTGACGAACTGAACCTGGCCCCTGCCATCCTGCAAGCCGTGCGTGAGCAAGGCTATGAAACCCCCACGCCCATCCAGGCGCAGGCCATTCCGGCTGTGATCGCCGGGCAGGACCTCCTGGCAGGCGCCCAAACCGGCACGGGCAAAACCGCTGCCTTCACCCTGCCCATGTTGCACAAGCTGTCGCAATCCGAGGCAGGCCAGAACCGCTTTGGCGGCAAAGCCATCCGCGCCCTGGTGCTGACACCCACCCGCGAACTTGCCGCGCAGGTGGAAGAATCGGTGCGCACCTACGGCAAATACCTGCCCGGCATGACATCCGGCGTGGTGTTTGGCGGCGTGGGCATGAACCCGCAAATCAGCATGCTGAAAAAAGGCGTGGACATTCTGGTGGCCACCCCTGGCCGCCTGCTGGACCTGGCGCAACAAGGTTTTCTGGACCTGTCCAAGGTCGAAATGCTGGTGCTGGACGAAGCAGACCGCATGCTCGACATGGGCTTCATCCACGACGTGAAAAAAGTGCTGGCCATGGTGCCCGGCCACAAGCAGAGCCTGTTGTTCTCCGCCACCTTCAGCGATGAAATTCGCGATTTGGCCAACACCCTGCTGCGCAACCCGCAAAGTATTCAGGTCACCCCACGCAACACCACGGTGCAGCGCATCACCCAGCTCATCCACCCTGTGGGCCGTGGCAAGAAAAAAGCCGTGTTGGTGCACATCATCAACGAGCACAACTGGAGCCAGGTGCTGGTGTTCACGCGCACCAAATTCGGCGCCAACAACGTGGCCGAGTACCTGACCAAAAACGGCATCAACGCCATGGCCCTGCACGGCAACAAGAGCCAGGCTGCACGCACGCAGGCGCTGGCGGGCTTCAAAAGCGGCGACATCCGTGCACTGGTGGCGACCGACATTGCCGCACGCGGCATTGACATTGACGACCTGCCACACGTGGTGAACTACGAAATCCCCAACGTCAGCGAAGACTACGTGCACCGCATCGGCCGCACGGGCCGCGCCGGTGCCAGCGGCGAAGCCGTGAACCTGGTCTGCATGGACGAAGAAGGCTTCATGCAAGACATCGAGCGTTTCACCAAGCAACGCATCGAAGTGAAATTCATTGAAGGCTTCGGCCCCGAACCCGGTGAAAAGGCAGAACCCATCGCCATGGGCCGCCAGACCATCTGGGGTGGCGCAGGCAAACCGCCCAGCCGCGACGTGATGGCCGCAGCCGCCAAAGCCGCCCGCAGCGAGATGATGGAACGCATCCGTGACAAGAAGCAAACCGAAGGCGGTGCCGGTGGCGGCCGTGGCGGACAAAAACCCGCTGGCCGTGGCGGCCAGGCCCGTGGCCCCCAAGCCCCGCGTGACGGCGCGATCGGTGCCGAAGGCGGCCGTCGCCCGGGTGGCAACGGTGGAAATGGCGGGGGTTACGGTGGTGGCGCTCCCGGCGGTGCGGCAGGCAAGCCCCGCCATGCCCGGGGCCCACGCCCTGAAGGCCGCGAGTTCCGCCCCGAAGGGCGCCCTGACAACCGCCCTCATGGCGGTGGTGGCCAAGGCGAGAGCCAACCCGGCCCCAATGCGTTCCGCAACGCCAGCGTGCGAGGCGACCGCCCGGCTTTCCGCGACGAGCCCCGCGGCCCAGCCGGCGCGCCGCGTCAGCCCGACCCACTGCGCACCAGCATCGACTCCATGGCCGACCGCGGGGGTTACCGCGGCAACCGCAACCGCAGTGGCACTGGCGGCGGTGGACGTGGCCCAGGTGCACCTGCCGGTGGTGGCAGCCGGGGCGGCCCAGCTGACCCGCTGCGCACCAGCTTCGGCCGCATCAAATAAAAGGCACGGGCTCGTCTGAGCCCATCAGTTGCATGCACTCGTCCAGCAGGGCGTGCAACGCATTCACCCGCTCAAAGCCCAGCCGCTGGTTCACAGCTTGCTGGGCTTTTTTCCAGAGCTGCTGGGCCTCTTGCCGCTTGGCCAAACCCGCTTCGGTGGCCACCACCTGGTGGCTGCGTGCGTCCACCCCCGCTTTGATCTCCACCCAACCGGCTGCAACCAGTGGCTGCAGGTTGCGCGACAGCGTGGACGCCTGCACTTTGAGGGCCTTGGCCAAGTCCACCGGGCGCAGCGGCCCAAGCTTCACCACATGCGACAGCAGCGAGTACTGCGTGCCCGTCAGACCGCAGGCCCCAAACACCTGGTCATAGTGGCTGCTGACCTGCCGCATCAGCTGCCGCAGTTTCAAATTGGTGCACCCATTGGGCACAGACGGCGAATCAGGCAAAGACAAGGGGTGGGTGCTGGTCATGCTTCAATTGTATATACAATCGTTGCATATACAACTTTATGCGACGCACCATGACCGGGCACACAAACACATTGCAAACATGGATGACACAGGAAGAGGCCATCCGCGCCCGCCTGCGCAACGGCCCAGGGCCCGGGGTGGCCCAGCGGGCGCAATTGCAAGGCAAAAACGGGCTGCAAACCATGCAGGCCATGCTGGCCGGGGAGTTGCCTTTTGCCGCCATTGCACAAACGTTGGATTTTTTGCTGATCGAGGTGTCGGAAGGCAAAGCGGTGTTTCAGGGGACACCGGGCCCACAACACTTCAACCCCATGGGCACCGTGCACGGGGGCTGGTTTGCCACATTGCTGGACTCAGCCCTGGGCTGCGCCGTTCACACCCTGATGCCCGAGGGGCGGGGCTACACCACAGCTGAATTGAGCGTGAACATCGTGCGAGCCCTCACCCCTGGCGTGCAACGTGTGCGGGCCGAAGGCCGGGTGCTGCACTGCGGCCGTCAACTGGCCACCGCCGATGCCCGCTTGGTGGGCCCCGACGGCAAGCTGTATGCCCATGCCACCACCACCTGCCTGGTGTTTGACCTGCCCACCTGAAACAGTTGGCACAGGCTTGGCACAATGCACACATGAGAATTTTGCACACCATGCTGCGGGTGGGTGACCTGCAGCGATCCATCGATTTCTACACCCACGTGCTGGGCATGCAACTGCTGCGCACCTCTGAAAACAGCGAGTACAAATACACGCTGGCGTTTTTGGGCTATGGCAGCAACCCTGAGCATGCCGAACTGGAACTGACCCACAACTGGGGCGTGACCGGCTACGAAATGGGAACCGCCTATGGTCACATCGCACTGGGGGTGCCCGATGCCGCCGCTGCGTGCGAAAAAATACGTGCCGCTGGGGGCAACGTCACCCGCGAGGCTGGCCCTGTCAAAGGTGGCCACACCGTGATCGCATTCGTCACCGACCCCGACGGCTACAAAATCGAACTCATCCAGCGCCCTGGCGCGGCCTGAGCACCACCGACACAGACAAAAAAAAGCAGGCACATGCCTGCTTCAGCGTGCGAAACGGGGCGACCCCGCCGAGGTCACTCACTCGGGTTTTTTGGACTCGGCTGGCACCGCAGCCACACCAGCAGCGGGCGCATCGGCTGCGGGCACTGCTGCGGCTGCGGGGGCAGCTGCCTCAGGCGCTGCAGGGGTTGTTTCAACCACGGCAACGGGCGCAGCAACCTGGGCCTTGGGGCCTTTGGCTTTGTGAACGCCCAAACCCACCACAAAACCCACCACCAGCACCAGCAGGGGAATCAGCACGGCAAACGCGGTGCGGGTACCTTCATCTTGATCTTGAGCCGACATGAACACTCCGTGAATAATTGAACCCACGATTTTAGTGCCCCACATTGACGTTCGCTGACAACCCATGCTTTCCCACGCCCCCACACGTTGCGGTCAAACCATGCTGGCCCACACCCTCGCCACGTGGGCCGAGCAAAACACCGATTTGTGGGTGTTTGCCTATGCGTCGCTGATTTGGCGCCCAGAGGGCACCGTGCAAGAGGTGCGCCCTGCCCGCGTGCACGGCCACCACCGTGCCTTGAAGATGTGGAGCCGTGTGAACCGGGGCACACCCCAAACCCCAGGGCTGGTGTTTGCCCTGCTGCCGGGCGGCTGCTGCCAGGGGGTGGTGCAACGCATCGCACACGCCGATGTGCCGCACTATTTGCCCCAACTGTGGCTGCGTGAAATGCCCAACCCTGTGTACGACCTGCGCTGGTTGACGGCACACACGCCCCAAGGCCCGGTGAACGCCCTGGCCTTCACCCTGAACCGCCGCAGCCCCAACCACACCGGCACGCTGACACCTGCCGAATACCGGCGGATTTTTGAACACGCCAGCGGGCGCTACGGCACCACGCTGGACTACGCCCGCCAGACCCACGCGCAACTGGCGCAGCTGGGCATACACGACCGCGCCTTGGCACGCCTGCTGGCCCATGCAGAGCCGCCACAGCACACCCGCTGAACCCTTGACCGCCCCTTTCTATACTGGGGGCATGAACATTGCCGACCTGCGAAAAAGCTACGAACGTGCCGAGTTGAGCGAAACCGACTCGCACGCCAACCCCCTGCACCAATTCGACCAGTGGCTGAACGAAGCCATCAAAGGCGAAGTGCACGAGCCCAACGCCATGACCCTGGCCACCGTGGGCAGCAACCTGCGCCCCAGCACGCGGGTGGTGCTGGTCAAAAGGTATGACGAGCGGGGCATCGTCTGGTACACCAACTACGACAGCCAGAAAGGCCAGGAACTGGCAGGCAACCCGTTTGCGGCGTTGCAGTTTCACTGGGTGGAAATGGAGCGGGTGGTGCGCATTGAGGGCCTGGTGGAGAAAGTCAGCGCGGAAGAAAGCGATGCCTACTTCCACAGCCGCCCGCTGGACAGCCGGGTGGGTGCTTGGGCCAGCCCGCAAAGCCAGGTCATTTCAGGCCGGGGCGTGCTGGTGGCCAACGCCGCCAAATACGGTGCGCAGTTTTTGCTGCAGCCACCCCGCCCACCGCACTGGGGGGGCTACCGACTGAAGCCCGACAACTGGCAGTTCTGGCAGGGCCGGAAAAGCCGCTTGCACGACCGGCTGCGCTACACCCAGCAAGCCGATGGCGGCTGGTTGCGCGAACGCCTGGCGCCCTGAAACCCCCGCCCCTCAGTCGAGGGCGTATTCAAACGTGCTGACCACCCGCAGTCGCTTGGTGCGCGTGGCACCGCTGTCGGCATCGGTGCCATCGTCGTCGGCCACGCGGATGTTGCCTTGGTTGGCGCTTTTCAGGCGCCCCAGCTTGGCACCGGCCTCGGCGGCAAATTTCTCGGCTTGTTGGCGGGCGTTTTGCGTGGCCTCGGCCAGCAAAGCCGCTTTCACGGTGTTAAAGCCCCGCAGCTGGTAACGCGGCAGCCCCCCGTTGCCGTCGGTGTCCGAGCCAAGTTGCACACCCGCCTGAATCAAGGGGTCGGTGGCGCGGGCCGCTTTGTCCACCAGCTCCACCCGTTCGGATTTCACCACCACCCGGCCCGCCCCGCCAAAGCGCAGAGGTTGGCCGGTTTGGGCGTATTCACGGGCAAAGGCGTCTTGCACCTGCAAGGGGCGCACGTCCAATTCTTCGTCTTTGAAACCCTGGGTTTTCAAAAACGCCACGACCTGGTCGCGGTCGGCCGCCAGTGTTTTTTGCACCGACGCGAAGTCGTTGTCGGCACGGCGAAAATTCAGCGTCCAAATGGCGTAGTCGCTGGCCACGTCTTGTTCGGCCAGGCCTTTGACGGTGACCACGCGGTCGGCGGTGCGGAAACGCTCCACGCCCTGGCCCATGAACCAGCCAGCCAAACCCAGGCCCAACACCAAGCCCACCGACAACACGCCAGAAGCGGCCAAGGTCACGCGAGAAGAAGCAGAAGTGTCAGACATCAAAACCTCCGGTTGAGGGAAACACACACTGGGGATCTGGGCACCGTGCAATGCCCTGGCCCGCCACGGCCCGCAAGGCCTCGGCGCTGACCAGCGCTGGGGCCACATCGGCCAACGGCACCAGCACAAAAGCACGGGCCCACATGCGGGGGTGGGGCACGGTCAGGCGGGGGGAATCGATGCAGGCGCTGCCATACAACAGCAGGTCCAGGTCCAAGGTGCGGGGCGCGTTGGCATACGGCCGTTCCCGGCCAAAACGCTGCTCAATGCCCTGCAAAACTGCCAGCAGGGCCGGGGCGGTGAACTGGGTGGCCACGGCCACCACGGCGTTGAAATAGTCGGGCCCAAAAGAGTCAACCGGGGCGGTGCGGTACAGGCAAGAGGCCTGTTGCACCTGAACCCCCGGTGTGCGCGCCAGCGCCTGCCAGGCGTGGCGCAGGGCAAGGGCGGCATCGCCCAGGTTGGCCCCCAACGCCACATGGGCGGTGACCGTGGGGCGCTGGGCGGCGCTCATGCGTCAGGCATTGCCGGCATCGCTGGCCGGTGCGCCCTCACCGCCACCGGGTTTGCGGCGGCGACGGCGGCGTTTGCGGGCAGGGGCGTCGGGGTCAACCGCCCCATCCCCAGCTGCCAAGCCTTCGATGTCGGTGCGAAAGCGCGGGTCATCGGTGGGTTCCTGGCCCTCGGCCAAGGGGGTGGCAGCGGGTTTGGCCACCTGGTGCACACGGGGGGCGCGCTGGCGGGGCTTGGCGGCTTGTTCGGCGCGCACGGCGTCCACCATGTCTTGGCGGGTGGCGTCGTCGGCGGTGCTGAACAATTCCCACCAGTGGGCCAGCTCTTCAGGCACTTCGCCCACCTGGGCGCGAAGGCGCAGGTAGTCGAACCCGGCGCGGAAACGGGCTTGTTCGGCCAGCGAAAACGGGGCGTTGCCGGTGCGTTTTTCGAAACGGGGCTGCATGAGCCAGATTTCGCGCATGTCAGCGCCCAGTTTGCCCCGGCCCGACACGTCGCCAATGCGGGCGTCAAACACCTCGTCCACGGACTCTTGCAGGGCAGAAAACGGCGGCATGCGCTGGGCCTGTTTGCGAGCCCAGCCTTCGCGCACGTCAGACCACAACACGGCGGCCAGCAAAAAGCTGGGGGCCACGGGTTTGCCTTCGCCCACGCGGCGGTCGGTGTCTTGCAGGGCGAGTTTCACGAACGGGTCGTCGGCGCGGTCCACCGCCACGTCGAGCAGCGGGTAGATGCCTTTGGCCAGGCCCAGTTGCTTGAGCTGCTCGACACTGGCCAATGCGTGGCCGGTTTGCAGCAGCTTCAGCATTTCGTCAAACAACCGGCTTTGGGGCACTTCGGCCAGCAGGCTGGCACTGGCCACCAGGGGGGTGCGGGTTTTGGGGTCGAACGCAAAACCCAGTTGGCTGAGTTTGGCCGCGAAGCGCACGGCGCGGATGATGCGCACAGGGTCTTCGCGGTAACGGGTGGCCGGGTCGCCGATCATGCGCAGCACTTTTTGCTTCGCGTCGCGGATGCCGTTGTGGAAATCGACCACGGTTTGCGTTTCCGGGTCGTAGTACATGGCGTTGATGGTGAAGTCGCGCCGCGCCGCGTCTTCTTCCAGCGGGCCCCACACGTTGTCGCGCAACACGCGGCCACTGGCGTCCACCGCGTGGGTCATGCCGGCCAGGGCCTGCTTGCTGGTTTTTTCGTTGCCGCTGACTTGCTCAGCGGCCGCGTTGTCCAGGTAAGCGCGGAAGGTGGAGACCTCGATCACCTCGCTCAGGCCCCGGTCCTGGCGGCCCCGCCCGTACACCACGTGCACGATGCGAAAACGCCGCCCGATGATGAACGCCCGGCGGAACAGGCCTTTGACCTGCTCGGGTGTGGCGTTGGTCGCCACGTCGAAATCTTTGGGGGCCAGGCCCAGCAGCAGGTCGCGCACGGCGCCACCGACGATGTAGGCCTCATACCCGCCCTGCTTGAGGGTGTGCACCACGTCCAGCGCGCGGCGGTCCACCAGCGCGGGGTTGATGCCGTGCTGCTCGGGGCCCACGTCCTGGCGTTTGCCAAAGCGGCTGGCTTTGGCCGGCTTTGGTTCACTGGATTGGCCCAGCAGCTTCTTGATGAAGGTCTTGATCATGAGAACAGGTTCAGTATGGGCCAGCCGCGTGCTTGGGCAATGGCCGTCAGCCGGGCATCGGGGTTGGTGGCCACCGGATGGCTGACTTTTTCCAGCAGGGGAAGGTCGTTGATGGAGTCGCTGTAAAACGTGCTTTGGGTCACGTGGCCCCAGGTTTTGCCGCGCTCGCTCAGCCATTGTTCCACACGCGCCACTTTGCCTTCGCGAAACGAGGGTGTGCCGGCAATTTCACCGGTAGGCAAACCGCTGGCATCGCGCACCAGGTCGATGGCAATCAGGTGCTGCACGCCAAACGCTTGGGCAATGGGGCGGGTGACGAATTCGTTGGTGGCGGTGACGATGATGACTTCGTCGCCCGCGGCCTGGTGGCGCTGCACCAGCTCAAGGGCCTCTTTTTTGATGCTTTTTTGCACCACAGCGCTCATGTAATCTGCGTGTGCAGCTATGGATTTTTCCATGCCTTGCTCGCGGATAGCGGCGGTGGCAAAACGCACGTATTCGGCAATGTC
Organism: Burkholderiaceae bacterium; assembly: GCA_049653005.1. Lineage (GTDB taxonomy): Bacteria > Pseudomonadota > Gammaproteobacteria > Burkholderiales > Burkholderiaceae_C > UBA2334. The sequence continues at coordinate 78,988 of JBASFL010000065.1, read as the reverse complement.
CAGCGTGCCGGCCTTGTAGCGTTCGTAAAACACGTCGTTGGCGCGGCAAAAGGCTTCGGCGTCGCGCCAACCCAGGGCCACCGTGAACTGGCCCCACGCGTGGTCAGAGTCGAGGGGAATGAGGGTGTGGTCCAGGTCAAACAGCGCGAGCTTCATTCGTTTTCCAGCATGGCTTTGATGAGGGGGATGGTGATGGCGCGCTGGGTGCGCATGGCGTAGCGGTCCAGGTGATCCAGCAGCTGCATGAGGCTGCTGAGGTCGCGCGAAAAGCGGTTGAGCATGAAGTCCATGACCTCATCGGTCAACACCACCCCGCGCCCGTCGGCGGCGCGGCGCAACACGGCGCGGCGGTCGGACTCGGCCAGGCCGTGCAACTGAAACACCTGGCCCCAACCCAGGCGGGTGCGCAGGTCTTCGCGCAGTTTCAGGTCGGCGGGGGGCACGGCCCCGGCGGCCAACACCCAGCGGGCACGCCCCTCAACGGGGGTTTGGGCGTTCACAAACCAGTTGAAGGCGGCCGCCTGTTGCTCGGCGGTGTACAGGTGGCAGTCGTCCAGGCACACCACGTCCCAGCGGTTGTCGAAGGCGGGGGGCATCAGCACGCTGGCGTCCAGCCAACCCACGGCAGAGCCGTGGGCCATCAGTTCGCCCGCCACGCCGCGCAACAAATGCGTTTTGCCACAACCGCCATCGCCCCACAGGTAGGTGGGCACGGGTGCGCGCAGGGGGTTGTCCACCCACAGGCCCAAGTGGGCCAGGGCGGCTTCGTTGCCAGCGGGCACAAAGTTGGCCAGGCGGGGCAGCGGGGCCAGGTCGAATTCGAGCGCGAGTTGCTTCATTCAGCGGGGGGCGGCGGAGGGTGGCCGGTGTAGAGCGCGCTGTGCAGGTAGGCGTGGCGCACGCGGCGCAGGGCCACCAGCAGCACGGCGCTGGCGGGCAGGGCAACCAGCACACCCACAAAACCAAACAGGTGGCCAAAGGCCATCAGCGCAAAAATGACGGCAATGGGGTGCAGGCCGATGCGTTCGCCCAGCAGCTTGGGGGTGAGCCACATGCTTTCGGCCACCTGCCCCACGCCGTACACCGCCAGCACCAGCAGCACGCCGGTCAGGTCTTGAAACTGCAAGGCTGCGGCCAACACCCCCAGCACCAGCCCCAGGCCAAAACCCAAGTACGGCACAAACACGGCCAACCCGGTGAACACGCCAATGGGCAGTGCCAGTTTCAGCCCGACCAGTGCCAGCGCCACGGTGTAAAACAACGCCAAAGCCCCCATCACCAGCAACTGCCCGTGCAGGTATTGGCCCAACACCTCATCGGTTTCGGCAAGGAAATGCTGGGTGGCGGCTTGCCAACGCGGGGGCACCGCGGCCTTGAGCCGGCCCACCAGTGCGTTCCAGTCAAGCAACAGGTAATACGCCACGATGGGCGTCAGCACCAGATTGCCCAGCACCGCCGCCAGCGCGCTGCCGCCAATGCGCAGCGAGGACAGCAGGCCACCCACCAAATCTTCCTCATGCCCCGCCACCAGCTTGCGCAACACGTCGCGCACAGCGGCCACGTCCACCTGCAACTCAAGCCCGAAGCGGGCCGCAAGCGGTTGCAGCCAGGCGTTGAACTGCTCCATCAGCGCGGGCACTTGGTCTCGGATCAGCGGCACCTGCTTGGTGACCACGGGCACGATCAGCAGCAGCACGGCCAGCAGCACCGCCCCCAGCAGCGCCAGCGCCACACCGGCACCGAACCAACGTGGCACATGGCGTGCGTGCAGCTTCTCCACCAAGGGGTGCAGGGCATAACCCAGCACCGCCGCCAGCACAAAGGGCATGAGCACCGGCGACAACAGGTGCAGCAGTCCCCACGCCAACAGCGCCAGCGCGGCCCAGGCGAGCACGCGTGTTTGGGAGGGGGAAAGGGTCATTCGGGGTGGGGGTGGGGGTGGTTTGTGGGGCCACGGGGGCCGACACGGCGCGGGTGGTGGGCGGGCAGCCCGTAAAATCGAAGGCAAATTCTATCTTTCCCCATGACCAGCGCACACACACCCTCCCCCACCGACACGCCCATTTCCTACAAAGACGCGGGGGTCGACATCGAAGCCGGCGACGCGTTGGTGGAGCGCATCAAGCCCCTGGCCAAAAAAACCATGCGCGAAGGCGTGCTGGCTGGCATTGGCGGCTTTGGCGCCTTGTTTGAAGTGCCCAAGCGCTACAAAGAACCCGTGCTGGTCAGCGGCACCGACGGCGTGGGCACCAAGCTCAAGCTGGCCTTTGAATGGAACATGCACGACACCGTGGGCATCGACCTGGTGGGCATGAGCGTGAACGACGTGCTGGTGCAAGGCGCAGAGCCCCTGTTCTTCCTGGACTACTTCGCCTGCGGCAAGCTGGACGTGGACACCGCTGCCGCCGTGGTGGGCGGCATTGCCAAGGGCTGCGAGCTGAGTGGCTGCGCCCTGATCGGCGGCGAAACCGCCGAAATGCCCGGCATGTACCCCGCTGGCGAATACGACTTGGCCGGTTTCTGCGTGGGCGCGGTTGAGAAAAGCAAAATCCTGACCGGTGCCACCGTGCAAGCGGGCGACGTGGTGTTGGGCCTGGCGTCGGCAGGCGTGCACTCCAACGGCTTCAGCCTGGTGCGCAAATGCCTGGAGCGCGCAGGCGCCAACACCCCCGCCACGCTGGACGGCAAGCCGTTCAAAGCCGCCATCATGGAGCCCACCCGCCTGTATGTGAAAAACGTGCTGGCCGCGCTGGCCGCCCACCCCATCAAGGCATTGGCCCACATCACCGGCGGCGGCCTGCTGGAAAACATTCCCCGCGTGTTGCCCGACGGCCTGGCCGCCCACCTGACCCACGGCAGCTGGCCCCAGACCGAGCTGTTTGCCTGGCTGCAAGCCACCGCCGGCATTGACCACATTGAAATGAACCGCACCTTCAACAACGGCATTGGCATGGTGGTGGTGATTGCCGCTGACCAGGCCGAAGCCTGCGCCGCCACGCTGCGCGAACTGGGCGAAACGGTCTACACCATCGGCGCGATTGCCCCGCAGGGCGACGGTGCGCAGGTGGTGGTGGCCTGAGCCAAATTTTCAAGGATTATTGACACCCATCGCTTGATGCATATAGAAAGTTTGCTATTTAATTAATTCGATAGCTGACTGTTCAATACCGAAAAGCGCCAGGGCCCTGTTTTGCATCAAAACAGGGCTTTTTTTACGCGCCAATTGAGGGCTGGGCGGGGGCAGCCCGTTTGCCTGCGGTGACGGCCGTGCCCATCGAGGCCGACACGATCAACCCAATCGCCAGCCACTGGTCGGCGCTCAGGTGCTCTTGCAGCAAGGCCATGGCCAACAGGGCGGCCACCGCCGGCTCCATGCTGATCATGATGCCGAAGGCCTCTTTGGGCAGGCGCTTGAGCGCCATCATCTCCAGCGAAATGGGAATGGCGCTGGACATCACCGCCACGGCAAGCCCCACGCCCCACACAGCGGGCGACAACAGCGCCGCGCCCGCATGCACCACCCCCACGGGCACCACCACCACCGCGGCCACCAGCAGGCCCAGCGACACCGATTGCCCCGCGTGCAAATGCCCCACCCGCTTGCCAAACACAATGTAGGTGGCCCACATCAGTGCCGCACCCAGCGCGTAGGCCACCCCCACCGGGTCCAGCGCGCGGGCACTCAAACCGGCATCGCCCAAAGGCAACAACAACGCCAGCCCAGCGACCGCCAACAGCACCCAGACAAAATCCACCCCCCTGCGCGAGGCGTAAACGGCCACGGCCAAAGGGCCTGCGAACTCGATGGCCACCGCCAGCCCAAACGGCAGCGTGCGAAGCGACAGGTAAAACAACAGGTTCATGCCCCCCAGGGCCGCGCCATAAAACGCAATGGCGCGCGCATCGCACGCCTGCAGGCGCCAGCGCCAGGGCCGCCACAGCGCCACCAGCACCAACGCCGACAGCCCCACCCGCACAGCAGTGGTGCCCTGCGCCCCCACCAGCGGGAAAAGCCAGTGCTTCGCCCACGAGGTGCCGACGCCCAATGCGGTGACGGAGCCGAGCACGGCGAGAAAGGGAAAGAAGTGTTGATAGCGGTGCAAGAACGTCATGGCGTGAAAATATAGTTCGACTCAATCTTGCTTTTGACTCGAAATTGACACCCACCGCGCAACTTTCACTCAGTCTGTCAGCCATGCCCGCAACCACCGCCACCCCAGCCATTGACAGCTTCGACCTGGCCATTCTGTCCATCCTGCAACAGGACAACACCACGCCCCAGCGCGTGATTGCGCAGGCCGTGCACCTGTCGGCCCCCGCCGTGCAGCGACGCATTCAGAAGCTGCAAAAGGCTGGCGTGATCCGCGCCAACGTGGCCGTGCTCGATCCCGAGAAACTGGGCCTGCCACTGACCATCCTGGTGGAGGTGTTCCTGGAGAACGAGCGCGCCGACCGCACCGCCCCGCTGCGCGCCCGCATCGCTGCCGAAGCAGCGGTGCAGCAGTGCTATTTCGTGACGGGCGAGGCGGACTATTTGCTGGTGGTCAACGTGGCTTCCATGACCGACTACGACGCGCTCACCCAACGCTTGCTGGCAGGCGACGACAACGTGCGGCGCTTTCGCACCTCGGTGTCATTGGGGTGTTTGAAGGCGGGGTTGCAGGTGCCGCTGGTGTCTGGCAGCAGCGCGGCCTGATGCCTTGCCAGGACAAACCGCTGCGCGGTGGTTAATGCCACCTGACATGTCCTGATTTGATCGGTTCCCGTCCGGTTTCGCCATCTCGCTGTGGCGTACACAGCGGAAAAAATCAAGGCTTCTCAACCAGAGGCTTTTCATGAACACATGTCTGTTGGTGATCGATGTGCAGGAGTCCTTCCGCCACCGCCCGTACTTTTCCGAAGCCGCCCTGCCCGCCTACCTGGCGGCGCAGAACGCGCTGATTGCCGGGTGTGTGGCGGCAGGGGTGCCCGTGGTGCGCGTGTTTCACAGCGACGGCCCGGAGGTGGCCAGCAACCCGTTTGCGCAAGCGTCCGGCCATGTGCGCCCGATGGCGGGGCTGGCCAACTTCGAGGCGGCGGCCACTTTCGTCAAGCACCGGCACAGCGCGCTGGTGGGCAACGGGTTGGACGTGTGGCTGACGGCGCACGGTGTACAGCGGCTGATCGTCAGCGGCATACGCACCGAGCAGTGCTGCGAAACCACAACCCGCCATGCGTCAGACTTGGGCTGGCAGGTGGACTTTGTGCTGGAGGCCACCCTCACCTTCGACATGACCCAGCCCGACGGCCAGGTGCTGTCTGCCGCCGACATTGCCATGCGCACCGCCACGGTGCTGCAAGACCGGTTTGCGTGTGTGTGCACGGTGGAACAGGCGCTGGCCCGCGCAGAGGAAGCGGCATGAGCACCCCCGCGCTGCCCACGCCCGCATTCACCATCGCCCTGCTGGCGTTTGACGGCATGGAGGTGCTGGACTTTGCCGGGCCGTTCGAGGTGTTCACCACCGCCAGTCGGGTGTTTGCCAAACTGAACGCAACTGAAACTGAAGCAAACAAATCAAACATAACAAGCGCTGGAGTGCTTTTTGACGTGAAATCTGTGGCCCGCACACCCCACGCCGTGCAAGCCCGTGCCGGTTTGCGCGTGTTGCCCGATGCCGGCTTTGCCACCCCGCTGCAGGCCGACTTGCTGCTGGTGCCCGGCGGCGTGGTGGACCGGGCCATGGCCTGCCCCGACACCCTGGCCTGGGTGCGGCGCATGCACGCGGCCAGCCGCTGGACGGCATCGGTGTGCACCGGCGCGTTCATCCTGGCACAGGCCGGAGTATTGACCCACCAGCACGTCACCACCCACTGGGAAGACCAGGCCGAATTGCAACGCCAGTTCCCCGCGCTGCGCGTGCAAAGCGGCGTGCGCTGGGTGGAGGCCGAAGACGGAACAGACGGCGGGCGCATCACCACCTCGGCCGGCATCAGCGCGGGCATCGACATGAGCCTGCACCTGGTGGCGACAATGGCTGACAACCACATGCGTGCGCTGGGGCTGGACGGCCACGCCCTGGCCACCCAAACCGCCCACCAGATGGAATACACATGGACGCAGCCAGTGCCCCCGCCGCAGACCTGCTGAACACCCAGCGGCCCCACACCGCGCCCGCCATCCGCGTGCTGTTTGTGCTGCTGCCCCACAGCCTGGCGCTGGACTGGGCAGGCCCGGCCGAGGTGCTGCGCTCGGCCAACAGCGTGCTGCAAAGCCAGGGGCAAACGCCGCGCTTTGCGGTGGGGTTTGTGGGGCCGGAGGCCAGCCCCCTCACCTCGGTGGGCGTGCGGCTGGCCGAAGTGGCCCCATTGCCCAACCTTTCTGCCGCCACGCGGGCACAACCCACCTGGGTGGTGCTGGTGGGTGAACCGGGCGAGCGCATGCAAACCGACACGCCCGCCGCACGGGCCACGCTGCACTGGCTGCGCGGGCTGCGGCTGGTGCCCGGCCTGCTGGAGCTGCTGACAGTGTGCGCCGGTGCGGTGCTGGCCGCACACGCCGGGCTGCTGACCGGGCGCAACGCCACCACCCACCACCAACACCTGGACGAACTGCGCCAGGCCGACCCCAGCTGCCACGTGCAAAGCAACCGCGTGTTCGTGACCGACGGCCCGGTGTGCAGCAGCGCCGGGGTGACCACGGGCATCGACCTGATGCTGCACCGCGTGTCGGCCGTGTGTGGCCCGGTGGTGGCGGCCCGCGTGGCGCAAGCGCTGGTGGTGGCGCTGCGCCGGGGCCCGCAAGACCCCGAGCTATCGCCTTTTCTGGCGCACCGCCACCACCTGCAACCCGCCGTGCACCGTGTGCAAGACGCGGTGAGCCAATCGCCGCAAACCGACTGGACGGTGCCGCGCATGGCCGACGTGGCCTGCACGTCGGCCCGGCACCTGACGCGGTTGTTCCAGGCGCACGCGGGGTTGGGGCCGCTGCAATACCTGCAAGGCATTCGGCTGGACGTGGCGCAGGCGGCGCTGCGCAGCGGGCTCAACGTGGGACAGGCGGCCGAACTGGCGGGCTTTTCGTCAGACCTGCAACTGCGGCGGGCCTGGAAAGGGGCTGCACAACCGGGCAGCCCGGGGGCTCTGCGACAGCGGGGCGGTGCCGCGGCCTGAGGCCGGGGGCTCAGCCCAGGCCCAGCTCCAACAAACGCGCGGTCATGGCCGCGTGGTCTCCTGCACCTGGGGTGTGGGCCAAGTAATCGGCCAAGTCTTGGGCGGCCAAGTCGGGGCGGCCCAGCTCTGCCAGCACCAGGCCCCGGTCGCGGCGCTCTTCCCACACACCGGGCAGCAGGCGCACCAGGCGCTCTTGCACGGCCAACAGGCGGGGCCAGTCTTCGGCGGTGCGGTGAATCTCTTTCAGGTTGTGCAACATGCGCGCCACGGTGTCGCGGGGCGGGCAGGGTTGCAGGTACAAGCCCAGCGGCACCTCAAATTCACCCACCAGGCCGCGTGCCCGCTGGAAGGGCTCCAGCCGCTCCATCAGCTCTTCGCGGCTGAGCGACTGGCCGTTGAAGGGGTCGATCACCACCTGCCCCTCGGGCAGCGTCACCTTCACCATGAAGTGCCCCGGAAACCCCACGCCGCAGCATTCCAGCTTCAAGCCCTGGGCCAGCTCCAGCCACAACACCGCCAAACTGATGGGGATGCCCTTGCGGGTGCGCAGCACCACGTTCAGGTGGCTGTTGTCGGGGTCGTAGTAGTTGTTGACATTGCCGCCAAACCCCATGTCGCGGTAGAAAAACTGGCTCAAGGCCCGCAGGCGCTGGATGGCGGGCGCATCTTCGGGCAAGCGGCGTCGCACGCGGGCCAGCAGCTGGTCCACATCGCCCAGCACCTGTTGCACGTCGACATCGGGGTATTCGTCCTGGGCCAGGCTGGCCGCAGCTTCCAACAGCGGAAAGTGGTCGTCGTCTTCCACCAGGGCCGAGAAGTAGTCCAGCGCAGAGGGGGCGGCAAAAGGCAAATGCATGGGTGGAAATTAACGCACAGTCAGCCCGCCCGGCGGGCAAACTGCTTCAGTTTCACCCCACTGGCGGCCAGTGAAACAAAATAAATAGCGCCCGAGGCAAGCAGGACAAGCGCCAGAAGCCCAATTCGCTTGAAAACCGTGTCACCCATGGCCACCCAGTCCACCCGGTGGGCGGCCCACATCAGGAACACGGCCAGCAAGGCACTGGCCGCCACCACCTGCAGCCCAAACCGTGCCCAGCCCGGTGCAGGCCGGTAAGCGCCCCGGCGCACCAGGCCCACCAGCAACCACAAGGCGTTCACCATGGCCCCCAGGCCAATCGACAGCGCCAGCCCGGCGTGCGCCAGCTCGGGCACCAGCACCAGGTTCAGCAACTGCGTCAGCACCAGCACCACCACGGCAATCATCACGGGGGTTTTGATGTTCTGGCTGGCGTAGTAGCCCGGGGCCAGCACCTTGATGGCCACCAGCCCCAGCAGCCCCACGCCGTAGCCGGTGAGGGCCAGCGCGGTCTGGTGCACGTCGTGCGCCTTGAACGCGCCGTAGTGGTACAGCACGGCCACCAGCGGTTTGGCAAACGTGAGCAGTGCCACCGCGCACGGCACGGCCAGCAGCACCACCAGCCGCAGGCCCCAGTCCAGCAGGCCGCTGTAGCGCTCGGTGTCGTCGGCGGCACGGGCGGCGGCCAACTGGGGCAGCAGCACCGCACCCAGCGCCACACCCAGCATGGCGGTGGGGAATTCCATCAGCAAATCGGCATACGACAGCCAGCTCACGCTGCCGGTCACCAGGTGCGACGCGATTTGGGTGTTGATGAGCAACGACACCTGCGCCACGCTCACCCCCAGCAGGGCAGGCAACATCAGCCGCGTGACGTTGCGTGTGCCCGGGTGGTGCCACGCCGCCACCAGCCCGCTCCAGCGCAGGCTGATGCGGGGCAACAAACCCAGTTTTTTCAGTGCCGGTATTTGCACGCCCAGTTGCAGCGCCCCCCCGGTCATCACCCCCACCACCATGGCGTAGATGGGCTCCACCCCCAAGGTTTTGAACCACGGTGCGCCCCACAAGGCAGCAGAAATCATGCAGAGGTTCAGCAGCACCGGGGTGGCAGCGGGCACGGCAAAACGCTTCCAGGTGTTCAAAATGCCGGCCGCCAGCGCCACCAGCGACATGAAGCCGATGTAGGGAAACATCCAGCGCGTCATCACCACGGCGGCGTCAAAGCCGCCCGGGCTTTGTTTCAAGCCGCTGGCCATGGCCCACACCAGCCAGGGGGCGCCCAGCACACCCAGCACACAGGTGGCGGTCAGCGCCCAGGCCAGCACGGTGGCGATTTGGTCAATCAGCGCTTTGGTGGCGGCCTCGCCCTCTTTTTGCTTGAGCCCGGCCAGCACGGGCACAAACGCCTGGCTGAACGCCCCTTCCGCAAACAGGCGGCGGAACATGTTGGGAATGCGAAACGCCACGTTGAACGCATCGGTCAGCGGGCTGGCCCCGAACATGGCGGCCATGAGCAACTGCCGCACCAGCCCGGTGATGCGCGACGCCAGCGTGAGCAGGGAAATAACAGAGGCGGCTTTGAGCAAATTCACAGCGGGCAGTGTATGAGAGGCCACAGTACACCCGCGTTTCCGTGCGGCATTTCACTCACGCCACCGCGAGTGACTGACCCCCGGCCGTAAACTCGCCCGTATGAACAGGGATACCGTTGGGCCAGAAAAACAGATACATGCCGCTAGCGTGTGTTGGCCAATCACGCACGAACCGAATGAAGGAATTTGACGCCGAACCGGCGCGCTTTACATCCCGGCTGGCCGCTGTGCTGGTCGCTGACGCGGTGGGTTACTCCCGCCTGATGTCGCACGACACCGAACGCACGGTTCGAACGCTGGACGCTGCGCGCGCCGTGTTCAAAGCACAAGCCCACTTTCATGGCGGCCGCGTCATTGACATGGCCGGGGACTCGATCCTGGCCGTCTTTGAAACCGCCCTCGGCGCCATGAACGCGGCCGCGACGGCCCAGCGCCAGATCGCAGCCACCAACCAGGGGCTTCACGCCGAACAGGCCATGCGGTTCCGCATCGGGGTGAACACGGGCGACCTGATCGAAAAACCAGACGGCACCGCTTACGGCGACGGCATCAACATCGCGGCCCGGCTGGAGCGCTTGGCCGAACCGGGCGAGATCGTCATCTCCGATGCGGTTTACACCGCCGTGCGCAGCAAACTGCCTTTGGTTTTCATTGACCATGGCGAACAGCGGGTCAAGAACATTGGCTACCCGGTGCGCTGCTACAAAGTGCAAGTGGACGTTGCACCGCAAGCCGCCAACCCACCGGCCGAGCCCGGTGTGCCACCCGCGCTGGACATGCCCAACAAGCCGTCAATTGCCGTGCTGCCCCTGAACAACATGAGCGGCGACCCAGAGCAGGCGTACTTCAGTGACGGCATCTCAGAAGACATCATCACCGAGCTGTCGCGGTTCAAGTCTCTGTTTGTGATTGCGCGCAACTCCAGCTTCACCTACAAGGGCACCTACCCCGATGTCCGCACCGTCGGCCGTGAGCTGGGGGTTCGCTATGTGCTGGAGGGCAGCGTGCGCCGGGTGGGCAACCGCATCAGGGTGACGGCCCAGCTCATCGACACCACCAACGGCACACACGTGTGGGCTGAAAAATACGACCGCGAACTGGAGGATGTGTTTGAGCTTCAGGAAGAACTCACCCGGCACATCGTGGCGGCCATCGCACCGGAAATCATGGCACTGGAATTGGCCGAAGCCCATCGCCGCCACCCCGACAGCCTGACCGCCCACGAACGGGCGCTCAAAGCCAGGGCCATGCTCTGCAAAGCCTCCCTCACGAGCGACATCACGTTGCGCGAAGAAGCCATAGACCACGCCCAAGCCGCGCTGGCTGCCGACCCGCACAGCGTGCTGGCATTGGGGCTGGTTGCGCAGGGCATGCGGCAGCGCATGTATTTCAATTCCAGTGCCAACCGCGCGGCCGATTGGCAGACCGGCATGGCCGCAGCCAACCGGGCCATTGAACTGGACCCCAACGACAGCTTCGGGCACGAATGCAAAGGCAGCCTGCTGGGCGTGGCCCCACACGAGAGCAAGCTGGAAGAAGCCCTGTTCAGCCTGCGGCACGCGCACAAACTGAACCCCAACGACCCGTCCATCCTCAGCCTTCTGGGGTGGACCGAGGCGTGCGCAGGCCGCCCTGACACCGGCATTGACTGCTTGCATCAAGCCCTGCGCATGAACCCGCGCGACCCCAGGCGGTACGTCATGCGGCTCAACCTGGCCATGGCCTACATGCTGGGCGAGCACTATGAAAAGTGCATCGAGCAAAGCCTGGAAGCCATTTGCGAACACCCCGAATCCCCCATTGCCAGGCTGCTTCTGGCCGCTGGTTATGCCGCCACCGGACAGATTGACGAAGCCCGGCACAACCTGCAAGCAGCCCAGCGGAAAGCGCCTGACATGGTCAGAAACCGCATGGAAGGGGGTGTTCGGTTTGGCCGCGATGCCGACCGGGTGCGCTACACCACACTGCTGCGCGTGGCGGCTGGGCTGGCAGATCCGAGTGAAACGACCCAGGTGTGCCGCCCCGTCACACCATTGGCCGACAACGTCGAAGCGCTGCCACGGCGGCGAACAAACGACAGCGAGCCGCGCAACCGCCGTGCGACAGACACAGAAACGCGCCGACGCCGGGCCTCAGACAAAGAGGCACGCAACCGCCGCACCACCGACGCGCCGTTGCCAAGCAGCCTGAGGCTGGTCAGCAACGGGCAACCCGAGTAAAGGGCGGGTTATACTCGCGGGCTTTGCTGGCAACATCCCAAACCTTTTAGGACACTGAACCATGGCAACCAAGCCCAAGAAAAAGAACCCCCGTCTGGCGTCTGGCCGCAAACGCGCCCGCCAAGACGTCAAACTGAACGCCGCCAACACATCGCTGCGTTCCAAGTACCGCACGTTCGTGAAGAACGTTGAAAAAGCCCTGCTGACTGGCGACAAAGCCAAGGCCACCGAAGCCTTCGCCAAGATGCAATCCGTGGTGGACGCCGTTGCCGACAAGGGCATCTTCCACAAAAACAAGGCCGCTCGCGACAAGAGCCGCCTGAGCGCTCAGGTCAAAGCCCTGAACACCGCAGCCGCCGCTGCTTAAACAGGCACACCCGGCACGGCGGCGTTTCGCCACCTGTGCCACCCAGCCCGGTGTGGGCCGTTGAACCTGCCACACGCCGCCGTTTGAAACGGTGCGCTGCCAGCAAAAAAAGGAAAACCGCCCGGTGCAAACCGGGCGGTTTTTTCTTGGGTGCTTTGCTTTTTGAAAACAGTCAGGCTTTGGCGGGCGGGTCGGGCAACAGGCAGGCTTCAACCACCTGCAGGTCGTTGTCGCGGGCAAAATTCATGCAGAAGTCCCAGGCCATGGGTTCGACATCGCGCATGTCGCGGTGGACGATGACGCATTTCACCGACCCCATGGTGGTGGGAATGCACCAAGGCGAATAACTGAGGTGACTACCGGGCTTGGCCCCGCCGGGACGGAAGGGGCTCATGACACCGGCCAGGCGCTCGGCCCAGTCGCTGGGCCTGAATGTGCGGCCACTGTGGGTGACCCCCTGAATGAACACCTGCTTTGATGTGCTGGAGACCATGGGTGCTTGGCTCTCTGTGTGTGGAGTCGTTGTGACCAGCGGTTGGCTGGGGGATCGCCCGTTGCTGCACCGCACAAAGTATTCTATCTTATATAAGACTTGGGCCACCTCTTCGCCCGGTTGCGGATGCACGCGGCTTTGTCACAAAGCACAAGCAATCTCTGGGCCTAAAATCTGTGTTCAGCGGCTCAACCCACGTTGGGCCGTTTTATTTTTGAGCCCTTTGACCCACTGACTGGAGTTTTGCCATGACCGCCGCGACCCCCATTGCCGCCGCTTCCCCCCATGTGATGAACACCTATGGGCGCCTGCCCCTGGCGCTGTCCCATGGCCGAGGCTGCCGCGTGTGGGACGTGAACGGCAAAAGCTACATCGACGGGCTGGGCGGCATCGCCGTCAACACCCTGGGCCACGGCCACCCCAAACTGGTGGCCGCCTTGCAAGACCAGGTGGCCAAGCTCATCCACAGCAGCAACTACTACCACGTGACCGGCCAAGAAACCCTGGCGGCCAAGCTGGTGGCACTGTCGGGCATGACCAATGTGTTTTTCTGCTCCACCGGACTGGAAGCCAACGAAGCCGCGCTGAAACTGGCGCGCAAATTCGGCCACGACAAAGGCATCACCCGCCCCGAGGTGGTGGTGTTTGAAGGCGCTTTCCACGGCCGCAGCATTGCCACCCTGAGCGCCACGGCCAACCCCAAAATCCACGCGGGGTTCGGCCCATTGGTGGAAGGTTTTGTGCGCGTGCCGCGCAACGACATCGCCGCGCTGCGCACCGCCACTGAGGGCAATGCCAACATCACCGCGGTGTTTTTCGAGGCCATTCAGGGCGAAGGCGGCATACACCCCATGACGGTGGATTTCATGCGCGACCTGCGCGCTCTGTGCGACGAACGCGACTGGCTGCTGATGATTGACGAAGTGCAATGCGGCATCGGCCGCACCGGCAAGTGGTTTGCCCACCAGTGGGCAGGCATCGTGCCCGACGTGATGCCCCTGGCCAAAGGCCTGGGCTCGGGCGTGCCCATTGGCGCGGTGGTGGCAGGCCCCAAGGCCGCCGCCATTTTCCAGCCCGGCAACCACGGCACCACCTTTGGCGGCAACCCGCTGGCCATGCGCGCAGGCATTGAAACCCTGGCCATCATGGAAGAAGAAGGCCTGTTGGCACATGCTGCCCACGTGGGCAACCACCTGAAAACCGCGCTGGTCACGCAGTTGATGAACGTGCCAGGCGTGAAAGACGTGCGCGGCCAAGGCCTGATGCTCGGCGTGGAGCTGGACCGCCCCTGTGGCGCGTTGCTGCAACGCTGCGCCGACGCGGGGCTGATGCTCAGCGTGACGGCCGACAGCGTGGTGCGCCTGGTGCCCCCGCTCATTCTCAGCGTGGCCGAGGCCGACGAAATCGTGGCCATTCTGGTGCCGCAAATCCAACAATTCCTGGCTGAGCAAGCATGAAGCACTACCTGCAATTCAAAGACCTGACGGCCGCCGAATACGGCTACCTGCTGGGCCGGGCGGCGTTCATCAAGCACAAATTCAAGGCGGTGGAAAAACACCAGCCCTTTGCCGACCCCGACCGCACCCTGGCCATGATTTTTGAAAAGGCCAGCACCCGCACCCGCGTGAGCTTTGAGGCAGGCATGTACCAGCTGGGCGGCAGCGTGGTGCACCTGACCACGGGCGACAGCCAGCTGGGCCGTGCCGAGCCCATTGAAGACAGCGCCAAGGTCATCAGCCGCATGGTCGACCTGGTGATGATCCGCACCTTTGAGCAAAGCAAGATCGAGCGTTTTGCCGCCCACTCACGCGTGCCCGTCATCAACGGCCTGACCAACGAGTTTCACCCCTGCCAAATTTTGGCTGACCTGTTCACCCTGGTGGAATACCGCCCCGCCACCAGCGGCCAGCCGCTGGATGCGCTGCGCGGCAAGGTGGTGGCCTGGGTGGGCGACGGCAACAACATGGCCAACACCTGGCTGCAAGCCGCCGAGCTGCTGGGCTTCACCGTGCACATCAGCACGCCCAGGGGTTATGAGGTCAATGCCGCTACCGCAGGCATATCCAGCACGTCTTGCTACCAAGTTTTCGACAACCCGCTGGACGCCTGCCGGGGTGCCCACCTGGTCACCACCGACGTGTGGACCAGCATGGGCTACGAGGCCGAAAACGAAGTGCGCCGCGCCGCCTTTGCCGACTGGTGCGTCAACGCCGACATGATGGCCGTGGCCCAGCCCGACGCCCTGTTCATGCACTGCCTGCCCGCCCACCGGGGCGAAGAAGTCACCGCCGACGTGATCGACGGCCCGCAAAGCGTGGTGTGGGACGAAGCTGAAAACCGCATGCACGTGCAAAAAGCGCTGATGGAGTACCTGCTGCTGGGCCAACTGGGCTGACGCCCACCGGCCACCCACCCGTCACCGGGCCAAGCTGTCAGGCCTGGGCGGCAAAGCGGTGGGTGCGCCGCCCGGCCCGCTTGGCGCTGTACATGGCCTGGTCGGCCTTGGCCATCAGCCCATCCATGTCGGCCGCGTCGCTGGGGTACAGGGCAATGCCCACAGAAGCGCCCACCGCCACCGTGTGCTCACGCAGCGCGCAGGGCTGGGACAGCACTTCAATCAATTTGGTCGCCACCGCGGCCACCCGCTCGCGGTTGGGGATGTCGGTGAGCAGCACCACAAATTCATCGCCACCCAGCCGGGCCACCACATCGGCCTGGCGCACCGTTTGGGTGAGCCGTCGCGCCAGGCTCTGCAACAGCAGGTCGCCCACGTCGTGCCCCCATTGGTCGTTGATGGGTTTGAAGCCGTCGATGTCCACAAACAGCACCGCAAACTGCGAACCCTGCCGCTGTGCCAACGCCGTGCAATGCCGCGCATGGTCCAGAAGGGCCCGGCGGTTGGGCAGCCCCGTCAGCGGATCGTGGTGGGCCATGTGTGACAGCCGGTCTTCGGTTTCGCGCAGGCGCAGCAGCAGTTGGTTGAAGCCCTCCACCATCTCACCCACCTCGTCTTGGCGCACCACCGGCAAAGGGGACAGCGGCAGTTCACCTTCGGCCATTTTTCGCATCTGCCGGGCGGTTTCTTTCATGGGGCGCAAGAGCCAGCTCAGGGTCAAGGCCAATGCCACGGCCATCACCCCCATCAGCAGCACCGCGTTGCGCACGATGAGCGCACGGATGACCGACACCGTTTCAAAGGCCTCCTGCGTGGGCATGCGCGCCACCACAAACCAATCAGGGGTGGCCACACTGGCCACGGCCACCAGCTCTTCCACGCCAAACGCATTGAACGTCACCCCCGTGCCACGCCAGCCTTCCATCGCGTGGTCGTGCAAGGTGTTGATGCCCGGCGGGGGTACGGGCTTCAACCGGAGTTCTGGTTTGGACGCGGCCACAAACAGCCCGTCGCGCGCAGACACCAACAAAAAGCCCCCGGTGCGCCCAATGCCCTGGCTCTGAATGGGGTTCAAAAAACCGGGGGTGTCTGTGGACGTCAGCCCCGCCAACACGGCCACCACCCGGCCATCCACACCCAGCACCGGCAACGCCATGGCCACGGTGGGCTCACCGCTGGCCGCATCGGGTGCGGGCGCCCCCATGAAAAAAGGCGCCCCGTCCCGCACGGCCCTGAACCAGTCGGTCCGCGAAAAATCTTGCCCCTGTCGCGCGGGCACAGGAGGGAAATCGGCCCAAACGCCCCGCCCCGACAGCGGCACCACCACCATGCCCTGCGAAAACAACGGCGCCAATGCGTGGTGCTGCGCCAGCGCGGCAGACAGGTGGGACGGTTGCACGCGTTGATCGGCCACCAAAGTTGCCGCCACCACGGTCAGCAACTGCCGCCGGTCGTTCACTTTGGCTTCGATGTCGCTGGCCACGTAATTGGCCAGTGACAGCAAGTGGGCAGACACCACCTCCTGCAAGCCATCGCGCACGGTGGCGCTGACGAAAGCCACCCGCCCCGCCGTGCCCAACGACATCAGCAGCACGCCAAACACGATCAGCCTGAAAACCAGGCTGTCGGTGACTCGGCGGATATTCAAGGGCAGGCGCGGCATACGGTCAACGGGTGTGGACGGGTAGTATCCCTGCCTTTTGCATGCAAGCCCTGCTCGACACCATCGCCCAAGCCCCGCTGCCCACCGACGCCCAGCGCGTTTTCCACGGGCGGGGCGGGCTGCACCCCGGTTGCGAGCACCTGGCATTGGACGCCTACCCGCCCGTGTGGGTGCTGACCAGCTTTCAGCCGCTGACCGATGCCGAGCTGGCCACCGTGCACAGCGCACTGGCCCAACGCTGGGCCACGCTGCAAGCCGCCCAAGGCACCGACCAGCCGCTGAACTGGGTCTACCAGTGCCGCCACAGCAGCGTGCCCCACGGCCAGGACACGCTGCTGATGGCCGGCGCCGTGCCCAACCCCCACGTGGTGACCGAGGCCGGTGCGCGCTACGCCGTGCACGTGATGCGTGGCCAAAACCACGGCCTGTTCCTGGACATGGCCGAGGGCCGCCGCTGGGTGCGCGAACACGCCGCCAGCCACCCCGGGCTGACCGTGCTCAACCTGTTTGCCTACACCTGCGCGTTTTCGGTGGCAGCGCTGCTGGGCGGCGCCCGGCGCGTGGTGAACGTGGACATGGCGCAAGGGGCCATCACCATCGGGCAACACAACCACGGGCTCAACGGCGTGCAGATGAACGCGCGCTTTCTGGCGCACGACATCTTCAGCACCTGGGGAAAAATCACCCGCAGCGGGCCTTACGGCCTGGTGGTGCTGGACCCGCCCAGCCACCAAAAAGGCAGCTTTGTGGCCACCAAAGACTACGCCAAACTCATGCGCCGCCTGCCCGACCTGCTGGCCCCCGGTGGCCACGCACTGGTCTGCCTGAACGCCCCGGAGCTGGACACCGCCTTCCTGCAAGACCAGATGCAAACGCTGGCGCCCGAACTGGTGTTTGAGCAGCGCCTGCCCAACCCGGCCTCGTTTGCCGACGCACACCCCGAGCGGGCGTTGAAAGTGCTGCTGTACCGCGCGCCGCTCTGACCCTTTGCAGGTGTTGCAGGCAACCGACACCACACACCCCCGGCCGGTGCTACCTTCAGCGCCCATGCCACACCACACCCCCCGCCTGTGGGACATTTCGCCCCCGGTCGATGCCCACACCCCCGCCTTTCCGGGCGACACCCCCTACAGCCAAACCTGGGTGGCCACGCTCGGCCCCGGCTGCCCGGTGAACGTCAGCGCCATCACGCTGTCGCCGCACCTGGGGGCCCACGCCGATGCCCCCCTGCACTACGACCCTGCGGGCCAGGCCGTGGGTGCGCTGGACCTGCCCCCCTTTCTGGGCCCGTGCCGCGTCATCCACGCCATCAACCCCGGCCCGCTGGTGCTGCCCCACCACTTGGCCCACGCGCTGGGTGAACAGGCAAGCCCGCTGCCCCCGCGCGTGCTGGTGCGCACCTATGCCCACATGCCCCAGCGCCAATGGGACGGCGCTTTGAGCGCCTTCGCCCCTGACACGGTGGAACTGCTGGCCAACCGGGGCGTGGTGCTGGTGGGCATTGACACCGCCAGCATCGACCCCGCCGACAGCAAAACCCTGGACAGCCACCAGGTGATACGCCAGCGGGGCCTGCGCGTGCTGGAAAACCTGGTGCTCGACGACGTGCCCGAGGGCGACTACGAACTCATCGCTCTGCCCCTGAAGCTGACCACCGCCGACGCCAGCCCCGTGCGCGCCGTGCTGCGCGCCCTGCCCGGTTGATTTTTATAGCCAAATTGGCCTCCAGCGCTTTATCCACGTCATTTTTTGCTACTGTTATGAACACCATCACCCTTGCCGACTGCCAGGCCCGCGACGCCGCCGACCCGCTGCGTGAGCTGCGCCACCTGTACGACCTGCCCGCAGGCACCATCTACCTCGATGGCAACTCGCTGGGCGTGATGCCCCACACCGCCCCCGCCCGCGTGGCCGAGGCCGTGACGGCCGAATGGGGCCGTGACCTCATTCAAAGCTGGAACACCGCCGGCTGGTTTGCGCTGCCGCAGAAGGTGGGCGACAAAATCGCGCGCCTGGTGGGCGCAGCCCCTGGCGAGGTGGTGGCCACCGACAGCACCTCGGTCAACCTGTTCAAGGTGCTCAGCGCGGCGTTGAACATCGCAGCACTTGACGCCCCCGGTCGCAAAGTGGTGCTGAGCGAGCGCAGCAACTTCCCCACCGACCTCTACATTGCCGAAGCCCTGTGCCAAGAACGCGGCTACACCCTGCGCCTGATGGACAACGACGGCAGCCAACCCCAGGTGCTGGCCGAACTGGCCCCTGATGTGGCGGTGCTGATGCTCACCCACGTCAACTACCGCACCGGCGCCATGCACGACATGGCCGCCATCACCGCCGCCGCGCACGCCGCTGGGGCGCTGTCCGTGTGGGACCTGGCCCACAGCGCCGGCGCCGTGCCAGTGGACCTGAACGGCGCACAGGCCGACTTTGCCGTGGGCTGCGGCTACAAATACCTGAACGGTGGCCCCGGCGCGCCCGCCTTTGTGTGGGCCCATGCCCGGCATGTGGACCGTTTCTGGCAACCCCTGTCGGGCTGGTGGGGCCACGCAGCGCCGTTTGAATTCACTCCCGACTACCGGCCCGCTGCGGGCATTGCCCGCTACCAGTGCGGCACCCAGCCCATCCTCAGCCTGACGGCACTGGAATGTGGCGTGGACACCCTGCTGGCCGCCGAGCCCCTGGGCGGCATGGCCGCGCTGCGCGCCAAGAGCCTGGCGCTGACCGACCTGTTCATTGCGCTGGTGGAACAGCGCTGCGCCGGGCACGGCCTGGGGCTGGTGACGCCACGTGACCACGCGGCCCGAGGCTCACAAGTTTGTTTGAGCAAAACTGACGCAACTGGCGCCACCGTGGGCACAGGCGCCTACGCCACCGTGCAGGCGCTCATTGCACGTGGCGTGGTGGGCGACTTCCGCGCAGGCGACGCGCGCCACCCCGACATCCTGCGCTTTGGGTTCACCCCCATGTACCTGGGCTTTGAAGACGTGTGGCACGCCGCCGACCACCTGCGGCAGGTGCTGCAAACCGGCGAGTGGCAGCAGCCCCGCTTCCACCAGAAACACGCCGTGACCTGAGGTTTGCCCATGTGCCCACACCACAACCCGCCGGCCGAAGCGGCACCCACGCCACTGCCAGAGGCCATCGTCCACGCCGAAAAAGCCCAGCTCGACTTCAGCCGCAGCATGAGCTACGGCGACTATTTGCAGCTCGATGGCATCCTGAACGCGCAAAAACCGCTCAGCCCCAACCACAACGAGATGCTGTTCATCGTGCAGCACCAGACCAGCGAGCTGTGGATGAAGCTGCTGCTGCACGAACTGAGCGCGGCCATGCAACACGTGGCGGCCGACGACCTGCCCCCCGCCTTCAAGATGCTGGCGCGGGTCAGCAAAATCATGGAACAACTGGTGCACGCCTGGGACGTGCTGGCCACCATGACGCCGCCCGAGTACAGCGCCATACGGCCTTACCTGGACAACTCCAGCGGGTTTCAGAGCTACCAGTACCGCTGCATCGAGTTCAGCCTGGGCAACAAAAACGCCGCCATGCTCAAGCCACACGCCCACCGGCCCGATTTGCTGGCCCCGGTGCAGGCCGCGTTCGAAGCCCCGTCGCTGTACGACCTGAGCCTGCAACTGCTGGCCCGCCACGGCCTGCCCGTGCCCGCCAGCCACCTGCAACGCGACTGGACCCAGCCCTACCCTGCCAGCGACGCGGTCACACAAGCCTGGCTGGTGGTGTACCGCGACCCACAAGCCCATTGGGCCCTGTACCAGCTGGGCGAAAAACTCACCGATCTGGAAGACGCCTTTCGCCTGTGGCGCTTTCGCCATGTGACGACGGTGGAGCGCGTCATCGGCTTCAAACGGGGCAGCGGCGGCACCGGCGGCGTGAGCTACCTGCGCAAGATGCTGGACGTGGTGCTGTTCCCCGAACTTTGGCAGCTGCGCACCGACCTTTGAACGCCCGGCAGGCGCGGGGGCCTGGTCAGCGCAGCAACAACCCCACGGCCACCACCAACGCCACGGCGGCCAAGCCCGCTGTCCAGCCCAAGGCGCGGCGGTTGGCCTCGATTTGGGCCAGCATGCGGGCCTGTTGTTCGGCCATGTCGCGGATGAGGGCGTTGCTGTCAGACAGGCGGGCTTGCAGCTCGACCAGCTGCTGCTCGGCCGCCACCACACCGGTGCGCAATTCGGCCACCTGGGCCGACAGGCTTTGGCCTGCATCGGCCACGGCGGGGGTGGTGGGGGCAGGCGGCGTGGCGGCCGGGCCCCGGCCCGGCAGGCGCTGCCACAGCTTTTGCGCGCCGCTCAGCACGGTGGGGGCGTGCTCAATCACGTCGGCCCAAGGCACGGCTTTGATGAGGGTGAGCCAGGGAAGGGCCATGCGGGGGTTATCCTGTGTGAAATTGTCTGGCGCAACGGGGCAGTTCACTGCGCCTGAATGTTTTGTGCGCGGATGACGGCCGAAAGTTGCGCCGTTTCGGCCTGAATGCGCCGCGCCAACCCCTCGGGCGCGGTGCCCACCACCTGCCAGCCCTGGTTGAACAGTTTCTGCCGCATGTCGGGGCGGCGCACGATGTCAACCAGTGCGTTGGCCACGGCTTGGATGTGTGCGGGAGGCATGGCGGCGGGGGCGGCCACGGCGTTCCAGATTTCCAGCTGAAACGCTTTCACACCCGCCTCGGCCAGGCTGGGCACATCGGGCACCAGGCTGCTGCGCCCGGGCGACGTGAGGCCAATGGCCCGCAACTTGCCCGCGCGCACCTGCGGCATGGCCAGGCCTGGGGGCAACAGCGCCATGTGGGTTTGCCCGCCCAACATGCCGGTGATGACCTGTGGGTTGCCGGGGTACGGCACGTGCACGGCGGCAAGGCCGGTGCGGGCTTTGAGCATCTCCATGCCGAGGTGGGCGACGGTGCCCACGCCAGGGGTGCCGTAGTTCCAGGCGCTGCCGCCTTTGTGTGCGGCGGCCAAAAAGGCCTGGCCCTCGTCGGGCTGGCCCGCCGGGGCCACCAGCACCAGCGGCGCGGTGGCCAGCAATGACACGGGGGCCAAGTCTTTCAGCGGGTCGTAAGGGGATTTGGGGTTGAGGATTTTGGCAATCGTGAGGTTGCCGTTGATCATCAGCCCCAGCGTGTGGCCATCGGTGGCGTGGGCCACGGCGGCGGCGGCGATGTTGCCGCCCGCGCCGGGTTTGTTGTCCACCACCACGGGCTGGCCCAGGGCCTGGGCCAGTGGCTCGGCCAGGGTGCGGGCCGTGATGTCGGGTGACGACCCCGCCGGAAAACCCACCACCAGCTTCAACGGCTGTGTGGGCCAGGCAGGGGCTTTGGCCTCGACCTGGCCATTGGCCCAAGCGGGCGCCCACCCCACACACAGGGCCCCCGTGCACAACGCCGCCGCCAGGGCCTGCCGACGCGAAGGCCGTTTTGAAGGTGGGGCAACGGCAAGGGGCAAAGCGGGGTGTGTCATGCGGCAGTCTCGGTGGGTTCAGGGCTGCGGTGGCCCTTGGTACAGCCAGGGATTGTCGAGCAAGTGCTCGCCACCTGCGGCCATGGCCAGGTTGCGCCCCCAGCGCACCAGGCCCCGGGCGTGAAAAATCCGCCCGTTGCGGGCCGACTGGGCTTGCACCCGGGCGTTGCGCGCCCAGCGGGTGTGGGCGTAGCGCTGAAACAGGGCGGCCCACGGCACGGGCTGCGACAGGTCGCGTGTGGCCAGCAAGCGGCCCAGGGTCCAGGCGTCTTCCAGCGCCATGGCTGCGCCTTGGGCCAGGTAGGGGCGCATGGGGTGCGCGGCGTCGCCCAGCAGCGCCACGCGGCCCTGGGCGTGGGCGTAGGCACCGGTCATGGGGGGGCGGTCGTTCAGGGGCCACAGCCGCCACTCGGGCACCGCGTCGAGCATGCCTTGCAACTGGGTGTGCACGGGGCCCAGCGCGGCCATCAGGTCGGCGCGGTGGGCTTGGTGCGTCCAGCTGGTGGGGTTGCCGGTTTGGCGGCCGTGCACCACGGCCACCACGTTCACTTTGTCACCGGCACACACGGGGTAATGCACCACGTGCAGGCGTGGGCCCAGCCAGGCGGTCACGTTTTGCGTGCGCAAGGCGGCGGGCAAATCGGCCTGGTTGACCATGCCCCGGTAAGCCAGGTGGCCCGAAAAGCGGGGGGGCGCTTCCTGCGCGGCGGCGGGGGTGTCGTGCCCACGGGCGGGGCCGTCCATCACGTGCGGGCGCACCACGCTCCACAGGCCGTCGGCCCCCACCAGGGCCCCGCCTTCGCACAGCAGGCCCGATTCGGTGCGCACCAGCACACCGTCGGGGCTTTCTTCAATGGCGCGCAAGCGCTCGTTCAAATGCAGCTCGGGCGCGGTGCCGCCGTTGGCCCCCATTGCCCGCACCGCGGTCAACAGCAAACGGTGGGCATCGGCCCGGTGGATGGTGGCGTAGGGCTGGCCGTGGACTTCAATGGCGCGCGCACCCAAGCGCAAGGCCCCCAGGGTTTGGCCACCCTGGGCGTCGCGCACGCACAGTTGCCCGGGGAAGGCGGCCACGGCCTTCAGGGCGTCGGTCAGGCCCCAGTCGGCCAACACACGCACGGCATTGGGCCCCAGCTGTATGCCCGCGCCCACTTCGGCAAATTCAGCGGCTTGCTCCAGCAGCGTGACGGGGGTGCCCGCTCGGGCGCAGGCCAATGCGGCGGCCAGGCCGCCAATGCCACCGCCCGCGATCAACAAGGTTTGGTTCATGGGCCCGCATTGTGCGGACGCCCGCGCGCCCGGGGTTGACGGCGATCAGCCCCAGGGCATTTCTCAGCGCCGAAAATACGACCCCATGAATGCCCCCACCCCCTTGAAAGCACCCGAGCTGCTGCTGCCCGCCGGCTCCCTGGCCCACCTGCGTGCCGCGTGTGATTTCGGTGCCGACGCCGTGTACGTCGGCCAACCCCGCTACAGCTTGCGCGCCCGCCGCAACGAATTCCAGCTGGAGCAGATGGCGCAGGGCATTGCACACGCCCATGCACGCAGCAAAAAGTTCTTCCTGACCAGCAACCTGCTGCCGCACAACGACGCGGTGCGCACCTACCTGCGCGACATCGAGCCCATCGTGGCCCTCAAGCCCGACGGCATCGTCATGGCCGACCCGGGGCTGATCATGATGGTGCTGGACAAAATGCACAGCGGCGCGTGGCCCCACGTGCCCATCCACCTCTCGGTGCAGGCCAACACCACCAACCACACCGCGGTGAAGTTCTGGCAGAAGGCGGGGGTGTCGCGCATCATTTTGTCGCGCGAACTGAGCCTGGACGAAATTGAAGCCATTCGCCAGGAATGCCCCGACATCGAACTGGAGGTGCTGGTGCACGGCTCGCTGTGCATCGCTTACTCGGGCCGCTGTCTGCTGAGCGGCTACTTCAACCGCCGCGCCTTGCCGCACAACGCCACCCAGGCCAGCGGCAGTGACAGCGACAGCGCAGCCCCACCGCGGCTGGACAGCGGCTTCAACTTTGCCCAAGAACAACAAGAAGCCGACACCGCGTTCGCGTCCGTCTCGGCCTGCGGCGGCAGCGCCCGCCACCCCGCCGCCGACCGGGTGTATTTGCTGGAAGAGGCCGAGCGCCCCGGGCAGCTGATGCCCATCATGGAGGACGAGCACGGCACCTACATCCTGAACAGCAAAGACCTGCGCGCGGTGGAGCACGTGGCGCGGCTGACCCAGATCGGGGTGGATTCACTGAAAGTGGAAGGCCGCACCAAAAGCCGGTATTACGTGGCCCGCACCGCGCAAATTTACCGCCAGGCCATCCACGACGCGGTGGCAGGCCAGCCCTTCAACCCCGGGCTGATTGCCCAACTGGAAAGCCTGGCCAGCCGGGGCTACACCAGCGGCTTTCTGGAGCGCCGCCCAGCACACGATTACCAGGCCTATGAAACCGGCGGCGCCCAAGCGCGCCACAGCCAATACGTGGGCGAGGTGCTGCGCGTGGCCGGTGGCTGGGCAGAAGTGAGCGCCCAAAGCCCGTTTGCCGTGGGCGACACGCTGGAGGTGGTGCACCCCAGCGGCAACCGCCTGCTTCCACTGGCCGCGATGAAAAACGCCGATGGCCAGCCCATTCACGGCGCCACGGGAAGTGGCCAAACAGTGTGGGTGCCAGTGCCAGACCAGGCAGACACAACGAACGGGGCGCTGCTGGCGCGGGTGTCCTGAGTGTGTGGGCCCGTGGGCATCAGGCGGGTTTGTCGCAGGCCCGCCCGGTTTTGGCCACCTTCAGGCAGCGGGGAAACGGGTAGTCACCGGGGCGGCCCGTGCGCACGGCCTGCACCATGTCCTCGATCTGTTCGGCGGTGCGGGTGCCAAAAAAGTAGTCGTGCACCACACCGTTCACCACCAGGGCCGCCTGGGGCGAGCCCACCCGGCGGTTGCTGGCCTCGTCGAGCTGGTCTTTGTGGGGCACCACCTCGTTGGGCAAAAACAAGCTGGGCGGCACCGCTGAGCCGATCACCTTGCGCACGTAGCTGAAACGCATGTGTTTGAACTCGGGCGAGGCTTGCAGCTTGGGCAGTTCTTCTTTGCGCCAGCGCACGCAGGGCGGGCAATCGTCGCCGCCCATCCAAATGAAGTGGATGGCGGGTACCGCGGCCGCAGGCTGGGCGTGCACCGCACTGGCAACACCGGCCAACAACGCGGCGCAACACCAGGCCAGGGGTTTCAATTGGGGAAAGTTCATGGAACCGGCTTTTACCGCAATCCGGCCACCGGCTGCAAATGCCCGCCCCGGCCCGCGCCCTGCAACCCACACCCCCCGCCCTGCGGTTGGCGACGCCTGAACGCCACCCGTCGCACAACCGGTGCGCCCAGCGCGCCCACCTGCCTACACTGCGCCCCATGAAAGCCACCACCACACCCGCCACGGCCGACCCGCTGTGCACCGTGCGCACCTTGCTCAAAGGCGCGGCCATCACCGTGGCCGTGAACAGCGCCATTGCCCTGGCGCTGTGGTCGGCGGGCTTGGGGCCGTTGGACGAGCAAATGGTGTATTCGCAGGCCATTGGCCTGACCATCTGGTCACTGATGAACGCCGGGGCCCGCTGGCTGGCCCGGCCTGGCGACCCCGGTGGTTTTCCCCGGGGCTGGCGCGCCGCGGTGCTGATTCCCACGGTGATTGGCCTCGGCGCGGCCGTGGGCACAACGGTGGGCAACTGGTACGGCGGCCACGCCGCGCTGATGGTCACCACACACCCGCGCATGGCCTGGGCCATGCTGGCCATCACCGCCGTGGTGGGCAGCGCCATGACGCTGTACTTTTACCTGGCGGGCAAAAGCAGCTACCTGCAAACCGAGCTGGAGCGCACCCAGCGCCAGCAAACCGAAGCCCAGCTGCGCCTGCTGGAAAGCCAGCTGGAACCCCACATGCTGTTCAACACCCTGGCCAACCTGCGCGTGCTCATCGGTCTCGATGCGGTCAAAGCCCAGGCCATGCTGGACCACCTGATTGCCTACCTGCGCAGCACCCTGACAGCCTCGCGCGCCAGCGCTCACCCGCTGGCGCAAGAGTTTGAACGGCTGAACGACTACCTGGCGCTGATGGCCATCCGCATGGGCCCACGCCTGCAAGTGACGCTGGACCTGCCCGACGCCCTGCGCCCCCTGCCCGTGCCCCCACTGCTGCTGCAACCGCTGGTGGAGAACGCCATCTCCCACGGGTTGGAGCCCCACGTGGCGGGCGGTCACATCACCGTGCGCGCCTGGGTCAGCCCGGGCCAACAAAGCCACGGCGACACCCTGCACCTGCAAGTGACCGACACCGGCGTGGGCCTGGGCAACGCCCCAGCGGGCGCCCACCACACCGGCTTTGGCCTGGCCCATGTGCGCGAACGCCTGGCCACCGCCTACGGCCCAGAAGGCACGCTGACACTGATAGCAAACAACCCAAAAGGGACAAGCGCTACAGTGCAATTTCCCTTGAAAAACACCGCACCCGCATGACCGCCACCGCCCTGATTGCCGAAGACGAGCCCCTGCTGGCCGCCGCCCTGCAAGCCGAGCTGGCCGCCGTGTGGCCCACCCTGCGCGTGCTGGCCACCGTGGGCGACGGCCACAGCGCCGTGGCCCAGGCCCTGGCCTTGCAACCCGACGTGCTGCTGTTTGACATCCGCATGCCCGGCCAAACCGGGCTGGAAGCCGCCGCCGAACTGGCCGACGCCTGGCCCACCGAAGGGCCCAAGCCCTTCCCCGCGCTGGTGTTTGTGACAGCCTACGACCAATACGCCGTGGCCGCCTTCGACACCCAGGCCGTGGACTATGTGCTGAAGCCCGTGCAGCGCGAGCGCCTGCACAAAACCGCCCAGAAAGTGCAACGGGCGCTGGAAGCGCGGGCCGTGAACGCAACCGCCAGCGCCCCCCGGTCAGAACCGGCCCATGCCCCCAGTGCACAGCAGCTGGCGCAACTGGCCGCGCTGCTGGCACAAGCCCAAGGCGGCGCAGCACCGCCCGCCACGCCCAAACTGGCGGTGATTCAGGCCAGCGCCAGCAGTGCCCAAGGGGCCGCGCTGGTGATGGTGCCAGTGGAGCAGGTGCTGTACTTTGAAGCGGCCGACAAATACCTGCGCGTGGTCACGCCAGAGCGCGAGCTGCTGATCCGCACCCCGCTCAAAGACCTGCTGCCCCAGCTTGACACCCAGCGCTTCTGGCAAATCCACCGGGGCACCGTGGTGCGGGCCGATGCCATCGCCAGCGCCAGCCGCGACGAGGCGGGCAAGCTGTGGGTGCACCTGCAAAGCCAGCACCACAGGCCCGAGCGCCTGGCCGTCAGCCGCCTGTACGCACACCTGTTCAAGGCAATGTGACGCGTCACGCGGGCTGCTGCATGCGCAGCCTGCGGGCCGCCTCTTCGTCGCGGGCATCGTCAATTTCGCGCAGCACGCTGCCCAGGTCCACCGCGCCTGCCACGGGGGTGTAGCGGCCTGTCAGCACCGTGTCGTTGGTCAGCAGCCCGGCCTGGTAAAGGTTCCAGATTTCGGGGCCGTAAGCGGTGGTCAGCAGGTCAGGGGCGAATTGCCCGAAAAAGTCGCGCAGGTTGGCCACGTCGCGCAGCAGCATGCGCTGGGCGTGGTTGTTGCCCGCGGCGTCCACCGCCTGCGGCAGGTCGATGATGACGGGCACGTCGGTGCCCCCGCCTTCGTCGGTGTGCGCCAGCAGGATGTTGAATTCGGACAAATCGCCGTGCACCACGCCCGCACACAGCATGCGCACCACCTCGGCCACCAGGGTGGCGTGGTGGGTGCGGGCGGCATCGGGGGTGAAGGCCACGTCGTTCAGGCGCGGGGCCGCGTCGCCGTGGGCGTCGGTGACCAGCTCCATCAACAGCACGCCGTCGTGAAAGTTGTAGGGCTGGGGCACGCGCACACCCGCTGCGGCCAGGCGGTACAAGGCATCGACCTCGGCGCTTTGCCAGGCGGCCTCTTGCTCCTGGCGGCCAAACTTGCTGCCTTTGGCCATGGCGCGGGCCGAGCGTGAGTTTTTGACCTTGCGGTTCTCGGTGTAGTCCACCGCCTGCCGGAAGCTGCGGTGCGTGGCCTCTTTGTAAATTTTGGCGCAGCGGGTGTCGTCGCCGCAGCGCACCACGTACACCATGGCCTCTTTGCCGCTCATGAGCTGGCGCACCACGGTGTCGATCAGGCCCTCTTCAACCAGCGGTTGCAACCGGGGCGGCGCTTTCACGCGCGCGGGCCCCTGGGGCGCACCACCGACCAGCCTGCGTGCAGGTTGGTTTTGTCGTTTTCATAGTCCCACACCTGGCCACAGCGGTCGCAGCGGTAGCGGGTGACGGTGACCTGGCGCCCATCGCGCTCTTCTTTGCGGTTGCTGCCCTGCACCAGTTCGGCGTGGCCGGGGGCGCGGCGCCAGTTGAGCTGCACGCCCGCGCAAGGCTCGCAACGTGGCGGGGTGGGGGTGCTGTCTGTCGGGGTGTCTTGTGGGGCCATGAAAAACTTGAATTTGATGCAAAAACACCCTCTATCGCATGAATATAAAGGGCATGAAACTACTGAAAATATAGCAAACGCGGTGCAAACTGTAACGCACTGACACCCACACGCACGCGCCCCGGCATGTGTGACGGCCCGGTGGGCCAAAGGGGCGTGGTGCGCTCAGCCAGCCGCCAGCGCCAGGGCCCTGAGTTGCCGGTGGCCTGCGTGGTCGGTGTCTGGCGGCCGCTGGTGTTTGGCTTGCACGTAGTGGTGAGTGAACACGTCAAAGTAAGCGTCCAGCGTGAGTGAGGCTTGGGCCTCGCCCGCCAGGTCAAGGCACAACGCGGCCACTTCGGCGGTGCAAAAGTGGTCGCCGCGTTTGGAGCGGCGCAGCACGTAGCGCGACACCTGCTCGGGCGCCAGGCTGAGCACGGGCAGGCCGTCCAGGTAAGGGCTTTTGCGGAACATCTTGCGCGCCTCGGGCCAGGTGGCGTCCAGCAGCACAAACAGCGGGCGCTTGGGCGCTGGGTCGCTGGCCTCGGCCACGGGCAAGGCCGTCACCACGCGCTCGGCATCCGCAAACTCGCCCGGAAACACCACACAAGGCTGCCACTGGGGGTCGGCCAGCAGCGCCAACAAGCCGGGGGCCACTTCGGTGCGCGCCCAGCCAAAGGCAAAGGTGTCGGGCACCACATCGGCAATCAGCCAGCCGGTGTTGCTGGGTTTGAGGGGCTCGGTGTCGGCCATCAGCAGGCACACCCCGGCGCGGGTGGGCACCACGGGCCGCACACCGCACAGGCAGTGGCTGGGCACCAGGCGGCAGCCGGGGCAACGCTCGCCCTTGGGG
Source organism: Burkholderiaceae bacterium (assembly GCA_049653005.1). Taxonomy (GTDB): domain Bacteria; phylum Pseudomonadota; class Gammaproteobacteria; order Burkholderiales; family Burkholderiaceae_C; genus UBA2334. The sequence continues at coordinate 49,444 of JBASFL010000065.1, read as the reverse complement.
CCGCCCCGGGCCAAAAACGGCTTGGCACTGCGGGCCAAGCGCTCGGTGCGCAGGCGGGAGACCGCGTGGGGTGTGTGGGGTTGGGAATGGGGCAAGGCGTGCAGCGGGGTCATCCACACCAAGGTTACACCCGCACCCAGCAGCCGCTTTGTTTTCATTTGGCCAGCTTTATAATTTCAATTGGCCAACACACCAATTTAAAATGGCGGCATGCCAAACCCCACCAGCCCACTGTCCACTCCACTGCACAACCCCGTTGCGCGGCACGTACAGCAAAGGGTGGCCACCGCCTTGACCGACACCCGGGTGGTGCTGGTGGCTGGCCCCAGACAAGCGGGCAAAACCACGCTGGCGCGCCTGTTCTCCCACGCCCACCGACCCTACCTCACGTTGGACGACAACGCCACCCTGATGGCCGCACGCGAGGACCCCACAGGGTTCGTTCGGGGCCTGAAAAGTGCGGTGATTGACGAAGTGCAGCGCGCACCCGACCTGCTGCTTGCACTGAAAGAAAGCGTGGATCTGGACCCATCCCCCGGCCGCTTTTTGCTCACCGGCTCCACCAACCTGATGGCCATGCCACAAGTGGCCGACTCGCTGGCAGGCAGGCTGGAAGTCATCCACCTGCTGCCGTTCGCGCAAGCTGAATTGGCTGGCACACCCGGCAACTTTCTGGAGCGCTTGTTCAACGGCGAGGGTTTGCCGCCCGTGCCCCACGCCGTGACGGGCAACGCCTTGGTGGAACGGGTGTTGGCAGGTGGCTACCCGGAGGCCTTGCGCCGCACCGCGGCCAACCGCCGCCAAGCCTGGCTGGAGGACTATGTGGCCTTGATACTGGACCGCGATGTGCGCGACATCGCGCAGATTGACCAGCTTGACCGCCTGCCCCGGCTGCTGAACGTGCTGGCGGCCCATGCAGGCCAGTTGGTGAACCACAGCAGCTATGGCGCGGCGCTGGGTTTGTCGGCACCCACGGCACAAAAGTACGTGGGCATTCTGGAAAGGCTGTTTCTGGCGCGGCTGGTGCCGCCGTGGTCGCACAACGCGGTCAGCCGTTTGACCAAGACACCCAAGCTGCACTTCCTGGACACAGGCCTTTTGGCCGCGCTGACCGGCACCAACGCCGACCGCGTGCAGGCAGACCGCACACGCTACGGCCCCTTGCTGGAGAACTTTGTGGTGTCCGAGGTGTTCAAGCTGCTGAGCTGGTCAGACAGGCGGCTGCGCGTCTCACATTTCCGCACCAAAGAACAAGACGAAGTGGACCTGGTGATTGAAGACCGGCAGGGCCGTGTCGTTGGCATTGAAGTGAAGGCTTCGGCCACCGTGCGGCCGAACGACCTGCGGGGCCTGCGGCAACTGCAAGCAGCGGCAGGCGACAAATTTGTGCAGGGCGTGGTGCTGCACGACCACGACCGCATCACCCCGTTTGGTGAACGGCTGCATGCAGCGCCCATATCGTTGCTGTGGTGAAGTTGTTGTGGTGAACGCCCGTCAAAACGCCCAGGTGCCCATCACGTAGCCCTGTTGTTGCACGGGCAGTTGCCGCACCACGGCACGGGTGGGCCCGGCGTTCACACGCAGGCCACCTTCCAGCTTCACGCGGTCGCCTTGCCACACCAGGCTGGCCGTGACCATGCGGCCACCGTCGGCCGGGTGGTAGAGCACATCGAGCGCGGGCTGCCAGGCCTCGTGTGTCCAGCTCAGGCGGGCGTACAGGTTCTGGCGGTGCAGGCTGGCCGTTGCGCCGCTGGCATTGAAGGCGCCGCTTTGCCAAGCCAGGTTGCCCGCCATCGCGGTGGCCGGTGCACCCCTGCCCGCCAGGGCACCCAGCGCCTGGTTGCGGGTGGCCCACTGCTGCCAGGCGGCTTTGGGCAAGGCGGTGCCGTCGTACCAGGCCTCGGCCAACAGGCTGAGCTGGTTTTCAGCCGTCCAGGTGCCGCCCACCAAGGCTTGGCTGCCGCTGCCGCCCATGCTGGCGCCCCAAGGGTTCTTGGGCAGCAAAGCACCCCCAGATTCCGCAGCGGCTGATGACCAAGCCAGCCCGTCGTTGCGTTGAAAGCGGCGCACCGAGGCGTGCAGCTCCAACGCATCGCTGGCCACCCACGAGGCCGCTGCGCCCAGGCTGGTACCGGTGCGCACGCCGTGGCGGGCAAAACCGTGCCAGTCCACCGCGCCTGCGCGGTGGTACACGCGGGCGGCCAGGGCGGGTTCGTTCACGCCCGTGGCTGCGCGGGCTTGGGTGGGGTTGACCCACACCACGCTGTAAGCGGTGCTGGCGGTGAAGTGCTCCAGCATCAACAGCGGGCGGCCTTCCAGCGTGGCCGGGGTCAGCGTGCGGCGGGCCTCTTGCTGCACCACGTCGTTGGGGCGAAAGGCGTGGCACACGTCCCAGCTGACCACCTTTTTGCCCGCGCTCCATTGCAGCCCGGGGGCAGCGCCTGACCCCAGCGTGCCGTTCACCACGGCCTCGTTCACCCAGGCTTGTGTGCCGCCTGAGCCCCCCTCGGGCCGCTGGCCTTGCAGGGTGATGGTGGTGTTCACGCCCACACCGCCCCACTTGGCATTGGCGCGCAACTCGGCCTGCACGGTGGCGGCTGACGGCTCGGTGGCCACAAAGCCCGGCACCAGCGCGTTGGCCTGCGCCAGCGGGCCTGTGTGGGCGGCCTGGCGCGCGGCCCACGATGTGCGCAGGTAGCCAGAGGTGTCGATGCTTTGAGCATGCGCGGTGGCGACAACGGCCAAGCCTGCGATGACTGACCCAAGGTGTGCGGTTTTCATCGCTCAGTCCAACTGGGGGTTGCGGGCCAGAAACATGGGGTTCAGCCACTCGGCTGGCACCGTCTTTTCTTTGCGCCCAAGGTAGGTGACCCGGGTTTCTTTTTTGTTGCTGAGCTGGTCCACCAGCACCATGGCACTGACGGTGGTGGGCGCTGTTGCGCTGTCCATCACAAAGCGGGCCTGCTTGGCCAGTTTGTCGGACTGCACGTACAAATTGGCCCGCACGGGCTCGTGGCGCTGCTGGCCCAGCCACAGCTCGATGCGCTGGTAAGTCACCCCTTTGCGGCTGGCTTTCAACTCCAAGCGATAGCAAACTTTTGAATGAAGTAAAGCGCCAGAGGCATTTTTGGCTTGATTTTTTTCACCCGGTACACCTTCGGCGGCGCAGGGCTCTTCGCCCACCAGTGTGGCGGTGTAGTCGCCCGCCCAGCTCAGGGTGGCAATGTCGCCGGTGCTGGCATCGCCCAGCAGTTTTTGCATGGGGGTGATGCGCATGGGGCGCTGGCTGCCGGGCATGAGCAGCCAGAAGTCGTCGCCCAGCATCAGCACCTTCTGGCCTTTTTCGGCGGGGCTTTGCATCAGCACCAGCGACTGGCGGCCCGCTTGGGCAAACACGGTGTAGCGGCGCTCTTTGTCGGGCGTGCCGTCTGTGTTGAACACCTGCACCTGGGTGTCCACCTGCAGGTTGTCTGAAGTGACCATGCCCCCACGCTCACTGTGTTCGCTGCCCCCCGTGGGGGCTTTCGCACCTTGGGACGGCCCGGCGGTGCTCATGCGGAAGCGGTCGGCGTCTTTCAGCAATGCGCCCACGTCTTGGGCCTGGGCTGTGGCCGCCAGCAACGGCAGCAGGCAGGCTGCGGCCAGGGTTGAAATGAATGGGTTCATGGCGTTTCTCGCTTGTGTTCAGGTGTGGGCCAGTGCATCGACCACGGGCATGTGCACGGTTTTGCGGGCCACGGCGTAACTGGCCAGCAGGGTCAGGCAAACCATGGCCAGCAGGGTGGCGCCGTACAGCGTGGGGTCGATGGCGATGTTCAGCGGGTAACCCACCGAGCGGCCGGGGGGTGGCGGCATGTTCACCGGCACCACGTACAGCAGCACCGACACGCCCAAAGACAGCGCCGCGCCCACCAGCGCACCCACGCCGCCCATCAACATGCCCTCAAGCCCCAAGGTGCGCAGGAGTTGGTCGGGCAGCGTGCCCAGCGCACGCAGGGTGCCAATTTCCCGGGTGCGCTCGATGATGGCCATGGCCATGGCGTTGGTCACCACAAACACCACGATCACCCCAATGATGACGCCCAAGGCCCCAAAAATGCGGTTGTAAAGGCCCTTCACCGCTTGGTAGAAAACAGCTTGTTGCTCCCAGTTTTGCACCGTCAGTTCGGGGTGCAACGCCGCCACGCGAGCCTGGGCTGGCAGGGTGGACTCCATGCGGTCCAGAAACACGCCCAGGCTGCTGACGCGGTCGGTCACCAGCAGGCGCTGGGCCAGGGCCACGCTGGTGTACACGGCGCGTTTGTCCATTTCGGGCACCCCGGTGGTGAAGGTGCCTTTGACCACCACGTCCATGGCGTTCATGGCGCCTTCGGTGGTGCTGGCCAGCAGGGTCAGGCTGGTGCCTGGGGTGGCCTTCAGGCTGCGGGCCAGGGCTTCGCCCAGCATCACCTCTGGCTCGGTGCTGTCCGATGTCAGCACGGCGCCAGCGGTCACGGTCAGGAACGGGCCTTTGACGGCAAATTCGTTGTCGGGGTCCACGCCCGTGGCCACCATCACGGTGGATTTGTCGCCGTTGCTGATGAGCCCGCTGAACACCACCTTGGGCAGCACCTGGCGCACCGCCGGGTCGGCCAGCAGTTGCTGGCGCAGCGCGTCCACGTTGCTCAGACCGTGTTGCAGGGGCACGTCTTCGTCGGTGGTGAAGCTGGCGGGGGTGCCCAGCACCAGGTGGCCGGTGTCGCGTGCGGCGGCCTGTGCCAGCGCCTGGTAAGTGAACAGGGCAAAGCCCCCGGCCAACAAAATGGCGGCGGTGCCCAGCGCTGCGATGGACACCGTGACCAGCGAACGCCTGCGGTTGCGCAGGGTGTTTTGCAGGGCAAATTTGAACCAGTGGGTCCAGCCGCTGAAAAAAGAAACAGTTGACGTGCTCATTGAATCCTCCCGTCCAACAAGGCCACCACGCGGTCACAGCGGCGGGTCAGGCGGCTGTCGTGGGTGGCAATGACAAAGGCCGCGCCCTCGGCGTGGCCGCGTTCGCGCATCAGGTCCAGCACCTGGTCGGCGGTGTGTGAATCGAGGCTGGCGGTGGGCTCGTCGGCAATCACCAGCTTCGGGCGTTTGACCAGCGCACGGGCAATGGCCACGCGTTGGCGTTGGCCGCCGCTGAGCGCGTCGGGCCGGTGGTGGGCGTGGTCGGCCAGGCCCACGGCGGCCAGTTGGGCGGCCACACGTTCGCGCCGTTCGGCGGCGGGCACACCCGCCAGAAACAGCGGGTAGTCCACGTTCTCGGCCACGGTCATCACGGGCACCAGGTTGAAGCTCTGGAACACAAAACCCATGGCGTCGCGGCGCAGCAGGGTCAGCTGGTCTTCGCTCAGGCCGTTGATGCGCTGGCCGTTCAGCTCAATCTCGCCGCTGTCGGCCGTGTCAATCAGCCCACACAGGTTGAGGATGGTGCTTTTGCCGCTGCCCGAGGGGCCTGTGAGCGCCAGCAACTCGCCACGCGCCACGCTCAGGTCAACGCCTTGCAGCGCGGGTATGACGTGTGCGCCCAACCGGTAGGTTTTGCGCACGCCGTGCAGGGCCACCACGGGGGTGCTGGACAGGTGTGTGCTCATTGCGCACCTGCCAGTTTGGCTTGCACAGCGGCCTTGTTCACGGCGGCCTGAAATGCCTGGGGCGTGGTGGCCAGTGCGGGGCTGGCCAACAGGTCTTTCACCAGCTTCACACCGCGCTCGTGCCGGTTCATGAAACCTGGCACAGCCAAAAAAGTGTTGGCGGCCACCAGCTTCACCTCCAGGGTGCCGGGTGTGCCGTTTTGCACCACGGCGCTGTGGGCGGGGGTGAGCAGTGCCAGCGCCTTGTCCAGCTGGGCCAGGCCATCTTCGGCGTGGGCCATTTTTTTCCAGGGCAGCCAAGTGGTGTTGGCCTTCATGCTGGTGGCCGCGCCGCTGTAGGCCAGCAGCACGGGGTTGGTGGGCTCGGTTTTCAGCAAGGCGGCAAAGGCGTCTGCGGCCTTGTCGATGGCCGACGGGTTGCCTTCCGCCGCCTGCATGAAGGTGGCAAACGCGGGTTGAAACTGGGCCTCGGGCACGGCGTGGGCGGTGCCCGCCAGCAGGGCAACGGCAAGGGCCAGGGGGCTGAGGGCGGTGGAAACAAACGTGCGCATGGGGAACTCCAGTGGGTGCCGCGCCGTTTCAGCGGTGCGGGGTGTTGAACATCTGGGTTCGCACTGTCCGCGTCGGCGGCGGCGGCGTCAGCCGCTGTGCGACGAAACGCCGTTGGGCCGCGCAAAACGCCCCCACAGTGGGGTGAAGTTAAAGGCGCGGCCCCCCCGCCCACGCACCTGCCCACCTAAAATTTGGCCAAACGTTGGGAAATTCAGTGCGCAGGTCTTTTTTGAAATTGTCGGCAGGCGTTGCCCTGGGCGCGGTGTGGGCAGTTGCGCGTGCGCAGCGCCCCTTGGTGTTCGGCGTGCTGAACCAGCAAAGCCTGGCCCGCACCGCTGCGCGCTGGAACCCGGTGTTGGCCCACCTCACCCACAAAACCGGCCACCCGTTCAGGCTGTCGATGGGCCCCACGGTGGACGACACCAACGCCATGATGGCGCGTGGTGAGTTCGACTTTCTGTTCAGCAACCACAACTTCCAGCCCGAATACGACGCGCTTTACAGCGTGATCGCGCGGCTGGCTGGCCCGCCCATCCACGGCGTGGTGGCCGTGCCCGACCACAGCCCTGTCACGCGGCTGCGCGAGCTGGCCGGTTTGCGGGTGGCGTTTCCGTCAAAAGAGGCGTTTGTGGGCTACGCCGTGCCCATGCTGGCGTTCAAACGCGCGCAGGTGAAAGTGGAGCCGGTGTTTGCGGGCAACCAAGACGCGGCGTTGCTGCTGTTGAAATCGGGCCAGGTGAGCGCAGCGGCCGTCAACTCGCGCTTTTTGACGCAGTTTGCCGCCAAGCAAGGCCTGGCTTACCGGGTGGTTTACACCTCGGAAGGGTTTGCCGAGCTGCCCGTGTCGGCCCACCCCAGGGTGCCCGCCAAAACGGTGGCGATGGTGCGCGAGGCCCTGCTGGGCATGACCACCGACGCCGAGGGCATGCAAGCCCTGGCACAGGCCGAGTTTCCCGGGTTTGTGGCAGCCACCGAACCGATGTACGCCAACGTGCGCCGCACCTACCGCGACGCGGACTGAACATCAACCCCCAGCCGTTGGGCCGAAAGGCTCAGCGGCGGTGGTCCCAGCCGTTGTCTGGCCGCACGTAACGGCCACCCCGGTCGTCGTCACGGTAACCATCGCGGTCGCGCCAGCCGTGGCGGTTGCCCCGGCGGTGGTCGTCGTAAAACCCGCGGTGGTGGTGGCCGTGGCCTGCGCTGGCGTGGGGGCCGTACCAGCGGGGTGGCGGGCCATGGCGGTGGCGGGGCTCATCCCAACCGGGGTTGACCACCACTTGCACGGGCGCGGGTTGGTACACCACTCGGGGTGGGGGGTGGCTGCCCACCTGCACCACCGCGCCCGGGGCACTCACGCCCACCGACCACACCAGCGAATTGGCCTGGGCTTGCTGCAGCCCGGCCGTGCCCAGGGTGGCCCCCAGGGCCAACACCGCCGTGCCCACCCAACGGCCCATGGCGCGGGGCACCCAGTACTGAGGCCAGCGCGGCAAAGCGCTGTCTTGGGGGGTGATGGGGCATGCTGCGGTCATGAGAGGTCTCCTGAAACCGGGCCACGCTGGCCCGCACCGCTATTTCAAGGCCGAACGCCCCCGGTCATCGGTTTTTGAAGCCCAGAAGCGTTGCCAAACGTAACGACCACCCGCTGCCAGGCGCCTGCGCCCAGCGCCGCAGGGGCTCTTCCACGCCGTGGAAAAACGCCGCGCCGGCCAGCACGGTCAGCCCCCAGGCCAGCAGCACACCGCCGGTTTGCACGGCCACATCGGGCGGGGCAAAGCGGGTGAAGGCGGCGTTCACCACCAGCCCCACAGGGAAATTCATCAGAAACACCGCATACGAAATACGGCCCAGGTACGACCACGCCGCCCCGCGCGGCCAGCGGTACAGCACTCCCGTGGTGTGGGCCAGCGCCAACACCACGGCCGTGGCCAAGGCCAGCGCAATGCGGCTGCGAAAGTCCAGCGCCAGGGCCAGCGCCACCACACCCAGCAGCAGCGCCCACACCGCCTGGCGCGCAGCGCCCGACAGGGCATGGGTGCCCCACCACGCCAACGCCCCCAGGGCATACGCCCCGAAAAAGTACAGCGCCCAGTTGTCCCACCCGGCGTCGGTGTTGAATTCCAGCAGCGACCACGCGGCCAGCCCGCCCACCAGCACCAGCGCCGTCCAGCGCTGGGCGGTGGCCACGTCGGCCATGCAACGGGCACACCACAGCAACACCAGCATCAGGGCAAACAGCTGGAAGTCGATGGCCACGTACCACACACCTGCCGACAGCGAGTCCACGTTCAACACGCCCTGCAACAACAGCGCGTGGGCCAGAAATTGCCCCCATTCGGCGGGCTCGGGCAGGCTGCTGTGGGCCATCCAACGGGCCGCCAACGCGGTGCACACCACCGCCACCGCCAACGCCACCACGTAGGGCAACACGATGGTCACGTACCGCTTGCCCAGCAACGCCCAGGGCTGGTGCGTGCGCAGCACGCCGTCAGGGGCCAGCGAACGGGCGGCAAAAAAGCCGCTCAGCACCAAAAACACCTGCACCACCTGGCGGGCGTACTGGCTGAGCCAGTGCACCAACTCGGGCACCCACTGCTCGGTGAAGTCAGACATGGGGCCGTAGAAAGCCAGGTGGTGCAGCACGATCAGCTGCGAGGCCACGGCCTTGAACGCATCGGCCAGCGGCATGCGAGAGGGGGTCAAGGTGAACGGTGTGCTCATGGCGAATCAAAAAAGGGGTGGCGGATTATCGGCGCAGGCCCCCTGCACGCCCGGATTGGGCCGCCACCTAAAATGAAACCATGAGCTCCACCCACACCAACGCTACCCCCGCAGGCACCCCCACCGACGCTGCCGCCGCCGACCACAAACCCAGCAACTTTCTGCGCCAGATCATCGAAAAAGACCTGGCCCAAGGCACCTACGCCCAGCGCCGCTGGGCAGGCACCCCCGGCGACGCCGCCCACCACGCCAAGGGCGAGCCTGACCCCGCCAAAATTCGCACCCGCTTCCCGCCCGAGCCCAACGGCTACCTGCACGTGGGGCACGCCAAAAGCATTTGCCTGAACTTTGGCCTGGCACGCGACTACGGCGGCGTGTGCCACATGCGGTTTGACGACACCAACCCCGAAAAAGAAGACACCGAATACGTCAACAGCATTCTGGATGCCGTGCAGTGGCTGGGCTTTGGCTGGGAAGCCAACGGCCAGAACCACCTGTTTCAGGCCAGCGACTACTTCGACTTCATGTACCGCGCAGCGGAACACCTGATTGAAGCCGGCCACGCCTACGTGGACGAACAAAGCCCCGAAGACATGCGCGCCAACCGGGGCGACTTTGGCAAGCCCGGTGTCGACAGCCCCTTCCGCACCCGCACCCCAGCAGAGAATTTGGAGCGTTTCAGGCAGATGGCGCAAGGCCAACATGCCGATGGCGCTATGGTTTTGCGCGCCAAAATAGACATGGCCAGCCCCAACATCAACATGCGGGACCCGGCCATTTACCGCATTCGCCGCGCCACCCACCACAACACCGGCGACAAATGGTGCATTTACCCCATGTACACCTTTGCGCACCCCATTGAGGACGCGCTGGAGCAAATCACCCACAGCATTTGCACGCTGGAATTTGAAGACCAACGCCCGTTTTACGACTGGCTGATGGACAGGCTTTGCGAAGGTGGCCTGCTGGCCGCACCCGCGCCCAAGCAATACGAATTTGCCCGCCTGAACCTGACGTATGTGATTACCAGCAAACGCAAGCTGGCCGCGCTGGTGAACGAAGGCAAGGTCAACGGCTGGGACGACCCCCGCATGCCAACAATAGTCGGCCTGCGCCGCCGGGGCTACACCCCTGCCGCGCTGCAAGCCTTTGCCGAACGCATTGGCGTGACCAAAAGCGACAGCTGGATCGACTACAGCACCCTGGAAGGCTGCCTGCGCGAAGACCTGGAGCTGAAAGCCCACCGCGGCATGGCCGTGCTGAACCCCGTGAAACTGGTGCTGACCAACTGGGACGAGGTGTTTGCCGCCCAAGGCGGCGCAGCCTACCTGGACCCCTGCACCCTGCCCGCCCTGCCCCACCCACCCGAGGGCACCGAAAGCCCGGTGCGCCACTTCTCAATAGGCAAAGAAGTGTGGATTGAGCGCGAAGACTTTGAAGAAGTGCCCCCCAAGGGCTACAAGCGCCTGTTCCCTGGCAACAAAGTACGCCTGAAGGGCGGCCATGTGATTGAGTGCACCGGCTGCACCAAAGACGCCAACGGCACCATCACCGAAGTGCTGGCCACCGTGGTGCCCGACACCAAAAGCGGCACCCCCGGCGCAGACAGCGTGAAAGTGAAAGCCGCCATCACCTGGGTGGGCGTAGCCGACGGTAGACAAGCCGAAGTGCGCATGTACGACCGCCTGTTTGTGGACGCCCAGCCCGACGCAGGCGGCAAAGACTTTCTGGAAAGCCTGAACCCCAACAGCCTGAAGGTGGTGACCGCGATTGTTGAGCCGTCACTGGCCAATGCCCAGCCCGACCAGAAGTTTCAGTTTGAGCGGCATGGCTACTTTGTGGCCGACCGCGTGGACCACGCGGCGGGCAAGCCGGTGTTTAACTTAGCGGTGGGGTTGAAGGATAGTTGGGGCAAGTAGTAGAAACAATTCAATTCAACAAAGGGGGGATTTATGAAAATTGCATGCGTAGATCAAGAAGTAAGAAAAATATTGGAGACCAACTATTACAAAATACCAAGATTCCAGAGGCCATACTCTTGGGACAGGGACAACATCCATGATTTTTGGACTGACATACACAACCACAAGCCTAGTGAATTTTTCATTGGATCTATGGTCGTGTACGTCAAGGGAAATTATCGCCATATAGTCGATGGGCAGCAGCGGCTGACCACAATTACAATATTACTGGCAGCACTAAGAGATAAATTCAATTCAACCCACCTAGAAAGTCAAGCAAAGGGATTACAAAAACTAATTGAGCGAACCAATCTCGATAACGATAACGAATTTGTCATTCAGACAAGCTCAAGCTATCCATTTTTCCAGCAACAAATACAAAATTTCGGACACCAAAAAAATAATACACCGCCCGGTGAAGAAGAAATCCTTCTTAAGGATGCGTATGACCAGCTCAAGCAACTAATTGACTTCTTGGTAGACAAAGAAACTACTCAAGCAAAGAAGAAAAAAGCACTCGAATCTATACGGGATAAACTTCTCTCCCTAAAGGCGATTTACGTTGAAGTAGATAACGAAGATGATGCATATGTGATTTTCGAGACACTAAACACACGAGGCAAGGACCTCACATCAGCAGACCTGCTCAAGAATCATTTAGCAAAGCAACTACGACAATCAAACGCCAAAAACGATACGATTGCCATTGAATGGAAAAAAATTCGAGACAATATTGACAGCATTGAAATATCCGATATTAAGCTTGATAATTTTGTCTATCATTTTTGGCTTGCAACCAAAGAATTTACTACCGAAAAAGAAATATACAAACGCGCGAAAATCGCCATACCCGATAAAGCATCTGCCAACATATTCATAGAAAAATTGCAGGACGCGTCGGAAACTTACAAGCACATTTTCATGCCAAGCACCAGAGCATGGAAAATGGAAGAGTTGAAAATCAGGCGATCTCTCGAGTCTCTTCTTACGTTTCGAGTTCGGCAACCCGTCCCCATGATCCTTGCAATTATGCAAGCATACAAATTAAAACAACTAACAAAGAAAGAAACGGAACGAGCGCTATCCGCAATAGAATTTTTCCACTACTCATTCACCGCACTCACTTCACAACGCTCATCTGGCGGCATCTCTCACATGTATGCCCTTCACGCAAGAGAGTTAACGCAATCGAAAGACAATGCGCAAAGAACAGTTGCCATCAATAATCTAATTGCGAAACTCAAAGCCCGCCTCCCCAAACAGACGGAATTCGTAGCAGGCTTCAAAAAACTCAAATATTCTGACGAATTCCCCAAAGATAAGCGCGTCATTCAATACACATTAAGGACACTATACGAGGCCGAAGCTCCTAGTGTCGCCATTGATCCGCAACAAATGACCATTGAACACATTGAACCTCAATCATCAACAGCAATGAGTCATGAGAAAGTTGCAGAAATTGGTAATTTATGGCTTCTATCCGCAAATGTAAATAATAAACTCGGGAATAAACCGGTTGCCGAAAAAATACCAATATACAAAAAATCTAAACTCCAGAGTGATTCCACCCTTAATCAAGCCACATCTTGGGACGAATCTACCGTCGCATCAAGAACAGAACTTCTTTCCACGAAGATGTGGAACACCGTATCAAAACTCTAACTCTGCACAGTGCACTTCAAGTTGGATTGATGAAAGTTCGGCCTCCCAAGCCTCCATCGGGCGCACTTCGAATGAGAAACTGGATAATTACTTTACAGAGAAACTCTAGGGGGACAAAATAAATGGCCAAATTCCTATCTACCACCGGCACCAATTACCACCTGGAGGAACTGATCAAAGGCGCGTCCGACCGCCTGATCCTGATCAGCCCCTTCCTCAAGCTCAATGACCGCATGAAGGAGCTTCTGGCGGACAAAAACCGCCTGAAGATCGACGTGCGCATCGTGTACGGCAAAAGCGAATTGCAGCCGCAGGAAATTGAATGGCTGCGCGGCCTCACGTACATCCGCACCAGCTTCTGCAAGAACCTGCACGCCAAGTGCTACATGAACGAAGAGATGTGCATCATCACCAGCCTGAACCTGTACGAGTTCAGCCAGGTGAACAACAACGAGATGGGCATCCTCATTCAACGCGGCGAAGATGCCCAGCTTTACAAAGATGCCTACGAGGAGGCGCAGCGCATCATCCGCATCAGCGACGAGGTGCGCATTTCGCTGGAACGTGTGTCCAGCGCGCCCGAGGCACCTGCCGCTGAACCCGACAGCATCGACAAAGGTGGCGACGCAGAATCGACGAGTGACAAGCTCCCGTCATCAAAAATCGCCACCAAGCTGGGCCTTAAAACCGCCCAGTTCATTGATCGAGCCACAGAGAACGGTTTTCTGGTGCTGGATAGCGACAAACATGTGCTGACCGCCAAGGGCGCGGCAGCAGGCGTGGAGTTCGTGGCCAAGTCCCGCTTCGGGCCTTACTTCCTGTGGCCGCAGGACTTTCATCCGGTTTGAACTGCGACCATGCCTGACACACCCAAGCTGCTTCCCCGCGTCGTTGTGTTTGCAGGCCCCAATGGCGCGGGCAAATCCACTCACGCAGATGCCATTCTGGCGGCGCTGGGCATCGAGACCTTTGTCAACGCAGACTACATCGCCCGAGGCTTGTCGGGCCGCAATACCGATGCAGTGGCATTTGAGGCGGGGCGCATCATGCTCAAGCGGTTGCACCAGCTGGCAGATGCCAAGGCTGATTTCGCTTTTGAATCAACCCTGTCCAGCCGGACATTTGCGGCCTTTCTGCGCTCCCTCAAACAGCAGGGGTACGCGGTTGTTGTTTACTACTTTTCATTGGCCAACGCGCAGTTGGCGGTGCGCCGGGTCAAACTGCGCGTTTCGCTGGGTGGTCACGATGTGCCCGCCGATGTGGTTCGGCGGCGATATGGCCGCAGCTTGAGCAACTTCTTTGCGCTCTACATGCCGCTGGCTGATGAATGGACGCTGTTTGACAATTCCACCCCTCCGCTTGCGCGTGCAATCGCTGCCAAGCTGAATGGCCTACTCACTGTGACGGAGCCCACCACATGGCACAAACTGCAAAAACTCAGCCAAGCCGCCTGACCCCTTCACCCAAAGCCCTGCAAAAGGCACTGGAACAGTCGGCCAAACAAGCGCAACGATTGGCCGATGCTTATGGGGTGGTGGTGCCCAGTATCAAAAGTAAAGCAGTAAGCAGCACTCGTACAACGGGTTGATGGCTGGAACACCTCGCGGGTCAAAAATTTCGACCTAAAGTAGCCTTAGCGCTTTATTTATAAGAACTGACCGCTATCTATTTTGAAATTTTTTCCCCATGCAACCCCAACCCATCCTCCACTTCTGGTTCACCGAGCTGACCCCCAAGCAGCACTTCGCCAAAGACGCTGCGCTGGACGAAGCCATCCGCACCCGCTTCGGTGCCACGCTGGAGGCCGCTGCGCGGTGTGAGCTGTTTGCCTGGCGTGCCACGCCAGAGGGGCGGCTGGCAGAGGTGTTGGTGCTGGACCAGTTTTCGCGCAACGTGTGGCGCGACACGCCCCGCGCCTTTGCGCAGGACGCGCTGGCCTTGGCGCTGGCGCAAGAGCTGGTGGCCAGCGGGCAAGACTGCAGCCTGCCCCTGGCGCAGCGCAGCTTTGCCTACATGCCCTACATGCACAGCGAGTCGGCGCTGATTCATGAGCAAGCCGTGACGCTGTTTTCGCAGCCGGGCATGGCAGACACCTTGCGTTTTGAGCTGCAGCACAAGGCCATCATCGACCGCTTTGGCAGCTACCCCCACCGCAACGCCATCCTGGGCCGCAGCTCCACGGCAGAAGAGCTGGCGTTTTTGAGCGGGCCGGGGTCTTCGTTTTAGCTGCGACCGACTCAGTCGCAATACTCGGGATAACATTTTCCACCCATACCAACTTTACGAGATTTCCGAACCATCCTAAAATATCGAGGCTCGCTGCTCAAAGCGAGCCTCGTTTTATTTGGAGAAGTCATGTTGACTTGGGATGAAGCCACTCCGTCCAGACCTACAGGCGTAAGCGTCAACAAGGTCATCATTGCCAACCCCATTACGCGGGGTTACATGGTCAGGTTGGTGCCGTTTGACGGGAACAAGATGGAAAACACCATGTTCCGCCTTTACAGCTCGGTCCTTTCAAGATGCCGCACCGAAGTCTTATGCACCACAGCGCAGTGCATTTACGAATGGCTGTTGAGTTGGGTGATTCAACAGAACCCGACCTGTCAGCCAATCACACCAGAACAAAAGGCTCACAACGCGAGGAGCGTTGAACGTCCACGTTACTTTTTCGGTGCTCAGAAGCTGAGCATGCGCAACGCGCCGTGAGCGTGAACACTTGCAGACATTCACCATGAACACCCTTACCTTCCCCCTCTCTGCCATCCCAGATCTGCCCCGTGACAAAACCAGTGGCCAAGCCCCTTATGCCTCGGAAGCGCAAACCCACGCGCTGCTGCGCTTTGGCGCGCAATACCGGCTGCAACGCATTCAGGCTGCCGACATGATCACCACCGACGAAGCGGCTGCTCTGTCAGGCACCACCCGCGTGACCATGAACACATGGATCAAGGCGGGCCGAAGCATTGGCGTGTCGCACCTGCGCCGGGGCTACAAGCTGCCTCGTTGGCAATTTGAGCCGTTCATCTTCCCGGTGATCGCGCCCGTGGCCTCCGCCTTGGGTTCGTCCGATGGCTGGCAATTGCTGGCTTTTCTGGAAAGCCCACACCCGGCACTGGACGGCCAGTCACCCCGCACCGCACTGGAGCAAGGCACACCCGCCCAGCGCGTGATCGATCTGGCCACGGCAGAGGGGCATTGACTGCCTCTGCCCATGAAATTCAACGAGTTACGTCCCCCTGTCCTGGAGCTGGCTCCGGGCCAGTGCTTTCATCGCGTGCAGCTGACCCGCGCACGCAAAACCAGTGTGCGCATCACGGCTTGTTATTGGCACCGACAGGCTTGCAAGCAGGGCGCTTTTGTTTGCCGTCCGAGGCAACCGCTTACCTCGCCGACAGCGAGCACACCGCTCTGTACGAATCCGTTTTCCGGCGCGATGTTCACAGCCGGTCTTTGGACGACCTGGCACGCAGGTCTCTGGTGCAGTTCCTCACCAAAGGCCGTTTGCGCCTGGCAGATTTGCGGGCTTTGGCCGAGCCCTACCCCGTGCTGCAAGCACAAAGGATCGCCATCACACAGGCCTTTGCTCAAGAGTGCCGAGCCCAGCACCTGGACGGTGTTGTGTATGCCTCAGCGCAACATCCCAACCATGCGTGCATCGCCCTGTTTGCCTCGGGTATGGCGCAGATGAAAAAAGTTGCGTCACTGCCGCTGGTCAAGCCTGGCACTCGGCAGCTGCTGAGCTGTGTGACCGATGCCGCCAGACGCTCGGGCGTGCCGTTGATCGACTTCCCAGAAATGGCGTGAGCTGTGTGCCCGGAACGGCACGCCCAGCGCCTTTGCACACAACCCCCCCATGCCCCGCCGCGCCCACCACCACCACCACGTCTACGTGATTGAGTTGCACCCCGACGTGCTGCAAGAGCCCAAGTTCCGCCGGTGCAACCCTGGTTATGTGGACGGCAAACCCTGCGTTTACGTGGGCATGACGGGGCTTGACCCCGATGTGCGGTTCGACAAACACAAGGCGGGCATTCAGGCCAACGCCTATGTGCAAAAGTACGGCCTGCGCCTGCTGCCAGACCTTTACGAAGGCTTCAACCCCATGCCCTACAAAACCGCGCAAGAACGCGAGGTGGAAGTAGGCATTGACTTGCGCTCGGCAGGTTTTGGGGTGTGGCAGGCTTGACCCGGCCCGCCCCCACTCACCCCACCTACGCCCATGACCCCCATCGCCATCATCGACTTCGAAACCACCGGCATGTCGCCCGAGGCGGGGGCGCGGCCCACCGAGGTGGCCATCGTGCTCACCGACAACGGGCGGGTGGTGGACCGGTTTCAAAGCCTGATGAACCCGGGCGTGTACATACCGCCGTTCATCACCGGGCTGACCGGCATCACCAACGCCATGGTGGGCGCGGCCCCGCCGGTGGCGCAGGTCATGGCCGACGCGGCGCGGTTTGTGGACGGCTGCCCCATGGTGGCGCACAACGCGTCGTTTGACCGCAAGTTCTGGCAGGCCGAGCTGGCCCGGGTGGGGCTGGACGCGCAGCACCCGTTTGCCTGCACGGTGCTGCTGTCGCGCCGCCTGTACCCCCACGCGCCCAGCCACAAGCTGGGGGCGCTGGTGCAGCACCTGGGTTTGCCCGCTACCGGCCGCGCCCACCGCGCCCTGGCCGACGCCGAAATGACCGCCGAGCTGCTGCGCCACATGCTGGGCATGCTGCGCCGCGACCACAGCCTGCACCGGCCCAGCCACGCGCAGCTGGTGCAGTTGCAGCGCTGCACACGCGCGCAGGTGCCGCAGTGGCTGGCGCGGGCGGCCGCAGAATCCACCTGAGGGCACGCCACCCCAATTTCAAGCCTTTTTGGCACCCAGCGCTTGTCTGTATTCACTTTTTTGCTACACCCATGAACTTTGCCGACCGACTGAAACAACTGCCCACCGTGGCCCACTTGGCCGCCCTTGAATTGCGCGATGGCCAGGGCCAGGTGCTGGCCACCATTGAAAACAAGCCGGGCCAAGGCGGCTCGTTGGCCGTGTACCACGCGCTGGGCGCGCTGTACGTCGGGCACATCACACCCGCCGCGGCCAAGCTGGGGCTGGAGTGGTACGCCGAGCACACGGCCGACGCGCAAGCCCACCCCGGCAAACACCCCAACATCGACCGGCTGTTGACCTGGGCACACGGGCAAGCCACATTCGCGGTGCGGGTCATCCCCATGACCACCGGCACCGTCACCCTGCACCGCGTGCTGCGCGCCCCACCCGAGCACATTTACCGCGCCTTGCTGGACGCCGACGCGCTGTGCAAATGGCTGCCCCCGCACGGCTTCACCGGCCGCGTGCTGCACCTGGACGCACGCACGGGCGGCAGCTACCGCATGCAGTTCACCAACCTGGGCAACGGGCAAACCCACGCCTTTGGCGGCGACTACCTGGAGCTGGTGCCCAACGAGCGCATCGTCAAAACCGACCGCTTTGACGACCCCAACCTGCCCGGTGCCATGCGCACCACCCTCACGCTGAAAGCCGTGGGGGTGGGCACCGAACTGACCGCCGTGCAAGAAGGCATACCGGCCATGATTCCCACCGAGGCCTGCTACCTGGGCTGGCAAGAGTCGTTGCAGTTGCTGGCGCTGCTGGTCGAGCCCGACATTCCGGCGGGCTGAAACGCGCGGCTGCGCCCGGCAGCCCTCGCCTTCACAGCCCCTTCACAAGCCTTTGAGGGCGGCGGGCACTTTGGGCTTTTTGGTTTCCACCGGGTTGGCCAACAGCCAGTTGGCAGGGTAGGCGCGCATGAACTCGCGGGCTTTTTCGGGGCGGGCGCTCAGCCAGGCGTCGTAGGTGCCTTCGCTCAGCACCGCCAGCATGCGTTTTTCCGCACCGGGCTGGCCGTAGCGGTGCAGCAGCGCGTGGCTGTTGGCGTTGATCGTCAGCAGCGTGAAGCTGGTGATGGTTTCGCCGTCTTTTTCCCAGTGTTCCCACAGGCCGGCCACACCCATGGCCTTGCCGTCCACGCGGGCAATGCGGGTAGGCACTGGCTTGCCGCTGCGCAGGTCGTCTTCAAAAAACGCGTTCAGCGGCACGATGCAGCGCTGCCCGGCCAGCCAGGCCTCGCGAAAGTTGTTGGAGGTGGTGACTGTTTCAGAGCGCGCGTTCACCAGCTTGGTGGAGCGCAGCTTGGCGTCTGACGCCGACTTCACCCAACGCGGCACCAGCCCAAACTGGCCGGCCACCAGCTCGTGCGGCACGGCTTTGGCTTCGACGGGTGCGGCGGCATCGGCAGGCTCGCCCGCCACAGGCGCAGGCTGGGGCGCCTGCACCTGGCGGATGAACACCGCCGGCTTGCGGGGCCACACGTCGCGCCCCACCTCAATGGCAGGCTCGGGCACACCAAAGGCCTCCGGGTACAGACCAAGGGGGTACAGGCTTTCGTAGTGGGAACTCATGCGGGCGATGCTAGCGCACGGCCACCGTCACAATGCCCCCATGCACATCACCACCCTGCAAGACTTGCGCGCCCTGTACGCCCCCGCCCGCGAACGGTCGGTGAAAAAACAAATGCCGTCGCTGGACGTGCACGCCACCCGGTTCATTGGCCTGTCGCCCCTGGTGGTGGTGGCCAGCGCAGGGGCCAACGGCGGCGCGGGCTTGCTGGACGCCTCCCCACGCGGCGGGGCACCTGGGTTTGTGAAAGTGCCCAACGCCCACACCCTGCTCATACCCGACGCACCGGGCAACAACCGGCTGGACACGCTGGAAAACATCGTGGCCACCGGCCACATCGGCCTGCTGTTTCTGCTGCCCGGCGTGGACGAAACCCTGCGCGTGAACGGCACCGCCGTGCTGACCACCGCCGCCCCCAACATCGCCCTGTGCACCGACGACAAACGCACGCCCAAGCTGGTGATACGCGTGACGGTGCAGGCCGCCTACCTGCACTGCGCCAAGGCGCTGATGCGCTCCCGGCTGTGGAGCGCTGACGCACTGGTGAACCGCAATGTGATGCCGTCCATGGGCGAAATGATGAAAGACCAAATTGGCGGCGACATTCCCGCCGAAACGCAGGCAGAAATGCTGGCGCGCTACGCGCAAGACCTGTAAACGCACCACCGCGCAGCATCAAAAGATACAATAAATTCAATCAAACGACACAGAGGCGATACAGTTGTTCGACCACCAAGATGCCATCATCCTGGCCACCGCGCGTGACACCACCCAACTGGCCAGCACCGCTGCCGAGCGCACCGGCCTGTCGCGCGTGGCGGTGTCGCGGCGCATCAAAAAATTGGCCGACGCCGGCTACCTGACCCGCCACGGCACGGGCACACGACAAACCTACACCCCCGGCCAAAACCGCTTCTGGTTGGCTCACACCACACGCGAAGCGGTGTCGCGCAGCGGCGGGGAATTCGGTGTGTGGGAAGCCCATGTCGCCCCCCTCATGCAAGGCATGCCCGACGCCGTGGTCAACTTGGCCAACATCGCGTTTACCGAGATGCTGAACAACGCGCTGGACCACTCACAAGCCCAACACCTGCTGCTGGCGGCGCATGCCAACGGTGAACGCATGCAAATGCTGGTGGCGGACGATGGGGTGGGCATCTTCCGCCAGATTGCCCAGGCGCTGGACCTGTTTGACGACCGCCTGGCCCTTCTGGAACTGGCCAAAGGCAAATTCACCACCGCAGCCACCGGCCATTCGGGCATGGGGGTGTTTGTGTCGTCGCGCATGCTGGACGGCATGGCCATACAGTCGCGCGGCCTGACGTTTGACCTGCACACGGGCAGCCGCGCGCTGGGCCGGTTTGATTGGGTGGACGCCACCAGCCACCTCAAAAACACGCAGCAAGGCACCACCGTGCGCATGGACCTGGCCCTGGACACACCGCGCACGGCCCAAGACGTTTACAACCGGTATTTCACCCCTGATGAGGTGGGAGACGACGCATTCCACACCACCGAAGTGCCGGTGCGCCTGGCACAACTCAGCAGCCAGCTCACGTCACGCTCCCAAGGCAAATGGGTGGTCGAGCGGGCCACCCAATTCAAGACCGTGGTGCTTGACTTTGAAGGCGTGGCGTTGGTGGGCCAAGGCTTTGTGGACGAAGTGTTTCGGGTGTTTGCCACCGCTCACCCGCAGGTGCGCTTGAAGCCCATCCACCTCGTGCCCGATGTGGCCCGGGCCGTGGCCATGTTCGCCCCCCATGTGGCGCTGCCCCCTGCTTCCTGAACGGTATGCTTCCCTCTCCTTTCAACACCGATCACACCATGACCCTGCGCCCCATTTACCTGCTTGCCATCGCCCTGGCCACCCCAGCCGCCTGGGCCGACAGCACGTCGTCGGCGTCCAGCGCCGCGTCCACTTCGGCGGGCAGTGTGTCCAACTCGCTGGGCACCTCCAGCAACAGCTCTTCCCGCGCCACTGGCGTGGCCCAAGGCCCTTACACCGTGCAAGAAGTGGCCGATGTGGCGGGCCGCCCCGACCTGCTGCAGCTGCGGCTTCAGCCCACCGTGCACACCGCTGCGGCCGATGCCGCGCCCGTGTGGCTGCGCCTGCCCCGCGTGACCGCCGAGCGTGAACAACTGGCCGTGGGCCACACCGTGCTGGCGCAACACCGCCCCTACGGCCTGGCGTTTGCCAAGCCCACGGCACAAGGCCAGGCCCAGCCGTTCTTCCTGGTGCTGGACGACGAGCGCCACCGCGAATTGGGCAACCACGCCGTCGGCGGCTGACCTGCTGACATGGCCCAGCCGCTGCGCCCCTTGCGGCAGCGCCTGACCACGGCAGGGGTTGCCACCCTGACAGCACTGGCCGCGTGGGCCTGCGCCCCCGCCCAAGCGGCCTCGCTGGCCGCGTGCACCCCCACCGCCGAACACACCGCCGCCGTGCAAGACCGGCTGCTGCAAGTGGCCGCCGTGCTGCGCACCGAACTGGAAGCCGCCCACCGCGCCAGCGGCCAGCGCGTGGCGCTGGTGGCGCGTTCGGGCCAGGCCTTGCAGCGCCTGGGCCACCGCTATTCCCACGCGGGGCTGAGCCTGAAGGCCAGCCCCCAAACCCCGTGGTCGGTGCGCCAGCTCTACTTTGCGTGCGACGAACAGCGCCCGCGCGTGTTTGACGAAGGCCTGGCCCGCTTTGTGATGGGCACGCACGACCCCGCACTGGGCCACCTGCTGGTGGTGTTGCCCCCGCCCGAAGCCGCCGCGCCGCTGGAGCACGCCGCGCTGGATGACACCCTGGCCCTGCAACTGCTGGGGCACAGCTACAGCGCCAACGCGCACGCCTGGGGCCTGCAGCACCAAAACTGCAACCAATGGGTGGCCGAGTTGCTGGCCACCGCCTGGGGCCCCAGCCCCAACACTGAAGCCAACACCACAGGCCCCGGCAACGCCCGTGCCCACGCCCAGCAAGCATTGCGGCACCAGGGCTACCAGCCCAGCGTGGTGCAGGCCCACTGGCCCCCCATTGCCCTGGGCGCGGCGCTGCTGCCGTGGTTCCACACGGCAGACCACCCCGCTGACGACGTGGCCGCCGGGCGGTTTGTGGTCAGCATGCCCGCCGCCCTGCACACATGGGTGCAACAGCGCTGGCCCGCCAGCCACACCCTGGAGCTGTGCCACACCGAACGCCATGTGCTGCTGCGCCGTGGCGGCCCGCCGCTGGACGCGTGGTGCCAGCCCCAGCCGGGCGACGAGGTGACGCCTTTGAATTAGGCATTGACTATTGAATGCATCAATTCAATTGCCTGGACTGAAACACCGAACCCGCGCACCATCAGGGCTCCTCAACGCAACCGGAGACGACCATGACAACCGTTGACTGTGCCACCCCTTCCCCCACCGGATGGCTGCAAGCGCTCGCGGCATTGGCCATGGCGTTCTGACCGTCAGGAACCCCCTCATCCATCACAGCAGGAGATAACCATGAGTGCCCCCCACAACACCGAAGCCAAGTGCCCCTTCCACGCCGCCGGTGGCGCACGTGCCACGCAAGGCGCGCAGTCCAACGCCGACTGGTGGCCCAACGCGCTGAACCTGGCCATCCTGCACCAGCACCAGCCCGCGTCCAACCCCATGGACCCCGGCTTTGACTACGCCCACGCCTTTGGCACGCTGGACTACCCGGCCCTGAAAGCCGACCTGGCCGCCCTCATGACCGACAGCCAAGACTGGTGGCCCGCCGACTGGGGCCACTACGGCGGCCTGTTCATCCGCATGGCCTGGCACAGCGCGGGCACCTACCGCACGGCAGACGGCCGTGGCGGCGCGGGCACCGGCAACCAACGGTTTGCCCCGGTCAACAGCTGGCCCGACAACGGCAACCTCGACAAAGCCCGCCGCCTGTTGTGGCCCATCAAACAAAAATACGGCAACGCCATTTCCTGGGCCGACCTGATGATCCTGGCCGGCAACGTGGCCATGGAAACCATGGGCTTCAAGACCTTTGGCTTTGGCGGGGGCCGCGCCGACATCTGGGCCCCAGAAGAAGACATTTACTGGGGAGCCGAGCACGAATGGCTGGCCACCAGCGACAAGCCCAACAGCCGTTACAGCGGCGAGCGCGACCTGGAAAACCCCTTGGCCGCCGTGCAAATGGGCCTGATTTACGTCAACCCCGAAGGACCTGACGGCAACCCCGACCCCGTGGCCAGTGGCCGCGACGTGCGCGAAACCTTCGCCCGCATGGCCATGAACGATTACGAAACCGTGGCCCTGGTGGCCGGTGGCCACACCTTCGGCAAGGCCCATGGCGCGGGCGACCCCAAGCTGGTGGGCGTGGAGCCCGAGGCAGGCCCCATGGAAAACATGGGTTTTGGCTGGATCAACCAACTGGGCAAGGGCCACAGCGAGCACACCACCACCAGCGGCATTGAAGGCGCGTGGAAACCCAACCCCACCACCTGGGACATGGGCTACTTCAAGGTGCTGTTCAAGTACGACTGGGAACTGGTGAAAAGCCCCTCGGGCGCCCACCAGTGGCTGGCCAAAGACGTGGCCGACGAAGACCTGATTGCCGATGCCCATGTGCCCGGCGTGAAGCACCGCCCCATGATGACCACGGCCGATTTGTCGCTGAAATTCGACCCCGCCTACGAAAAAATTTCGCGCCACTTCCTGGCCCACCCCGACGAGTTTGCCGATGCCTACGCCCGCGCCTGGTTCAAACTGACCCACCGCGACATGGGGCCCAAAGCCCTGTACCTGGGCCCCGAAGTGCCCGCTGAAAACCTCATCTGGCAAGACCCCGTGCCCCCGGTCACTCACAAGCTGGTCGATGCCCGCGACGTGGCCGACCTCAAAGCCAAGGTGCTGGCCAGCGGTTTGTCGGTGGGCGAGCTGGTGTCCACCGCGTGGGCCTCGGCCTCCACCTTCCGGGGGTCTGACAAACGCGGCGGCGCCAACGGTGCCCGCGTCCGCCTCGCGCCCCAGAAAGACTGGGACGTGAACCAGCCCGCCCAGTTGGCCCGCGTGTTGGCCACGCTGGACGTGATCCGCAACGGCTTCAACGAAGCCCACAAGGGTGGCGGGTCGGGTGGCAAACAGGTGTCCATGGCCGACCTCATCGTGCTGGCCGGCAACGCCGGGGTGGAAGCCGCTGCCAAGGCCGCCGGTCAAACGGTGGAAGTGCCCTTCACCCCCGGCCGCACCGACGCGACGGCCGAGCAGACCGATGCCGAGTCGTTCGCGGTGCTGGAGCCGCAGGCCGATGGTTTCCGCAACTGGCGCAAACAGGCCTACCGCGTGTCGCCCGAAGAAATGCTGGTGGACAAGGCCCAGTTGCTCACGCTCAGCGCGCCTGAAATGGCGGTGTTGGTGGGCGGCCTGCGCGTATTGGGTGCCAACCACGGCGGCAGCCAAAAGGGTGTGTTCACCCAGCGCCCCGGCCAGTTGACCTCAGACTTTTTCACGAACCTGGTGGACATGTCCACCGCGTGGAAACCCACAGGCGACAACTCCTATGAGGGCCGCGACCGCAAAACCGGCACTGTGAAGTGGACGGCCAGCCGCGTGGACCTGGCGTTTGGCTCCAACTCGCAGCTGCGCGCCATTGCCGAGATGTACGCCCAGGCCGACAACGGCGGCAAATTCGTGCGCGACTTTGTGAAAGCCTGGACCAAGGTGATGAACCTGGACCGCTTTGACGTGAAAGCCTGACGGCAGGCGGTGCCCCTGGCGCGAGGCGCTGGGGGAAACCGCCCTGGCCATCCGCTCAAGCCGCCCTGCGCCCTGTGTGCAGGGCGGCTTTTTTGATAGCTTGAAACGCAATACCACCAAGCGCCAGAGGCACTTTTCATTCAAATTTCAACCCCACACAAACCCGCCAGCACCCCGGCCACGTGGGATGCCGCTGGTCGGTCTGCCGGGCGCAACGCGGTGCAGGCTTGTGCGGCAGCGACCACGGCGGGCAAGGTGGCAGCGCCACCGTCCACAAGCGCCAGCACCTCGGTCATCAAGCGTCCCAGGGCCAGGGCCTCTTGGGCTTGCAGGGCGCGGCGCAGGGGGGCATCGGCGGCGGGCAGCACGGTGGCGGCGCCCATGTCGCTCAACAGGGCGTGGCCGGTGTGGGGGTGCCACAGGGTGTTGTGGGCGTACAGGTCGCCGTGCACCACACCGCGCGTGTGCAGGTGGGCCACGGCGCTGGCCACACTGTGCAGCAGGCGCAGCGCCACGCCGGGGCTCAGGCGCAAGCCGGGGGCGTACACGTCTCGGGTGCAGCTGTCCAAACTGCGTGGGCCGGCCAAAGGCACACAACCGGCTGGCACCAGGGGCAGCAGCATGCCCATCTGACCCTGCGGGTGGTCGGTCAAGGTGGCCACAGGGGTGCACAGCGTGGGGTGCGGCCCGGCGGTGACGCTGGCGGCCAGCTCGTGTTCAGGCAAGCCGTCGCTGGTGACCGCGCCTTTGAACAGCTTGAGTGCCCAGGCCTGGTCGCCCTGGTGTGCTCGGTAAATATGGCCCGAAGCGCCTTCGCCCAGCAAGCCGTCCAGCCGCAGCGCGCCCCAGGACACGGTGGGCAACGGGCTTGGCCCGCTGGGGTTGCCCCAGCCCAAGGGGTTGCCCGACAAGGCCAGCCAGGCCAGGGCGGGCAGCTCGGTCAGCCAACCCGGCAAGGAACCCAAGCGGTTGGCGGACAGGCGCACCAGCTCCAGCCGCTGCGCGCCGGCCAGGGTGTCGGGCAAACCGGTCAGGCGGTTGCCCGCCAGCATGAGCTTTTGCAGCGCGGGGCGTTGGCCCAGCTCGGGGGGCAGTTGCGCCAGCCGGTTGTCGGTCAGGGTGAGCCAGCGCAGCGTGGGCGGCAGGCTGGCCCCCGGCACGTGGGTCAGCTGGCAGGCTTTGAAGCCCACCATTTCCAGCGCGGGGCAGTCGCCCAGCACCTCGGGCAGGTGGGTGAAGGGGTTGCCCGAACAGAAAATGACCTTCAGCCTGTGCAGGCGCGGCAGGTCGTGCGGCAGGGTGGTGAAGGCGTTGTCGCTGAGGTTGAGCACCTCCAGCGTGTCGGCCAGGCCATAGACCTCGGGCGGCAGGTGGGTCAGACCTGTGCCGTTCAGGTCCAGGCGGCGGGTGCCGGTGAGCGCGCCGCTGCGCAGGTGTTCAAGGGTGTGCATGGGGTCGGCATGTTAGGGCACGCCCCCATGCGGGCCGTTCAGCCTCAGTAAGGCTTGGCGAAGTTGGCGGCCACGCGTTGGCGCAAGTAGTCGCCCGCGCTGATGGCGGGGTATTTTTGGCCCGGGCTTTCAATGACGGCGTCGCGGTTGGCCTGAGCGAAATAGGCCAGCGTGTAGCGAGAGCCCAGGTACTCGTGCGGCAGCGGGCAGCGCACGCGGTGGAAGTTGGACGGCAGCTGGTCGTCGCTCCAGCGCATCAACATATCGCCAATGTTGCAGGTGATGGCGGCATCGTCCGGCTCCACCGATGTCCAGGCTTGGCTGTCCATGTCTTTGCCCGGGCAAACCTGCAAACCGCCTTGGCCCTGGCGCTGGAACAGCAGGGTCAGGCAGTCGAAATCGGTGTGGGCACCGGCACGCCACACACCGGGCTGGCCAAGGGTGGTGGGGTCCACCGGGTAGTAGTGCAGCAGGCGCAGGGTGCTTTGGTAGTCGGGGCTGGTGGGGTTGTGGGCACGGGTGAAAAAGTCGGAGTCAAAACCCAGCTTGAGCGCGAAACACGACAGCACTTTCATGCCCAGCGCCCAGCACTCGGCCTCAAAGGCCAGCATGTCGGCCTGGAAACCCGGCAATTCTTCCGGGCTGGGCCACAAGCCCGTCATGTGCGGGCGGGTGATCTGATAGGACTCCTTCTGGTCGGGCGTGCCGGTGGAAGGGCGCACCTGGGCCTTGCTTTCCCAGCCCACGTTCTGCGCCTTGTTGTGGGGGTACTGGCCCTTCACCGGGTGAGGCAAGGCAAAAAACCGCTCGGACGTGGCAAACGCGTGGTCCACATGGGCCTGCGGAATGCCGTGGTTGACGATCTGGAAAAAGCCCACGTCCACGGCGGCGCTCCAGAGCTGGTCGGCGATCTCGGCCTGGCGGTGTTCAAAGTCAGACAGGTCGATGCAGCGCACCTCACGGGCGGTGCTTTCGGAGCCCATGGCCCCCATGCGGGATTCTTTGTTGAGTTCGGCCAGTTTGTAAGCGGCGGCATTCATGCGTTTCTCCTGAAAAACAGACAACGGGTGGTGGGGTCATGGCCTGTGGCAGGCCGCACGCCGAAGGCACGCAGGTGCACGCCGGGAAAAAGGCTGCACTTGCTGCCCCTGCGTGCAAGCCCCCCCAAAAACCACGAAAGGGGCGCTGCCACAGGCACATCAAGAGCAATTCCCGGCCAGCCCGCGCGGGCCACAAAGGCCGGGGGCTGGATGAACGCTTCTACTCTCGGGGCGAAAAGCTAGCAGGTTTTGGGCCACCACCAACCGCACGCACATGCACCACAAACGTGCCACACATGGCGTGACCGTGCCCACCCGCGCTGGCACAAAACCTGCTGACACCGAAGCGACGAGAGTAGAAGCGTTCAGCCAGGTGCCCACGCACCCCCGCCCGGAAATTGCTCTTGTGAGTGCCCACCGCGCCCGGCACCCCTTTCAGGGGGCGGCCAGCGCGGGGGAATGACTTGCATCCTTTTTTCCGGAGCTTTCGCCATGCAACGCCGTTCTTTTCTGGCCCGCACAGCCGCGCTGTGTTCAACCACCGCCGTGCCCCTCGCCACCTCACTGGCCACTGCCAACGCCTGGGCCCAGTCGGGCACCGGGCTGGTGCCCATCCGCTTCACGCTGGACTTTCGCATCACCAGCCAGACGGCCCCGTTTCTGGTGGCGCTGAACAAGGGCTACTACCGCGACGAGGGGCTGGACGTGCGGGTGGACCCCGGAGCGGGCTCGGTCGCCTCCATCACCCGCGTGGCCAGCGGCGCTTACCAGATGGGGCTGGGCGACATCAGCTCGCTGATTGAATTCCAGGCCACCACCCCCGGCACGCCTTTGGTGCAGGCCGTGTACCAGTACTACAACCGCGCACCGTTTGTCATCATTGGCCGCAAGGACCGGGGCATCACCACCGACTTCCGCAGCCTGGCAGGCAAAAAAATTGCCGCTGCGGCGGTGGAATCGACCCGCCGCGCTTGGCCGATGGTGGCGCGCAAGCTGCGCCTGAAGCCCGACCACTTTGCCTGGACCACCACCGACTTTGCCTCGCGCGACAACGTGGTGCTGCGCGGCGATGTGGACGGGGCCACCTACTTCCACGACTCCGCCGTGTCGCTGTTTGCCCGCATGAAAACCGACGAGCTGTCGGTGCTGCGCTACGACGAAGCCGGGGTGAACCTGTATGGCAACGCCATATTGGCCAGCAACGCCATGGTCACGCAGCAACCGGCTGCCGTAGCGGGCTTTTTGCGCGCCACCAACCGCGCCATCCAGGACTGCCTGGCCGACCCCGCCCAGGCCGTGGCCGCCACGCTGGCGCGCGAAAGCATTTTGAACAGCGGGGTGGAGCTGGACCGCTGGCGCATCACCAGCCAATACCTGGCGGCCCCCGACACCCGCAGCCACGGCCTGGGCGATGTGCTCAAACGCACGCTGGAGCAGCAGGTGGACGAGGTGACCGCTGTGTTTGGCCTGAAAACCCCGCCCAGCGTGGAAGGCCTGTTCAACCGCGCCATGTTGCCCCCCGCTGCCGAGCGCAAGGTGCTGGCATGACGGCGCACACCGCAGCGCTGCCCGCCGAAACCCCGCTGGACGAACGCGACGCGCTGTACCTGCGCCAGGCCATTGGCTGGTCGCGCGTGGCGCGCGAGCGGGGCAACCGCCCGTTTGGCGCCCTGGTGGTGGCGGCCGATGGGCGTGTGTTGTCCGAAGCGTGGAACAACACCGCCGAAACCGGCGACTGCACCGGCCACGCCGAAACCACCGCCATCCGCCAACTGGCGGGCAAGGCCGACCGCGACACGCTGGCCCAGGCCACGCTGTATTCGTCGGCCGAGCCGTGTGTGATGTGCGCCGGGGCCATCTTCTGGTCCAACATTGGGCGGGTGGTGTATGGCATTGACGCGGTGCGCCTGCGGGTGTTTCGCGGCGAGCGGGCCGAGCAGCGCGACGCCGAGTTGTCGTGCCGCGACGTGTTTGCCGCCTCGCCGCACCCCATTGCGTGTGTGGGCCCCACGCTGGTGGACGAGTCCAGCCAGCCCCACCAAGGCTTCTGGCAGAGCTGACGCGGCCGGGGCAACCCGGTGGGGGCGCACGGATAATCCGCCCCCATGACCTTCCTGCTTTCCCTCTTTCCCCATGGCTGGCAGCACTACCTGCTAGGCGGCCTGCTCATCGGCACCGGCGTGGCGCTGCTGTTTGTGTTCACCGGCCGCGTGGGCGGCATGAGTTCGGTGTTGTCGAGCACCTGGTCGTTTGTGGTGCAGCGGCCGTTTTTCCAACAGGCCCGGTTTGTGGGCTCGCGGGGCTGGCGGCTGGTGTATGCGCTGGGGCTCATCGTGGGGGCTTTTGTGTGGTGGGTGACGCTGGGCCAACAAGCCCCGCAGGCCACGGGCGTGCCAGTGTGGCAGTTGCTGCTGGGCGGTTTTGTGGCGGGTTATGGCGCACGGCTGGGCAACGGCTGCACCTCGGGCCACGGCATTTGTGGGCTGGGGTCGTTGCAGTTGCCGTCGCTGTACGCGGTGCTCACCTTCATGGCCACGGCTTTCATCACAGCCAACGTGCTGGCGGCGCTGACCGGCGTGGGCACCGGGGGTCAGCCATGAGCGCGCCGCGCTCTTCGCTGGCGTCGGCCGCCGTCACCCTGCTGGCCGGGGCCTTGTTTGGGTTTGGGTTGTCGCTGTCCACCATGGTGCAACCGCAGGTGGTGCTGGGCTTTTTGCGCTTCCAAGACATGGGGCTGATGTTGGTCATGGGTGGCGCGGTGTTGGTGGCGCTGCTGGCCTACAAGGGCGCGCCCCGGCTCATGAAAAAACCGGTGCTCGACGACCACTTTCACCCCCACCCCAGCACCTGGAACCGCAATACCGCCGTGGGCGCTGCACTGTTCGGTGTGGGTTGGGGCTTGTCTGGGGTGTGCCCTGGCCCCGCCATTGCCGGGCTGGGCACAGGCAACTGGGATTTGCTGTGGGCCTTGGGTGGCATGGCCGCCGGTGCGCTGGTGCAAGGGTTGCGGGCCAAGGCCTGAGGCACCTCGCATCGGGTGTCAGACGCAGGCGTCAGGTGGTGGTGCCCCTGCGCCTTCCGCCAGCACCGCACGCCGCTTGCCCTGCTGTTTGGCCTGGTACAAGGCCTGGTCCGCCCGGCTGTTGACGGCTTGCAGGGTGTCGCCCTCTCCGCCGTACACGGCCACCCCCACGCTGGCCGACACGGGCACGGGCACCCCCTCGTAGGGCGCTGACAGCAACACCACCATGCGTTGCGCGGTGTCCAGCGCGGTGCCAACCTCCAGGTCGTAGAGCAGCACCAAAAACTCGTCGCCCCCTATGCGGGCCACCATGTCAGAGGCGCGCACCGCCTCTTCCAGCCGCCGCGCGGCGGTTTTCAGCACCTCGTCGCCCGCCGCGTGGCCCAGCGTGTCGTTCACGCCCTTGAACCCGTCCAGGTCCACGGCCATCACGATCAGGGGCCGCGCCTGCCGTTGTGCCAGCGCCAGGCGGCGGTGGGCAAAGTCGTCAAACAGCAGGCGGTTGGGCAAACCGGTCAGGGCATCGTGCTGGGCCATGAATTTCACCCGCTGCATGACCCCAGCGGCTTGCAAAATGGCGTCGCCCACCGCCTCTGCCTCTTTCAGCTGGATGCGGGGCAGCGCCACCGGCTCGCCTTGCACCAGCGCCAGCGCGGCTTTGTTCAGCCCGGTGACCGACGACAACACCTTCAGCACCACCGAGCGGGCAAACCACAGCCCCAGCCCCACGGCACCCAGCAACCCCACGCCCACTTGCCACAAACGCGCCAGCAATTGTTCGTGAAGCAGCGCCACCGGGGCCCCCACGGCCACGCTCCAGCGCCATTGCCGCGAGACCACGTAGGTGGTGAACACGGGGATGCCTTCCTTGGTCACCGTTCGCAAAGTGCCTGTTCCCCCTTTGGCCACCGACGCACGCACCTCGGGCACCGCCTTTTCGCCCAGATAGCGGGCCCCATCGCGCGAACGCGCCACGATGGTGCCGCTGCTGTCCAGAATCGCCATCAACCACCCCTCGGGCAGCGCGTGGCGCGCCACCAGGCTTTGTATGCGGTCGGGTGAGAGGCCGATGTTCAGGCTGTAGCGCACGCCGTTGTCCACCACCACCGGCACCCCCATGGCGATGGCAGGCTTGCCCGTGACAGGCCCGGTGAACAAATCGGTCAACACCGTGGTGCCTTGGCCGAACACCTCGGCCAGTTGGGGGGGCGTGCCCGTGGTGGGCAGACGGCTGCCGAACGGCAGCAAGGTGTTGATCACCTGGTGACCTCGCGCGTCGGTCAGCACATAGTTGTAGACAATGCCCGACGCCAAAGCCTTGCTGGCCCGGGCGTGAAACCCCTTCAAATTGCCCGACGCCAGCTCTTGCGAGGTGGCCAGGGTTTTGAGTGCGGACTCCATGGTCGCGATTTCGCGGTCCAAATCGGCCAACACCGCGTTCGCCACCAAGGCGGTTTTTTGCTCGACGTTGGCCCGTTCCAGGTTGAAATTGGCGTAAAGCAACAGCGCGCTGACCAGGGCGGCGGGCAGCACACAGGCCGACACCAGCAACCCCAGGTTGAGGCGGAGGGAAAATGGGCGGTCAACGCCCTGATTGAAATACCCCATGTGCGATTGGATGGTCTGTCCAGCCTCTGGGCAAACCCAGCGTGGCTGGGCTTGAGCTGCGCCCATGCTATCTGTTTACGCAACCACCGGGACGGTCTGTTCCAATTTGCCCACACCCCCATGACCCCACCTTCACCCACCCAGACTTGGCGACAGCGCCTGTACACCGTCATTTTTGAGGCCGACACCCGTGCGGGCAGGCTGTTTGACGAAGTGCTGATCGCCGCCATTCTGGTCAGCCTGCTGGTGGTGGTGCTGGACAGTGTGGACGGCATCTCGCAGCACCACAGCGGGCTGTTCACGGTCCTGGAGTGGGTGTTCACCCTGCTGTTTTCGGCCGAATACCTGGCACGCCTGTGGTGCGCCCCCAAGCCCTGGGCCTATGCCCGCAGCTTTTTCGGCGTGGTGGATTTGCTGGCCATCCTGCCCACTTACCTGGCGCTGTTTTTCCCCGAACTGCACGCGCTGATCGACGTGCGGGTGCTGCGGCTGATCCGCGTGTTCCGGGTGTTCAAGCTCACGCAATACATGGCCGAGTTCAGCCACCTGGGGCGTGCCCTGCGGGCGAGCGCACGCAAAATTCTGGTGTTTTTGTCGGTGGTGCTGATGGTGGTCATGGTCATGGGCACCCTCATGTACGTGGTGGAAGGCCCGGCCAACGGGTACACCAGCATCCCGGTGGGGGTGTACTGGGCCATCACCACCGTCACCACGGTGGGGTTTGGCGACATCACCCCCAAAACCGACCTGGGCCGCGCGCTGGCGTCGGTCATGATGCTGATGGGCTGGGGCGTGTTGGCCGTGCCCACCGGCATCGTCACCGCCGAAATGGTGGGCGCCAGCCGGCCCAACGCCCCCGTGACCACCCGCACCTGCAGCCACTGCCTGACCGAAGGGCTGGGGCCTGACGACCGCTTTTGCCGCCACTGCGGCCAAGCCCTGCCCGACTACCAACGCGACACCCGGCCGTGAACGAGGCACCCCCCTCCCCCCAGCAACCCACCGGGCACGGGCATGCTTCGTGCTGCGATGTGCCCATGTCGCAAGCCACGCTGTCCACCGCCCCCCACACCCCGTTTGAAGACGCACAGGCCGTGTTCACCGGCACGCTGTTTGTGTCGTTGGCGCTCATCTTGTACGGGCAGGCGGGGCTGATCACCGGCGGCACGGCAGGCGTGGCCTTTGTGCTGCACCACCTCACGGGCATCAGTTTTGGCAAGCTGTTTTTCGCGGTCAACCTGCCGTTTTACGGCTTTGCCTGGCAGCGCATGGGCCGGGAATTCACGCTCAAAACCCTGGGCGCGGTCACGCTGCTGGCGGCGTTGACCGAGTGGTCACCCGCGCTGTTTGCGGTGGAGCGGCTGCACCCGGCCTACGCCGCCATGCTGGGCGGGCTGCTGCTGGGCGCGGGTTGCCTGTTTCTGGCCCGCCACCGCGCCAGCTTGGGCGGTGCCACCGTGGTGTCGCTGTATTTGCAGCAAACGCGGGGCTGGCGGGCGGGCAAGGTGCAAATGGCCCTGGACATCGCGGTGCTGGCCGTGGCCACGGTGCTGCTGCCACTGCCGCAGGCGCTGTATTCGGTGCTGGGCGCGGTGGCCATGAGCCTGTTTTTGGCCATCAACCACCGCCCCGGGCGGTACACCGGCAGTTGACACCCCCATGACCCCTTTTCTGCCCCAACACAGCTGGCTGGACGACGCCGGGCTGAACCGCCAGCACGTGTTTGACCTGGCCGCATTGCCCGCCGACCTGACCGCGCCCCTGAAGCCACAGCCCCACGAACGGCAACTGCTGCTGTTTGGCCACGCCGGGCGGCGGCTGTGGGAACGCGTTCAAGCCGAAGGCCAGGGCCAGGCCCACACCGCACACCCGATTGACAGTTACAGCGTGCGCACCGTGGCCACCTGGCTGGCCCAGGCCCTGCCGCAGGCACGGGCCCGGTTTGTGTTCCCGGGTGACCACCCCATTGGCCTGCAACGCCTGGGCGCGCTGGCGGGCTGGCACCACGCCTCGCCGTTCAAAGTGGGCATTGACCCTGTGTGGGGCACCTGGTTTGCCTACCGCGCCGCCATCCTGACCGACACGGCCTTGCCCCCCAGCGCACCCGTGCACACCGCCCACCCCTGCGACACCTGTGTGGACAAGCCCTGCATCGCCGCCTGCGGTGCCGGGGCGCTGGCCGGTGGGGAATTCAACTTCCCGGCCTGTACCGCAGGGCGGCTGGCCCATGCCTCGCCGTGTGCACTGGGCTGCACCGCGCGCAGCGCTTGCCCCGTGGGGCCCGAGCACCGCTACGCCGACAGCCAGGTGCGCCACAGCGCGGCGGGCTCACTGGCCTACATCCGCCAGCACTTTGGCCCACGCCCACACCCCGGCTGACCCACTTGCCCACACCCCTGTGAGTTACCCCCGCCAGGTGTGGGCAGTGCTGTGGATAACCGTGTTCACAAGCCGCCAAAGCCACGCCCGGCGTGGTTTGGCACCCACCGCCTGTTTTTTAAGCACCCAAGCGGTCTGCACCTGTCAGACAATCCCACGCCACACCCGCCACCTCTTCAGCCACCGAAAGTCCCCCATGAAAGCCACCTGGAACGGCGTTGTCATCGCCGAAAGCCCCACCACCGTGGTGCTGGAAGGCAACCACTACTTCCCCGAGAGCAGCCTGAAGCGCGAACACATCACCTTCAGCAACCACCGCACCACCTGCGCCTGGAAAGGCCAGGCCAACTACTACTCGTTGCTGGTGAATGGCGAACTCAACCCCGACGCCGCCTGGTACTACGCCGACCCCAAACGCGACGCCGAAGAGATCAAAGGCCATGTGGCCTTTTGGAAGGGCGTGAAAATTGAGCCCAGCTGAGCGCAAACAGCCCCCCGCGCTGGCGTAACATCCGGCCGCGAATCTTTCAAACCGCTTTGACAACCCACAGGAGGCCCCATGGCAAAAGGCGACCAACGCAACGAAAAAATGGCCAAAAAGCCCAAAAAAGACACCTCCCCCCCCAAACCCATGGGTGGCGTGTCTGACCGCCCCATGGCACCCATGACATCGGTGCTGCCCAAAGGCAAGCTGAAAAACAAACCGGCCTGAGCCTCCACGGCCGAGCCCCAGCCAACGCCCGCACACCCCACCCGGTGTGCGGGCGTTGTCTTTTGTGCGCGGTGGCAACTTCAAATTCACTGAACGTTGCGCACAAAACCGTTCAGCCCAGGTGACACAGGCGCCGGTTACGCTGAGGCACGTATGAAACGCCGCACCACCCTGCAACTGGCCAGCGCCCTGGGCGCTGGATTGGCCATGACCTCACTGCACCTTCACTCCAACACCGCGCCCACCGGCACCCCCCGGCCCCTCAGCGACCTGGCCAGCCTGCCCGGCCTCAAACCCAGCCCCCGCTTGCCCGTGGTGTTTGTGGGCCACGGCAGCCCCATGAACGCCATCGAAGACAACCACTGGCGGCGCAGCTGGCAGGCCCTGGGCCAGCGGTTTGGCGACGGCGCGGGGGCGCAATACCCTTTGCCACAGCTCATTTTGTGTGTGTCGGCCCACTGGCTCACCCAGGGCTGGCACCTCACGGGCATGGCACACCCCAGCACCATCCACGACTTTGGCGGCTTTCCGCAAGCGCTGTTTGACGTGGAATACCCCGCCCCCGGCTGGCCCGAAGTGGCCCAGGGCCTGGGCGCCACCCTGCATCAGCCCCACAACCACAAGCCCCTGGGGGTGGACGCCCAGCAGTGGGGCCTGGACCACGGCGCGTGGAGCGTGCTGCAGCCCATGTTCCCTGCGGCCACCATTCCCGTGGTGCAACTCAGCATGGACCACAGCCGCCCGCTGAGCGAACACCTGGCGCTGGGGCAACAACTGCGCGCCCTGCGCGAGCGCGGTGTGCTGATCGTGGGCAGCGGCAACGTGGTGCACAACCTGCGCGCCATGGTGCGCAGCGCCGCCGACCACCAGGCCCACGACTGGGCGCTGGAGTTCGACACCCTCACCACCCGCCACACCCGTGCGGGCGACACCGCCGCCCTGGCCGGGCTGATCGACGGTGGGGCGCTGGCCCAAATGGCCCACCCCAGCCACGAGCACTATTTGCCCCTGATGTACACCGCCGGGGCCGCACACCCGGGCGAAGCGCCGGTGTTTTTCAACGAAGGGTTTCAGATGGGCGCGATTTCCATGCGCTCGGCCGTCTGGGGCTGAGGCAAGGGATGGGGTTCAGGGCCGAGACTGCGGCCCCTGGGCCAACCACGCGCCCAGGGCATCGGCGTCGTTGGTGGTGCGCAGTGCGTCAAACGCGGCTTGCGCCTCGGGGTAACGGCGGCGCAGCAGGTTGAGCCACTGCTTCAGCCGCCCGGCGCGGTGGCGGCGCTCCACCCGCCGCTCCACCAGCGCCCAAAAACTTTGCATCAACGGCCACAGCTGTGGCCAGGGCACCGCCGGGGGCTGGCTGCCCACCACGGTGGCGCTGAACGCACAGGCAGAGCCGGGGCGGCCCTCGGGCTCAAAACCTTCAGGCACTTCAACATCCATAGCTGAAAACCCAATACCCTCAAGCGCTGGAAGGGCTTTTTGCTCAAAGTTTTCACCCCCAGCCAGCCGGGTGCGTATGGCCAGCGCCAGCCCCGGGTCGGCCACCATGCCCCGGCCCAGCATCAGGCTGGTGCAGCCGCTGGCGGCCTGGGCGCGCAGGGCATCGTCCACCGTCCAGATTTCGCCGTTGGCCACCAGCGGCAGCTTGACCACGCCCCGCAGGTCGGCAATGCGCTCCCAGTAAGCGGGCGGGCGGTAGCCGTGCACCTTGGTGCGGGCGTGCACCACAATTTCGCTGGCCCCGGCGGCCTCAATGGCCAAGGCGTTGTCCTCGGCCTGGCGGTCGTCGGTGTAGCCCAGCCGCATCTTGGCCGACACCGGCACGTGCGCGGGCACGGCACGGCGCACAGCAGCCACGATGCGGTGGATCAGCTCGGGCTCTTGCAGCAGCGCCGAGCCACCGCCGTGGCGGTTGACCACGTTGGCGGGACAGCCAAAGTTCAGGTCCACCCCGTGCGAGCCCAGCTCGGCCAGGCGTGCGGCGTTTTCGGCGAGCAGCGTGGGATCGGAGCCCAGCAGTTGGCCGCGCACGGGCACGCCGCTCAGCGTGCGCCCGCCGGTCAGCAGCTCGGGCATGGTGCGGGTGAACGAACGCGGGGGCAACAGCGTGTCAGTGATGCGGATGAACTCGCTCACGCAGCGGTCAATGCCGCTGGGGTGCGGGCCTGCGGCCGGGTCAAGGGCCGCACCGGCGTTCACGCGGGTGAGCGTGTCGCGCAGGGCAAAGTCCAGCAGCCCCTCCATGGGCGCGAGCAGCAGTTGCATGGCGGGCTGTTCAGTCGTCTGAAGCGGGCAGCGGCGCGGTGCCGCCACCGGCCTGGGCCTGGGCCGTGGCGGCCGCGTAGGCGGCCTGTTTGCCCCGCCGGTCGCGCTTGCCGGTGCGCTTCTTGGGCGGTTTGCGGGCGTCCTTTTTGGCCTCGCGGGCTTCGTCGGCTTCCACCGCCAGGGCCTGCCACTCGGCAAATTCGCCGGGCAGCTCCAGCGTGATGCGGCCCAGGGCGCCAGTGCGCAGGTCGGTGATGACGCGTTCGGCCGCTTTTTGCCAGTCCACATGGCCGCCTTTGCCCACGGCCTGCACCTTGCCGGCAATGGCTTCCAGCAGCTGTTCGTCGGTCATGGCGGCCACCTCGGCCACCGGCTGCGCCAGCTTGTAGCGGGCTTTCAGCAGCGCGGCGTAGGGCTGGGCGGCGTAGTGCAGAAACTCCAGCGCCACCTCGGGCTCGTCGTAGGCGTTTTTGCCCACCGCGCCGCTGACTGCCAGGTTGAAGCCGCTGCGCTCGACGTTGATGCGCGGCCACAGCATGCCGGGGGTGTCGTACAGGTAAAAGTCGTCGGCCAGCACAAAGCGCTGTTCGTGGCGGGTCACACCGGCCTCATCCCCGGTTTTGGCGGTTTTGCGGCCCACCAGGCTGTTGATGAGGGTGGACTTGCCCACGTTGGGCACGCCACCGATCAGCACGCGCATGGGTTTGACCATGCCGCCGCGCAGCGGGGCCAGCTCAAAACAGCTTTCGCGCAGGCGCTGAACGGGCTTTTTTTCGCCCACGCCGGGGTTGGCGCTCAGGGCAAAGGCCTGTGTGCCGGGCTGGGCGTTGTAGTGCGCCAGCCAGATGGCGGTGCGCTCGGGGTCGGCCAGGTCTTGCTTGTTCAGCACCTTGACGGTGGGGCGGCCCGCCGTCAGCTCGGCCAGCATGGGGTTGGCGCTGGAGCCGGGCAGGCGGGCGTCCAGCAGTTCGATGAACACGTCGATGTCTTTCACCCGCGCCTCGATGGCTTTGCGGGTGAGGTTCATGTGGCCGGGGAACCATTGAATGGCCATGGGGAATGCGCTTTCTGTATAGCTTAAAAGCCATACCAGACAAGCGGTAGGGCAGGTTTTGGCTTGTATTTTACCGTGGCGGGGGCAGGCCCTGCCCCAAGCGGCGGGGCGACACGTATTCCTGCCGGTAAATCTCGAAGGGCATGGAGTCGGTGTCTTCAATGGCTTTCTGGTCGGCCAGGCTCTGACGGGTGGCGGCCTCGAAAGCGGCCTGTTGCTCGGGCGCCCAGGGCAGGCCCAGCAGGTGCTGGTGGGTGTGGGCCGAACACTCGCGCACAAAGCCCACAAACGATTGGTCGGCGCGCGCCCGCACACCGGCCAGCACGCGGGCGGACGGGCTGGTGTCGAGCGCGCCCAGGCGCGCCACCATGGCGGCCAGGGCATCGGCGTGGGGCGTGGTGCCGCTGGGTTCTTCGCGGTCCAGCCGCTGGGCCACGGGGGCCATGGCGGCCAGCAGTTCGTGGCCCCAGTCGGTCAGTTTCACGGGCTGGCCGTTGCGTTGCAGCGCCAGCCCCGGCTCGCGGCCCCGGGCGGCGGTGAGGTGCTGGTTGTGCGCCATTTCGGCCACCTCGGCCGGGGTGTCGTTGGCGCTGTCCGACACCAGGCAGTGCAGCAGGAAGGTGTCGAGAAAACGCAGGGTTTGCGCGTTGATGCCGATGGGCTCGAACGGGTCGAGGTCGAGCAGGCGCACCTCGACGTATTCCACACCGCGTTCGCGCAGGGCGTGCAGCGGGCGCTCGCCGGGTTTGATGGTGCGTTTGGGGCGGATAGTGCCGTAAAACTCGTTCTCGATTTGCAGCAGCGTGGTGGCCAGTTGCAGGTAGTCGCCGCCGGGGTTGCGGACGCCCAGCGCCTCGTAGGCCGGCCAAGGTCGGGTGAGCGCGTCTTGCAAACTGGCGGCATAGCCTTCCAGCCCGTTGTAGCTGACGCACAGCGAGGCCTGCGCGTCGCTCTGGTAACCCAGGCGGCCCATGCGCAGCGAGGTGCCGTGGGGCATGTGCAGCGTGCGCCCGGCCAGCACTTGCAGTTCGTGCTCGCGCCCTTCCACAAAACTGCCGCACACAGCAGGCGACGCGCCCAGCAGCACCAACAGCAAGAAGGCGTGGCGGCGGAAGTTGCGGATCAGGCTGAAATACTCGGCACTGCCCACACCGGGGATCGACCAGTTGTAGTGAATGCCCGAAATGGTCTGCATGCGCCGGCCGTAGCGGTGGCCCAGGCCCATGCGGTACACGCTTTTGGCGCGGCCCACGTTGGAGCTGCCATAGCGCCCCAGCGGAATGGTTTCGTCGGTGGGCAGCCCACACGGCATGCTGGAGGCCCACAGCATTTCATCGCCTTGGGCGGCCAGGGTGCGCAGCGTGAACTGGTGCACGCGCGTGAGTTCGCCCAGGCAGTCGTCCACCGTGGCATGCACGCCGGTGATGAGTTCCAGCTGGCTTTCGCTGTAGTCGGTGGTGATGTGCGGGTGCGTGAGCGCCGAGCCCAGGCCCGCCGGGTGGGGCGTGAGGGCCAGCAGGCCATCGGGGCGCGAACGCAGGCTTTCTTTCTCAATGCCCCGGCGCATGCCTTGCAACTGGCCAGGGGGCAGCGCCAGCAGGCGCTGCATGAGGGTGTGAGAGGGGGTCAAAGACATGGCGGGAAGTTACCACGCAAGCGTGAATCACCGGGGCAAAGCGCCGGACTGCCACCACCTAAACTACGGCCATTGTCCCGAACACCCTCACAAACCCTGCACCACCGCCATGAAACCCTTGCACCTTGCATCCGCCCTGATCGTCGCCCTGTCTGTTGGCACCGCTGCCCAGGCACAAACCGAAAACCTGCCCTCGGGCGTGAAAATCCAGCACACCACGGTGGGCACCGGGGCAAGCCCCAAGGCCAGCGACACCGTGAAGGTGCACTACCGCGGCACCCTGGCCGACGGCAAAGAATTCGACAGCTCTTACAAACGCAACGCGCCCGCCACCTTCCCGCTGGGCCGCGTGATTCCTTGCTGGACCGAAGGCGTGCAAAAACTCAAAGTGGGCGGCAAGGCCACCCTCACCTGCCCGCCCGCCACGGCCTACGGTGCCCAAGGCGCGGGCGGCGCGGTGCCCCCCAACGCCACGCTGACCTTTGAAGTGGAACTGCTGGCCATCGGCGGCTGAGCCACCCCGCACCACGCCCCCATGCAAGCCGCCCCGTTTTTCACGGCCAAGCTGGACCCCAGCGGCGAGCAGTTCGACGCCTGGCCCGACCGCCCGCTGCTGCAATCGGCCGAAGAAGGCCGGGTGGACTGGCCCAGCTCGTGCCGCAACGGCACCTGCCGCACCTGCTTGGGGGTGCTGGTGTCGGGCGAAGTGACGTACTCGGTGGAGTGGCCCGGCCTGAGCGCCGAAGAAAAGGCCGAGGGCTGCGTGTTGCCCTGCGTGGCGCACCCCACCACAGACGTGGTGCTGCGCTCACCGGGGCCCTGAGCACGCCGTTACCATAAAGCCATGAAAGCCTCGAAAGACCCGGACTTTGGCGCAACTGGCCAGTTTGAGCTGACGGGGGTCTACGTTTCCGACCGCAAAGCCGACGCCACCTTTGCCACCACCCTGGGAATGGACCGCATCAAGTCCCTGCTGCTGCTGGGCGCGGGTGAAGCCCACCTGCGGGTGCTGACCCAACTGGCCAAACACAGCCGCTCTGACCTGGACGTGACGCTCATCACCCCCTGGTCTTACAAAACCAGTGCCGCCCTGGCTCGGGGCTACGTGGCAGGCCAGCATTCGCTGGCCGCCTGCCAAATTGACCTGGAACCCTTGCTGCAACGTGCCGGTGTGCGCTGGATCAGCGCGCGCTGCAACGGGTTGGACGCCCGCACATCGTCCGTCATGCTTGACTATGGTGCAGCCGGGGCCTCCGTCAGCGGCCAGCGCACCAGCGGGGCCGTGGGCCGCCCGGCCATGCTGACCTACGACCTGCTCAGCATCGACACCGGCACGGCGCTGGAGCGCCACCACCTCGACACACTGCTGCCCGGCGCAGCGGAACACGCCGTGCTGCACAAACCCACCGAGCAGTTCGTCAACCGCTGGGCGCAAATCCTCAATCAGGCCAAAGCCCACCCCAACAAGCCCTTTGATGTGTGCGTGATAGGCGCTGAAACGGCGGGGCTGGAGCTGTGCTTCGCCATGGAACGCGGGCTGTCTGCGGCCGGCATTCCCCACCGTGTTCACCTGGTAGGTCAAGGCAGACCGCTCGGCGCGGGTTACCCCCCCAGCGTGCGAAAGCGTGTGATCGCCTGGCTGAAAAAGCGACAAATCATTTGGCACAACGCCCTGTGCACGCGGGTGCACGCACAGCACATCGACCTGAGCGAGGGCCCGGCAATTTCCGCGCAACTGGTGGTGGTGGCCACAGGCGACCACACGCCCGAATGGTTGACCCACAGCGGCCTGGCCCGGGACGGCAACGGCCGTGTCCTGGTCAACGACTACCTGCAAAGCACCCGTTCCCCCAAGGTGTTTGCGACGGGGGGCATTGCCGCCAAGGTGGGGCATTTGAGGCAGGCAGGTCTTCGAATAGACGGTGAACAAGCGGGGCCAACGCTGGCACTGAACCTGCTGGCGTCGCTCTCCGATCAGCCGCTGAACCCACTCACAGCGCCCTCTCCAAAGGTCCGGTTTCTGAACTGCGCGGGCGAACACGCCATTGCCAGCTGGGGGCGCTTCAGTGCCGAAGGCCGCTGGGCCTGGCGCTGGAAACAACGCCAAGACCTGGGCCTGGTGGCCCGGTACCAGCGCTGAGCCGCACCCCCAAATGGCCACGCCCGTTCACCTGCAAACCCTGTCGGACACCCCCAGCACGCTGGGCCGTTTCGAGCTGAAAAAAGTGCTGGGGCGCGGCGCACAGGCGGGCGTGTGGTTGGCGCACGACCCCCACCTGCAACGCGACGTGGCCCTGAAACTGCTGCACGCCCCCGCCGACGGCAGCCTGCAACCCACCGCCCGCCAGTGGCTGACCGAAGCACGCAACACCGGCCGGCTGGCCCACCCCCACATCGTCACGCTGTACGAGGCCGACGTGTACGACGGCCGCCCCGGCCTGGTGCTGGAACTGGTCAACGGCCCATCACTGGCCCAGCGGCTGCAACAGGTGGGCGCCCTGCCCGTGGAACAAGCGGTGCCGTTGATGCTGCAGGTGCTCGACGCCCTGCACCACGCCCACCAACAAGGCGTGGTGCACCGCGACCTGAAGCCGTCCAACATACTGCTGGACGCGTCGGGCAACGCCAAAGTGACCGATTTCGGCATCGCCGCCCGGCTGGATGCCACCACCCCGGCACAGCCCCCCTCCGCCACCGACGGCACGCCCAGGGGTGTTGAGGGCACGCCCGGCTACCTGTCGCCCGAGGCCGCCCGGGGCGAAGCCCCGCAACCCGTGCACGACCTGTTTGCCGCCGGGCTGGTGCTGGCCGAAATGCTGCTGGGCCAGCCCCTGCTGGCCGAAAAAGACCCCTACCGCGCCGTGT
The DNA here is from genome assembly GCA_049653005.1 of Burkholderiaceae bacterium. Taxonomy (GTDB): domain Bacteria; phylum Pseudomonadota; class Gammaproteobacteria; order Burkholderiales; family Burkholderiaceae_C; genus UBA2334. The sequence continues at coordinate 6,735 of JBASFL010000065.1, read as the reverse complement.
ACCGCGTGGCCCACGAAGACCTGGTGGTGCCCCACAACGTGGCCCACCCCATTGACGATGGCCTGCACGCCGTGCTGCAGCGGGCCCTGGCCCGCGACCCCAGCTTGCGTTTTGCCAGCGCCGCCGACATGGCCGAGGCCCTGCGGGCCTGGGCGTCCACCACCGCCAACGGCGCCCCAGGGTCGGGCGAAGGCGCGGGCAACGCCACCTTGGAATTTTTGCTGCGCCGCATGCGCCGCACCAGCGACTTTCCGGCCATGTCGGCGCAAATTCTGCGTGTGCAGAGCATGGCCGCGTCGGAAAACGAAAGCCTCAACGGCCTGACCAGCGAAATTTTGAAAGACGTGGCGCTGACCCACAAGCTGCTGCGCATCGTGAACTCGGCGCATTTCAGCCACGTGGGCGCGGGTTCCATCAACACCGTGTCACGCGCGGTCAGCCTGGTGGGCATGGCGGGCATCCGCAACGTGGCCATGAGCCTGGTGCTGCTCGACCACATGGAAAACAAGGGCCACGCCAACCAGCTCAAGGGCGAGTTTCTGCGCTCGCTGCTGGCGGCGTCGCTGGCGTCCGAACTGGGCCCGCCGCAGCGCGATGGCGAAGAAATGTTCATTGGGGCCCTTTTCCAAAACCTCGGTCGCATGCTGACCGAGTTTTACTTCCCCGACGAGGCGCAACAGGTGCGCCGCGCCATGGCCCCGCCCCACAGCGCCAGCGAAGAACGCGCATCGACCGCCGTGCTGGGCATCAGCTACGAGGCTTTGGGCCAAGGCATTGGCAAAGCCTGGGGGCTGCCCGCCACCATGCTGCGGCTGATGCGCAAACCCGGCACACAGCCCCCTGGCCGGGTGCCCACCGACCCTGCCGAGCGCATGCACTGGCAAACCCTGGCCGCCAACGAGCTGGCCGATGTGTTCCTGAAAGCGGAAGAACACGAGGTGGGCACACAGCTGAAGAAAGTGGCCACCCGTTACGCGTCGTGCCTGGGTCAGCCGTCAGACGAGGTGGTGAAACAAACCCTGGCCGCCCGCGACAAACTGGCCATCAGCGCAGACGCGATTGGGCTGCGCGTGGCCGCCCCCTCGCCCGCTGCGCGCCTGCTTCGGCCTGGCCCCGTCAGCGCACCGGCCAGAAGTGCCTTGGGCGATCACACCTTGCAGGCGAATGCCGAGCCCACCACCCAAAGCCTGGTACCCGCCAGCGCCGACGCAGCGGCCCCCTCGGCCGCCGAGCGGGCGAACCAAGCCGCCAGCATGCTGGCCACCGGGGTGCAAGACATCACCAACGCCATGGTGGCCGATGAGTTCAAGCTGAACGACGTGCTGCGCATGATCCTGGAAACCATGTACCGGGCCATGGGGTTCAGGCAGGTGCTGTTTTGCCTGAAAGACGCCCACGGCGACACCCTGGTGGGGCGCCTGGGCCTGGGCGATGGGGCCACCGAAGCGGCCCGTCACTTCAAGGTGGGGCTGCGCGAGCCCAACAACCTGTTTGCCGTGGTGTGCAACAAAGGGCTGGACACCCTGATTCACGACGCCCAAGCCCCCAAGGTGGCCAGCAACCTGCCCGCCTGGTACCACCAGCACATCCACGCACGCTCGTTCATGCTGCTGCCCTTGCTGTTGAAAGGCGCACCGCTGGGGCTGATTTACGCCGACCAGATGCAGGCCGACAGCATCGTCCTCGACGACAAAGGCCTGGCCTTGCTGAAAACCCTGCGCAACCAGGCCGTCATGGCCTTTCGGCAAGCCCGCGGGGGCTGAGAGGCCGGTGGCGCAGCCCGCGCACCGCGTGGGCTCAACCGCCGGAAGCCACTTTCAGTCCAGCGGCCCGCCACTCAGGAAAGCCCCCCCGAAACCAATGCACCTGGGTGTGGCCCGCCTTGATGGCGGCCAGGCTGGCCTTGTAGCTCTTCCAGCATTCCGCACCGTTGCAGGCCAGCACCAGCGGGGCTTGCTTGTCGGCGGGCAGTTTCGACAGGTCGAATTGGTCGTCGCTGGCTTTGAAATCCGGGTCTTTGGCGCTTTTTTCGACATAGGGCACCCACACGGCACCGGCGGGGTGGCCGGCCTTGAACTCGGCTTCGGTGCGGGTGTCCACATACACCCCACCGGCTTGCACCAACCGGGCCACGGTGGCCGCGTCGGCCACCTGCGCACCGGGCAAGGTGCGCGGGGTGAAATACCCCAAGGTGGCCACATAGTCGAAATCGGCGGCAGACACCGCCGTGGGTTTGGGTGCACCGGCCGCGTGCAGGGCGTCGCTCAACGCGGCCGCCAGGGCCTCGGCCCCGGGCTTGGCGCCGTCGCGCACGGCCACACCCAGGCCTGGCACGGCACGGGTTTGCATCACGGGCTTCACGGGTTCACCCGCCGCCACCCAGCGCTCGAACACCGCGCGCTCGACCGCCACCACCTCGCAGCGCTTCAGTTGCAGGCAGGGCAACAACGCGTCCTGGTGGCGGGTCTGGTACACGTGGCCAAAGTGGCGCTTCAGGGTGGTGTTGACCGCGTTCAGTTCGCCACGCAGCAAATAGGTGACCACGCTGTCCTGGCTGGGCAACCCCACCGACTTGCCCGCCGCCTGCTCCAGCGACGCCACCGGGCTGCTGGTCAGCGCCACCAGCACCGCCTGCACGGGCTTTTCCAGCCCCAGCACGGGCAGGTAGCCAAACCGCAGGGCGCTGCCCACCACGTGGGCGGGGGCCACATACACATCAAACAGGCGAGAGCGCGTGGCCGCCAGGTCGGCCGAGGCGTCGGTGGACAGGCTCACCGCCACGCCCGGCACCTTGGCCCGGGCCAACACCTGCTCAAGGGCCTGTTTGTGCTGGGCAAACACCGCGAAGCGCGATTGTTCGCCTTGGTCCCCGGGGTTGATCAGCACCTTGAACACGGGCTGAGCCCCCACCGGCAATACCAGAGCCAGGGCCAACGCCCCAGCAGCGGCTTTGTACGCAAATGTCATCTGTGTTCCCAACGTGTGTGGGCGCGAACTATACAGACAGGGGTACCCTATTTACAACTCACCAAATGGCGCGGGCCAGCCCAGCAGCTGGCTGGCGCGTTCACCGCGCCCGCGCAGGTCTGCCGCGTCGCGCCCCCCCAAGTGCACGATGCCGTAGCGGTGGCTGCCCAGCCATTTGTGGTCGCGGGCCAAACCCGCCCCCTGCTTGGGGAAGGTGAACAGCAGCGCATCGGGAAACGCCTGGGCCAAGGCCTGGCGCTGCGCCCCGTTGGGCTCGGGCGGTGCAGGCTGAGCCGTGCCAAAACTGCGGTACACCAGGCTCGACGCCGCCCCCGCCGTGGGTGCGTGGCGGGGCATGTGTGCCGGGTCTTGTCCCCGGGCCAGCGCCAGCGCCACGGCGTGCAAGTCCAGCCCCAGCACGCGCAGGTACAGGTCTGAAAACTGCGCGGCCATGCGGGGGTTGAACTCGATCACGCTCAGCCGGTCGGTGGCCGGGTCGTGAAAAAACTCCATGTTGAACAGCCCGTGGGTGAAGCCCACCGCCGCCAAAAAACGCTGCGCCACGTCCAGCGCGCGTTGCTGCACCGCCGGGTCGAGGTGGCTGGGCAAGTCAAACCGCATGAACGCGTGGGTGCCCGGGTACATCACCGCGTCCACCACCCCCACGGCGTGGGCCTGGCCCTGGAACACATAGCCATCGAGGTTGTATTGCAGACCGGCCACAGGCTCTTCCAGCATCAAGCGGTGGGCGCTGTGGCGGGGGCGCAGGCGCTGGTGGGCCACGCGCTCGAAGGGTTCCACCAGGCGGCGGATGATCCACAACTCGCGCCGCCCGAAGCGGGTGTGGGCGTGCAACTCCTCGCGGGAATGCACGGTGCGCGCCAGCACCGAAAACGCGGCCTTCACCGGCTTCACAAACTGGGGGTAATCGAGCCCGGCCGGGGCGGGCGCACCGTAGCGGGCGTCGAGCACCTGGTAGGCAGGCGTGGCCTCGGGGGCCACCTGGGCCAGCACCTCGCGGGCGTGCAATTTGTGCTGGCAGGCCAGCACGGCGTCCACGGGGGTGCCCGGCCAGCCCAAACGCTCGGCCACCAGCGCGGCGGCCAATGCGCCAAATTGCTCATGGCTCGACGTGACCGCACCCCAGCGCCGCCGGGTGGCCTCGGCCGCCAGCCGCCGGGTGAAGCGGTCGAAGTCGAACCAGGCCAACGCCACGTTGCTGGGGAAGGAAAACAAGTCAAACCCCCGGCTGTCGTGCCAGGCAGCATCGGGCTGGCGGGCAAAACCGGCCACATCCCAATCGTGGTTGAACAGAATGAGCGTGCGCTGACCGCGGTGCATGGGCGCTTCAGCCATTGGCCTGGCGCGTTGCGGCAGGGGCACCGCCCACCTTGAGGGGGCGGTCTTCAAACTCGGTGTTCAGCACCACGGTGCTGGTGGTGCGCGCCACGCCGGCAATGGCCTTGATCTGGTAGAGCACGTCTTCCAGCGCCCGTGCGTGGGTGACGCGGATTTTGGCCAGAAAGTCGTATTCGCCCGCCACGCTGTGCAGCTCCATCACCTCGGGCATGTCGCGCAAGCGGGGGGCCACCTCGCGGCAGTGGATGCCGCCGTCGTTGCGGATGGCCACAAACGCCGTGAAGTTCAGCCCCACGCGGTCGGGGGCCACGCGCAGGCTGAAGCGCTCGATCACGCCGCGCTCCACCATTTTTTTCACGCGTTCGTGCACCGCGGCGGTGGACAGGCCCACCTCTTGGCCCACATCGGCGTAAGAACGTCGGCTGTCGGCACCCAGGGCAGAAATTATTCTGGCATCCACATCATCCAACGGGAAATTTACTTGCATGGGTGTTTTATTTTGGATAAAGTTCGGCGCAAGCCATCACAGCCGAATATTTTCAGGAAAAGCTGACGTTATGCCGACATTTTTCAAACTCGACACGCCCGCTGCGTTCAAAGCCCGGTTGTGGCTGGCCCTGTTGCTGGTGTACGTGGTGTGGGGCACCACGTATTTTGGGCTGTCGGTGGCGCTGAAAAGCATGCCCCCATTGTTCATGAACACCAGCCGCTTTCTGGCCGCCGGGTTGTTGATGCTGGCACTGGCCCGCTGGCAAGGGGCCGCCCTGCCCACCGCGCGGCAGTGGCGCAATTCGGCGCTGGTGGGCGGGCTGATGGTGCTGATGGCCATGAACCTGGTGGGTTTTGCCCAGAAGCTGGGCATTGGCTCGGGGCTGATGGCCACGGTGGTGGCCACCATGCCCATGTGGCTGACGCTGTGGACCCGTTTGGGCGGCGAGCCCGTGCGCACCAGCAGTTGGGCGGCCCTGGCGCTGGGCGTGGCGGGCGCCCTGCTGCTGGCGCTGGAGGGGGATTTTTCCGCCACCTGGCTGGGCGCGTTGCTGGCCTTTGGTGCCCCCCTGTGCTGGAGCCTGGGCTCGTACGCCTCGCGCAAGCTCGATTTGCCTGGGGGCGCGATGGCCCCCGCCGCGCAGTGGCTGACCGGCGGCCTGCTGGGTGTTGTGCCCACGCTGGCGTTTGAAGGCACCACGCCCTGGGTGGGCGCCAGCGCCAGCGCTTGGATCGCCTGGGCCTACCTGCTGGCCATGGGCACGCTGGTGGCGCTGAACGCTTACCTGTGGCTGCTGAAGCACGCCAGCCCCACGCTGGCGGGCAGCTACTCGTTCGTCAACCCCGCCGTGGCCTTGCTGGTGGGCGTGTGGCTGGGCAACGAAACCCTCACCGGCTGGGTGTTTGCCGCGCTGCCGCTCATCGGGCTGGCCTTGGCGCTGCTGTTGTATGGCCCGCAGATCGGCGGGGCGTGGGCGAAGTTCTATGATGCGGCGCATGGCCTGCGGGGTGCGAAGTGCCCCACAGGTGTGCCGAAAAACACATAGTGAACTTTCCATGACAGACAAGCGCCAGAGCCCTGAAACCCTTGAAATTTCAACCCCTGGCGCACCGCCCACACCGAGGGTCGCGCTGGTCACGGGCGCGGCCCGGGGCATTGGGCTGGCCATTGCCACCCACCTGCTGAACACCGGCCACCGCGTGGCCCTGCTCGACTGGGACGGCCCCGAGCTGGCCCGCACCACCACCGCCCTGGCCACCTTGGGCGAGGTGCTGCCCCTGGTGACCGACGTGGGCCACCCCGCCCAGGTGGCCGACGCCGTGGCCCGCATCCAGTCCACCTGGGGCCGCCTGGACGCCCTGGTCAACAACGCCGGGGTGGCGGTGTTCAAACCCCTGGGCGACACCCGCTTTGACGAGTGGCAGGCCGTGATGGCCACCAACTTGAACGGCCCCTTCATCTGCACCCAGGCCTGCGTGCCGCTGATGCTGGCCGGTGGCGGCGGCGCGGTGGTGAACATCGCGTCCATCTCGGGCCTGCGCGCCAGCACCCTGCGTGTGGCCTATGGCACCAGCAAGGCCGCGCTCATCCACCTGACCAAACAGCAGGCGGTGGAGCTGGGCAACGTGGGCATCCGCGTCAACGCCATCGCCCCCGGCCCGGTGGAAACCGCCATGGCCAAACTGGTGCACACCCCCGCCATCCGCGCCGACTACCGCGACACCATTCCCCTGGGCCGCTACGGCACGCCCGAAGAAATTGCCGCCGCCGTGGCCTTTCTGTGCAGCCCGGCGGCCAGTTACGTCAACGGCCAGGTGCTGGCGGTGGACGGCGGCTTTGACGCGGCGGGCGTGGGCCTGCCCACCCTGCGCGGCCAAGGCCGGGGCTGAGGCCCGGCATGGACAGCCTCAGCCAACTGG
>JBASFL010000064.1:0-15725 GCA_049653005.1 Burkholderiaceae bacterium | reverse complement strand
CAAGTGCAAGAGGCCTCGGGGAACATAGAAGTGTCGAGCAGCGAAGTGGCGGTGGGCACACAAGACCTGGCGGCGCGCACAGAGTCAGCGGCCAGCAGCCTGGAGCAAACCGCCAGCAGCATGGAAGAGCTGACAGCCACAGTCAAACAAAGCGCAGACGCCGCACGGCAAGCCAACCAACTCGCCAGCACAGCCGCAGACGTCGCCCAACGCGGCGGGCAAGTGGTCAGCCAAGTGGTGGCCACCATGCAAGACATCAACCAAAGCAGCCAAAAGATCGCAGACATCATCGGCGTCATCGACAGCATCGCTTTTCAGACCAACATCCTGGCCCTGAACGCCGCAGTCGAAGCCGCCCGTGCAGGCGAAGCCGGGCGCGGGTTTGCGGTGGTCGCCAGTGAAGTGCGCAGCCTGGCGGGCAGGAGCGCCCAGGCCGCCAAAGAAATCAAAGACCTCATCAACGCCAGCGTGGAGAAAGTGCAAAGCGGCACCACCCAAGTGCAAGACGCAGGCAACACCATGAGCGAAATCGTCGCCAGCGTGCAGCGCGTCACCGACGTCATCGGCGAAATCACCGCCGCCTCGGGCGAACAAAGCGACGGCATCGCCCAAGTCAACGTCGCCGTCAACCGACTCGACCAGATGACCCAGCAAAACGCCGCGCTGGTCGAAGAAAGCACCGCAGCGGCAGAAAGCCTCAAAGACCAGGCCCGCCGCCTCAGCGACACCGTCAGCGTCTTCAAAATCAACGGCGGCAGCCCCCAAGCCAGCGCCCAGCGGCGCAGCCCGGTGGCCAAAGCCCCCGCCGCGCCACCCAAGCCAGCCCCCAAGCCCGCACCCCGGGCAGCGGCCATTCCGGCGCCTGCCAAAGCACCGGCAGCCAAACAGATAGCTGCAAAACCAAGCCAGACAAGCGCTGGGGCACCAAAAAGCATCAAAACCACAGCCACCAGCCCAACCCCAGCGCCCCCGGCCCTGAAGCGGCCCGCGCCCAAGGCCACGGCCAGCGCGCCAGCCCCGGCCAGCGGCACGCGGGTGGTCAAGGCCCCTGCGTCTGACGACGGTGACTGGGAAAGCTTTTGATCCTTCCAGCAGACATGGCTGACCCTGCGGTTGGCCACCTTCAGAAAGCCCTGCCATGACCACCGCCCTGTCATCTGCCCCCGAGGGCATCAGCGAACAAGCCCTGTTGGGCGACCGCATCATGTTGTCGGCCATCGTCATCAGCGCCCTGGCCGCCCTGTACATGGGGTTTGCCTTCGTGGATGCGGGGCTGGCGGTGGGGGTTTCCCTGCTGCTGCTGGCCCTGGCGTTTGGCGTCTATGCCTCGGCCAAAGGCAGCTTTGCCTCCAGCATGGTCATGGCGTTTGTGCTGACGGCCCTGGTGGTGCTGCACATCCAGCTGGCCCGTGGTGTGGAGACGTTCCACTTCGGCGTGTTTGTGACGTTGGCGCTGGTGATGGTGTACCTGGACTGGCGGCCGGTGGTGCTGTCGGCCGTGCTGTTTGCGGTGCACCACGTGGTGTTTGACCGGTTGCTGGCGGCAGGCCTGGGGTTTTATTGCCTCAGCGCGCCTGACTTTGGGCGCATCGTGCTGCACGCGGTGTACGTGGTCATTCAAACGGGCCTGGAAGTCATCCTGGTGGTGCGCATGCGCCAGGCCGCCCTGTCGGGCGAAGAACTCAACCGCCTGGTCATGGCCATCGACCGGGGCCACACGCTGTCGCTGGACGTGACGGGTGTGCGCGTGGGCACCCCGTTGGCGTTGAAGCTTCAAGCCTCGGTGCTGCGCATGCGCGACGTGGTGCTGGCCGTGCAAGACGCGGCCGCCCAGATCAACAGTGCCAGCCACGAAATTGCCTCGGGCAACCACGACCTGAGTGCCCGCACCGAGCAATCGGCCAGCAGCCTGGTGGCCACCTCCACCCACGTGCAGCACCTGTCGCAAAGCGCACACGGCTCTGCCGATGCCGCCCAGACCGCCAACGACATGGCCACCGCCAATGCCCGCGTGGCCGCCGAAGGGGGGCAGGTGGTGAACCAGGTGGTCAGCACCATGGAAGACATCAACCACAGCAGCAAAAAAATCGCCGACATCATCAGCGTGATCGACGGCATTGCCTTCCAGACCAACATCCTGGCGCTGAACGCTGCGGTGGAAGCGGCGCGGGCGGGCGAGCAAGGCCGGGGCTTTGCCGTGGTGGCCGGTGAGGTGCGCAGCCTGGCCCAGCGCAGCGCCCAGGCGGCCAAAGAAATCAAAGACCTGATCGTGGCCAGCGTGGAGCGTGTGGAGGCCGGCTCCACCTTGGTGGCCCGGGCGGGCGCCACCATTGGTGAAATTGTGGGCAACGCCCAGCGCATGAGTGACATCATTGCCGACATACGTGCCGCCGGTGCCGAGCAGGCCCAAGGCATTGGCCAGGTCAACGACGCCATTGCCCAACTCGACCAGAGCACCCAGCAAAACGCGGCCCTGGTGGAGCAAAGCGCGGCCGCCGCCCAAAGCCTGGCCGCACAAGCAGAGCGGCTGACCCAGGCCGTGGCGGTGTTCCACGTGCGCTGAAGAACCACGCTGGGCGTGGCGTTAACCGGGGTGCGGTATAACTTTTGCCTGACGGTCCACTGCCGTCTTTTGTCCAGGAAAACACATGCAAGCCCACGTCCCCACCGCCGCCGGTTCAGCCCCGCCTTTCAAACCCGGCATGGGGTTGGCCACCAAGCTCATCTTGGTGGTGTTGTTGGCGTGTGGGTTGATTTTTGCGGGGCTGGCGGTGTTCAGCTTCAAGTTTTACGAGCGCGCCCGGGCCACACAGCTCCAGGCCCTGAGCCAACGCACCCAGAGCCTGGCCGCTTCGCTGGAGCAGGTGGACGAGGCCAGCCGCCGCTCGGCCCAGCAGTCGTTCGGCATCTTGCTGGACCGCTTGCCCCTCATCATGTTCCAGCTGCCCACGGTGGACGGCAAGCCCCAGTTGCAACACGCGGGGTACCCCGTGGCCGACAACGTTGACGCGGTGGACTCCTTCACCACGCTGACCGGTGGTGGCGTGGCCACCGTGTTTCAGCGCGAGGGCGACGAGTTCCGGCGCATCACCACCAGCCTGAAAAAAGAAGACGGCAGCCGTGCCATCAACACCCTGCTTGACCGCAACCACCCGGCCTACAAGCTGATGATCGAGGGCAAGCGCTACCTGGGCCGGGCGGTGTTGTTTGGCAAAACCTACATGACCATGTACGAGCCCATCGTGCAGGCCGACAAGGTGATCGGCATTTTGTTCATTGGCCAAGACATGGGCCAGCAGTTGGCCGCCATGAAGCACGCCTTCGAGCTGGCCAGTTCGCCCACCCTGGCCACCGCCGCTGTGGATGTGCGCGACGGCCCTGCCTTGGGGCAACTCACCGGCCACATCGACGGCAAGCTGGACGCGGCCGACCCGTTGCTGCAAGCCCTGCGCGACGCCGTCAAAGCTGGCGAAACCAAGGGCGCTTTCGCGCATTTGGACTTTCCCAAAGGCTTGGCTGGCAGCGGTGCCACCAACACCGCCTGGAGCTACTTTGCCCCTTGGGGCTGGGCCATCGTGCAGGCCGAGCGCGACAGCGACACCACCGCCGGTGCCCGCAGCGAGCTGACCTTGTTGTGGACCATCATTGCCGTGGGCTCGTTCCTGGCGGCGGCGCTGGTGTTCATGGCCATCCGCCGTTCGGTGCTGATGCCCCTGCGGGCGGTGCTGGCCGATGTGGAGCAGTTGCGTGGCAACAATTACTCGCAGCCGCTGGTGCCCCAAAGCCGCGACGAGTTGGGCCAGTTCATCCACACGCTGGAGCAAATGCGCTGCCACCTCAGTGCCAACATGCGGCAAATGGAGCAGTCGGCGCGCGACATCGACGCCGTGGCCGCCGAAGTGGCCAAAGGCAACATCGAGCTGGGCGGGCGCACCGAAAGCGCCGCGGGCAGCTTGCAGCAAACCACCAGCAGCCTAGGGGCCTTGACCACCACCGTGCGCCAGAGCGCCGACGCCGCCGCCCAAGCCAACCAGCTGGCCACCACGGCCGCCCAGGTGGCACAGCGCGGGGGGGAGGCTGTTCACCAGGTGGTTGCCACCATGCAAGACATCAACCAAAGCAGCCAAAAGATCGCAGACATCATCGGCGTGATCGACAGCATCGCGTTCCAGACCAACATCCTGGCTTTGAACGCCGCAGTCGAAGCCGCCCGTGCAGGCGAAGCCGGGCGCGGGTTTGCGGTGGTTGCAAGTGAAGTGCGCAGCCTGGCGGGCCGCAGCGCCCAGGCCGCTAAAGAAATCAAAGACCTCATCAACGCCAGCGTGGAGAAAGTGCAAAGCGGCACGACGCAGGTGCAAGACGCGGGCAACACCATGAGTGAAATCGTCGCCAGCGTGCAACGCGTGACCGACGTGATTGCCGAAATCACCGCCGCCGCCCGCGAGCAGAACGAAGGCATTGGCCAGGTGAACGTGGCCGTGGGCCAGCTTGACCAGATGACCCAGCAAAACGCCGCCATGGTGGAGGAAGTGGCCGCCGCCGCCGACAGCCTGACCCACCAGACCATGCGCCTGCAACAGGCCCTGGCCAACTACAAAACCGGCAACGACGGCGTGCCAGAGAGCGCCATCGTCAAACGCGACGTGAAAGGCTTGCCGCCCCGTGCACGCCCCGCGCCAGCCGCCCCCGCCCTGAAAGCCCCGCCGCGCCCTGTGCCCGCACCCAAAAGCAAGGCATTGCCGTCCCCCACCCGCCACGCCGATGCCACGGCCCCGCGCTTGGGTGCAACGGCTGCCAAAAATAACGCAGCAAACAATTCAACACCATCAAGCGCTGGGGGTCAAAAAGGTATGAAAAATGCGGCGGGCACTGCGGCCCTACGCCCCGCCAGTCGCCCCGCCGCAGGGGCTGCGCCCAGCGCCCCGCGCGCGGCCGCCCCTATCCCCAAAGGCCAACCTGCGTTGGAAGGCGATTGGGAAAGTTTTTGAACCCACCCCTGGTCAAAGTGGGTGGCTCACCAACCTGAAATCGGGGTCTTCCGCAAAGGCCTTGATGGTGTAGCCCAGGCTTTTCATCAGCCGCAGCATGCCGGGGTTGTTCACCAGCACCAGGCCTTCGATTTCGCTCAGGCCTTTCTCACGGGCCACTTCCATGATGCTCAGCATCAGGCGTGAGCCCAGGCCTTTGCCGCCAAAGTCGTCGGCCACCACCAGCGCGAACTCGCAGCTGGTGGCGTCCACGTTGGTCACGTAGCGCGACACGCCCACGATGCGCTCGGTGGTCACAAACCCGCCGTCAGTGCCTGCTTCCCGGGTCTGGTGCACGGCCACCAGCGCCATTTCGCGGTCGTAGTCGATCAGCGTGAAGCGCGACAACATGCTGGCCGGCAGCTCGGTGAGCGACGACACAAAGCGGAAGTAACGGCTTTCGGGCGACAGGCTTTTCACCAGCGCTTGCAGCATGTGCGCGTCGTCGGGCCGGATGGGGCGGATGGTGTATTGCCCGCCGCCGCGCAGCGGCCACACCTGTTCGTGGTGGGCCGGGTAGGGCAGGATGGCCAGGTGGCTGTAGTCGCCCACCGAGCCCCGCACCGAGCCGGGGGCCTGGTCGATGACGATGCGTGCGTCCACCGCCACGGCGCCGTTTTCGTCCACGATGATGGGGTTGATGTCCATCTCGCGCAGCTGGGGCAGTTCACACACCATTTCCGACACCCGCAGCAGCACCTGCTCCAGCGCTTGCACGTTCACCGCGCTGGCCCCGCGCCACTCGCCCAGGGTTTCGGCCACGCGGGCGCGGTCGATCAGGCGGTGGGCCAGAAACTGGTTCAGCGGCGGCAGCTCCATGGCGCGGTCGTTGATCAGCTCGATCATGGTGCCGCCCGCGCCGAAGGTGATGACGGGGCCGAACGGGTCGTCCGTGACCAAACCAATGCACAGCTCGCGCCCGCGCTTGGCCGGGGCCATGCGCTGCACGGTGATGCCGTTGATGTGGGCATCGGGCCGCAGGCGTTTGACGCCCTGCACCATGTCGTTGAAGGTGTCGCGCACGGCCACGGCGTTCATCAGCCCCAGGGCCACGCCGTTGACATCGGATTTGTGGCTGATGTCGTGCGAGTCGATCTTCAGCGCCACGGGGTAACCCAGTTGCGTGGCAATCATCATGGCCTCGTTGGCGGTGCGGGCCAGAATGGTCTGCGTCACCGGGATGTGGAAGGCCGACAGCAGCGCTTTCGATTCCATCTCGGTCAGCACCTTGCGCCGCTCGGCCAGCACACCTTCGATCAGCAGGCGTGCGCCCTCCACATCGGGCTGCGCCAGCGCCGACAGGGGCGGTGGCGTTTGTTGCAGCATCTGCTGGTTTTCGTAAAACGACGCGATGTTGCCGAACGCGCCCACCGCCGCTTCGGGGGTGCGGAAGTTGGGGATGCTGGCGGCGCTCAGCGCCTCGCGCGCAGCGCCCACCGAGGCGTCGCCCATCCAGCAGGCCAGCAGGGGTTTGCGCAGGTTCGGTTTCAGGCTGGCCAGCGCCTGGGCCACGGCGGTGGCGTCGCCCCCCGCTTTGGGCGAGTGAATGGCCAGCAGGCCGTCCACGGCCGGGTCTTTGGCGGCGGCTTGCAAGGCAGTGGCATAACAAGCCGGGCTGGCGTCTTCCGCCAGGTCGATCAGGCCCGTCAACGAGGCCAGCGGCGACAGTTGCGGCCGCAGCGCGGCTGCCACGTCGGGCGAGAGTTGGCCCAGTGCCAGTCCGATTTCGGTCACCCAGTCGGCGGCCAGCACACCGGGGCCGCCGCCGTTGGTGACGATGGCCAGCCGCTTGCCCACCGGGCGGTAGCGCGAGGCCAGGCATTTGGCGGCCGAGAACAGTTCCACAAACGACTTCACCCGCACCGCACCCGCGCGGCGCAGCGCGGCTTCAAACACGTCGTCGCTGCCCACGATGGTGCCGCTGTGGGTTTGGGCCACGGCATTGCCCGCGTTTTTGCGCCCGGCTTTCAGCACCACCACGGGTTTGGCGTTGGCAGCGGCGCGCAGCGCACTCATGAAACGGCGGGCATTCGAAATGCCTTCCATGCACACCACGATGCTTTGCGTTTGTGCGTCGGCGGCCAGGAAGTCGAGCACGTCGGCAATGTCCACCACCGTGTTGGGGCCCAAAGACACCACAGCCGAAAAGCCCACGCTGTTGCTGTGTGCCCAGTCCAGGATGGACGAGGTGAGTGCGCCCGACTGGCTGACCAGCGCCAGCGAGCCTTTGGCCGCCAGGGGCCCCGCCACGCTGGCGTTTAGCCCCGCGTGCGGGCGCTGAAAGCCCAAACAGTTGGGGCCCAGCAGGTGCACGCCCGAGCGCTTGGCAATGGTTTTCAGCTCGGCGGCCTGGTCGGTGCCCATGCCGGCCGACACCACCAGGGCGGCCTTGCACTTCATGCGGCCCGCCACCTCCAGCGCGGCCGCCACTTCGGGGTGGGGCAGGGAGATGATGGCCAAGTCGGCCCGCGTGTCGGCCAGCTCGGCCAGGGTGCCGGTGGTTTGGGTGTCGAGGAACGTCAGCTCGCCGTTGAAGCGCTGGCTGGTCAGGGCCTGGTGCAGCGCCTGCGGCTGCGCCACGGGGGCACTGCCGTCGGTCGGGCTGTCGGCAAACACCAGCACGGACGAGGGGGAAAACAAGGGGGTGAGGTAGTGCTTGTCCATGGCTGGCTTTTAAGGGTTAACCCTTATTTTGACAAGGTGTGGGCGGCCTTGGGTTGACGTGGCTCAATCCGCCCCAATCAGCACCTTCACGTGGGCGGCCACGCTGCGGGCCAGGGGGCTCATGACGTAGCCGCCTTCCAGGCACGACACCACACGGCCCTGGGCGTGGGCGTGGGCCACTTGCATCAGTTGTTTGGTGACCCAGGCATAGTCGGCTTCCACAAAACCCAGGTTGCCCATGTCGTCTTCGCGGTGCGCGTCAAAGCCCGCTGAAATGAACACCATTTGGGGTTTGAAGGCGTGCAGCGCGGGCAACCAGTGCTGGGTGACGGCGTCGCGGAAGGCCTCGCCACCCGAACGGCTGGCCAACCCCACGTTGACCATGTTGGGCCCCACGGCGCTTTCACCGTTGAAGGGGTACAGGCCTTTTTCGAAGATGGAGCACATCAGCACCCGTTCGTCGCCGCGAAAAATGTCTTCGCTGCCGTTGCCGTGGTGCACGTCAAAGTCGATCAGGGCGACGCGCTCCAGGCCGTGCACGTCCAGCGCGTGGCGTATGCCCACGGCCACGTTGTTGAAAAAGCAAAACCCCATGGCCGCGCCGCGCTCGGCGTGGTGGCCGGGGGGGCGCACGCTGCAAAAAGCGGTGGGCACGTCGCCGCGTATCACCAGGTCGGTGGCGTGCACCGCCGCACCGGCGGCGCGCAGGGCGGCGGTCACGGTGTGGGGGTTCATGTGGGTGTCGGGGTCCAGCGCGTGGTAGCCCTGTAGGGGTGAGGCGGCCAGCAGCTCTTTCACGTAAAGCACATCGTGTGCCCTGCCCAGTTGTTCTTCCGTGGCCAGGGGCGCGTCGTGCGGCAGCATGTAGTCCAGCAGGCCCTTGACCAGCAGGTGGTCCTGAATGGCGGCCAGCCGCTCGGGGCATTCGGGGTGGTGCGGGCCCATTTCGTGAAGGGCGCAATCGGGGTGGGTGATAAAAGCGCTGAGCAAGAACGTCTCCTGGTTTTTGGGGTGACGCGACCATTGTCCGCCCTCGCTGGCGGGCCGGTGTTGATGTGACACAAACACGCGTGGGTTTTGACTTAGCATGCACGCTGCTGCCCACCCCCTCCCTCCTTCCCAGTCGCCCTCTCCACCCGCATGAAGCCCGACGCCCCCGCGTTTGACGGTTCGCTGTTGCCAGGCAACCCTGCCGCCGCAGGCGAGCTGGAGCGCCTGCGCGCGTGGATGGCCCTGTCAACCGACGTGTTCTGGGAAACCGATGCCCACTTTCGCCTGGCCGTGGTGCACGGCCTGGGGCCAGGCCTGGACCCAAGCGGCGACTGGCTGGGCCAGCCCCTCTGGGCCTTGCCCCAATTGGCATTGGGCGAGGCCGCCCGCACCGCCTTGCGCGACGCGTTCGAGCGCCACGAACCTGTGCAAGGCGTTGAAATGGGCCACCAGCGCCCCGATGGGGGGTTTCAGTGGTGGTTGCTGTCGGGCCAGCCCGTGCACGACACCGATGGCCGTTGTGTGGGCTACCGGGGCGTGGGCCGTGACACCACCGCGCTGAAAAAAGCCCAGCAGGCGCAAGAGCAGCAGCAACAGCTCACCCGCACCCTGGCCCAGCGTGTGCCCGGGCTGGTGTTTCAGCTGCGGCGCAGCGTGTCGGGCTGGTACAGCCTGCCGTTTGCCAGTGCCGCGTTGGACGAGTTGTTCGAGGTCAAGCCCGAAGAAGCGCTGGTGGACGCAGGCCCGGTGTTTGCCCGCCTGCTGCCCGTGGACTACTTGCAGTGCCGCGAGGCCATGGACCGCTCGGCCGATCAACTCACGCCACTGCTGATGAATTACCGCGTTCGCCTGTCCGACGGGCAGGTGAACTGGCACAGCATCAACGCCGTGCCCTACCGCGAGACCGACGGCAGCACCGTGTGGCACGGGTTCACCAGCGACATCACCGACCGCGTGCTGGCCGACGGGCAACTGCAGCGCGCCCACGAGCAGTTGCGCGCCCGCACCAACCTGATGGAGGTCACGCTCGGCAGCCTGAGCCAGGGCGTGATGATGATTGCCACCGACGGCCGCGTGACCTATTACAACCAGCGCTTGCTGGAGCTGCTGGACATGCCCGACAGCCTGCTGGCCCGGCAACCCACCCTGGTGCAGCTGGTGGACTGGCAACACGCCCAAGGCCATTTGGGCACTGGCATCAAACGCGAAGAGTTGAAAGCCTGGGGCGACTACAACCCCAACGGCCAGCTCACCTTTCCGCCGCAATACGTGCGCACCACCCACCAGGGCCGCACGCTGGAGGTGAAAACCCGCGTGCTCGATGGCGGTGGCTGGGTGCGCACCTTTGCCGATGTGTCCGACTACTTCAAGGCGCAACAGGCGCTGGAGCGCAGCGAGCTGCATTTTCGGGCCCTGTTCGACGCCATTCCCGACCGCGTGTGGCTCAAAAACACCCAGGGCGTGTTCATCATGTGCAACCCCTCAGGGTCTGAGGGTTACCACCGACCGGTCGAAGAAGTGTTGGGGCGCACCGAGGCAGACCTGTCACCCGGCGAGATGCTGGCCGAATACGAAGCCACCGACCGCCGTGCCCTGGAAAGCCACGAACCCGTGGTGTACGAACAGTCCTTGCCCCTTGGGCCAGGCGAGGGCATGGGCGTGTTCGATGTGGTCAAACGCGCCGTGTACGACCGCAGCGGCCAGGCCATAGGTGTGTTGGGCATTGCCCGCAACGTGACCGAGCGCAAACGGGCGGAAGAACAGATCGAGCGGCTGGCGTTTTTTGACCCCCTCACCGGCCTGTGCAACCGCCGCCTGTTTCACGACCGCCTGGCCCACGCCCAAGCCGCCAGCACCCGCCACGGCCAGTGGGCCGCGGTGTGTTTCATCGACCTCGACAACTTCAAAGACCTCAACGACACCCAGGGCCACGACCAGGGCGACTTGTTGCTGAAGCAGGTCAGCCAGCGGCTGCAAGCCGCCGTGCGTGTGCAAGACACCGTGGCGCGCTTAGGGGGCGACGAATTTGTGCTGCTGCTCGAAGAGCTGGGCCCACAAGAAGACCAGGCCGCCCTTTACGCCAACACCGTGGGCCAGAAACTGCTGGAGGCCCTGACCGAGCCCTACGCCCTGGGCCGGGGCCCGCACCACAACACGCCCAGCATCGGCATCACCCTGTTCCGCGACCACAACGAGCGGGTGGAAGACATTTTGAAGCGCGCCGACCTGGCCATGTACCAGTCCAAATCGGCCGGGCGCAACACCGTGCGTTTTTTCGACCCCCACATGCAAGAGGTGGTGCAACGCCGCTCCGAGCTGGAGCGCGACCTGCGCAGTGCCCTGGCCCAGGGCGAATTGCTGCTGTACAGCCAGGCCGTGGTCAACGCCGCCGGGCAACCCACCGGCCATGAAGCTTTGCTGCGGTGGAAGCACCCGGTGCGGGGCATGGTGTCGCCCGCCGAGTTCATTCCGGTGGCCGAACAAACGGGGCTCATATTGCCGATTGGTGACTGGGTGTTGCGCGCCGCCTGCCACCGCTTGGCCAGTTGGGCCCACCACCCCACCACCGCGCACTGGACGTTGGCCGTCAACCTCAGCGCCCGCCAGTTGCGCCAGGCCGACTTCGTGGCCCAGGTGCAGTCCGTGCTGGCCGACACCGGGGCCAACCCCCAGTTGCTGAAACTGGAGTTGACCGAAAGCCTGCTGCTGCACGACGTGGAAGACACCATCCTGAAAATGGACCAGCTGGCCCGCCTGGGCATCCGCTTTTCGCTGGACGACTTTGGCACCGGTTACTCGTCGCTCAGTTATTTGAAACGCCTGCCCCTGTCGGTGCTGAAAATCGACCAGTCGTTTGTGCGCGATTTGCTGACCGACCCCAACGACGCGGCCATTGCCCGCACCATCCTGCAATTGGCCGAGAGCCTCGATTTGAAGGTGGTGGCCGAAGGCGTGGAAACCGAAGGCCAGATGCAGCTGCTGCAAATCATGGGTTGCCAGGCGTTCCAGGGTTACCTGTTTGGCCGCCCCGCCCCCATCTGACCCACACCGCCCCACACGCTTCCCCAGGAGCCCCCATGAACGACCGCTTGCACCCCCAGGCCCAAAGCGCCGCCTCCGCCCTCGACACCGCCGCTTTGGGCCAACACGTGGCCGACAGCTGGCGCCAGCGCATCTTGCCCGAGCTGCAGCGCTACATCGAAATCCCGGCCAAATCGCCCGCCTTCGCCCCCGACTGGGCTGAACAAGGCCATTTGAAGCGCGTGCTGCAACGCGCCGCCGACTGGGTGCACGCGCAAAAAGTGCCCGGTTTGGCGCTTGAAATAATAGAGCTGAAAAATGAAGCAGGACAAGCGCGAACGCCTGTTTTGTTCTTTGAATTGCCCGCCAGCAACGGCACAGGCCCCACCCCGGCCAACCCCAGCGGCCAAACCGTGCTGATGTACGGCCACCTGGACAAGCAGCCCGAGTTTTCAGGCTGGCGCAGCGACCTGGGTCCGTGGACGCCCGTCATTGACGACGGCAAGCTGTATGGCCGTGGCGGCGCCGACGACGGCTATGCGGTGTACGCGGCCATTGCCAGCATCCAGGCGCTGCAAGCCCAGGGCCTGCCCCACCCGCGCATCGTGGGCCTGATCGAAACCTGCGAAGAAAGCGGTTCGTACGACCTGCTGCCTTACGTCGATGCCCTGCGCACCCCCGGCCACAACCGCCTGGGCGACGTGGGCCTGGTCATTTGCCTGGACAGCGGCGCGGGCAATTACGACCAGCTTTGGCTCACCACCAGCCTGCGTGGCATGGCCAGCGGCGTGCTCAAGGTGCAGGTGCTGACCGAGGGCATTCACTCGGGCGATGCCTCGGGCCTGGTGCCGTCCAGCTTTCGCGTCATGCGCCAGGTGCTCGACCGGTTGGAAGACAGCGCCACCGGCCGCCTGCTGCCCGCCAGTTTCCATTGCGAGGTCCCGGCCGAACGGTTGGCCCAGGCCCACGCCACGGCGGCCATCTTGGGCGACGAGCTGTACAAACGCTTCCCGTGGGCGCACGCCGACTGCGGTGGCTCCAGCCTGTTCACCCTGCCCACCACCACCGACCCGGTGGAGGCCCTGCTCAACCGCACCTGGCGGCCCACGCTGTCGGTCACCGGGGCGGACGGTTTTCCGTCCATGCAAAACGCGGGCAACGTGCTGCGGCCTTACACCGCGTTCAAACTCAGCCTGCGCCTGCCGCCGTTGGTGGACGCCGCCCAGGCCGTGCAAGACCTGAAGGCCTTGCTGGAAGACAACGCGCCCTACCAGGCCGTGGTCACGTTCGAGGGCGAGGGCAGCGCCACCGGCTGGAATGCGCCCGGCACAGCCCCGTGGTTCCACGACGCGTTGCAGGCCGCTTCCCAGGCCCAGTTTGGCGCCGGTTACGGCACCATCGGCCAGGGCGGCACCATCCCGCTCATGAACATGCTGAGTCAGGGCTTTCCGCAGGCGCAAATGATGGTGTGCGGCGTGTTGGGCCCCAAAAGCAACGCCCACGGGCCCAACGAGTTTTTGCACCTGCCTTATGCGCAGAAGCTCACGGCGGCGGTGGCGCAAGTGGTGTCCCGCATGCCCTGACGGCACCTTGGGGGCACCCCGGCGTGGTCAGCCAGGTTGAAGCCGGGCGCGGCAAAATGAGGGCAAGCAACAGATGTTCTCAGAACACGCCCCAGGGAGAGTCATGGACCACGCCACCCAAACCCCGTTCACCACCTACGACGGCCACAACCTGGCCGTTTTTGATTGGCCCCTGTGGGGGTCGCAGCGCCCCCGTGCCGCCGTTCTCATCGTCCATGGATTGGGCGAGCATGCCTGGCGCTACAACGCGTTGGCCACCGAGCTGAACGACTGGGGTTTTGCGGTGCGCGCCTACGACCAGCGCGGCCACGGCGATTCGTCCGGCAAACAAGGCTGCCTGCCCCACAACGACACCCTGCTGCGCGACCTGGCCGATGTGCTGGAAGACACCCGCACCACCCACTGCCGCCGTGGTGACGTGCCCTTGATCTTGCTGGGCCACAGCATGGGGGGCCTGGTGGCCGCGCTGTACACCGCCGAACAATTGGCCCTGGGCAACCCCCACGCGGTGGACGCCCTGGTGTTGTCTTCGCCCGCGTTGGACCCGGGCCTGGGTGCGTTGCAGCGCGCCTTGCTCACCCTGCTGCCCCCGCTGTTGCCCGATGTAACGGTGTCCAACGGTCTGGACCCGAAGCTGATTTCCCACGACCCCGCCGTGGTGCAGGCTTACCTGGAAGACCCCCGGGTGCACAACCGCCTGTCGCCCCGGCTGGCGCGGTTCATTGCCGACGGTGGGCCGCTGGTGCTGCGGCACGCCGCCGACTGGGCCGTGCCCACCCTGCTGATGTACGCCGGGGCCGACGGCCTGGTGGACCCCGGCGGCAGCCGCCGCTTTGCCGCCGCCACGCCACCCGAGGTGGTGCAAGCCCACTGCTTCGAAGACCTGTACCACGAGCTGTTCAACGAGGCCAACCGCTTCGAGGTGCTGAGCCACCTGCGCGGGTGGCTGAACGAGCGGTTCTGAAGCCCCGGCGGGGTCAGCGGCTCAGGCCTGCGCCCGCTGGCGCACCCACCCCACCCCAGCCAGGCCAAGCCCGCGCCGGTGAGTGCCACCGGCAGCAGCGAGCCCATGTTCAGCAGGGCCCAGCCCTGGGTGGTCACCAGCGCACCCGAGGCAAACGAGGTGACCGCCATGGTGGCGAACACACAGAAGTTGATGGCGGCCTGCGCCCGGTCTTTTTCTTCAGGGCGGTAGGCCTGCAATGCCAGCGTGGTGCTGCCGGTGAACAGAAAATTCCAGCCCACGCCCAGCAAAAACAGCGCGGCAATGAACTGGTGCAGGTCTTGCCCTGACAGCGCAATGCCAATGCACACCGCGTTCAGCAGCACGCCCACGCCCATCACGCTCAGCACCCCAAAACGCTTGATCAGGTGGCCGGTGAAAAACCCGGGGGCAAACATGCCAATCACGTGCCACTCCAGCACCAGCGCCGCGTCGTCGAACGGGAAGCCGCACACCTGCATGGCCAGCGGGGTGGCGGCCATCAGCAGGTTCATCACGCCGTAGCTCAGCGCGGCGGCCCCGGCGGCCACCACAAACACGGGCTGTTTCATGATGTCGATCAGTGGGCGGCCCACATCCACCTTGCCGTCGGCCCCCAGGGTTTTGGGCGCGGCGGGCGGAAAGTGCACCACCGCCATCACGGCCATGGACACCACCGCCACCACGGCCAGCGCCAAATAGGCGCCCATGAACGGCACCTCGGTCAGCGTGCGGGTGCGGCTGGCCAGGTTGGGGCCCAGCACCGCGCCAAGCAAGCCACCGGCCATCACCAGCGACACGGCCTTTTCGCGGAAGGCGGGCAGGGCCAGCTCGGCGGCGGCAAAGCGGTAGAGCTGCCCGTTGGCGCTGTAGTAGCCGGCCACCACGGTGGCCACGACCAGCAGCCAAAAGTTTTTGTCGGCTACGGCCCAGGCGCCCAGCAGCGCCGAAAGCAGCGCCACCAGCAGCCCCAGCTGGAACGACACCTTGCGCCCCCAGCGCGACTGCGTGCGCGCCACCAGCCCGGTGGACAACGCACCGCCCACCACGTAGCCCATGACGGGCAGGGTGGCCATCCAGCCCAGCGGGGCCAGGCTCAGGCCCACCAGCCCGTTGATGGCGATGAAGGTGACGTTGTTGGTGAGAAACAGGCCTTGCGCGGCGGCCAGCAGCCAGAGGTTTTTGTTCATAAGCGGGTGTTTATACAAGCCCCGCTGCCAACGCCCTGTTGCGTGGAGGTCAGCCCTGGGCCAGCACCAGTGCGGCCAGTGCGGCGGTTTCGGCGCGCAGCACACGCGGCCCCAGCGTCACGGGCACCCAGCCCAGGGCGCGGGCGCGGGCGTCTTCGACTTCAGACAAACCGCCTTCGGGCCCGCTGAGGAAGGTCACGGGCGTGTCGGCCGCCACGCTGCTCAGCAGTTCGGCCAGCGGCCGTGTGCCTGGGGCCAGGGACAACAC
>JBASFL010000063.1:0-1935 GCA_049653005.1 Burkholderiaceae bacterium | reverse complement strand
CCCGAGAGCTGCAAGATGTGCGGGCTGCCAACGGCCCCGGCGCACAGCACCACCTCGCGGCTGGCCTGCACGGTCACCATTTCGCGCCCGGTCCACACTTTCGCCCCCGTGCAGCGCTGGCTGCCGTCGGGCTGGGTCTCCAGCAGCAACTGGCTCACCTGCGACTGCGTCCACAGCGTGAAGTTGGGACGCTGCATGGCGTGCGGGCGCAAAAAGGCCTTGGCCGTGTTCCAGCGCCAACCGGCTTTTTGGTTGACCTCGAAATAGCCCACACCCTCGTTGTTGCCCTGGTTGAAGTCGGTGGTGGCGGGAATGCCGGTTTGTTGGGCGGCTTGGGCAAAGGCATCGAGCACGTCCCAGCGCAGGCGTTGGCGCTCCACCCGCCATTCGCCACCGGCGTTGGCGCTGCGCATCAGCTGGCCGTAGGCGCTGCGATCCGACCACACCTGGTTGGGCAGGTGGCCTTTGGCGCCATGCAGCGGACCACCGCCTCCGTGGTGGTCTTCGTGCAGCTTGAAGTAAGGCAGGCTGTTGGCCCAAGCCCAATCGGCATTGCCGGTGAGCTGCGCCCACTGGTCGTAGTCGCGGGCCTGGCCACGCATGTAGATCATGCCGTTGATGCTGGAGCAGCCGCCCAGGGCCTTGCCACGCGGGTAGCGCAGGCTGCGGCCATTCAGGCCCGCGTCGGGCTCGGTTTTGAACAACCAGTCGGTGCGGGGGTTGCCTATGCAGTACAGGTAACCCACGGGAATGTGGATCCAGTGGTAGTCGTCGGCCCGCCCTGCTTCAATCAGCAGCACGCGCCGCGACGGGTCGGCCGACAAGCGGTTGGCCAGCAGGCAACCGGCGGTGCCCGCGCCCACGATGATGGTGTCGAAGGTGTTGGACGCGGTAGGTGTCATGGTCACTCCTTTTAAAAACCACCGCCTTTGCGGGCGGATAGGTGGGTCGTCTCAGGGCGCAGGCTTGGCGCATGGACGACAGCGGGCAATGCAGACATGCTGGCGGCAAGGGCCATGGGTATTTGCCAAGCTCATGAACACCCAACCAGCAGCACAGCAGGGCCACCCCAGCGCCATCACGGAGCAGGGCCCCCGCATGCACCCCGCGCCGCACAGCATCGCAACAAGGCCCGCAGTGTGGCCGTGACCGTGGCGAAATGCCAATGAGTTTGTGCACTGACCATCATTGGCGAATAAAAATCCCCGCCCCAAAGGGGCGGGGTATTCAGAACAGCCCCGGCTGAAAATCTGAATGTAGCTGTTGATACTCTTGTCCCTGATCCTTTACGTACTTGCCAATCGTTGCCTCGTCTCCGTGCTTGCCGACCGTGCTTGCGAAATATCCATCCGTCCAAAATTCCCCTCCCCACAGCTTCTTCTTAACCTGCGGGCAACGTTTGAATATCTCTTTCGCCGTGATGCTTTTGAGCATCGTTACGATCTTCGTCACGCTGTACCTCGGCACCGACTGCACCAGAAAATGAACGTGGTCTTTGTCCGTACCAATCTCCAAAAACTTGATCTCGTATCGCTCCTCGATCCCAAGACATACTTCCTTCAGCACCTTCTCAACATCATCGTCAAATACCACCCGCCTGTACTTCGCTGGAAATACCAAGTGGTACAGCAACGCCGTAACGTTGTGACTCTTGTTGATGTATTGGCTCATTCCTACAGATTACGCCCCAAGGGGCGGGGAATTTACCCGCCCTGATTCAATGAAAACAGCTTGTATGGCACGACTGTATTCACTTCTTTGCTGCATATATATTGAGGCTTAACACGTCTTTTCGCCATCAAATCCTCGTTTCAACCCCGACCCCACGCCCACGCCAGACCCCCAATGCCGCCGCCGCCGCGGGCAATCGGTCGAAGGGGGCATGGCCGTGCAGGCGGGGGGAGTGGATGCTGACCTGCAACGGGCGAAACTGCG
>JBASFL010000062.1:0-16132 GCA_049653005.1 Burkholderiaceae bacterium | reverse complement strand
GTGCGGCCAGCCCGGCGCGCACCCACACCCGGCGCGTGGTGGGGTGGGCGGCAGGCAACGGGGGCGGTGCAGGCAAGGCCATGGCTCAGCCGGGTTTGCGCAGGGTGAACTGCATGACGTCGGTGTTGCGCTCGGCAAACGCGGCTTCGCAATAGGCCAGGTAAAACGTCCAGATGCGCAGAAAGCGCTGGTCAAACCCCAGGGCCAACACGCGGCTTTGCTCGGCCACAAACTGCTCGCGCCACAGCGCCAGGGTGCGGGCGTAGTCTTGCCCGAAGGCGAATTCGTCCACCACCTCCAGCCCGGCGGCGCGGGCCTGCTCGCGGAAGGCGCTGGGGCTGGGCAGGCAGCCACCGGGGAAGATGTATTGCTGGATGAAGTCGGTGGACTTCAGGTAGCGGTCAAACAGGTCGTCGGCGATGGTGATGGTCTGGATGCACGCGCGCCCACCGGGCTTGAGCAAACGGGCCACGGCCTGGAAGTAGGTGGGCCAGTATTCGCGGCCCACAGCCTCCACCATTTCAATGGAGCAAATGGCGTCGAACGGCGCGTCGGGCGTGGTCACGCCAATGTCGCGGTAGTCCTGCAAGCGCAGCTGGGCCTGGTCAGCGGTGCCCAGCTTGGCCAGCCGTTGTTGCGCCCAAGCCAGTTGTTCGGTGGAGAGGGTCACGCCCACCAGGCTGGCATCGAATTCGGTGGTGGCCATCTCGGCCAGTGCGCCCCAGCCGCAGCCGATTTCCAGCACCCGGTCGCCCGGCTGCACCCCGGCCATGCGCAGGGCGCGGCGCACCTTGGCGTGTTGGGCCTCACGCATGGGGGTGTCGGCCGACTCGAACAGGGCCGACGAGTAGTTCATCGTGCCGTCCAGCCACAGCGCGTAAAACGCGTTGCCCAAGTCGTAATGGGCGTGGATGTTTTTGCGGCTGTTGGTTTTGCTGTTGCGGTTGAGCAGGTGACGGGCGCGGTAGGCCAGACGGCCCCACCAGGTGCCGAACACCACGTCGTCCAGCTCGCGGCGGTTTTGCACCAGCACGCGCAGCAAGGCGGTCAGGTCGGGGGTGGTCCAGTCACCGGCAATGAAGCTTTCGGCAAATCCGATGTCGCCCGATTTCAGCGCCTGCGCACACACCCGCCAGTGGTGGATGTGCAGCGTGGCGGCGCTGGCGTGCCCGGGTGCATGGTTCACCGCCTGGCCGTGGTGGGTGTGGCTGCCGTCGGGCCACACCACGTTCAGGCTGCCGTGGCGCAAGCGGCCCAGCAGCCGCAGCACGGTTTGGGCGGCCAGGGGGGCGTGGCCACTCACGGGGGCGGTGTGGGCGGGCACGGTGGGGGTTTTGAGGTTCAGGCGTGTGGGCATGGCGGCGTGGGTCAAAAGCAGTGAATACGCGCGGGGCGGGCCAATGGATGTGGAAATCGGGTGCAAAAGCGCGGGCAAACCACTAACGGGTCACAAACGCGGCGGGCGGCGCGGGCTTGCGGAAAAACCGCGCGCCCTTGCGCCACAGCAGCAGCGCCTGCCAGTGGATGCGGGCCACCACGCCCAGCGTGAGCGCCGGGTGTGCCCACAAGGCGCGGCGCTGGCTGGTGGGGGTGAGGGGCTCCAGCACACCGCTGACGCTGGTGTGGATCAGCGGGCCGTTGTCGCCGCTCAAGTCCACGCGGGCCACCAGGCGGCCGTGGTCGGCCCCGGCGGGGGCTGTGCGCATGAACACAAAGCGGTAGCTGCCGGCCACATCGAAAAACGGCGACACGTGAAACACCTTGCGCGCCGTGCTGGGCACGCCGTAGCGGGGGGCTGGCAGCAGGTAGCAGTGGCGCTCGCCAAAGGTGTTGTTCACCTCGGCCACGATGGCCACCAGCTGGCCGTCGGCCGCGTGGCAGTGCCAGAAGCTGACGGGTTTGAAGGTGAAGCCCCACACACGGGGGTAGGTGTGCAGCCACACCTCGCCGGTGGCAGGGGGCACACATTCGCGCTGCAGCAGCTCGTCCAGCCAGGCCAGGCTGTCGGCGCGGCCGTCGCCGTGGTCGGTGTCGTGGAACGCCAGCGGGGCCCAGCGGTTGCGGGCCAATGCACCCGTACCTTGCCCCTCGGTCTGAGCCCGCAGGCTGCGCATGGGCAACACCAGAAAACAACTGGCGTAGGCAAACGCGTGGCGCTGCGGGGCCAGGCGCGTGTGGCGCACCTGGCCGAAACCGATCAGCGGCTGGGCGTGGGTGGGTGCAGGGGCCATGGCGGCAGGCCGGGTCACGCCACCGCGCCGCCGGGCTGGGCCACGGGGCTTTGCAACAGCAGCTCGCGCCCCACTTGCAGGCCCGACTTCAGCCCGTCTTCGTGAAAGCCGTAACCCGTCCAGGCGCCGCAAAAGTAGGTGCCTTGCTGGCCCTGCAAAGCGGGCACGTTGCGCTGGGCGCGGATGGCGGCCAGGTCAAACACGGGGTGGGCGTAGTCGTAAGCGCCCAGCACCTGCGAGGCCGGTATGTCGCGCACCGGGTTGAGCGACACCACCACGGGCTGCTGCCAAGGCAGGGGCTGCAGCTTGTTGATGAGGTAGTGCAAGCACACCTGCGCCTGCTCGCGGTCGGTGCGGGTGGCGCGTTCGTAGTTCCACGCGGCCCAGGCGGCTTTGCGATGGGGCAACACCGACACGTCGGTGTGCAACACCGCGCGGTTGGGCTGGTAGCGGATGGCGCCCAACACGCGGCGCTCGGCCTCGGTGGGCTCGGCCAGCAGGGCCAGGGCCTGGTCGCTGTGGCAGGCCAGCACCACTTTGTCAAAGCGCTCCACATGGCCGTCGGTGACCACGCGCACACCCTGGGCGTCGCGCAAGATTTGGCGCACGGGGGTGTTCAGCCGTGCATCGGGCATGCCCTGCACGATTTTGTCCACGTAGTGCTTGGCCCCGCCCTTCACGGTGAACCACTGCGGGCGGTTGGTGACTTGAATGAGCCCGTGGTTGTGGCAAAACCGCACCATGGTGGCCACGGGGAATTGCAACATCTGGTCGGTGGGGCAGCTCCAGATGCAGCCCAGCATGGGCAGGAAGTACCAGTCGCGGAACTCGTCTGAAAAACGGTGCTGGCGCAAAAACTCGCCCAGTGGCTGCATCAGGGCGGCCTCTTGGCCGGGCTGGTCCAGGCCTTTGGCCAACCGGTTGGCCAGGCGGTTGAAGCGCAACAGGTCGGCCAGCATGCGCCAGAAACGGCCGTTGGTCAGGTTGGCGCGCTGGGCAAACACGGTGCCCAAGCTGGTGCCGCTCCACTCCAGTGTGCGGTCGGCCCCCTTGCCCGGCCCGGCACCGGGCACCTGCACCGAAAACGACATGTCGGACGGCACCACGGGCACGTCCAGCTGGGCAAACAGGGCCAGCAGGTTGGGGTAGGTGCGCTCGTTCAGCACCAGAAAGCCGGTGTCCACCCCGTGGGTGACCGGGCCTTGCGGCGTGGGCAGCGTGATGTCCACCGTGTGGGTGTGGCCACCAAAGTAAGCGCCCGCTTCGTACAGCGTGACCTCGGCATACCCGCGCAGGGTGTGGGCCACAGCCAGCCCGGCAATGCCCGAACCCACCACGGCCACACGCAGGGGCCGGTGCGCCGCGCTGCGCCCCGCAGGCGACTGGTCAGCAAACATGGCCGGCCCCTTGAGCAGAGGAAAGGGTTGCGAAGCGCCCCGGGGGGAACAGAGGGAGGGAGGAGGAGATCAACCGCCCCGGGATTGCTGACCGGCGGGCACAAGGCCCCTGGCCGGGCAGGCTTCGCAACCGAAAACGTGGCGGGTCACCAGCGGCCTGGCGCAGGCAACCCTTGTGTGGGGTTGGATGCGTGGGGGGTGGCAAAAAGTTCCGCATGGTGGGGGCCTGTCCTTCAAAACTACCGATGCCGCAAATAATATACCGATTGGTCACAAATGCAACCAATGGTTATTATTTTTGATTCAAAAGTTTTTCCACCGCCTGCGCAAACGCGGGGGCGGCCGGGTCTTGTGCACTGGGGAAGCTGCGCACGGCCTGGCCTTGGCGGTCGATCAGGTACTTGTGGAAGTTCCAGGTGGGCACTTCGCCGGTTTGCCGGCCCAACTGCTTGTAAAACGCGTTGGCACCGGGCCCTGAGACCACGGTTTTGGCCAGCATCGGGAACTTCACGCCGAAGGTGTTTTCGCAAAAATCGGCAATGGCCTGGGCATTGCCGGGCTCTTGCTGCCCAAAGTCGTTGGACGGAAAACCCAGCACCACCAGCCCCCGGTCGCGGTAGCGCGCGTGCAGCGCCTCCAACCCCTTGTATTGGCCCGTGAAGCCGCAGTAGCTGGCGGTGTTCACCACCAGCAGCACCTTGCCCGCGTGTTGGCACAGGTGCTGCGGCTTTTCGTCTTGCAGGCGCGGAAAGGTGTGTTGCAACAGGGCCGGGCACCCGGCGGCGGCGTGGGCGGGCAAGCCCAGGGCCCACACACAGGCGCCCAGCAAGGCTGCCACGCCAGGGTGAATACTTTTAAGTTCAAAGCTCATCTGTTCGTTCTCCATTGAAACCCATGGGTTTTCAATTGTGCGGCAGTGTTAACAAAGCCGCTGAACGCGAACAAATGGTGATTTATTTAATAGCCAACTGTTGAATACAGAAAAGCTCCAGAGGCCAAAAAACTTGTTATTTTTTCCTCGGCGAAGCGGGCAACCCCAAGCTGCGCCACACCAAAGCCAGCACGGTGCTGAACACCGCCCCGGCCACCGCCCCGGTGAGGTGGGCGGCTTGCACCACCGACATGTCGGCGCTGTTGCTCCACACCACCGGCCAGTGCCAGCCTTGCTCCAGCGCCAGCTTGGCGCACAGGCCAGCGGCCAGCAAACCGCCCCAGCGGCGGCTCCTGGGCACGAACGGGTCTTGGCACAACAGCAGGTGCACCGACACCACGGCCACCGCCGCGTGGATCAGGCCCGACAAGCCCACCGCGTACCCGATGTGGGGCCACCACGGCAGCACCAGCGCCACCGTGGGCCAGGCCAGCAGCCAGGCCACGCTGGCCACCGCGTTGGGGCGCACCAGCCAGGCCATGGCCGCCAGCGCACCCACGGCCAGCTGGTTGCCGATGAGGTGGGGGGTGTGGATGTGCACCCACGGCGTGGTCCACAGCGTCCAGGGGTGTTGGGCCCAGGTGTCGGCCCGCCAGGTCAGCACCTGGGCCACCGGTGCACCGGCCCACCAGACCAGCATGCTGGCAACGGCGTGCAGCAGGCACAGGCTGAGCCAGAGTTTGGCGCGCACCGGCGTCAGGCCGCTGTGGGCGGTTGGCCCACCGGGCGCAACACGTGGTCCCACACGCGCTGAATGGCCTCGCGCTGCGCCGCCACACTGGCGGGGTCCACCTGGGTGGGGGCCTCGTCCAACCGGGCGCGGTGTTGCAGCTGCCGCAGCTCGCGGTAGGCGTCACCCGCCGCGTGGCCCCAGCCTGCGGGCAACAGGCCCACGTCTTCGGCGCGTTGCAGCAGGGCAATGTTGCCCACGTTGGCTTGCAAAGAGGGGTGGGCTTTGGACTGCGACAACACCAGAAACTGCACCGCAAACTCGGCGTCCACCATGGCCCCTGGGCTGTGCTTCACGTCGAAGCGGTCGGCCTTGACCGGGTGGGCCTGGCGCACTTTGTCACGCATGGCACCGATTTCACTGGCCAGCCCGGCCACGTCGCGCTCGGCGGTGATGACGGCCTGGCGCACCTCGTCAAACCGCTGGGCCAGCGCGGGCGTGCCCATGGCAAAGCGGGCGCGGGTGATGGCCTGGTGCTCCCAGGTCCAGGCGGTGTTGCTGCCCCGGCCTTGCTGGTAGTTGGCATAGGCCTCGAAGCGGGTGACCAGCAGGCCCGAGTTGCCGTTGGGCCGCAGGGCGGTGTCGATTTCGTACAGGTCGCCCTCGCCGGTGCGCACGGTGAGCCAGTTGATCATTTTGCGCACCAGGGTGGCGTAGATTTCGGACGCATCGGGGTGGCCGTCGTCGTACACGAACACGATGTCCAGGTCGCTGCCGTAGCCCAGCTCTTTGCCGCCCAGTTTGCCGTAGGCCAGGATGGCAAAACCGGGTTCGTCCTGGTGGCGCTGCTTCAGGCGCTGCCAGCACCAGCGCGCGGTGACACGCAGCACCGTGTCGGCCAGGGCGCTGAGGTCGTCGGCCACCTGTTCCACGGTCAACACGCCTTCCACGTCGCGCGCCAGGGTGCGGAACACCTCCACGTGGTGGGCGCGGCGCAGCAGGTTCAGCAGGCTTTCTTCGTCGTCTTCACCGGTGGATTTGAGCGCGGCGCGGCGGGCCTCCAGCTCGGCGTCGAACTGCCCGGCATCGAAACGCTCGCCCATGAGCTGGCGGCCGGCCAACTCGTCGATCACGCCGGGGTGGGCCTGCAAATAGCGGGCGGGCCAGCGGGCCGCGCCCAACAGGCGCAACAGGCGCTCGTGCACCGAAGGGCGCTCTTGCAGCAGCGCCAGGTAGCTTTCGCGGCGCAACAGGGGCTCGATCCAGTCGGCCATGCGCACGGCAGCCACCTCGGTCACACGGCCCTCTTCCAGCCACGCGCCGGTGCGCTGCACCAGGCGCACCAGCCGCTGGCGGGCGTCGTCGCGCAGGGCGCGCACGCGGGGGTGTTCGGCCCACTGGGCCACGCGCTGGGCAAAGGCGGCGGGCAGGGTGGGCAGCACGGTGTCGAGGTCGTCGCTGTCCGCGCGGGTTTTGCCGTTGCAGCCTTTACCCCGGCATTCACCGGCGGGCTGGCCCAGCAGGGTGTCGAACTCTTGGGCCACGGCTTCGCGGTGGGCGTCGAGCGTGTGCAAAAACGGGCACAGGCCGTCAAAGCCCATGGTGCGGGCCAGCCACAGCAGGTCGTCGTCGCGGGTGGGCAACAGGTGGGTTTGCTGGTCGTCCAGGTACTGAATGCGGTGCTCGACCCGGCGCAAAAAATCGTAGGCCTGGGCCAGCGCGTCGGCCGTGGCCTGGGGCATGAGCCCGGCGCGGCTGAGGTGCACCAGCGCGTCCAACGTGGGGCGCTTGCGCAGCTCGGGGAACTGGCCGCCGCGCACCACTTGCAGCAGTTGCACGGTGAACTCAATCTCGCGTATGCCGCCTCGCGACAGCTTCACGTCGTTGGCGCGCTCGGGGTGCCCGGCGGCGCGTTTGGCCGCGTGGTCTCGAATTTGACGGTGCAAGGTGCGCAACGACTCGAACACGCTGTAGTCCAGGTAGCGGCGGAACACAAAGGGCAGCACCACCGTGCGCAGCGGTTGCGCGCCACCGCTGGCAATGACCGCCCCCGGGGCCACCACCCGGCTTTTGAGCCAGGCAAACCGTTCCCATTCGCGGCCCTGCACCTGGAAATACTCTTCCAGCGCCCCCAGCGACACGGCGGCGGGGCCGGAGTTGCCGTTGGGCCGCAGCGCCAGGTCCACGCGGAACACAAACCCGTGCTCGGTGGTGTCACCCACCAG
Source organism: Burkholderiaceae bacterium (assembly GCA_049653005.1). Lineage (GTDB taxonomy): Bacteria > Pseudomonadota > Gammaproteobacteria > Burkholderiales > Burkholderiaceae_C > UBA2334. Next base: position 8,678 of record JBASFL010000062.1, on the reverse strand, counting down.
CTGGTAAATGTGGCGCACCACCTTGCCAAAGTACTCGTGGTTGGAAATGCGGCCCCGGCCCTGGGGGTTGCCCGCCGTGTCGCCGTCGTGGTCGTACACATAAATCAGGTCGATGTCGCTGGACACGTTCAGCTCGCGCGCGCCCAGCTTGCCCATGCCAATCACCCACAGCTGCGCGACCTGGGGGTCGCCCCCTGGCGCCGCGGGTGGGGCCATCGGGGCACCGTGCACCTCGTCCAGCGCCGCACGGGCGTGGGCCAGTGCCTGGTCCAGGGCGATTTCGGCCAACTCGGTCACGGCGCGGGTGATGTCGGCCAGGGGCGCGGCCTGCTCGCAGTCCAGCACCACCAGGCGCTCCATCACCAGTTGGCGCAGCACCCGCAAGGCCGCACCGAGGGCCAGGCCTTGGGCCTGCAACGCGGCCAGTGCCGCCAGCAGGGTGTCGCGCACCGGGGGGCCACTGGGCAAGCAGGCCAGCTCGGCGGCATAGCGGCGGCGCACGCGCTGCACCAGGCGGGAATGGGTGGCGGGGTCGGTGCTCAGGCTGTCGGGCACGGTGGGTTCAACACAGGGCAGGGGTGACATGGCAGACGTAAGTGGGGCAGTCGGTCGCAGAACGGGGCCGGGGGCTGAACGGGGGGCTTCGCCCGTCATAATTTCAGGGCTGATGAACCCACCGCCGTTGCACCCCTCCCGGCCCCTGACATGGGCGGCCCGCTTGGCCCGCGCCCTGCTGTGGGCGGTGGTTGGCGTGTGGTTGGGGGTGGGGCTGACGTGGGGGGCAATTCACGTTTTCATTGTGCCGCGAATCGGCGATTGGCGCGCCGAGCTCGAAGCGCTGGCCACGCGCACGGTGGGTGTGCCGGTGCGCATCGGTCACATCGCGGTGCACACACAGGGGCTGGTGCCCTCGTTTGAACTGACCGACGTGCGCCTGCTCGACCCCCAGGGCCGGGATGCGTTGGTGCTGGGCCGGGTGGTCACGGCGGTGTCGGCCCGCTCGATGCTGCGTTTGGGGTTTGAGCAAATCCACATCGCCCAGCCCACACTGGACGTGCGGCGCACCGCCGACGGGCGGCTGCTGGTGGCCGGGCTGGACCTGCTGGGTGGCCCCCCCGACACCGATGGCGACAGCCCCGCAGCCGATTGGTTTTTTTCGCAAACCGAGTTCGCCATCCAGTCGGGCACCGTGCGCTGGACCGACGACCTGCGCCAGCAAGCCCCCGTGACCCTGGCAGGCGTGGACCTGGTGGTGCGCAACCCCGGTCGCCAGCATTTGCTGCGGCTGGACGCCACGCCGCAAGACCGCCTGGGCCAGCGGTTCACGCTGCAAGCGGTGTTCACCTCGCCGTTTCTGACCCTGCACCCCGGGCGCTGGCGGCAGTGGAGCGGCAGCCTGCACGCCGACCTGCCCGCCGTGGACATGGCCCGCCTGGCCGTGCCCACGGCGCTGGCCGAGCGGTTTGGTTTGGGCGTGCAACAGGGCGTGGGGGCTTTGCGGGTGTGGGTGGATGTGGCCCACGGCCAGCCCACCGGCGGCACCGCCGACCTGGCGCTGACGGGTGTGTTGGCCCGCTTCGCACAGGCCAACCAACCGCTGGCCCTGGCCCAGTTGCAAGGCCGGGTGAACGTGAAACTGGGCCCCCAAACACTGTCACTGGACACCGAGGGCTTGGCCTTTGACACCGTGCAAGGCACGCGTTGGGCACAGGGCGACGTGTCGCTGACACTGGCCCAGCAGACCGACCACACCACCGGCGAGCTGCGCGCCAGCCGCATCAACCTGAGCGCCCTGCACGAACTCTCCAACGGCCTGCCGCTGGCACCGCCACAGCAAGCCCGGCTGGCCCAACTCAACCCCCAAGGCGAGCTGACGGCGCTCAAACTGACGTGGCGCGCCGAAGACGGCACCTGGCCCCGCTTTGCCGCCCAGGGCAAGGTGGCGCAACTGGCCCTGGCGCCGGGCGATGCACCCGCCCCCGCACCGGTGGAGCCCGGGGGGCCCCTGCGCCAACTGCCCGGCCGCCCAGGCCTGGCCGGGGCCACGGTGGATTTCGACCTGAACCAGGACGGGGGCAAAGCCACCGTCAGCCTGGCGCGGGGCTGGCTGTCGTTCCCCGGCGTGTTTGAAGACCCGCACATCCCCATGGACCAGCTCACCAGCGATGTGCGCTGGCAGCTCAAGGGCCCCGACATCCAGGTGCAGCTGCCCAACCTGCGGTTTGCCAACACCGACCTGCAAGGCCAGGCCAACGCCCAGTGGCACACCAGCGACCCCGGCAGCAGCCCCTCGGGCGGGCGGCTGCCCGGCGTGCTGAAACTGGAGGGCACCCTGTCGCGCGGCAAAGGCGAGCGGGTGCACCGTTACGTGCCCCTGGTGGTGGGCCCCACGGCCCAGGCCTATGTGAAGGCGGCCATACAAGGCGGCAAGGCGAGCAACGTGCGCTTCCGGGTGGCGGGTGATCTGTGGCAAGTACCGTTTGCCAACCCCGCCGATGGCGAGCTGAAAGTGGTGGCGCAAATCAGCGGGGTGGACTTTGCCTTCATACCCCCCAGCTTCTCGCCCCCGGGCGAGCCCACCTGGCCCGCACTGAAACAGGTGGCGGGCGAGCTGGTGTTTGAGCGCACCAGCATGACCGTGAACGTGGCCAAAGCCGGGGTGGCTGACGCCCCGGGCCTGCGCGTGAGCCAAGGCAAGGCCCACATCGCCAACCTGCTGGAACGCACGGTGGTGGAAGTCAACGCCCAGCTGGACGGCCCACTGAACCAGGCGCTGGGCGTGGTGCGGCGCTCGCCCCTGTCGGGCATGACAGCGCAGGCGCTGAACACCACCACCGGCACGGGCAACGCGGGCATTCAGTTCGGGCTGTCGGTGCCGCTGTACGACACCCTGAAAACCCAGGTCAAAGGCCGCGTCAGCCTGCCGGGCAACGACCTGCGCATCACCCCCAACAGCCCCGTGCTGGCGCGCACCCGGGGCACCGTGGACTTCAGCGAAACGGGGTTTCAGGTGACCCAGGCCACGTCCCAGCTGCTGGGCGGCGAGCTGTCGTTCACCGGGGGGCTGCGCCCCGACCCGGCGGGCGGCACCGTGCAGTTCACGGGCCAGGGCACGGCCACGGCCACGGGGCTGGCCCAGGCCCCGTACCTGGGTCTGCCCAGCGCGCTGCTGGCCCGCACCAGCGGCGGCACGGCTTACGCGGTGCAACTGGCGTTCAAACACGGGCTGCCCGAATGGTCGGTGCAAAGCACGCTGCAAGGCTTGGCGGTGGATTTTCCAGCCCCACTGGCCAAAAGCGCTGAACAGAACTGGCTTCTTCGCTACCAAAACCGCATTGAATCTGCCGCCACGGCCACGCAAGACGCACGCGACACCGTGCAACTGGGCTTCGCGCCCGATGCCCACACCCAAGGCCACATCGGCCTGGCCCGCACGCTGGGCGAACAGGGGGCCGTGCTGCGGCGGGGGGTGGTGCACCTGGGGCCGCGCGACGCCCCCACGCCGCCCCTGCCCCCACAAGGCCTGAGCGCCCACTTGGCTTTGCCCTTCCTAGACGCAGACGCCTGGCTGGCCGCGCTGGACACGCCCGCCGCATCTGGTGGGTCACCGGTGGCCACCGACCTGCCAGCCGCCTGGTCACCCGAGCGGGTGCAACTGGACACCGAACACCTGCGCTGGGGCGGCCGCAGTTTCCACCAACTGAAGCTGGCCGCCCAACCCGCGCCGGGCGATGGCCCCCGGCCCCGCTGGCGCGCGCAAGTGCAGGCCCAGGAACTGACCGGCACCCTGACCTACCTGCCCCCCCACACCAGCGCCCCCGCCCCGGGGGCTGCCGACACACGCGACGGCCAGCTGGTGGCACGGCTGCAACGGCTGGCCTTGAACACCGCCGCACCCGATGCGCGTGAAGCCCCTGCCGCCGCCACACCTGTACCCGCACAAAGCAACACCACCCTGCCCGCGCTCGACGTGGTGGTGGACGCCTTCAAGCTGGACGGGCGCGACCTGGGCCAACTCAGCCTGGATGCCACCAACCGGGCCAGCGGCCCCCAGGCCAACGCCCCGCGCGAGTGGCAGCTGCACCGCCTGGCCCTGCGCGTGCCCGAGGCCCAATTCACCGCCAGTGGCACCTGGGCACCCGCGGGCACCGGGGCCACCCGGCGCACCGCACTGCAAGGGGTGCTGGCCATTGAAGACACGGGGGCCTTGCTTCAGCGCTTCGGCATGCCCGGCGTGTTTCGCGGCGGCAAAGGCCAGCTGCGCGGCGATGTGGCCTGGCAAGGCATGCCCAGCCGCCTGCACACCCCCAGCCTGAGCGGGCAGCTCAAACTCGACCTGGCCGCCGGTCAGTTCCTGAAAGCCGACCCCGGGCTGGCCAAGCTGCTGGGGGTGCTCAGCCTGCAATCTCTGCCCCGGCGGTTGACCCTGGACTTCAGCGACGTGTTTGCCGAGGGCTTTGCCTTCGACTTTGTGCGCGGCGACGCGCGCATCGAACAAGGTGTGGTGCACACCAACAACCTGCAAATGAAAGGCCCCAACGCCGCCGTGCTGATGGAGGGGCAGGCCGACATCGCCCGCGAAACCCAGCACATCCGCGCCGTGGTGGTGCCCGAGCTGAACGCGGGCACCGCATCGCTCATTGCCACCGTCATCAACCCTGCCGTGGGCCTGGGCACCTTTTTGGCCCAGGCGGTGCTGCGGCAGCCGCTGATTGCCGCCTCCAGCCAGACCTTTCTGATCCACGGCCCCTGGGCCGACCCGCAGGTGGACAAAATCACCGCACCCGCCGACGCCCCCACCACCCCAGCCCCCACGCCCCGCTGATACCACCGCCCATGAAAATCGCAGCCCTCCAAATGGTGTCCGGCACCGACCTCACCGCCAACCTCGACACCGCCCGCCGCCTGTTGGCGCAGGCCGCCCACTGCGGGGCCGAGCTGGCCGTGTTGCCCGAGTATTTCTGCCTGATGGGCCAGCGCGACAGCGACAAACTGGCCATTGCCGAGCAACCCGGCCAGGGCCCCATCCAGGCCATGCTGCGCACGGCCGCGCGCGAACTGGGGCTGTGGGTGGTGGGTGGCACGCTGCCCATGGCCACCCCCGACCCGCAGCACGTGGCCAACACCACCCTGGTGTTCAGCCCCGAAGGCGCACAGGTGGCCCGCTACGACAAGGTGCACCTGTTTCGCTTCGACAACGGGCGCGAGCGCTACGACGAATCGGCCGTGCTGGTGCGCGGCCACGACCCCGTGGCGTTTGACCTGACCACCCGCGCAGGCCAGCCCCTGCGCGTGGGCCTGAGCGTGTGTTACGACCTGCGTTTTCCCGAGCTGTACCGCCTGCTCAACGCCGACCTGCTGCTGGTGCCCGCCGCGTTCACACACACCACGGGCCAGGCGCACTGGGAGGTGTTGCTGCGTGCCCGCGCCATTGAAAACCAGGCCTACGTGCTGGCCAGCGCCCAAGGCGGCACCCACAGCAACGGGCGGCGCACCTGGGGGCAAAGCCTGGTGATTGACCCCTGGGGCCAGGTGCTGGCGCAACAGGCCCATGGCGAAGGCGTGGTGCTGGCCGAGCTGGACTTGGACCTGCTGCAACAAACCCGCACCAACCTGCCCGCCCTGCAACACCGCGTGTTTTGACCAAAACCACCCCCACCCCCCGCCGCAACCCCAGGGCACTGCCGCCCCAGTGGCGGCGCTGGCTGCTCTGGAGCGCCTTGCTGTTGCTGTTGGCCGCGCTGCTGGCCACCGCCATGGTGTTGGCCCGGGGTTACCAGGAAAGCCAGGCCCGTTCGCAGCTGGAGCGGGAGACGGCCAACCTGGTCAGCGACATCCGCGCCGGCCTCAACCGCAACGTGCAAACCCTGCAATCGCTGCACACCCTGGGGCGCAGCCCTGGTGCGTGGGAACAGTTTGCGCTGGAGGTGCTGGAGCAACACCGCGAACTGGTGCGCCTGGAGTGGCGCGACCGGGGCCTGCGCACCCTGGCCCACCGCGTCAGCCCTTTTCACCAGCAAACCCTGGGCGCGCGACCCCGGAGCGAGGTGTTCCAGGACGTGGCCGTGGCCTGCAACAGCGCCAAACGCGGCAGTGCGCCAGCCTATGCCCCCAGCTATTTCTGGCCCGACAACGACGGCCACGGGCTGGAGCTGATGGAGGTGTGCATCCCCATGTCGGACAGCGGGCAACCCACCGGTTTTCTGGTGGCCACGTACTCGCTGCAAGGCATCCTGGCCGAGCTGCTGGACCGCCGCACCGTGCGGGGGCGCGGCGTGGCCCTGACCGAGGTGGACGGCACCCGCCTCGCCCTGAGCGGCGCACGGCTGCGCGGCGACAGCGTGGCCACCCAGCAACTGCTGGAGCTGCCCGGCCACGTCATGATGCTGCGGCTGGACAGCCCGCGCAGCGACATGGGCCTGTCCCCCTGGGGCCTGACCGGGCTGGTGGGCGGCCTGTCCTTGCTCCTGCTGGGGGTGCTGGGCCTGCTGGGCTTTGACATGCGCAAACGCCTGCAAGCAGAACGCGAGCTGGCCGAAGCCCTCGCCTTTCGCAAAGCCATGGAAAACTCGCTGGTCACCGGTCTGCGGGCGCGCAACATGCAAGGGCAAATCACCTACGTGAACCCCGCTTTTTGCGAGCTGGTGGGCCTGTCTGCACAACAGCTGCTGGGCAAAGGCATTCCCGCGCCCTATTGGCCCCCTGAAATGGTGGACGAATACCAGCGCCGCCAGGCCGTGCGCCTGGCCGGGCGCACGTTGCCACGCGAGGGGTTCGAGTCGGTCTTCATGCGGCCCGACGGCACGCGGTTCCCAGTGCTCATCATCGAAGCCGCGCTCATCAACGCACAGGGGGTGCAAACCGGCTGGATGAGCGCCGTCCTTGATCTGAGCGAACAACACCGCGTCGAAGCCATCTCCCGCGCCAGCCAGGAACGGCTGCAGGCCACCGCCCGCCTGGCCAGCGTGGGCGAAATGGCCTCGCTGCTGAGCCACGAACTCAACCAGCCCTTGGCCGCCATCGCCAGCTACGCCACCGGTTCGCTCAACCTCATCGAACACCCCCACGGCCAACCCGCCGACGCACTGCCCGACATGGCACTCGCCCTGCGGCGCATTGCGAGCGAAGCCGACCGCGCGGGCAAGGTCATCAAAAGCGTGACCGACTTTGTGCGCCGCCGCGAAAACGCCCAAGACCTGGTGCGCGAGCAGGTGCGCCCAGACGCTTTGGTGCAAGCCGTGATGCCGCTGCTGACCTTGCAAGCCCGCAAAGACAACATCCGTTTGCAGGTGGACATTGCGTCAAACTGCCCGGCTGCCCTGTGCGACCGCACCATGGTGGAACAGGTGCTGCTGAACCTGGCACGCAACGGCATGCAGGCCATGCCCCCGGGCAGCCCGCCCGAAGAATCGGGCCTGCGGGTGTTGTCGCTCGCGGTGTGGCCCGTGCCCGCCCACCCGGGGTCAGAGCGCCAGTGGCTGCAGTTTTCGGTCACCGACCACGGTTTGGGCCTGGCCGACGACGTGGCCGCCCGCCTGTTCACCCCGTTTTTCACCACCAAACCCGAAGGCATGGGGCTGGGCCTGAGCCTGTGCCGCACCGTGATAGAACAACACGGCGGCACACTGGTGCACGAAGCCGCCGAACACAGCGGCACCGTATTCCGCTTCACCCTGCCCGCCGCCCCTGAAAGGCCTGCCCCATGACCCCCGAACTGCTGCACCACCACAAAGTGTTCATCGTGGACGACGACGCGGGCGTGCGCGACGCCCTGTCGTGGCTGCTGCGCACCCGCCGCCTGCTGAGCGACACCTTTGCCAGCGCCGAGGCTTTTCTGGCGGAGCCCTGCTGGCGCACCGCCCCCGACCACGCCTGCTGCCTGCTGCTGGACGTGCGCATGCCCGGCATGAGCGGGCTGGCCTTGTTCGAACAGTTGCAGGCTTTGCCCTGGGCGGGGGTGGTGCCGGTCATTTTTCTGTCGGGCCATGCCGACGTGTCCACGGCGGTGGACGCGGTGAAACGCGGGGCGTTTGATTTCTGCGAAAAACCGTTTTCAGACAACGCACTGGTGGACCGCGTGGAGCAGGCCCTGGCCGTGTCGGCCCAGCAGGTGGCCCAACGCGCCAGCCAGCAAACCCTGCAACAGCGCCTGGCCCACCTGACCGAGCGGGAACACGAGGTGATGCTGCGCGTGACCGAGGGCCTGCCCAACAAACTGGTGGCCGATCAGCTGGCCATCAGCGTGCGCACGGTGGAGGTGCACCGCGCCCGGGTGTTCGACAAAATGGGCGTGAAATCGGCTGTGGAGCTGGCCAATATCCTGCGCAAGCTTGAAAATTGAATAGCTGACTTCTCAATACCATCAAGCGCCAGAGGCACTTTTGACTTATTTTTTATCGCCCCCGGTGTCGCTGAAACGCTCGTCGGGCGGCAACTCGCCTTTGGGCCGCCCTGAAAACATGGTCCACCACACAATCAGCACCAGAATGATCAAGGCACCAAGGGCTTCGAGCAGCAGCAGGGTCATGGCAGCGGGGGCTTTCGTGGGGCGTTGGGCGGGGGCAGCCATTGTAGGAACGCTGGCCGCCTGCTCGTCGCTGTCCCCCCCGGTGGCCCCACCCGCACCGGTGGCTCTGCCCATCCCGGCGCCCGTGCCCGGCACGGCGGCAGCCCCGCCC
>JBASFL010000061.1:0-60735 GCA_049653005.1 Burkholderiaceae bacterium | reverse complement strand
CGCACGGCGTTGCCACCGCCCCGGGTGCGCTGCATGCCGTAGTTCAGGCGAATGGCCACGGCTTGGCCGGCGCGGGCGCCCTCACCCATGCGGCGCGCCAGGTCGCGGATGGCATCGGCCCCCACGCCACACACGGCGGCGGCGCGTTCGGGTGGCCATTGCAGGCAGCGGGCTTTCAGGCTGCGGGTGGGATCGAGATCGTCGTCGGTGTCGGCCCCCGGGGTTTCCCAGCCTTGGGTGAAGCGCTGGATGTAGTCGGCATCGAGCCAGCCGTGCACGGTGAACTCGTGCATCAGCGCCAGCGCCAGCGCGGCATCGGTGCCGGGCAGCAGGGCCAGGTGGTCGTGGCATTTTTCCGCGGTTTCGGTGCGGCGGGGGTCGATGCACACCAGGTGCGCGCCGTTGCGCTTGGCCACCTGCACGTGCCGCCAGAAGTGCAAATGGCTGCCAATGGCGTTGCTGCCCCAAATGACGATGAGCTGGCTGTGTGCAAACTGCTCCACCCGCATGCCCACCTTGCCACCCAGGGTCTGCACCATGCCCTCGGCCCCGGCGCTGGCGCAAATGGTGCGGTCCAGCAGGCTGGCGCCCAGGCGGTGGAAAAACCGCGCCGCAATGCTTTCGCCCTGCACCAGCCCCATGGTGCCCGCGTAGCTGTAGGGCAGGATGGCGCGGGGGTCTTGCGCGGCAATGGCCCCCAAGCGCGCGGCGATGTCGGCCAGCGCCTCGGCCCAGCCCACGCGCTGGAACTGGCCCGAACCCTTGGGCCCCACCCGCTTCAGGGGGTGCAGCAGCCGCTCGGGGTGGTGGGTGCGCTCGGCGTATTTGGCCACCTTGGCGCACAACACGCCGCCGGTGGCGGGGTGGCTGGGGTTGCCTTGCACCTTGATGGCCACGCCGTTGTGCACGGTTGTGACCAGGGCGCAGGTGTCGGGGCAGTCGTGCGGGCACGCGCCTCTGACGGTGGTGGGCAAGGCCTGGGGGGCTGGGGCGGTTTCTGGGGCGGTGTGTGTGGTCATGGCAGCGGCTGGCAGAATGAAACCCGCGTTTTGAATGCGGATTTCAAAAGCGGATTTCAACAGAGATTGGCCCCAGCATGACCGTGATAGACACCATTGCCCAACGCGCGCCCGAGCTGACCGCCGTTCGCCGCGACATCCACGCCCACCCCGAGCTGTGTTTTCAGGAAGTGCGCACCGCCGACCTGGTGGCCGCCAAGCTGACCGAGTGGGGCATTCCGGTGCACCGGGGGCTGGGCACCACCGGTGTGGTGGGCATTGTGAAAGGCCGCGATGGAGGGGCCAGCGGTCGCAGCGTGGGCCTGCGCGCCGACATGGACGCCCTGCCCATGACCGAGCTAAACACCTTTGCCCACGCCAGCCAACACCCCGGCAAGATGCACGCCTGCGGGCACGACGGCCACGTGGCCATGCTGCTGGCAGCCGCCCAGCACCTGGCGCAGCACCGCGACTTTGACGGCACGGCCTACCTGATTTTCCAACCCGCTGAAGAAGGCGGCGGCGGCGCGCGCGAAATGGTGAAAGACGGGCTGTTTGACCTGTTCCCCATGGACGCGGTGTACGGCATGCACAACTGGCCTGGGCTGCCCGTGGGCACCTTTGCCGTGAGCCCGGGGCCGGTGATGGCGTCGAGCAACGAATTCCACATCACCATCCGGGGCAAAGGCAGCCACGCCGCCCTGCCCCACAACGGCATTGACCCGGTGCCGGTGGCCTGCCAGATGGTGCAGGCCTTCCAGACCATCATCACCCGCAACAAAAAGCCGGTGGACGCGGGCGTGATCAGCGTGACCATGATCCACACCGGCGAGGCCACCAACGTGGTGCCCGACAGCTGCGTGATTCAAGGCACGGTGCGCACCTTCAGCATCGAGGTGCTGGACATGATCGAGCAGCGCATGCGCGACATTGCCACCCACACCTGCGCGGCGTTCGGGGCGACGTGCGAGTTTGCGTTCAAACGCAACTACCCGCCCACCATCAACCACCCCGCCGAGGCCGCGCTGGCACGCCGGGTGATGGAGAGCCTGGTGGGCGCACCCCAGGTGCTGGTGCAAGAGCCCACCATGGGCGCGGAAGATTTCTCGTTCATGCTGCAGGCCAAGCCGGGGGCCTATGTGTTCATTGCCAACGGCGACGGCGCGCACCGGGGCGGGTACGAGGGCGGGGGGCATGACGTGGGGCCGTGCATGCTGCACAACCCGCACTACGACTTCAACGACGCGCTGATTCCGCTGGGGGCGAGCTTCTGGGTGAAGCTGGTGCAGGCGCAACTGGCCTGAAGTCCGTGCTTTTTATATAGCTGCAAACCCAATACAGGCAAGCGCCAGGGGCACTTTTGGCTTAAATTTTGAAGCGCCGCCCGGCAATTTCCAGCAGGCCATCGAACAACAGGCCTTCCACCAGCTCGAAGCGGGTGGACATGCTGGGCGCCATCTTCCAGCCCGCACCGCCGGTCATGATGCAGTCGGGCTCGGCCCCGCAGTGGCGGCGCACGTTTTCCACCATGCGGTGCACGGCCCCGGCAATGGCAAAGGTGCCGCCGCTGGTGAGCGCGTCGCTGGTGTTGGTGGGAAAGTCGCGCACCTCGCCGGTGGGCACGTGCAGCCCGGCGGTGCCGGATTCGAGGGCGCGCAGCATGATGCCGTGGCCGGGCAGGATGATGCCGCCCAAAAACCGGCCTTCGGTGTCGATGGCCTCGACCGTGACGGCCGTGCCCACCATCACCACCACACACGGCCGCGCGGGGCCACTGGCCAACACGTGTTGGCGCGCCCCGATCATGGCCACCCAGCGGTCGGCCCCCAGGCGGCTGGGGTGGTCGTAGCCGTTGGTCAGGCCCGCCTCGCCGTTGGACGACACCACCCACTGGGGGTTCACGTCCCACAGCTCCAGCTGCTGCTCCACGCGGCGGCGCACGGCGTCACCGGCCACCACACAACCCAGCACCCATTTGGGCTGGGCCAGGCGGCTCCAGTCGCCCTCGGCCAGTTTTTCGATGTTTTCCAAGAACTGCGCGCCGTGGCCCAGCAGCCTGGCACCCACGTGGGGGGCGTCGTACAGGGCCCACTTCAGGCGGGTGTTTCCTACGTCAAGGGCAAGCAGCGTCATGGGGCGGCATTATTGACCCTTTGCACCCAGGGGGAAACCCGGGGCCCGGGCGCTCAGTTTTGCCGCCAGGGCAGGCCGTGGAAGCGCCAGCCGCCTTTGTGGCCCCGGTGGGCGTCGGGGTTGGGGTCGCCCTCGAAGCCTTCCAGGATGTTGTAGGCCGTCAGGCCCAACTCGGTGGCGCGTTTGGCCGCGGCAATGCTGCGCACGCCGCTGCGGCACAGCAGCACGAGCTTCTGGCCACCGGCAGCGGCCTGGGCGATGCCGGTGTCAAAGGTGGCGTTCAAGGCCATGCCGGGCCACTGCTTCCAGGCCAGGGGGGTGGCACCGGGCACAAAACCCACCCACTCGCGCTCGGCGTCGGTGCGCACGTCCACCAGCACCGCCTCGCCCGCTTGCACCCAGGCCCAGGCCAGCTGGGGCGACACGTCGCCGGCGTAGCCCAGCGCGGGCTTGGGTTGGAGCAGCCACGCACCGTCGGCGTCGTGGCGCTCGGTGGTCAGGCCCGACACGAGGTTGGCGGGCACGGCCTCGTCGATGCGGCGGGGCTTGGGCAAATTCAACGCGGCCATGGTGGTCACGAACTCGGCCTGGGTTTTGCCCGCCACGCGGGCGTTGGTGGCTTTTTCCTGGCCGATGGTGGAGTGGGTGCGGCCCTGGTAATCGTGCCCGGGCCACACCACCGTGTCGTCGGGCAAGGCAAACAGCACCTGGGTGAGGCTGTGGTACAGCGCCTCGGCGCTGCCCGACTGGAAGTCGGTGCGGCCACAGCCGTTGATGAGCAAGGTGTCGCCGGTGAAGGCGTGGGTGTGCGCGCCGTGGCGCCACACAAAGCTGACGCTGCCCGCCGTGTGCCCGGGGGTGTGCAGCACTTGCACGCGTTGCGCGCCAAAGGCCAGGGTGTCGCCGTGTTGCAGTTGCACCGCCGCGCCGCCAATGCCACAACCCGCCGGGGCGGCGGTTTTGGCCCCGGTGTGTTCGGCCAGCACACCGGCGCTGGTGATGTGGTCGGCGTGGGCGTGGGTTTCAACGGTCCACACGGCTTTCAGGCCGTGTTCGCGCAGGGCGGCCAGGTCGCGCTGCAGCTGGGCATCGACCGGGTCGATCAGCAGGGCCTCGCGCGTGTCCACGTCAAACAATATGTAGGTGTAAGTGCTGGAGTCGGCGTCGAACAGCTGGATGGGGTTCATGGCGGGGCCTGTGAAGCGGGGAAAGGGGTAAGGGGAGATGGGTCAGGAAAACTTGGCCAGCATCTCGGCCACGTCGTCGGCGGGCACGTCGCCCTGGGAGATGACGCAGCCCACCAGGGTGTAGAACGATTTGTCCAGCGCTTTGCGGGCGGCGGCCAGTTGCTGGGCGATTTTTTCGCAGTCTTCGTCGGTTTCGATCAGGCGCTGGACACCGCGCAACTGGCCCTCGATGCGCTTGAGCCGCAGCACCAGGGCACGCTTGCGTTCGGGGTCTTTGACGATGGTCATGGGGGCATCCTGTGTGGGCAGACCGGGTGTGATTTCCGGCCTGAAAAGGGGTATTGCCGAATGATAGAGAGTTGCCATTCGGCCCACCTGACACCGCCGTTTTTGCAGCCGTTTGCGACTGGCATTGAAATTATTTCAATCTTGCAAAAAGTAAAAACTGTCTGCACCCAAAAACACGCGTTTTCAGTCGCGTGCGGCACTCAAACCCCGGGGAAACCCCAGCCAACGGCGTGTAAGCGAAGCGCAAGATCGCAACGCTTTTCAACTACCCCATTGGAGACTTTCAGATGTCAGACAAAAAGCCAGCTCCCTCTTCACGCCGCAACATGCTCAAAGGTGCGGTGGCCGCAGCCGGTGCAGGTGCCCTGGCGGCCCCCATGATTGCCACGGCACAAACCACGACGACGCTGCGCTTCCAGAGCACCTGGCCGTCGAAAGACATCTTCCACGAGTACGCCCAGGACTTCGCCAAAAAGGTCAACGACATGGCCAGCGGCAAGCTGAAGATCGAGGTGCTGCCCGCCGGTGCGGTGGTGCCCGCCTTCCAGTTGCTGGACGCAGTGAGCAAAGGCACGCTGGACGGTGGCCATGGCGTGGTGGCATACCACTATGGCAAAAACTCGGCCCTGGCGCTGTGGGGCTCTGGCCCGTCGTTTGGCATGGACCCCAACATGCTGCTGGCCTGGCACAACTACGGCGGCGGCAAGGACATGCTGGAAGAGATCTACAAAAGCCTGAACCTGGACGTGACGTCCTACCTCTACGGCCCCATGCCCACGCAACCCTTTGGCTGGTTCAAAAAACCGATCGCCAAGGCCGAAGACCTGAAGGGTGTGAAGTTCCGCACCGTGGGCTTGGCTGTGGACATGTACACCGACATGGGCGCGGCCGTGAACCCGCTGCCCGGTGGTGAAATCGTGCCTGCGCTGGACCGTGGCCTGATCGACGGCGCCGAGTTCAACAACGCGTCATCTGATCGCCTGCTGGGTTTCCCAGATGTCGCCAAAAACTGCATGCTGCAAAGCTTCCACCAGAGCGGCGAGCAGTTTGAAATTCTGTTCAACAAAACCAAGCTGGCTGCGCTGCCGACCGAGCTGAAATCCATCATCGACTACGCGGTGCAGGCCGCCAGCGCTGACATGAGCTGGAAGGCCATCGAGCGCAACTCCAAGGACTACCAAGAGCTGAAAAAGCAGGGTGTGAAGTTCTACAAAACCCCCGATGCCATCTTGCGCGGCCAGTTGGCCGCCTGGGACAAGATCATGGCCAAGAAGGGTGCCGAGAACGCGATGTTCAAGAAAATTCTGGACTCGCAAAAGGCGTTTGCCGAACGCGCTGGCCAATGGCAAAACGACTACACGGTGGACTTCAAGATGGCTTACGGCCATTACTTCGGCAAAGGCGCCAAGAAGGGCTGAGCCTGCACCTCCCCGGGCCGCCACGCAGTGCGCGGTGGCCCACCGTTGCGCAAAGGGGCACCGTGTGGTGCCCCCGCGCTTTGTGGGGGCGGGTCCAACCGCCCGCCTCCCTTTTCCCTTTGAAAGAACCCCATGCAAAACCTGTTGCTGGCGGTGGACAGGCTGTCCACCTTCATCGGTAAAGCCTTTGCCTGGACGGTGGTGCTGCTGACGGCACTCATCTCCTGGGAGGTTTTCTCCCGCTACGTGTTCAACACCCCACACGCCTGGGTGCTGGACGCCCAAATCATGCTGTACGGCACGCTGTTCATGACCGCGGGGGCCTACACGCTGAGCAAAAACGGCCATGTGCGCGGCGACGTGTTGTATGGCTTTTTCATGCCCCGCACGCAGGCCTCCATCGACCTGGTGCTGTACCTCTTGTTTTTTGTGCCCGGCATTTTTGCCCTGACCTGGGCGGGCTGGGGGTTTGCGAATGAGTCGCTGGCCATTCGCGAGCAAACCTTCTCGGCCGACGCGCTGCCGCTGTACCCCTTCAAGTTCATCATTCCGCTGGCCGGGGGCATTTTGTTGCTGCAAGGCGTGGTGGAAATCATCCGCTGCGTGATGTGCCTGAAAACCGGCGAATGGCCCGCCCGCGACCAGGACGTGGAAGAAGTGGACGTGGACAAACTGAAAGAAATGGTTCACGTGAAAGACGAAGACATCGAAGCACTGGACAAATACGTCGTCAAACAGGGCCACACATCATGAAATTGCGCAAAGAACTCTGGTTTGGCTTTGGCCTGATGGGGCTGATCGGCGCGGGCGCGCTGACCATGCTGCTGTCGGCCCCGGTCATCACGAACGGGCACATCGGCCTGTTGATGCTGTCGCTGGTGGTGGTGGCCATCATGCTGGGCTTTCCCACGGCGTTCACGCTGATGGGTATGGGCATGCTGTTCACCTGGATTGCCTACGAGGAAAACACCACCAAGACGCTGGACCTGATGGTGCAGTCGGCCTACAAGGTGATGGGCAACGACGTGCTCATCTCCATCCCGCTGTTTGTGTTCATGGGCTATTTGGTCGAGCGGGCCAACCTGATTGAAAAGCTGTTCCACAGCCTGCACCTGGCGCTGGCCCGCCTGCCCGGCGCACTGGCCGTGGCCACGCTGGTGACGTGTGCGGTGTTTGCCACCGCCACGGGCATTGTGGGCGCGGTGGTCACGCTGATGGGCCTGCTGGCCCTGCCCGCCATGCTGAAGGCGGGATATGACGTGCGGCTGTCGGCCGGTGCCATCACCGCCGGGGGCTGCCTGGGCATTTTGATTCCGCCCTCGGTGCTGCTGATCGTGTACGGCGCCACGGCCGGTGTGTCGGTGGTGAAGCTGTACGCCGGTGCGTTTTTCCCTGGGCTGATGCTGGCGGGGCTGTACATCGTGTACGTGATCATCGTGGCCAAATTGAAGCCCGCCATGGCCCCGCCCCTGGCAGCGGCCGAGCGGCTGGTGCCCATTCCCGTGATGCTGGAAAAAGTGGGGGCCACCCACCACAAACCCATGCTGCCGGTGATGCTGAACGCCCTGAAAGGCCCCCAGAACCACGGCGTGGACACCGGCTATCTGCTGAAACAACTGGCGGTGGCCCTGCTGCCCGCCCTGTTGTTTGTGGTGGTGGCCCTGACAAGCTACCAAAGTGCCACCCGCGTGGCCCCCGTGGAAGCCGCCGCCGACGCAGGGTTGGTGGAAATGGGCAGCGGCGACGCCACCGAAGCGGCCGCTGACGGCCTGGCCGAGCCACCGTCTGAAGACGGCGTGCAAGCCCCCCCAGGGGCTGAAGCCAGCGGTGCCGTGAGCGAGCCACCCGGTGCTGCCGCTTCGGTGGCAGAGCCACCGGCTGCCGCACCCGCCACGCCTGCCACCCCCGGTGCCCCTGCGGCACCCGTGGCCACCACCCAACCGGCGTCGGCCAACTACTGGATCGGACTGGGCGTGGGCGCCGTGTTGCTGGCGGCGTACTACGCGGTGCTGAGCTTCAACCGGTTTGCCATCTTCAAAATGCTGCTGTCCAGCTTCTTCCCGCTGCTGATTTTGATTCTGGCGGTGCTGGGCTCCATCGTGTTTGGCCTGGCCACGCCCACCGAGGCGGCGGCGGTGGGTGCTTTGGGCGGCTTCCTGCTGGCAGCGGCCTACAAGCAGCTGACCTTCAGCGTGGTGAAAGAGTCGGTGTTCCTGACGGCCAAAACCTCGGCCATGGTGTGCTGGCTGTTTGTGGGCTCGGCCATTTTCTCGGCGGCGTTTGCCCTGCTGGGCGGGCAAGAGCTGGTGGAAAACTGGGTGTTGGGCATGAACCTGACCAAGACCGAGTTTTTGATCCTGAGCCAGGTCATCATCTTCATCTTGGGCTGGCCGTTGGAGTGGACCGAGATCATCGTGATCTTCATGCCCATCTTCATCCCGCTGCTGGACAACTTCGGGGTAGACCCGCTGTTCTTCGGCCTGCTGGTCGCGCTGAACCTGCAAACCGCCTTCCTGAGCCCACCCGTGGCCATGAGCGCGTTTTACTTGAAGGGCGTGGCGCCCAAGCACGTGACGCTGAACCAGATTTTTGCGGGCATGCTGCCGTTCATGGGCATCCAGGTGCTGGCCATCATCCTGCTGTACCAGTTCCCCGGCATTGGCCTGTGGCTGCCCGAGGTGCTTTACAAGTAAAAACAGCCCCCAGCGCTTGACTGCATTGGGTTTGCAGCTACAGCGGTTGCATCAGGTGCTGGGCGGCAGCGGCTTTCACGGCGTCGGTCAGGCGGCGGGCGGAGGGGGCCTCGCGCTCCCAGTGCTGCCAATACAGCGTCACGTCCACCGCCGCGCCGGGCAGCAGCTCTTGCAAAGGGGGCAACCCCTGGCGCAAGGCCAGTTGCTGGTCGGGCACCATGCCCCAGCCCAGGCCCAGCTCGATGGCTTTTTCAAACCCGTCCACCGCCGGGGCGAAGTGCCGGGGGTAGGCGGGCTGGCGCAGGCCGAAGTGCTGCAACAGAAACGCGTCTTGCAGCCCGTCTTTGCGGTTGAAGATGACGGCGGGCTGGGCCAGCAAGCGGTGCACCGACAGGCCCCCGCCCTCGCCCTGCACAGCGGCCACCAGCGCGGCCGACCCCACACAGCGGTAGCGCATGACGCCCAGCGGCTCGGCCACGCAGCCGCGCATGGGCTGGGCCAGGGTGGTGACGCAGCCCAACACGTCGCCGCTTTTCAGCGCGTCGTGCGTGTGGTCCTGGTCGTCAATCACGATGTCCACCAGCAGCCGGTGCGCCGCCAGCAGCGGGGCCACGCCGGGCAAAAACCAGGTGGCCATGGAGTCGGCGTTGATGGCCACGCTCAGGGTTTGCCACGGCGCCTCGCCCTCGGTGCCAAGGCCCCAGTTCAGGCTTTTCAGCAGGTCTGACTCCATCAGCCGCACCTGGCGCACGTGCGTCAGCAAGGCCTGCCCAGCGGCGGTGGCCCGCACGGTTTTGCCACGCACCAGCAGGCGCTGGCCCAAGGCCTGCTCCAGCGATTTGATGCGCAGCGACACGGCCGCCAGCGTCACGTTCAGCGACTGGGCAGCGGCCTGAAAGCTGCCCTGTTCGGCCACAGCGGCCAGGGCGTCGAGTTGGCGGGCGTCAAGCATTTCTGGTTAAGTAAATATTGAGTGAATTCACTTTGAGTTGATTCAGTTTAATTCCAAGCGGGTGTTGGGCACACTGGCGGGCATGAACTCCTTTTCCCTCGCCCCTTCTCTGGCTTTTTTCAGCCCTGCGTTTTCGGCCGGCATGGTGCTGAGCCTGTCGCTGATCATGGCCATTGGCCCGCAAAACGCGCACGTGCTGCGCATGGGCCTGCAACGCCAGCACGTGTGGCTGACGGTGGGCATTTGCATCGTGGCCGATGTGGCGCTGATTGCCCTGGGCGTGTTGGGGCTGGCCCAGCTGGGCGGCCTGTCGGACAAGCTGCAAGGCGCGCTGGTGGGCGGGGGCGTGTTGTTTTTGGCCTATTACGGCTGGGAAGCGCTGCGGCGGTTTTTGAAGCCCACGCCCGTGGCGCTGCACGCAACCGCCACCGGCACCCAGGCACCGGTCACGCGCCGGCAGGCGGCGCTGTCGGCCCTGGCGTTTTCGTGGCTCAACCCCCATGCGTGGATCGACACCGCCGTGCTGATCGGCACCGCCTCGCTGGCCTATGGCGCACCGGGCAACACGGTGTTTGGCCTGGGCGCGGCGGTGGGCTCCACCGTGTGGTTCCTGGTGCTGGGCGTGGCCGTGTTCTGGCTGGGCCGCCGCCTGGGCTCACCGCTGATCTGGCGCGCCCTGGACGGCCTGGTGGCCGTGATGATGTGGGGCACCGCCGCCTTCCTGCTGGGCAGCTTGTTCTGATAGCTTAAAACCCATACAGAACAAGCGCTGGAGGCCTTTTTTACTTAAAAATCAGGCCTTCTCGGCGGCCACCGCCATGCGGGTGACTTGCTGGTCCAGGATGTCTTCGGGGGCTTGGGCCTCTTGCAGCGTGGGGTGGTCCAGTCCGGCTTGCAGGCGGGCCATGTCCAGGTCGCCGGTCCACTTGGCCACCACCAGGGTGGCCACGCCGTTGCCCACCAAGTTGGTCAGGGCGCGGGCTTCGGACATGAAGCGGTCAATGCCCAAAATCAGCGCCAGGCCCGCCACAGGCACACCGCCCACCGCCGACAAGGTGGCCGCCAGCACGATGAAGCCGCTGCCGGTGATGCCCGCCGCGCCTTTGGAGGTGAGCAACAACACCGCCAGCAGCGTGAGCTGTTGCGTCAGGTCCATGGGTGTGTCGGTGGCCTGGGCGATGAACACCGCCGCCATGGTCAGGTAGATGGACGTGCCGTCCAGGTTGAACGAATAGCCGGTGGGAATGACCAGGCCCACCACCGATTTGCGGGCACCCAGGTTTTCCAGCTTTTCCATCATGCGGGGCAGCACCGATTCGCTGGACGACGTGCCCAGCACGATCAACAGCTCTTCCTTGATGTAGCGGATGAACTTCACGATGTTGAAGCCGTGCAGGCGGCTGATGGTGCCCAGCACCACAAACACAAACAGCAGGCAGGTCAGGTAGAACGTGCCCATCAGCTTGCCCAGCGAAAACAGCGAACCGATGCCGTATTTGCCAATGGTGAAGGCCATGGCACCGAACGCGCCAATGGGGGCCACCTTCATGATGATGCCCACGATGTCGAACAACACGTGCGAGAACTTCTCGATGAAGTCAAACACCAGGGTGCCGCGCCCGCCGAACTTGTGCAGCGCAAAACCAAACAGCACCGAAAACAGCAGCACCTGCAAAATTTCGCCCTTGGCAAACGCGTCCACCACCGAGGAGGGAATGACGTGCAGCAAAAAGTCCACCGTGCCCTGCATCTTGCCGGGGGCGGTGTAGGCGGCGATGCCTTTGGTGTCGAGCGTGGTGGGGTCCACGTGCATGCCCGCGCCGGGCTGCAACAGGTTGACCACCACCAGGCCAATCACCAGGGCCACGGTGGACACCACTTCAAAGTACAGCAGCGCCAGGCCGCCGGTTTTGCCGACCTTCTTCATGTCTTCCATGCCGGCAATGCCCACCACCACGGTGCAGAAGATGATGGGCGCAATGATCATCTTGATGAGCTTGATGAACCCATCGCCCAAAGGCTTCATGTCGGCGCCGACCTGGGGGTAAAAATGCCCCAGCAACACGCCAACGGTGACGGCAAACAGAACCTGCACGTACAGGGATTTGTAAAGGGGGCTGGCCCCGGTGGATTTGGACATGGCAATCAACAGTGAAGGTCAATGAAGGGGCTGGTGTGCAGCGCGCTGGACGATACGCACCACCCCCTCGGCCGCCAACTGTGACGTTCAACAGTAGGGTTAACCCGTATTCAAGCCATGGCCGCGCGGGCCCGCTCCAACCACTCGGGCCCGATGCGCCGGGCCAGCGCCGTGTGCACGGGCGCCACGGCGGCGTGCAATTGCGCCAGTTGCCCGGGCTGCGGCACGTGGATGCGCGTGCGGCCCTCGGCTTTGAGCGCGGCCAGGGCGCTGTCGTGGCGGGCGTCGGCCATGCGCTGGCCAAAGGCCACCGCGTCGTGCATGGCGGCGGCCAGCAGGTCGCGGTCGGGGGGGGCCAGGCCGTCCCAAAAGCGCTGGTTGACCACCACCGCGTAGCCCAGGTAGGCGTGTTGGGTCAGGCTGACGTCGCTTTGCACCTCGTGCATGCGCTGCGTCCAGAAATTGGACAGCGGGTTTTCGGTGCCGTCCACCACCCCGGAGGCCAGCGCCTGGCGCGTTTCGCTGAATGCCAGCGTGACGGGCCGTGCCCCCAAGGCCCGCATTTGCGCCGCGATCACCCAAGACGACTGCACCCGCATGCGCAGCCCCACAAAGTCCGCCGGGGTCAGCAGCGGGCGGTGGGCGCTCATGTGTTTGAAACCGTTGTCCAGAAAGCCCAGCCCCACCAGGCGCTGGCGGGTCAGCCGCGCCAACATGCGGGCCCCCAGCGGCCCTTGGCTGAGCCGGCGCACGCTGCCCAGGTCGGGGAACAGGTAGGGCAGGTCAAACAGCTCAAACTCGGGGAACCCGATGCGCCCGAACTTCGACAGCGACGGTGCCAGCATTTCCACCGCGCCCAGTTGCAGCGCCTGCATTTCGTCGTGGTCGCCATACAGCCGGGCGTCGGGGTACACCGCCACGCGGATGCGCCCGCCCGAGCGCTCGGCCACCAGCGAACGGAAGTGGTCCACCGCCAGGCCCTTGGGGGTGTCGGGCGCCACCACGTGCGAAAACCGGAGGGTCAACACCCCCGTCTGCGCCGCGCCCACCCCCGCCCCGGCCCCCACCAACGCGGCAGCCGCCCGCAACACGCGGCGGCGACTGGGGAAAGCAACAGGGGTGTTGGGGGCCATAGGGCGACTATGCTACCCACCGACACGCCCCACCGCCCGATGGTCAAGCCCCCCACCGCCCCGCCACCGCTGGACTTTGCCCTGCTGCAACAGGCCATGCCCCACCCGCCCCTGCGCAGCCGCCGCACCCTGTGGCTGCTGCTGGGCCTGGTGCTGCTGGTGGTGGCCTCGGTGGTGGCGCTGGTGCTGTACCTGCAACGGTTTGAAGACACAGAAGAAGAACGCCGCCGCGTGGCCGACGGCCAGTGGCTGGAGCACAGCACCCGCTTTCATTTCACCCGGCTGGAAGAAGA
This sequence comes from Burkholderiaceae bacterium, assembly GCA_049653005.1. GTDB lineage: Bacteria > Pseudomonadota > Gammaproteobacteria > Burkholderiales > Burkholderiaceae_C > UBA2334. Next base: position 47,500 of record JBASFL010000061.1, on the reverse strand, counting down.
CCTGCTGGCCCAGGCCCGGCGCGCGGCGGCGGCACCGCTGCCGCCGTCCACCGGCCAACCCGCCACCGCCTGGCAAGGCGGGCTGCTGTGGACCGAGCCAGGGGCCGTGCTGTGGCACGGCTGGCACGCCGCTGAGCGGGGGCCCCTGCCCCCACAGCTGCCGCCCGAGTGGCAAACCCACACCCGCGCCCACCCCGACAACACCGACCAGCTGGCCAGCATGGTCGACATTGCCGTAGGCCTGCGCCGCCCCGCTTACGGCGGCCCCATGCAGCGGGCCGACGGCAGCCTGAGCGACGTGGTGTGGCTGGCCGTGCCCCTGTTCGAGCGGGGCCGCTACCTGGGGGCCTACGTGGCGGCGCTGTCCATGGACGCCTGCGTGCAAGGCCTGGTGCCCACCTGGCTGCGCCAGCAACACGCGGTGCGACTGGCCCCCGACGGCGGGGCCAGCGCCACCGACGGCCCCGCGCCTTACCTGGCCCCGATGAACCTGCCGGGCACCGACCTGTTCATCGAGATGACCGCCCTGTCCACCCACCCGGCACCGGTGCCGCGCCTGTTTTTGCTGGTGGCCATCCTGTTTTTGCTGGGCATGCTGGGGGCGCTGTGGGCCCTGCGGCGCGACATGGGCAAACGCCAGCGCGTGCAAGCCCTGCTGCAAACCCAGGTGGCGTTGCGCGCGGCCGTGGAAAACTCCACCCACGTGGGGCTGCTGGCCCGCGCCGGCAACGGGCGCATGCTGTACGCCAACGAGGCGTTTTGCCGCATGGCGGGGTGCGACGCCCAGGCCCTGCAAGGCCGCACCAGCCCCCTGCCCCATTGGCCCCCCGAACTCACGCCCGGCGCGCCAGAGGCACAGGCGGGCGAGGTGGAAGCCGTGTTTCAGCCCCCCAACGGCCCGCGCATCGACGTGCTCATCCACCAGGCGCCTTTGACCTCGGCCAGCGGCCAGCCGCTGGGCTGGATCAGCTCGGTGCTGGACATCAGCGAACGCAAACACGGCCAGCGCCTGGCGGCCCAGCAGCAACAAAAGCTGGAGGCCTCGGGCCGGCTGGTGGCCATGGGCGAGGTGGCGTCCACCCTGGCCCACGAACTCAACCAGCCGCTGGGGGCCCTGAGCAGTTTTGCCAACGGCCTGCTCAACCGCCTGCACAGCCACACCATTGCCCTGCCCGAGGTGGCCCCCGTGGTGGCGCGCATGGCCCGCCTGGCCGAGCGGGCGGGCAACATCATCCAGCGGGTAAACGCGTTTGCGCGCCGCCGCGAGTTGTCGCGCCAGGTGCTGGACGTGTCGGCGTTTGTGCAAGAGGCCACCGCCCCCCACCGGCGCACCCCCGGCGTGCGGCTGCTGGACCCCACACCCCCCGGGCCGCGGTGGGTGCTGGCCGACCGCCTGCTGCTGGAACACGTGGTGGCCAACCTGGTGGGCAACGCGCTCGACTGGGCCGGGCACGGCACCGCCACGCTGCCCCGGGTGCAAATGGGGGTGGAGCTGGACGAAGCTCGCCAGGAGGTGGTCATTCACGTGGCCGACAACGGGCCGGGTGTGCCCGACGACCAGCGCGAACACATCTTCAACGCGTTTTTCAGCACCAAAGACGGCGGCATGGGCATGGGGCTGGCCATTTGCCGCTCCATCGTCGAAGCGCACCACGGCCGCATCGGGCTGTCGCGCGACCCTGAGCTGGGCGGTGCCCGCTTTGCCGTTTGCCTGCCCTTGCACACCCCACCGGTTGCCCCATGACACCTGCCGCCATCCACATCGTTGACGACGACCCCGACATCCGCGACGGCCTGACCTGGCTGTTTGACTCGCGCGGCCACCAGGCCGCCAGTTGGGCCAGCGGCCCGGACTTTTTGCAGGCCATTGCCCACCTGGGCCTGCGGTGGGGCCACGCCGTGGTGGTGATGGACATCCGCATGGAGCCACTGTCGGGCCTGGCCACCTTCGAGAAACTGCGCGCCCTGCAATGCCCCTGGCCGGTGTTGTTCCTGACCGGGCATGGCGACGTCAGCATGGCCGTGTCGGCCGTGAAAAACGGTGCCTGGGACTTTCTGGAAAAACCGTTTCAAGACAACCAGCTGGTGGACCGCGTGGAACAGGCCCTGGCCGCCGCCCGCGCCCAGGCCCAGGTGGACGAACAAACCCGTCAGCTGAAGACCGCCCTGCAAAGCCTCAGCCAGCGCGAACACGAGGTGCTGGCCGAGCTGCTGCAAGGTCACTACAACAAAAACATCGCCGACCACCTGGGCATCACCCAGCGCACGGTGGAGTTCCACCGGGCCAACATCTTCGAAAAACTGGGGGTGAACTCGGCCGTCGAGCTGGCCCACCAGTTGGGGCGGCTTCACGCCACCCACAATGGATAGACTCTGCCCCCCTGGCCCGGCAAGGCGGGCCAGCGAGATGTCAAACAAAGGAAGCCTGTGTTCAAAAGTGTGTGGGTGTACGGCGTGGCCAGCGGTTGGCCTGCCTCAATCGAAACGGTGGAAGAAGCGCTGCAGTGCATGCCGTTTGTGCCCTGTGGGGCCAGCCAGGACAAAGCCGTGGGCTGGGTGCCCCCCCGGGGACAGGCGCACGGCCCGCTGATCGAATCGGTCAACGGCCAATGGATGCTGCGCTTCAAGGTGGAGGTGCGCCAGGTGCCGTCCAGCGTCATCAACCGCCGGGTCAACGACATGGCCGCGCAAATTGAAGCCACCACGGGCCGCAAACCCGGCAAAAAAGAAAAACGCGACCTGAAAGAAGAGGCCGTGGCCGCCCTGCTGCCCCAGGCGTTCCCGCGCGAACAAAGCATTTGGGTGTGGCTGGACACCACCCACCACCGCATGGTGCTGGACAGCACCAGCGCCGCCCGGGCCGACGACATCATCACCGCGCTGGTGAAGGTGCTGGACGGCTTCAGCGTCGAACCCCTCAGCACCGCGCTGTCCCCCGCCGTGGCCATGGCCACCTGGCTGACCGAGCAGGAAGCGCCCGCCGGGTTTGCCATTGGCAAAGAGTGCGAGCTGAAGTCGGCCGACGAAAGCCAGGCCGTGGTGCGCTACGCCCGCCACCCCCTGCTGACCGACGAGGTGAAAGCACACCTGGCCCAAGGCAAACAGCCCACCCGCCTGGCCCTGGAATGGGACGACCGCGTGAGCTTCGTGCTGGGCGACAACCTGCAGCTGAAAAAACTGGCCTTTGACGACAAGGTGCTGGAACAAGCCAAAGCCCAAGGCCAACGCGCCGACGACTTCGACGGCAACGTACTGATGGTCACCGCCGAACTGAGCCCCCTGATCGGCGACCTGATCGACGCGCTGGACGGCCTGGCGGTGCCCGGTGGCACCCCCGCCCCCGCTCAGGCAGAGCCATCCACCGCCCCAGCACCGGCAGCCAGCGCGGCAACGGACGACGACGACCCGCCGTTTTAAAACACCACAGGGGGCCTCAGCCCCCGCGCCAGAAGTTGCCCTGGCCGTAGTGGTGCCTCAAAAAATCAATCCACAGGCGCACGCGCAGCGCCAGGTGTTTGCGCTGGGGAAACACGGCGTAAATGCCGTTGGGTGGGGCGGCGTAGTCTTCCAGCACGGCCACCAGGCGGCCGGCGGCAATGTCGGCCTCCACCTCCCAGGTGCTGCGCCACGCAATGCCGTAACCGGCCAGGCACCACTCGCGCAGCACTTGGCCGTCTGAACAGTCCAGCGGGCCACCGGGACGCAGGTGGGTGATTTCGGTGGTGCCGGGTTCGCCGGGCACGGGCAGCTGAAACGCCCAGCCCCGGGTTTGCGACGCGTCGCTGGACAGGGTGAGGCAATCGAACTTCACCAGCTCGGACGGGTGCTTGGGCGTGCCGTGGTGCTGCAAATAGCGCGGCGTGGCCACACACAGGCGGCGGTTGTCGGCCAAGCGCACGCTGACCAGCGACGAATCGGGCAAATCGCCCACGCGCACGGCGCAGTCGTAGCCCTCGGCGGCCATGTCCACCACGCGGTCGGACAGGTTGAGGGAGATGCTGACCTCGGGGTGCAACTCGCGAAAGTGCGGCACCAGCGGGGCCACGTGCCGCCGCCCGAAACCGGCCGGTGCGGTGATGCGCAAATGCCCGCTGGCCTTCACGCCCCCGGCGCTCACGCTGGCCTCGGCGTTGGCCAAGTCCACCAGCACGCGCTGGCAGTCTTCCAAAAACGCACTGCCTTCGTGGGTGAGGTTGATGCGCCGGGTGGTGCGCACCATGAGCTTGACGCCCAGGTGTTCTTCCAGTCCGTCCAGCCGACGGCCGATGATGGCGGGGGCCACCCCTTCGGCCTTGGCCGCGGCCGTCAGGCTGCCGCGCTGGGCCACGGCGACAAAGGTCTCGATGGCTTTGAGTTTGTCCATGCTTTGATGATACGGGGGTGGGTTAAAGCCCCCTTAGGCCGCAGCCAAAGGCAGGCGCACCACCGTGTCCAGCCCCACCACCCGGCCACCGGCCTCGCGGTTGTCCAGCGACAGGCCGCCGCCCAGCGCCAGCACGATGCCGTGGCAAATGGCCAGCCCCAGGCCCGCCCCCGCAATGGCCCCGGCGGTGGAGGCCTCGCGGGCAAACGGCTGGAACAGGTGGGGCCGCAGCGCGGGCGAAATGCCGGGGCCGTGGTCGGCAATGACCAGTGTGGCCCAGCCCCCGTCGGTGCCCAGCTGCACCGCCAGCGGGGCCCCCACGGGGCTGTATTTGATGGCGTTGTGCAGCAGGTTGCGGGTGAGTTCACGCAGCGCCCATTCGTGCACGGCCACGGGCACGGCGGTGGGGGGCATGTCGAGGCTGAAGTCGAGCTGGCGCTCGCCCACCAGGGCCGACAGGTCCAGCGCCACCTGGCGCAGCACGGGGACCCAGTCCAGCGGCGGGGGCACTCCGGCTTGCTGCAGTTGCTCGGCCTTGGCCAACGCCAGCATCTGGTTGGCCAGGTCGGTGGCGCTGTCCACGGTGTGTTCAATTTCGGCCAGGGCCTCGGGGCCGGGCAGGTCGCCCCGGCGGGCGGACTGCACCTGCACCTTCAGCACCGCCAGCGGGGTGCGCAGCTGGTGCGAGGTGTCGCGCACAAACCGCTTTTGGTGGGCCAGCAGGTGGGCCAGGCGGGCCATGTGCTGGTTGGTGGCGTCCAGCAGGGGTTGAAGCTCCAGCGGGGCGCCGTCGGTGGGCAGGGGCGACAGGTCGCTTTCGCTGCGCGCGGCCAGGGCGGCCCCCAGGCGCTGCACCGGGCGGGTGGCCAGTTGCACCACCCACACCACCACGGCGGCAATCAGCACCAGCAAGGCGGCCTGCCGCCACAGGGTGTCGATGAGGATGTGGCGGGCCAGGGTTTCGCGCAGCTCCAGGGTTTCGGCCACCTGCACCTGGGCCATGCCCTGGCCGGTGGGGCCTGCCACGGGTTGCAGCAGCACCGCCACGCGCACGGGTTTGTTGCGGTAGGTGTCGTCGTAAAAATCCACCAGCGCGGCGTAGGCGCCTTGGGTGGGGATGCGCCCGCGCCAAGGGGGCAAGTCGTCGAAGCCCGACACCATTTCGCCCTGAAACCCCGACACGCGGTAGTACATCTGGCTGCGGTTGTCGGCCTCAAAGGCCTCCAGCGACGAATACACCAGCGTGGCGTGCAGGCGCGCGGGGCCGTCGGCGGGGGTGCCGCCCACCACCTGCAGCTGCTCGCCGATGGATTTGGCCGAGGCCAGCAAGGTGCGGTCGTAGGCGGTGTTGGCCGCGGCCAGGGTCTGGCGGTACAGCACCACGGTGTTGATGGCCAGAAACAAGGCCACAGGCAACAAGATGCCCAGCATCAACTGCCAGCGCAGCGAAGGGCGCAAGCGGTGGCTCACGCCTGCGCTTTCAGCAAATAGCCCAGGCCCCGCAGGGTGACCAGCTGCGCCCCGGTGGGCACCAGCTTTTTGCGCAGGCGGTAGGCCACCACCTCGATGGCCTCGGGCAACACATCCAACTCGCCCGGGAACACCACTTCAAACAGCTTTTCTTTGGCGATGGCGTGGCCGGGTTTGGCCAGCACGGCGCGCAGCAGCGCCAGCTCGCGCGGGGGCAGCTCCAGCGGCTGGCCCTGGTGGTACACCGCGCCGTGTTCGGTGTCGATTTGCAGGCCGCAAAACGGGGGGGTGACGGTGTCTTGCTGCCGCTCGCCGGGCAGGGGCGCGGGCCGGGGGGCGGACAGCAGCCCATCGACGGCCGGGCTACGGCGGCGCAGCAGGGCTTTGATGCGGGCCTCCAGCTCGTCCAGGTCAAAGGGTTTGGCCAGGTAGTCGTCGGCCCCGGTGTTGAGGCCCAAGATGCGGTCGCCCACCGTGCCGCGCGCGGTCAGGATGATGACCGGGCACTGCAGCCCGGCGGCACGCGCCTGGGTCAACACGTCCAGCCCGTCGCAGCCGGGCAGGCTGAGGTCGAGCAGCACCAGGTCGGGCTGGCTGGCCTGCCACTGGGCCACGGCGCGGGCACCGTCGGTGCAGGCCACCACCTCAAACCCCTGGCGGCCCAGCGCGCGTTGCAGGGTGGTTTGCAGGGTGGCGTTGTCTTCAACCAGCAGCAGTTTCATGGTAGCGGCCATTATGGGCAAAGCCCTGGACTAGGGAAAACACCAACCCCGTGGACAGCCGACTGACAGCCACGCGCCCGAGCATTGGCACACCGCAACCGGGCACCCGCCCACCCCACAGGAGACAACACCCATGCGCCGCGACACCTTCCTGAAATCCCTGGCCGCCCTGGCCGCCGCCGGGGCACTGCCCAACGCCGCTTGGGCCGCCGCCAACCTGAAGATGATGATTCCCGCCAACCCCGGTGGTGGCTGGGACAGCACGGGCCGCGCCCTGGGCAACGCGCTGCGCGAAGCCGGTGCGGCCGATTCCGTCACTTTCGAAAACAAGGGCGGCGCGGCCGGTGCCATCGGCCTGGCCCAGTTCTTCAACGCCAGCAAAGGCGACCCCAACGCGCTGATGGTGATGGGCGCCGTCATGCTGGGCGGCATCATCACGGGCAAGCCACCGGTGTCGGTCACGCAGGTCACGCCCATTGCACGCCTGACCACCGAATACAACGTGTTCGTGCTGCCCGCCAATTCGCCTTACAAAACCATGGCCGACGTGGTGGCCCAGCTGAAGAAAGACCCCGGCAGCATCAAGTGGGGCGGCGGTTCGCGCGGCTCCACCGAGCACATTGCCGCGGCCATGATCGCCCAGGCCGTGGGCGTGCCCGCCAGCAAGATCAACTACGTGCCTTTCCGTGGGGGTGGTGAGGCCACCGCCGCCATCCTGGGCGGCAACGTGACCGTGGGCGGCAGCGGCTACTCCGAGTTCCAGCCCTACATCGAGTCCGGCAAGATGAACGGCATTGCCGTCACCTCGGGCAAGCGCCAGGCGGGCATTCCCTTCCCCACGCTGAAAGAGCAGGGCATTGACGTGGAAATTGGCAACTGGCGCGGTGTGTACGGCGCGGCAGGCCTGACCCCCGCCCAACGCGATGCCCTGGCCGAGCTGGTGGCCAAAGCCACCAAGACCAAGGCCTGGCAAGAGTCCCTGGCCAAAAACAACTGGACCCCCGCACTGCTGACCGGCCAGGCATTTGCAGACTTTGTGGACAGCGACTTTGCCGCCCTGCGCGCCACCATGGTGCGTGCCGGCATGGTCTGAGCCACCGCCGCCGGGCCACCGGCGGCTGTCGAGGTGCCCTTGGGCACCCACACCCAGGGGGCTTGGCCCCCTTTTTCAATCAAAAATGCCGCCAGCGCTTGACTGTATTCAACAGTTTGCTCTTGTTTAAAGGCCCCGCCATGCTCACCCCTGCCCCTTCAGACCACCCCGAACCCCCTCGCCCCCACCTGGACCACCGGCCAGGTCAAACCGCCGTGGGTGTGGCCGTGCTGGCCGTGGCCGCGCTGATGGTGTGGGGGGCCACGGCCATTCCCGCCGACGCGGGCTACGCCGGCGTGGGCCCCAACTTTTTGCCCTGGGTGGTGGCGGCTGCGCTGGCCGTGTGCGGCGTGATGCTGCTGGTGGAAGTGGCGCGGGGCGGTTTTGCCCACATGGAAGAGCCCTCGGGCGCGGCCAGGGGTGACTGGCCCGCATTGGCCTGGGTGTGCGCGGGCGTGGTGGCCAACGCGGCGCTGATCGAGCGCATCGGCTTCATCGTGGCCTGCGCCATTTGTTTCACCCTGGCCGTGCGCGGTTTGCGCCTGGCGGAAGGCAAAGGCGGCGGCGGTTTGCCGCGCCTGGCCAAAGATTTTTTGACGGGCCTGGCCATTTCGGCCCCCGTGTTCTGGCTGTTCACCAAGGTGCTGGCCGTGAACCTGCCCGCCCTCACCGGCACCGGCTGGCTCTGACCCCCACAGGAGAATCACATGGACGTTTGGAACAACCTGTTGGGCGGCTTTATGACCGCGGGCACCCCCATCAACCTGATGTGGGCTTTTGTGGGCTGCGCCCTGGGCACCGCCATTGGCGTGTTGCCCGGCTTGGGGCCAGCGGTGACGGTGGCCATGCTGCTGCCCATCACCGGCCAAGTGGAGCCCACCGCCTCGATGATTTTTTTCGCGGGCATTTACTACGGGGCCATGTACGGTGGCTCCACCACCTCCATCCTGCTCAACACCCCCGGTGAAACCGGCACCATGGTGACGGCGCTGGAAGGCTTCAAGATGGCCAAAAACGGCCGTGCCGGTGCGGCGCTGGCCACCTCGGCCATTGGCTCGTTCGTGGCGGGCACCATCGCCACCGTGCTGGTCACGCTGTTTGCCCCCGTGTTGGCCGAATTTGCCGTGAAGCTGGGCCCCCCCGAGTACTTCTGCCTGATGCTGCTGGCCTTCACCACCGTGAGCGCGGTGCTGGGCGAAAGCTCGCTGCGCGGCCTGACCGCCCTGTTCATCGGTCTGGCATTGGGCTTGGTGGGCATGGACCAGATTTCGGGCCAGGTGCGCTACACCGGCGGCGTGATCGAGTTCATGGACGGCATTGAAGTGGTGCTGGTGGCCGTGGGCCTGTTTGCCGTGAGCGAGGCGCTGTACAACGCCCTGTACGAAGGCAAAACCGAAGCCAGCATGAACAAACTCAACAGCGTGCACATGAGCAAAACCGAGTGGAAACGCTCGTGGCCCGCTTGGATGCGTGGCACGGCTTTGGGCTTCCCTTTCGGCTGCATACCGGCCGGGGGCTCTGAGATTCCGACCTTCCTGAGCTATGCCACCGAACGCAAGCTGGCAGCCCCTGAGCACCAGAAAGAGTTTGGCACCGTGGGCGCCATCGAAGGCGTGGCGGGCCCAGAAGCCGCCAACAACTCGGCCGTGACCGCCACGCTGGTTCCGCTGCTGACGCTGGGCATTCCCACCTCGGTGACCGCCGCCATTTTGCTGAGCGCGCTGCAAAACTACGGCATCCAGGCCGGACCGCAGTTGTTCCAGACCTCGTCCACACTGGTGTGGGCGCTGATCGCGTCGCTGTACATCGGCAACGTCATGCTGCTGGTGCTGAACCTGCCGCTGGTGGGCCTGTGGGTGAAGCTGCTGAAAATCCCCAAAGCCCCGCTGTACGCCGGCATCATGATTTTTGCCACCGTGGGCGTGTACGGTATGCGCCAAAGCGCGTTCGACCTGTACCTGATGCTGGGCCTGGGCCTGGTGGGCGTGGTGATGCGCCGCTACGACTTCCCCACCGCCCCGGTGATCGTGGGCCTGATTCTGGGCCCCGTGGCCGAGGCCCAGATGCGCAACGCGCTCAGCATTGGCGAAGGCAGCTGGCGCGTGTTCATCGACCGCCCCATGTCCCTCACCCTGCTGCTGGTGGTGGCACTGATTCTGATCACCCCACGCCTGCTGGCTTGGCACCGCCGGGCCTGACCGCCCCCGGCCACAGGCCTGTGAAAGCGGCATCGTCCTTAAAATTCACACATGCGCCTCAGCCCCTTCCAAATCGACACCATCCGGCAGGCCACGCTGGCCTTGGCCGGTGGTTCGGCCCGGGTGTGGCTGTTTGGGTCACGCGTGCGTGACGATGCCAAAGGCGGTGATGTGGATTTGATGCTCGACCTGGACGCCCCGGTGGCCGAGCCCGCCCAGTTGGCTGCACGCCTGTCGGCCAAGGTGGCACGCGCCATGCACGGGCGCAGGGTCGATGTGCTGGTCAAGGCCCCCAACCTGCAAACGCTGCCCATCCATTCGGTGGCCATGGCCGAAGGGGTGGTGCTGTGACCCCCATTCTGGCCGCGCGGTTGTCGTTTCTGGTGCGGGTGGTGCGCAAAGAGTGCACGCACCTGCAATCCACCGACGAGAGGCTGTTCGCGCAGCCGTTCACCGATGAACACGCCCGCGCGGTGGCGTCCGACCCGGACCTGGCCGAACGCCTGGATGCATTTGTCAGCCGCTTTGGCCGCCTTCAAGACACCGTGGGAGACAAGCTGCTGCCCACCCTGCTGGACGGTCTGGGAGAACCCATTGGGGCGGCCATTGACAACCTGGACCGGGCCGAAAAACTGGGCTTGCTGGCATCGGCAGACAGCTGGATGGAAACCCGACGGCTGCGCAACCAGATGGTTCACGAGTACATCGAAGATGTGGCCATTTTGGCCAGCGCCCTTCGCTCGGCCCATGCCTTTGTGCCGCACTTGAGGGCGGCAGCAGAGCGTTGCACGCAAGAAGCAGAACGGTTGTTGCGGCGCTGACAGCGCCTGCCATTCTTCAACCGCCTGACTGGGCCGCCTGGCCCAGCAGCACCATCAGCAACTCGGCTGCGGGTGACACATAGCTGTCGGTCCGGTGGGTGACCACCAGGCGCCGCTCCATCGTCACCGCTGGAATCGGTATTTCGCACAGCTGCCGCCCCTGGGTGTCTCCGGTGGTCAGGTGCTGGCGTGAAATGAAGCTGAGCAGGCCGGTTTCGGCAATCAGCGACGGCAGCATCAGCAGCATGGTGCTTTCCACCTGAACCACCGGCCGAGGCAGTTTTTTGCGGTCAAACGCCTGGTCCAGCCAGTCGCGGGTGGGGGCCCCGGGCGGTTGCAGCACCCAGCGGTATTGGCACAGGTCCTGGATGGACGCCTTGCGTTGCAGCAGCTCGTGCTGGGCGCAGGCCGCCACCACGATGTGGTCGTGTGCCAGGGGTTGGGACACCAAGCCCGGTTCGGGCGGGCTTTCGGTGCCAATCACCAGGTCCAGCTCGCCCGCGCGCAGCTGCGGCCTGAGCGTGTCCACCAGCCCCACCACGGTTTTGAGGGTGACATCCGGCGCCTGCAACATGAGTTCCCGAACCGCGGGCGGCAACAGAAACTGGGCCGCCGTGGGCACGATGCCCAGGCGGATGTGCCCCGACAAGCCGCGCCCGATGTCCTGCATCTCGCGGCGGGCCTCATCGGCGTCCAGCCGCAAGCGCTTGGCCCACTTCAACAGCACCTTGCCCGCCGGGGTCAGCTTGATGCCCCGGCCCGCCTTCTCAAACAAGGGCGCGCCACACGCCTCCTCCAGCCGGCGGATGCAGCTGGTCAGCGCGGGCTGGGTGCGGTGCAGCTTTTCGGTGGCTTTGCCCACGTGCTCCAGCTCGGCAATGGTCTCGAAGTAGCGCAGATCGCGCAGGTCCATTGCAAAAGTCTTGTTGATGAATTGAAACAAATTATGAATTAGACGGCTATGGGTGATGCGGGAATACTTCGCCGCACAACAAGCAGCCTTGAACACCAAGGCGCACCACTGGAGACAACACATGACCCTGGCCCGCCGTTCCCTCATTGCCCTCGCCTCCGCCTTGCTCGCCACGGGCCTGCAGGCGCAGACCTACCCCACCAAACCCATCAAGGTCATCGTGCCCTTCCCACCCGGTGGCGGCACCGACATCATTGCCCGCGAGGTCACACAAAAGGTCACCACCGCCACCGGCTGGGTGTTTGTGATTGAAAACAAGGCGGGGGTGGGCGGCAACATCGGCATTGACGCGGTGGCCAAATCGCCCGCCGACGGCCACACCATTGGCCTGGGCCAAACCAGCAACCTGGCCATCAACCCCACGCTGCACGCCAAGATGCCCTACGACTCGGTGAAAGACCTGTCGCCCATCGTGCTGGTGGCCAATGCGTCGCTGGGCCTGGTGACCGGCAGCCAGTCGCCCTTCAAAACACTGGGCGATGTGGTGAGCGCCGCCAAAGCCAAACCCGGCACCATCAACTACGCGTCGGCGGGCAACGGCACCGTGGCACACCTCACCGCCGAGCTGTTCCAGGCCGCCGCAGGCATCAAACTGCAACACGTGCCCTACAAGGGCGCGGCCCAGGCCATGACCGATGTGGTGGGCGGCAATGTGGAGCTGTACCTGTCGTCGGTGCCCACACTCATCGGCCAAATTCGGCAGCAGAAGCTGCGCGCCCTGGCCGTCACCTCGGCCACGCGGGTGGACGACCTGCCCCAGGTGCCCACCATCAACGAGTCGGGCTTCAAAGGCTTTGACGCCGTCACCTGGTTCGGCTTTGTGGCCCCGGCGGGCACACCCAAAGACGTGGTGGCCAAGCTGAATGCCGAATTCAACAAAGCCCTGGCGCAGCCCGACCTGCGCAAAAAACTGGGTGAACAAGGGGCCGACCCCGTGGGCGGCACGCCCGAACAGTTCGCCACCCTCATCAAAGACGACCTGGTCCGCTGGGGCACGGTCGTCAAGCAGTCGGGCGCACGCCTCGACTGACACCCCCCCAACCGCTTTTTTCCATCCCCCCACCGGCGTTGAAACGCCGGTTTTTTCAAGGAGATCCCCCATGGGTCAAGCCGCTGCATTGCCTGACGTCATCCGCCACATCGAACGTGTGGACCCCGCCGTGGTGGCCGAAGCCGCGCAATACCCCTCGTCCATCCTGGCCGACGTGGCCGGTCGCCGTGGGGCTTTGAGTGGCCGCATCGCGCCACTGGCCCCCAGCATGCGTTTTGCAGGCCCCGCCATCACAGTGGAAGTGCGCCCCGGCGACAACCTGATGATCCACGCCGCCATGGCCGTGGCCCAGCCTGGCGACGTGATCGTGGTCGATGGCAAGGGCGATGTGTCCAGCGCGCTGATGGGCGAAATCATGTCGCAGCAGTGCGTGGCGCTGGGCGTGGTGGCGGTGGTGATTGACGGCGCGGTGCGCGACAGCGAAGCCATCCGCGAGCTGGGCTTTCCCATGTTCGCCGCCGGGCTCAACCCCAATGGCCCCACCAAATCGGTGTCGGGCCGGTTGAACCACCCCATTTCCATCGGGGGCGTGAGCGTGAGCCCTGGCGACCTGGTGGTGGGCGATGCCGATGGCGTGACCGTGGTCGAGCGCAGCAAAGCCGCCGCCCTTCTGCCCCTGGCCGCCGACAAAGTGGCCGCCGAAACCAAGCGCATTGCCGACATCAAAAGCCGCAAGGCCCTGACCCCCGCGTGGCTGAACGGCGCGCTGGTGGCCGCAGGTGTCATCCAGGCAGGGGAAACGCTGTGACCACCCCCGCCATCCCGCGCCCCAGCTTGCTGGTGACCGGCGCCGACCTGGCCCCCCAGGCCCTGGCGCTGCTGACCGACTTCGACATTGTGTTTACCGGCAAAACCCCCACCGAAGCCGACGTGGTGGCCCTGTGCCAACGGCACAACCCCGTGGCCATCATCGTGCGCTACAGCAAGGTGGGCGCAGCGGCCATGGACGCCGCCCCGGCGCTGAAGGTCATTTCCAAACACGGCAGCGGCACCGACACCATCGACAAAGTGGCCGCCCAGGCCCGTGGCATCCAGGTGGTGGCCGCCGTGGGTGCCAACGCGGCGGCGGTGGCCGAGCAGGCCCTGGCCTTGCTGCTGGCCTGCGCCAAATCGGTGGTGCACCTGAACGAACGCATGCACGCCGGGCACTGGGACAAGGCCACGCACAAAAGCGTGGAACTGGCCGGGCGCACGGTGGGCGTGATCGGGCTGGGGGCCATTGGCCAGCGCTTTGCGCGCATGGCCCACGCCATGGACATGCGCGTGCTGGGTTTCGACCCCTACGCCAAACAGTTGCCCGATTACATCGAGCAGGCCGACCTGGCCACCATCTGGCGCGAGGCCGATGCCCTCTCGCTGCACTGCCCCCTGACGGCCGACAACGCCCAACTGCTCAACGCCCAAACCCTGGCCGCCTGCAAGCCCGGCGTGATCGTGGTCAACACCGCACGCGGCGGCTTGATTGACGAAGCCGCGCTGCTGGCCGCCGTGCGCACCGGCCAGGTGGCCGCTGCCGGGCTGGACAGCTTTGCGGTGGAGCCCATGACCGCACCGCACATCTTCCACGGCGAGCCGCGCGTGCTGCTCAGTCCCCACATCGGCGGCGTGACGGCCGATGCCTACGTGAAGATGGGCGTGGCCGCCGCGCAAAACGCGCTGGCCGTGATCCACGCCAAAGCCTGACCCGGCAGAACCCGCCATGGCACAGCGCTGGCAACACGCCCCGCCCCACGCCAACTGGGGCGAGTTCGGCCCCGACGACCAGCTGGGGCGCATGAACCTGGTCACCCCGGCCAAAGTGCTGCAAGGCATGGCCGAGGTGAAAGTGGGCCGCACCTTCTGCCTGTCGCTGCCGCTGGACGTGCCGGGCGGGCAGGCGATGAACCCCCGGCGCACACCGCCCCAGCGCTTTGCCGTGCAACGCGACGGCAAAAGCGCCGGGCAACAGGGGTTTTGCTGGTCTTATGCGTCAGAAGACCCCGACCTGACCGACGTGGTCAACGACGACGTGCTGCTGATGAGCCTGCAGTACTCCACCCAATGGGACAGCCTGGCCCACATGGGCAGCCGCTTCGATACCGATGGCGACGGCGTGGCCGAAGCCGTGTTCTACAACGGCTATCGCGCGGGTGAACACATCCGCCCCGGAACCGAAAACCCCGACGCCCCCCACAACTTCGCCCGCTACCCCAACCCCCAGGCCGACGCGCTGGACATTGCCCAGCTGGCCACCCACGGCGTGCAAGGGCGCGGCGTGCTGATCGACCTGGCCCACCACCTGGGCCGCACCCGCCAGGCCGTGGGCCACGACGCGCTGATGCGCATCCTGGAGGCAGACGGCATCGCGGTGGAAGAGGGCGACATGGTGTGCCTGCACACCGGCTTTGCCGACACCCTGCTGGCCATGAACCGCCAGCCCGACCTGGCCCGCCTGCACGAAACCGGCAGCGGCCTGGACGGCTGGGACCCCAAGCTGCTGAACTGGCTGGTGGACAGCCGCCTGGCCTGCCTGGTGGCCGACAACCCCGCCGTGGAACTGGTGGTGCCCAAGCTGCTGCAGGCCACCCCCCTGCGCCAGCCGCGCCTGCCGCTGCACGAGCACTGTCTGTTCAAAAACGGCATCCACCTGGGCGAGCTGTGGCACCTGACCGAGCTGGCGCACTGGCTGCGCGCCCACGGCCGCCACCGCTTCCTGCTGACCGCGCCGCCCCTGCGCCTGCCCGGTGCGGTGGGCTCGCCGGTGACGCCGATTGCAACGGTTTAGCCCAAAAGTCATAGCAACAAACCCAATACAGAAAAGCGCCTGAAGCATTTTTTATTTGAAATTCAACCCACAACACACCGGAGACACCCCATGAACAAAACCCTCGGCCTGACCCTGGCCGCCACCCTCTTGACCGCCATGCCCCTGGCCACCCCGGCCTTTGCCCAAGCCTGGCCCACCAAGCCGGTCAAGATCGTGGTGCCCTACGCCCCCGGTGGCGCGGTGGACGTGGTCACCCGCAAAATGGCAGCCAAGCTGCAAGAGCAGACCGGCCAGAGCTTTTTTGTGGAAAACAAGGCCGGGGCCACCGGCACCATTGGCATCAACGGCGTGGTGCAGTCGCCCGCCGATGGCTACACCCTGGTGGCCAACGACACCACCTACGCCCTGCTGCCCCACATCTTCAAAAAGCTGCCGTTCGACCACGACAAAGACCTGCTGCCCATCTCGGCTTTCGTGTTCGCGCCCATGGGCCTGGTGGTGAAGGCCGATGCCAAGTTCAAAACCCTGGCCGAACTGGTGGCCGCCGGCAAAGCCGAGGCCAACAAAGTCACCTACGGCACGGGCGGCGCGGGCTCGGCCCCCCACTTCGTGAGCGAGGCATTCGGCATTGCCACGGGCGCGAACTTCATGCACATCCCGTTCAAAGGCGCGGGCGACGCGACCATGGGTCTGCTGACCGGCACCATCGACTTCCAGTTTGCGTCCACCCCCGGCGTGATGGGCAACGTCAAAGGCGGCAAGGTGCGCCTGCTGGCCGTGAGCGGCGCCAAGCGCCTGCCCGTGGTGGCCGATGTGCCCACCTTTGCCGAAGCCGGTGTGCCCAACTTCGGGCTGGTGAACTTCACCGGGCTGTGGGCCCCCAAGGGCACGCCGCCCGCCGTGGTGGACCGGCTGCAAAAAGAAGTGGCCACCGCCATGGCCTCGGCCGACATGAAGGCCTTTGCGGAAGGCATTGCCTCCGAGCCCGGCCACTGGGACGCCGCCACCTTTGCCAAAGACCTGGCCGAGCGCACCGCCTACTGGGGCAAGGTGGCGGCCAACACGGCGTTCGAGCGCCAGTGAGCCGGCAAGCCCCTTCAGCAAAGGCCTGCCATGTTCTGCCTGACCCCACCGCAGGTGCAAAGCACCGAGCTGTTCACCCGCATGCCCGAGCGGTTTCGCCGCCCGAAGGCGCAAACCGACTGGGCCCGGGCCAACCGGGGCGGCCAGCCCACCGACTCGTTCTTGGAAGGCCCGGTGTTTGACGACGCGGGCCACCTGTATGTGAGCGACATCCCCCACGGCCGCATCTTCCGCATCAGCCCCCAGGGCGAGTGGACGCAGGTGGCCGAGTGGGACGGCGAGCCCAACGGCCTGAAGTTTCTGAACCTGCGCGAGCTGCTGGTCACCGACTACCGCAACGGCCTCATGACCTGCGACGTGGCCACCGGCGAGGTGCGCCCCTTCCTGGACCGGCGCAACAGCGAGCGCTTCAAGGGCGTGAACGACCTGGTGTTTGACCGCGCAGGCAACCTCTACTTCACCGACCAAGGCCAGACCGGCCTGCACGACCCGACTGGACGGCTTTACAGGCTTCAGCGCAATGGCCAATTGGATTTGTTGCTATCAAACGTGCCCAGCCCCAACGGTGTGGCGCTGTCGCCCGACGAGCGGGTGCTGTACCTGGGCGTGACGCGGGGCAACCAGGTGTGGCGCGTGCCGCTGCTGGACGATGGCAGCGTGTCCAAGGTGAGCGCGTTTTTCACGTCCCACGGGCCCAGTGGGCCGGACGGGCTGGCGGTGGACAGCGCAGGCCGCGTCATCGTGGCCAACCCCGGGCTGGGCGTGGTGTGGGTGCTGAACCACCGGGCCGAGCCCGAGGTGGTGCTGCGCACCTGCGCGGGCACGTCCACCACCAACGTGGCGTTTGGCGGGCCCGACCGGCAAACGCTGTTCATCACCGAATCGGTCAGCGGCTCGGTGCTCACGGCCCGGCTGGATGCGCCGGGGCTGCCCATTCACCGTTCCACCCCGCCACAGGAGACCTGACCATGCACCACCCCTCTTCCAAGCGGCTCACGCTGATGACCGCCAGCCTGCTGCTGGCCTCGGGCTGGGCCGCTGCGGCCAGCTACCCGCAACAGGCCGTCAAACTGGTGGTGGGTTTTGCCGCGGGCGGCCCGTCGGACCTGGTGGCCCGCGTGTTTGCCGAGCAAGCCGCCAAGCACCTGGGCCAGCCCATGGTGGTGGAGAACAAGCCGGGGGCCAACGCCGTCATCGCCACCGAGGCCGTGGCAGCGTCCAAGCCCGACGGCCACACCCTGCTGGCCGCGGCCACCAACCACACCATGATTCCGGCGCTGTACAGCGGGCGCATCAAGTTCGACGCCGACAAGTCGTTTGCCCCGGTGTGCACCCTGGCCAACAGCGCCACCGTGCTGGTGGTGGGGCCGTCGATGAAAGCCAAAACCGCAGCAGAGTTTTTAAGCCAGTTGCGCGCCAACCCCGGAAAGTTCACCTACGCCAGCCCCGGGCTGGGCAGCTCGCCCCACCTGGCCACCGAAACCTTCAGCCACCTCACCGGTGTGGCGATGGTGCACGTGCCCTACAAAGGCGCGGCCCCGGCGGTGGTGGATTTGCTGGGCGGGCAGGTGGACCTGTCGTTTGCCACGCTGGGCTCGGTGCTGACACACATCAAATCGGGCAGGCTCACCGCGCTGGCCGTGGCCTCGCGGCAGCGTTCCGACCTGCTGCCCGGCGTGCCCACGTTTGAAGAAGCGGGCGTCAAAGGCTACGTGGTGGACACCTGGTACGGCCTGCTGGCCCCGGCCGCCACCCCGCCCGAGGCCTTGCAGGCGCTGACCCAACAGGCCACGACCTTTGCCCAGTCGGCCGCCGTGCGCGACAAACTGGCCACCGCCGGGCTGGAACCCCAGGCCACCTGCGGCGCGGCGTTTGCCACCCAAATCAAACGCGAGATCGACGCCAACACCAAGTTGGCCCGCGACCTGAACCTCAAGGCCGAGTGACACACGCGGTCACACTGGCACACCCAAGGACACCCCCATGACCGTTTCACGCCGACGCCTCACCCTGGCCGCTGCGCTTGCCACCGCATTCACCACGGGGCTCACCGCCGCGTCGCTGGCTGCATTGGCCCAAGCCGCCTACCCCAGCAAACCCATCAAGCTGATCGTGCCGTTCCCGCCCGGGGGCAATGTGGACCTGAGCGCCCGCATCCTGGTGCCCGAACTGTCCAAAGCCCTGGGCCAACCCGTGGTCGTGGAAAACAAGGCCGGCGCAGGCGGCACGCTGGGCCTGGACGCGGTGGCCAAGGCCGCGCCTGACGGGTACACGCTGGGCATTGCCTCGCCCATCAACCACCTGGCCGCCCCGTCGCTGTACCCCAAGCTGCCCTACGACTCTGAAAAAGACTTTGCCCCCGTGGGCCTGATTGCCAGCGTGCCCATGGTGCTGGTGGTGGGGCCGTCGTCGGCCGCCAAATCCGTGCAAGAGCTGGTGGCACTGGCCCGCCAAAAACCCGGTGTGCTGACCATGGCGTCGGCCGGTGGCGGGAGCGGCAACCACATCGTGGGTGAACTCTTCCAGGACGCCGCAGGCATCCGGTTTGTGCACGTGCCCTACAAGGGCAGCGCCCCGGCCAACACCGACCTGGCCGGGGGCCATGTGGACCTGCACTTCGACCAGCTGTCGTCGGTGCTGCCCCTCATCCAAGGTGGCAAGCTCAAGCCTCTGGCGGTGACCACATCGGCGCGGTCGGCCCTGCTGCCCGGCGTGCCCACCCTGTCTGAATCGGGCGTGGCCGGGTTCGATGCCTCCACCACCCTGGGCCTGGTGCTGCCGGGCAAAACCCCGACAGAGCTGACCGCCCGCCTGAACCAAGCCCTGAACACCGTGCTGACCAAGCCCCATGTGCAAGAGCAGTTTGCGCGGCTGGGCGCCGAGGTGCGCCCCGGCACGTCTGAGGCCTATGCCAGTTTCATCCGCAGCGAAATGGCGCGCACGGCCAAAATTGTTCGCGATGCCCACATCACCCTCAACTGACACGCCCACTGCGCCAACGGCCATGCACACCATGACTGGGGCCGCTCCTGGCGCGGTGGACACGCACTTTCACGTCGTGGCGCCCACCACCGCCTTCCCCATGGCGGCCGAGCGCAGCTACACGCCCCCACCCGCTTCGCTGGCACAGTGGCAAGCCACCTGGGCACCGCTGGGCGTGACCCACGGCGTGGTGGTGCAGCCCAGCATCTACGGCACCGACAACCGGGTGCTGCTGCACGCACTGGCCCAGGCACCTGACCGCCTGGTGGGTATTGCCGCCGTGTCGGCCAACGTGACCGACGCCGAGCTGGACCACCTGGCCGCATCGGGCGCGCGCGGCGTGCGCATGGCCCACTTTGAAGCCGGTGACCCCAGGGCACGTGGCGGGTTTGTGCCGTTCAGCGCGTTCGATGCGCTGAAGGCCCGGCTGCAAGCCCGTGGCCTGCACCTGAACCTGTTCACCGACAGCCGCCTGCTGCCCGCCGTGGCCGACCGGCTGGCCCGCGCCAGTGTGCCGGTGGTCATTGACCACATGGGCCGCACGCCGGTGCAAGTGGGTTTGGCGCACGCAGGGTTCCAAACCCTGTGCGACCTGCTGCACAGCGGCAACGTGTGGGTGAAACTGTCCGGGCTGGCCAACGTGTCCACCGACACCGCCGCGTTTGCCGACGTGCAACCGCGGCACGAAGCCCTGTTGGCCACCCGCCCCGACCGGCTGCTGTGGGGCTCCGACTGGCCGCACACCAACCCGCATGCGGCGGCTCCGGCAGCCGGGGTGCTGATGGACTGCTTTGCCCGCTGGACGCCTGCGTGGGTGCAGCAAGCCATTCGGTGGGACAACCCCAAGCGCCTGTACGGCTTGCACGATCGAGAACGCGTCTGACCCTGAGAGGCTGAGTCGCGCCCGTGATTGGGGCTTTTTTCTGCGCCATGCAGACTGCGGGCTCCCCCACAAAAACTGGAGACACCGCATGGCCCCGCTCGACATTCCCCCCCTGAAAACCCAGGTCAGCCCCGAAGAATGGCAGCTGCGCTGCGACCTGGCCGCCGCTTACCGGCTGGTGGCGCTGTACGGGTGGAGCGATTTGGTGTTCACCCACATCAGCGCCCGCGTGCCGGGGCCAGAGCACCACTTTTTGATCAACCCCTACGGGCTGATGTTTGACGAAATCACCGCCTCCAGCCTCATCAAGGTGGACCAAGCTTGCAACAAGCTGCAAGACAGCCCGTTTCCGGTGAACCCGGCGGGTTTCACCATCCACAGCGCGGTGCACGAGGTGCGCGAAGACGCAGGTTGTGTGCTGCACACCCACACCCGGGCCGGGGTGGCCGTGGCGGCACAGCGCTGCGGGGTGCTGCCCATTTCGCAGCAAAGCACGTTTGTGCTGGCCTCGCTGGCCACCCACACCTACGAGGGCGTGGCCTTCCGTGCCGACGAAAAACCCCGCCTGCAAGCCGACCTGGGCGGCAAGAATTTTTTGCTGCTGCGCAACCACGGGCTGCTGACCGTGGGCCGCACGGTGGCCGATGCGTTCCTCAGCATGTACGTGTTCGAGTCGGCCTGCCAAATTCAGGTGGCGGCTCAGGCCGGTGGGGCACTGGAAGAAGTGCACCCCGCCATCGTGCAGGGCACGGCCCAGGCCATGAAGGTGCAAACCGATGGCATGGGCGGCTCGTTTGTGTGGCCTGCATTGCTGCGCAAACTGCAGCGCACCAACCCCGGCCACGCGGAGTGACACCATGGCACACGACACCACCACACCGGCACGCTTCACCCGGTTTGCAGACTTCTACCCCTTCTACCTGGGCGAACACCGGCACCCGGTGTGCCGCACGCTGCACTTCATCGGCACCAGCATCGGAGCCACCCTGCTGGTGGCCGCACTGGTCACCGGCCAGGGCTGGCTGGTGCCACTGGGCATCGTCCAGGGCTACGCCTGGGCGTGGGTGGGGCACTTCGGCTTTGAGAAAAACAAACCCGCCAGCTTCAAACAACCGCTGTACTCGTTCATGGGCGACTGGGTGATGTGGGCCCAGCTGCTGACCGGGCGCATCCCCTTCAAACCCTGAACCGCGCCGGGTCAGGGCAAACGCTCAGATCAGCGCAGCCACCGCCTGGCCCAGCTCGGTGGTGTTGGCGCTGCCGCCCAGGTCGCGGGTGCGGGGGCCTTCGCGCAGCACCATTTCAATGGCTTTCACGATGGCGTCGTGCGCCGCACGGCCTGCGCCTTGGCCGTGTGTCAAGAAGTCCAGCATCATCGCGCCCGACCAGATCATGGCAATCGGGTTGGCGATGTTCTGACCGTAAATGTCCGGGGCGGAGCCGTGCACAGGCTCAAACAGGCTGGGCGAGGTGCGCGCAGGGTTGAGGTTGGCCGATGGGGCCAGGCCGATGGTGCCTGCTGTGGCCGGCCCCAGGTCGGACAGGATGTCGCCAAACAGGTTGCTGGCCACCACCACGTCAAAACGCTGGGGCTGCAACACAAAGCGGGCGGTCAGGATGTCGATGTGCTGCTTGTCCACCGTCACTTCGGGGTAATGGGCGGCCATGGCGTCGGCCCGGCCGTCCCACCAGGGCATGCTGATGGCCACGCCGTTGCTTTTGGTGGCCACCGTCAGGTGTTTGCGGGCGCGTTGGTTGGCCAACTCAAAGGCGTATTTCAGCACCCGGTCGGTGCCATGGCGGCTGAACACCGACTCTTGAATGACCACCTCGCGCTCAGTACCCGCAAACATGATGCCGCCCACGTTGGTGTATTCGCCCTCGGTGTTTTCGCGCACGATGAGGTAGTCCAAATCGCCCGGCTTGCGCCCGGCCAGTGGGCACGGCACGCCGTCAAACAGGCGCACGGGGCGCAGGTTGACGTATTGGTCGAACTCGCGGCGGAACTTCAGCAGGCTGCCCCACAGCGAAATGTGGTCGGGCACGGTGGCGGGCCAGCCCACCGCGCCGAAGAAGATGGCGTCCATGCCTTGCAGCTGCGCCTTCCAGTCGGGCGGCATCATTTCGCCGTGCTTCTGGTACCAGTCGCAGCTGGCCCACTCGAATTCGGTGAAGGCCAGGTCGATGCCGAAGCGCTGCGCCGCGGCCTGCACCACGCGCATGCCTTCGGGGGCCACTTCTTTGCCAATGCCGTCCCCGGGAATGAGGGCGATGCGGTGTGTTTTGCTCATGGGGTGCCTTGTGCGGGGTTGGGGTGAGTGAAGAAGCTGCATGGTATTGCGCCTTCGCGCATTCACAATGCTTGCATCTGTGCAGCCTTTAAACACACTTCGTGATCAATCCATCCCTCTCCAACGACGATTTGCGCGTGTTTTGTGTGGTGGTGCGCAAGGCCAGCTTTGTGGCCGCCGCAGATGACCTGGGCGCCTCGTCGGCCTACGTGAGCAAGCGCATTCGCCTGCTGGAAACCCAGCTGGGCACCCGGCTGCTGCACCGCACCACCCGCCGCGTGGCCCTGACCGACGAGGGCGAGCGGGTGTACCGCTGGGCCCAACGCATCCTGGACGATGTGGACCAGCTGCTGCAAGAGGTGGGCGGCAGCCGCGCCCAGGCGCGCGGGCCCTTGCGGGTGTGCAGCAGCTTCGGCTTTGGCCAGCAGGTGGTGGCCCCAGCGCTGGGCGCGCTGGTGGAACAGCACCCCGCCCTGCAAGTGCGGCTGGAGTTGTTTGACCGCCTGGTGGACGTGGCCGCCGAGGGGTTTGACCTGGACGTGCGCGTGGGCAACGACATTGCCCCCCACCTCATTGCCCGCAAACTGGCCGACAACCACCGCGTGTTGTGCGCCGCCCCTGCGTATGTGGCCGCACGCGGCGCCCCGCGCACGCCACCCGAACTGGCGGGGCACGACTGTCTGCCCATCAAAGAGCGCGACCACCCCTTTGGCGTGTGGCGGCTGCTGTGCGACGGGCAAGAGCAAACGGTGAAGGTGTCGGGCAAGCTGTCCAGCAACCACGGCGAAGTGGCGCTGCGCTGGGCGCTGGACGGGCGGGGCATTGTGCTGCGCTCGGTGTGGCAGGTGGCCCCGCTGCTGGCCACGGGCCAACTGGTGCAACTGCTGCCCGGCTGCACCCAACCCGCCGACATCTGGGCGGTGTACCCGGTGCGACTGGAGCGCTCGGCCAAGCTGCGCGTGGCGGTGGAGTTTCTGGCCCAGTGGCTGGCGCAGCACCGCCCAGCGGGTCCGCCGCAATACCCCTGAAAATGTCACCAATTATTTGACTTTGCCGCTTTTAATAGGCGTCAAAGGTTGCAATACAGTCTGACTTCAAGCTGTTGCCTGTTTAGGCGCAGTGCCCTTTTTTTCTTTCCAGAGGCGAATTTCCATGACCGCACGCACACAAGTCCACGGCCTGCAAGTGGCCACCGAGCTGTTTGACTTCATCCAGACCCAGGTGCTGCCCGGCACCGGCGTGACCAGCGACGCTTTCTGGAAAGGCTTTGACACCATCGTGGCCGACTTGGCCCCCAAAAACGCCGCCCTGCTGGCCGAGCGTGACCGCCTGCAAACCGAGCTGGACACCTGGCACAGCGCCAACCCCGGCCCCATCACCAACATGGTGGCCTACCGCAAATTCCTGGAAACCATCGGCTACCTGGTGCCCCAGCCTGCCGAGGTGAAAGCCACCACCGCCAACGTGGACGCTGAGTTGGCCGTGCAAGCCGGGCCCCAGCTGGTGGTGCCCATCCTGAACGCCCGCTACGCGTTGAACGCCGCCAACGCCCGCTGGGGCAGCCTGTACGACGCGCTGTACGGCACCGATGCCATTTCGGAAGCCGACGGCTGCGAAAAAGGCGCGGGCTACAACCCCAAGCGCGGCGCAAAAGTGATTGCCTTTGCCCGCCGCGTGTTGGACCAGTCCACCCCGCTGGCCAACGGCTCGCACGCCGACGCCACCGGCTACGCCATTGCCAACGGCCAACTGGCCGTGACCCTGGCCAACGGCACCACCACAGGCCTGGCCAACCCCGCCCAACTGGTGGGTTACCAGGGCGACGCGGCAGCTCCCCGCTCGGTGCTGCTGAAGCACAACGGCAACCACCTGGACCTGATCATCAACCGCGCCACCGCCATCGGCCAGACCGACGCCGCCGGTGTGAGCGACCTGGTGCTGGAAGCCGCGCTGTCCACCATCCTGGACCTGGAAGACTCCGTGGCCGCCGTGGACGCCGAAGACAAAATTCTGGCGTACCGCAACTGGCTGGGCATTCTGAAAGGCACGCTGACCGAAGAGCTGGTGAAGGGTGGCAAAACCATCACCCGTGGCCTGAACCCCGACCGCGTGTACACAGCGGCCAACGGTGGTGAAGTGCGCCTGCACGGCCGCAGCCTGATGTTCCTGCGCAACGTGGGCCACCTGATGACCAACCCCGCCATCCTGTGGGGCAGCGAGGGCAAAGAAATCCCCGAGGGCATTCTGGACGCAATGGTCACCACCACCATTGCGCTGCACGACCTGAAGGGCAACGGCGCACTCCCGAACGGACAGGGCATCCGCAACAGCCGCACCGGTAGCGTGTACATCGTCAAGCCCAAAATGCACGGCCCCGCCGAAGTGGCGTTTGCCTGCGAACTGTTTGGCCGCGTGGAGCAGGTGCTGGGCCTGGCCGACAGCACGGTCAAGCTGGGCATCATGGACGAAGAGCGCCGCACCAGCGTGAACCTGAAAGCCTGCATTGCCGCCGCCGCCAGCCGCGTGGCCTTCATCAACACCGGCTTCCTTGACCGCACCGGCGACGAAATGCACACCGCCATGCTGGCCGGCCCCATGCTGCGCAAAGGCGACATGAAAACCAGCGCCTGGATTCAAAGCTATGAGCGCAACAACGTGCTGGTGGGCCTGAGCTGCGGCCTGCGCGGCAAGGCGCAAATCGGCAAAGGCATGTGGGCCATGCCCGACCTGATGGCCGCCATGCTGGAACAAAAAGTGGCCCACCCCAAAGCCGGTGCCAACACCGCCTGGGTGCCCAGCCCCACCGGTGCCACCCTGCACGCCCTGCACTACCAGCAGGTGAGCGTGGCCGACATCCAGACCGAAATGGAAAAGATCGACGCCAACGCCGAGCGCGACAACCTGCTGACCGGCCTGTTGACCATCCCCGTCAGCGCCAACCCGAACTGGACCGCCGCTGAAAAGCAAGCCGAGCTGGACAACAACGCCCAAGGCATTCTGGGCTACGTGGTGCGCTGGGTGGACCAGGGCGTGGGCTGCTCCAAAGTGCCCGACATCAACGACGTGGGCCTGATGGAAGACCGCGCCACGCTGCGCATCAGCAGCCAGCACATGGCCAACTGGCTGCACCACGGCATCGTGACCGAGCAGCAAGTGCGCGACACCTTCGCCCGCATGGCCGCCAAAGTCGATGGCCAAAACGCCGCCGACCCGCTGTACAAACCCCTGGTGGGCAACGAACAAGGCGCCGCCTACCAGGCCGCCTGCGACCTGGTGTTCCAAGGCAAAGCCCAACCCAGCGGCTACACCGAGCCCCTGCTGCACGCCTGGCGCTTGAAGGTGAAAGCGGCTGCCTGATGCATTGAATGCATAGCTGAAAAGGCAATACCAGCAATCGCTGGAGGCCAAAAAAAGCATAAAAAATGGCACCCGCGGGTGCCATTTTTGTTTGGGGGGATTACCGGGCAAGCGGCAGGGCCGCGCAGGTCATGTCAGAGGTAAAACGCCTCGACCGTGCCCTTGAGCTTCAGCAGCAGCGGCTGGCCCTTGCGGTCCACGGTTTTGCCGGCGGGCACCTTCACCCAGCCTTCGCTGATGCAGTACTCGGCCACGTCAGAGCGGTCTTTGCCGTTGAAGCGGATGCCAATGTCGTGCTCAAAAATCTCGCGCACAAAGTGAGGGCTGCGGGGGTCTTGCGACAGGTGGTCGGGCAAGGCAGGGCGGCTGGTGGTGTCGGTCATGGGGCAGAAAAAGGCAGTGAATCAAAAACGGAAAGGCGTGGATCAGACCACACTGACGAACGTGTCGGCCGCGGGCAGGTGCTCTGCCACCCATTGGGGGTCGAGCATCAACGCTTTCAACACGTCAGGCGGCAACGCGTCGGCCACCGTGGTGCCGCTGGCCTGTGCGTCCGCCAGGATGCCTGCCAAGTGCACGATGGCCGCCAGGCGGTGAAAGGGCTTTTCGGCCAACGGGTCGGCAGACGCTTGCAGCGCCAGCACGATGTCTTTCGGGAAATTCCA
This sequence comes from Burkholderiaceae bacterium, assembly GCA_049653005.1. Classification (GTDB taxonomy): domain Bacteria; phylum Pseudomonadota; class Gammaproteobacteria; order Burkholderiales; family Burkholderiaceae_C; genus UBA2334. The sequence goes on along the minus strand of JBASFL010000061.1, from coordinate 20,802 downwards.
GCGGCGGGCCAGCTCGCCGGTGATCTGGCCCTCGGTGTGGCCGATCAGGCGCTTTTCACGCTCCCACCGCACGCCGGGCAACTGGGGCAATTTTTCAATTTCTTGCAGCGTGGCGGGGTCGGCCTGCCCAATGAGCAGTTCGCCCAAGCGCAGCATCATGCCGGTGAGCCATGCCTGCGAACCATCGGCCCCCACCGCCCCGGCCAGCCATTGCGCCTGGCCCGCACAGGCCATGCTGCCGCGCCAGAAATCGGCGGCGTTCAGCCCCGGCAGCTTGGGAAACGCATCGCCCAGGCACGCCGCCAGCGCCAAGGTGCGCACCTTGGACATGCCCACCAGGTTCACCGCGTCGTCCAGCGAGCTGACCGAGCGCGCCAGCCCAAACTGAGCGCTGTTGGCCAGGCGCAGCAGCTTGGCAGACAAGGCGGGGTCTTTGGCGATGAGGTCACGCACCGCACCCACGGTGGCGTCTTCGTCGTCCAGTGTTTTGATCAGCCCTTGGCCCACCTCTGAAATGGTGGGCAATTTGACGGTGGCAAAAAAAGCGTCGAGGTTCGACATGCAGAGCTCCAAGTCAGACGGTGCGACAAATTGTCGAAGCCAATTTAACCGACTTTTGCACCGGTTTTTCCCGTCAAAGCAACAGTGCCCAGCCCGCAGCCAACCTCAAGGGCCGCAGGGCCTGGGTAAGCCGCGCATGTTCCAATCAGGGTTAACACGCACCCCGCGCAGCTGCGCGCGCAACCCGAAAAATCCCCCGTGATCACTCTCAAAAACATCGTCTTGCGCCGTGGCGTCAAGGTGCTGCTGGACAGCACATCAGTCACCCTCAACCCCGGCGAAAAGGTGGCCCTGGTGGGCCGCAACGGCGCGGGCAAATCGTCGCTGTTTGCATTGCTGAACGGCAACCTGCACGAAGACGCGGGTGAGTTCCACATTCCCACCCAGTGGCGCATGGGCCAGGTGGCCCAGGACATGCCAGAAACCGATCAAAGCGCCACCGAATTTGTGGTGCAAGGCGACACTGTGCTGCTGGCCGCCCAGCAAGAGGTGGACGAAGCCGAGGCGCTGGACGACCACGACCGCATGGCCCACGCGTACATGGCCCTGCACGACGCCGGGGCCTACGATGCACCCGCCCGCGCACAGGCCCTGATTTTGGGCCTGGGCTTCAAAACCACCGAGCTGGACAACCCCGTCAACAGCTTTTCGGGCGGCTGGCGCATGCGCCTGCAACTGGCCCGCGCCCTGATGTGCCCCAGCGACCTGCTGCTGCTGGACGAGCCCACCAACCACTTGGACCTGGACGCGTTGGTGTGGCTGGAGGCTTGGCTGAAAAAGTACGAAGGCACCATGGTCGTCATCAGCCACGACCGCGAGTTTCTGGATGCCGTGACCAACGTCACCCTGCACATCGACGCAGCCAAGCTGGTGCGCTACGGCGGCAACTACAGCAAGTTTGAAGACATGCGGGCAGAGCAAATGGCGCTGCAGGCCACCGCGTTCTCCAAGCAGCAGGAAAAAATTGCCCACCTGCAAAAGTTCATTGCCCGCTTCAAGGCCAAGGCCAGCAAAGCCAAGCAGGCCCAGAGCCGCGTGAAGGCGCTGGACCGCATGGAAAAAGTGGCCCCGCTGATGGCCGACGCCGAGTTCACCTTCGAATTCAAAGAACCCGCCAACCTGCCCAACCCCATGCTGGCCATGCAGGGCGTGAGCTTTGGCTACCCCGCGTCCGAGGGCTCACCCCAGGGCACGCCGCCCACCGTCATCGTGAAGAACGTGAGCAAGTCGGTGCTGGCCGGGCAGCGCATTGGCATTTTGGGCGCCAACGGCCAGGGCAAATCCACCCTGGTGAAAACAGTGGCGCGCGACCTGGCGGCCATTGGCGGCGAAGTGACCGAGGGCCGTGGCCTGAACATCGGCTACTTTGCCCAGCAAGAGCTGGACGTGCTGCGCCCCGCCGACAACCCGCTGGAGCACATGATCAAGCTGGCCAAAGACCTGGGCGCCGCCAGCAAGCTGGCCGGCCAGGCCACACGTGAGCAAGACCTGCGCAGCTTCCTGGGCACCTTCAACTTCGGCGGCGACATGGTGAAACAGGCCGTGGGCAGCATGAGCGGCGGCGAAAAAGCCCGCCTGGTGCTGTGCATGATCGTGTGGCAGCGCCCCAACCTGCTGCTGCTGGACGAGCCCACCAACCACCTGGATTTGGCCACCCGCGAAGCCCTGGCCATGGCGCTGAACGAGTTTGAAGGCACCGTGATGCTGGTCAGCCACGACCGTGCCCTGCTGCGCAGCGTGTGCGACGAGTTCTGGATGGTGTCACGCGGCGGCGTGGAACCTTTCGACGGCGACCTGGACGACTACCAGCGCTACCTGCTGGACGAAGCCAAACGCCAGCGCGAGGCGGTGAAAGAGGCGAGTGGTGCGGCGGCGAAGGCGGCCAAGAAAGTGGCGAAGGCTGCTGGGAAGGGTTGAACTTTTTGTAGCTAGAGAATCAATATCATCAAGCGATAGAAGCTTTTTTGGCGATACAAAATTCTTGTAGCGATCAATGACAACCGTCAAGGTCGCCTTGCCGCAAGAAGCTGGCTTTGCTCAAGAGGGGGGCGCAATCAGACAACGCAGCTCTCAGCAATGCACGGCGTCGGAGCGCCTCTGTTGCCCCAATCACCAGAAGCCGGCTCATCCCCCAGCGGCCGCCCAACATGCCACACTCGTGGCGACCCAAACTGCTCCACCTTGGCCGCGGTGATCTGACGCATTGAGCATGATGCCCCGTGGGGCCAGTCAGACAGGACAACTGCTTTCTGCTCCCATATTCTGAGGGAGCCCGAGGTTGAACGTGTTGAAACCACATCTACACACCTGCGCCTGCAGGGGAAAAATGTGGTCTCACAACGCAGCGGCAACACCCATTGAAGCCCAAGGGCTGCGCGCGATAAACGCGAAATATCGGCATATAACTCCGAAATTTCGCACCATCATGCGGGCACCATGATTCGACGGGAACAGCACCTGCAAAGCAGCGTTAATAGACACAGTTAAAACTCAAAGCAGTTCTCGACCGCAAACAGCCGAGACCCGCAATGAAAGAACAGATGCAGATACCCAGGAACGCTGGTTTCCGATTGACTCGGAGGACGTCCGGGCGGGCGTCGATATCGATTCAGGGAGGCGTTACCGTTTTACCAAACAATTGCGAGCGAGGCCCCGGAAGCACTCCGTTGTAACGTGGCGCAGCCAGTAGGCGATCGCTGGCTACGCCGGCATAGTTGTGAGCGGCATCGGTTGTGGTGCTCACTATTTGATTCACCAACGCCGCAATCAAAAGCCCTGCAACACTGCTTTGACTCTGCTGTTGCTCCGCAGATGAGGCTCGTGCAGTTCCTTCCCACAATATTGCCCCCGTTCTAAGGTCAACAATCTTTGCATCTGCTTCAACCACGGTTTCACTGGTTACTACTGCGTATGTAGCACCATAACGAGACACTTTGATGTAAACCGCAGCGTCTGCACCGAAATAATCTTGCAATTTATTGATGGAAATTGCGTGAGCATCTGTAGCTGTTTCAACACCATTTTGACGCAGGGTCTCATCGACCAAAGTAACCGGCAAGACGTAATAGCCTGCCTCAGCTAGCGGTTTGGTAGCAGTAGCCCACATCGACGGCGTCGCCTTAATATCAGGTGAATTATTCAACGGAGGCATAACCAACAAAGTTGCTGGCTTGGCTTTATTGAATGACGTGTAGTCGTAAGGAGGTTGTTTGGTCGCACAACCAGTTAACAGAACCACTCCCAAAACCCCGACCAACAGTGATGTATAACTATTCATTAAATGGAACCTCCTATTTTACTCGCTTGAGCAGGCTTATCCAATCGCTGAAGCAGGCGATCCATGTAAGGGGAAGCCTCGGGAAAAGTCATTTTCTCTGCAGTCCAGAGTTCTCTAGCGCGCATGGGATTACCTGATTCAAGGTAAATCATTCCCATGTGCGCAAGAAAGCCAGGCGGCAATAGCGTGTTCGCTGCACGAGACTTTTCGACTTGCATTTCAAGAACCCGAATTTGCTCACCTGGGTTGGCACCCTCTCGAAGTAAAGTACTGTATTGCTGCTTAACGAATGAATCCCATTGATAAAGTGGCTTTGGTGGGCTTGCACACCCCACTAAAGCAGCCAGGGAGACAACAGTTGCCAATGACGTTACAGAACGCTGCATCATTTACCCCACTGACCAGAATCGCGGCCGGAAGCCAATCCATCAACAGCTTCGCGCAAAGCCAAATCCAGTACTTTCCCATTGAGTGTTGCGTCGTAGCCTGCTGTGCCACCAAACCCCAATACCTCACGACTGGATAGCTCGTACTCACCAGCGCCGCGCGCTGAGAACACGACCTCAGAAGTCAATGTATTAACCACATTAAGGGTGATTTTTGCGTAAGCAATCTGTCTTTTTCCACGACCCAAAACTCCGAAAAACTGCACATCACCAACATCTTTACGCCCAAATTCTGAAATATCTCCAGTTACGATAAATGAGGCGCCCCGAATCGTTTGCGCAGCCCCTTGGAATTTAGCCTCCTGATTGGCCTCCGCCATATTATCGCGATCCAAAACAGAAAACCGTTGTGATTGCTGAAGATGTGCGACCAAGGTAGTTTTGGCTTGACTCCCCAATCTATCTACTCCATCAGAAAAAACACCTCGCATAAAGCTTGAACGATTATCAAACTTGCCAACAGATACTGGAATTCGTGCGCCTGAATATGCCAAGGTCGCAGCTTGTGTTTTTTCGACTACAAGTGCGCGAGAAGTTTCTGTAGCACAGCCGCCCATAGCAAGCGCCGCCACCAAACTCAACGAAATAGAAATTCTGCGTTTCATAAAGCTCCCTGTAAATTAAAAGGCGTTTTCGCCAAGGTTATCTTACAGGTGTCGACACAGTCGTTTTGGAGCAGCTGACAGGAAGTTGCACGCCCCGAGCTCCCACCCGAGCTACAGACATTTCAGCCGCGTTGAACGTCGCGCACTGACGGCGGCACGGGCCGGCTGCTCACTTGCCCGCCAGCCCATAGGCCACGATGGCATTCGCATGCCCGTGCCCCAGGCCATGTTCGGCTTTGAGCCAGTTCACGATCTCCATGTGTTTCATGCCCTTGCGTTGGGCGACCAGCTGCAACCAGTGTTCGATGGGCTGACCGTGCTTCGCCTCGATCGACGGGAAATACGACGCAGGGCCTTTGGTTTTTTCCGGTGTCGGCATCGCTGGGCTCCTTGGGTTGTGGGGGGTTGGCCGTTGTTCAAACAGCCTACAGCAACGCCTTGTTGAGTCCAAACCGGGGGCCTGTTTGCCTGGAGTACCGGCATTGCACCCCGGTGTGTGGGTCAGCGCTTGGGCGGGGCCTCCACCCCCGACATGGCCATCACCGCTGGGGGCAACCGGTCGCCTTGGATGCGGATGGCGGCCACAGCGGCATTGAGCTGCCGCAGCTCGTCGGCGCTGAATGCAATGGATGCGGCACCCAGGTTTTCTGTCAGGTGCGCGGCGTTGGTGGTGCCGGGAATGGGCACGATCCAGGGCTTTTGGGCCAGCAACCAAGCCAGCGACAGTTGGGCGGGCGTGGCATTTTTGCGCTGCGCCCAGCTGCGCACCAGCTCGACCAAGGCCATGTTGGCGGGCAGTGCCTCCGGGGCAAAGCGCGGTGTGATGGCGCGAAAGTCCATGACCGGGGCAGACGCAAACCGCGATTGGGCGTGCACCCCATCGGCCAAAAATCCCATGCCCAGAGGGCTCCAGCACACAAAGCCAATGCCCAACTCTTCGCACAAAGGCAGCACCTGCGCCTCGGGGCCACGCCAAAGCATGGAGTATTCGTTCTGAATCACCGCCAACGGCTGCACCGCGTGGGCGCGACGCACGGTCTGCAGACCGGGCTCGGACAGGCCAAACTGCCGCACCTTGCCCGCACCGATCAGGTCCTTGACCGCACCGGCCACATCTTCAATGGGCACGTTGGGGTCCACGCGGTGTTGCAGCAACACGTCGATGCGGTCGGTGCGCAGGCGGCGCAACTGGGCCTCCACCACGCGGCGGATGTGTTCGGGGCGGCTGTTGCGCCCACCGGGCAGGCGTTGCCCTGTGACCTGGTCAATGTCAAAGCCGAACTTGGTCTCCAGCACCACCTTGTGGCGAATGCCTTGCAGCGCCTCACCCACGATGTCTTCGGACAAAAACGGTCCATAGGCCTCGGCCGTGTCGATCAGCGTCACCCCTTGGTCCACCGCCTGGCGGATGAGGCGGACGGCCGCAGGCCGGTCAAAGCGGCTGCTGTACGAATCGACCACCGCGCCGGGTGTGGCGCCCGGGCGCCACTGGCAGCCCAGCCCCACGGGAAACACCTCCAGCGGGCCCAAGCGGCGACGGGCACCCGCCGTGGGAGCACCAGCGGACGCACCGCTGGCCGCCGTGGCGCAGGCCGACAGCAACCAAGGGGCCAAGCCCAGCGTGGCGGCCGCGGTCAGCCATTGGCGGCGCTGGGGTTGTGAGGGTTCAGGGGTGTGTGACATGGTGAGTTCCTTCGGGTTTGATCGGTGTGGTGTGTGGGGGGGGCCGTCATGGCTTGGCAGACAACACGTCGCGCGCCACGCCTGCGGCGGTCACGGCGTTGGGCCAACCGGCGTAGAACGCCAGGTGGGTGAGCACTTCGCCCACCTCTGCCTGGGTCAGGCCGTTGGCCTTGCCAAGCACCAGGTGCGAACGCAGTTGGTCGGGCCGGTTCATCCCAATCAGCGCGCTCACGGTGATGAGGCTGCGGTCTCGGGGCGACAGGCCCGGCCGGGCCCAGACATCGGCATACAACACGTCGTCGGTCAGTTGCGCCAGCTTCGGTGCCACACCGCCCATGAGCTGTTGCGCCCGCGAAGGCTGGAGCGGTGCCGCTGCGCTGGGTGACTGGGCGACCGGGGCGGGGGCCGCGGGCTCCAGCCATGTGACGGTGTTGCCGTCTTGTGCTTCGGAAATGGCCAGGTGGGTCATGGCACTGCCCGGCGCGGCCCCGTGCCAGTGCTTGACCTGGGGCGGGATGTGAACGACATCGCCCACGCGCATCTCCACCACGGGGCCACCCCAACGCTGCACCAGCCCCGCACCTGCGGTGACCAGCAGCGTTTGCCCCAGCGGGTGCGTGTGCCAGGCGGTGCGGACACCGGGCGAGAACGTGACCGAGCCCACCGAGACGCGGGCCGGTGCGGTGGGGGTGTGGAGCATGTCCACGGTGGCCTCGCCACTGAAATGTTGGGCCGCTGCCGGGCGGGCTGTGCGTGTGTCGGCACGGGTGATTTGCAAATCGGGCTCGGCAGCGGTTGCCACGCCACACACAGCCCAGGCCATTGCAGCGGCCATCCATCGGTTCATAAAAGTTCCTTCAAAAACACGCCAATGCGGCCAGTTTAGGAAGGGAACTGGGCGGTGAACAGTGTTGAAAAGGTTGATGAATTGGCAAGCCATATCGGACAATCAGCCCCGAGGAACCCCCATGGCCATCAACGAACTGCGCACCATTTCCGTGTTTGCCACGGCGGCCGAACTGGGCAGCCTGCGCAAAACCGCTGCGGCCCTGAACATCAGCCCCCAAGCCGCCAGCCAGGCCTTGGCGCAGCTGGAACAGCACTTGAACGTGCGGCTGTTCCACCGCACCACCCGCTCCATGGCGCTGACCGACGAGGGCCAGCGGTTTCTGGACGAGGCGCAACCGTCACTCCTGGGGCTGCGGCGGGCCTTGCGCTCGGCCCGGCAGGCCAAGGACGACATCACTGGGCCGCTGCGCATCGTGGGGCCACGCTCCACGTTTCAGGGATTGATCTGGCGGTTGCTGGACGAGTTTTGCGAGCGCCACCCGGGCATCGTGCCCGACGTGCAACTGGAAGACCGCGTGGGCAACTGGGTGGAAGACCGGGTGGACGTGGGGTTTCGCCTGGGGCCATCGCCACACGAAGGGGTGGTTGCGCGGCGGTTGTTCCCGGTGCAACTGGTGCTGTGCGCGTCGCCCGGCTACCTGCGCACGCACGGAACCCCACCACACATGGCCGCGTTGGCCACACACCGGTGCAGCGTGTACCGCAACCCAGGCACCGGGCGCGTGGTGCCCTGGCGCTTCAAGGTGGGCGACGAGGAGGTGGAGCAACCCGTGGTGCCGGCCCTGAGCACCAACGATGAAATCGTGGAATTGCACGCGGTTCTGGCGGGCAAAGTGATGGGGCAACTGGCGGGCGTGACGGCGGCGCCCCACATCCGCGCGGGCCAATTGGTGCCGCTGCTGGTGGAACACATGCCCGACCGCTACAGCTACTTTGTTTATTACGGCAGCCGCAACGCCCAACCTGCACGCGTGCGGGCTTTTATTGACCTGGTCGTTGAACGGCTGGTGAACACCAGCGAATACGTGCTGAGCGAGGCGGAACTGCAAGCGGCGGCAAGCGGCCTTCGCGAGCCGCCAACCTGATCACACCCGCATCACACCTTGATGCGCGCCGCCAGCTCCCGCAGCCGCTCCATGCCCGGCTCTTTGCGCGGCCAGGTCAGCTCGGCGCCGTCGCCCTCGTAGCGCGGCAGCACATGCAAGTGGGCGTGGGGCACGGTTTGCCAACCGGCGGGGCGGTTGCATTGCAGCACGGTGATGCCTTGGGGTTTGAACTCGGCCTCCACCGCGCGGGCAATTTTCCAGGCGGCGCGCATCAGGGCGGCGGCGGTGTCTTCGTCCATGTCCATCAGCGTTTCAAACGGCTGCTTGGTGGCCACAATGACGTGGCCGTCGTTCACTTGGCCTGCGTCCATGAAGGCGAACACGCGCTCGTCTTCGTACACTTTGGCACAAGGCCATTCGCCGCTCAGCAGCTTTTCAAACACGGTGGGCATGGGTTCTCTCCTTCAAATTAAAGATAGCTGCAAAAGCAATACCACCAAGCGCCAGGGCCATTTTTGACTTAAAAACCAAGGACCACCATGCCCGACGTGACCGGCATCGACCACATCTACATCACCGTGAGTGACATGGCGCACGCCGAAGCGTTTTACACCACCGTGCTGGCCCAGGTGCTGGGCTTTCGGCACAACCGCTTCACGCTGGGGGGCGACCCGCATGTGCAGTTTTACAACCGCCACTTTGGCTACGTGCTGCGCCCTGCCCGCGTGGCCAGCCCGCACGACCCCTACTCGCCAGGGCTGCACCACTTCTGTTTCAGGGTGGACGGCGTGGCCGATGTGGTGGCCGCCGCCCAGGCACTGCAAGCCGCCGGCATTGCCGCCACCGACGCGTGCCTGTACCCCGATTACGCGCCCGACTACTGGGCCACCTTTTTCACCGACCCCGACGGCATCCGCCTGGAAATCACCAATTACCGGCTGGAGCGCCGCCAACGGCACGATGCATGGGAGCACCTGCCCACATGAACACCCCCACCCTCCGCCGGGCCGTGTTTCCCACCGACACCGCCCGCTGCTGGCGCTGATCCGCGAATACATGGACTGGCTGGCCGTGGACCTGTGCGGGCGCGGGCTGGACAAAGAGCTGCCGCGGTTTGAAACGCTGTTCACCCCGCCTTCGGGCCTGTTTGTGCTGGCGCATGTGGGCGACCGGCTGGCCGGGTGCGCGGGCCTGCTGGTGCACCACGGCCGCACGGCCGAGGTCAAGCGCGTGTACGTGCGCCCCGCCCACCGGGGCTTGAACCTGGGGGAGTCACTGGTGAAGCGGCTGATGGCGCTGGCCCCCACGCTGGAGGTGAACCATTTGATACTCGACGCCGTGGCCCCCACCACCCACGCGCAAGCGCTGTACCGTCGCATGGGCTTCACCGAAACACCGCCGTATTACGACCATCCCGCACCCGACACCCGGTTTTTCGAATACCACCTGCCCCCCACCCCATTGACCCCGCCAAAGGCACCGCCATGTTCGTCGTGATTTTTCGGGCCACGGCCCGCCAGCTGGATGCCGAGTACAGCACCACCGCCGCCCGCCTGCGCGAGCTGGCGCTTTCGCAGTTTGGCTGCCTCGACTTCACCGCCGTCACCGAGGGCGACCAGGAGGTGGCCCTGTCGTACTGGCCCGACGAGGCCAGCATCCGGGCCTGGAAGCAACACACCGACCACCTGATGGCCCAGCAGTTGGGCCGCGAGCGCTGGTACAGCGGCTACAGCGTGGAGGTGGCAGAAATCAAGCGGCACTACCGCCCGGCCGCATGAGCGCACACAACCCCTTGCGTGCCGCGCTGTGGATGACAGGGGCCATCACCTCGTTCAGCGCCATGGCCATTGCCGTGCGCGAGCTGAAAGGGGCGCACGACACGTTCGAAATCATGGCCGTGCGATCGGCCGTGGGCCTGCTCATCGTGCTGGCCGCCGCATTCGCCACCGGGCGGCTGCGCGAGGTGAGCGCCCAGCGGCTGAGCGGCCATGTGTTGCGCAACGCCATCCACTTCACTGGGCAGAACCTGTGGATTTTGGCGGTCACGCTCATCCCGCTGGCGCAGGTGTTTGCACTGGAGTTCACCACGCCCATTTGGGTGCTGCTGCTGTCGCCGTTTTTCCTGGGCGAGCGCATCACTGCGCTGCGCTTGCTGGCGGCGGTGCTGGGTTTTGTGGGCGTTTTGGTGGTGGCGCGCCCTGACGTGGGGGGCGTGAACCTGGGCATGGCGGCGGCAGCGGCCAGCGCCGTGTGTTTTGCGCTGACCGGCATCACCACCAAGGTGCTGACGCGGCGCGAAAGCGTCGTGTCCATCATGTTCTGGCTGACGCTGCTACAAGGGGTGTTTGGGGTGGCCATCGCGCTCTGGGACGGCGTGGTGCGTTGGCCCACAGCGGCCAGCGGGCCGTGGCTGGTGCTGATCGGCGTCACCGGGGTGGTGGCCCACTTTTGCCTGACCAGCGCGCTGCGGCTGGCCCCGGCCTCGTTCGTCATGCCCATCGACTTTGCCCGCCTGCCCCTGATTGCGGTGGCGGGTGCGGTGCTTTACGGAGAAGCCATTGATGCGGCGGTGCTGTTGGGCGCGGCCATCATCTTTGGGGGCAATTACATCAGCGTGTGGGCGGAAACCCGCCGTCACCCGCGTTGACTGAGCTTGCGCTGCTGGTTGAGCCAACGCTTCAACCCGGCGTCCTGCTTCACCAGCGCCAGCTCTGACACCAAAGCGTCCACGGCTTCTTGCAGGCCGTCTTCCTGCCCGTTCAGCAGGGTTTTGAGGGTGTTGGCGTTCAGGCCCATGCCGGTGGGCACGTCGAACTCGTGCTCAAGCTGTTGCTGGGTGTGGGCGCGTTGGCGCTCCAGCTCGGCCACCTGGGCTTTCACCAGCAGGGTCAGCGCTTGCAGTTTGTCGTCGGGCATCTTCGCCACAGCGGCGGGGTCGGCCAGGGCGGCGCGCTGTTGGATGTCCACCAGCGTCACGTAGTCTTTGCGGGCGTAGGCGGCGTTGGCCTCGCTCATGAGGGCGGTTTTGTGCAGGCGCGCGTCGGGGTCGCTTTCGCGGTCGGGGTGCAGGGCGCTGGCCAGTTGGCGGTACAGGGTGCGCAGGCTGGTGTCGGCGTCGCCTTGCAAGCTGGCTTGCAGCAGCTGGGCTTCGTTGGGCGGTTTGCTGGCTTGTTTGGCTTTGCTTTTGGCGTCGCGTTTGGCTTGCCTCTTGGCCTCTCGTTCGGCGGCTTTGGCTTCGTCTTCTGCGGCCGCCTGTTTCATGCGGGCGCGGGCGGCGTGCATCACGTCGCTCAGGTCGGCGTCGGGTTGGTCGGGCAGCAGGGGCTCACCCAGCAGGGCTTCCAGCTGCGCCTTCATGGCCTGGGCGTGGTCGCGCGCCAGCTGGGCCAGGGTGCGGGGGCTGTGGCGGTCGTGCACGGCGGCCATGTCGGCATGGCCCTGGGCCACCAGGTCTTTGGCCAAACCGCACAACACCTGCCCACCGAACTGGCGCTGACCGGCCGACAGCGTGGGGTCGTGGGGCAAGTGCCGGTCCAGCCACACGGCCAGGTCTTTCAGCAGCGCCTGGCGCCGCTGCGCCAGCGGAAACACCTGGGCGGTGAGCGCGCGGCGGTGGGCACTGGCCAGCGCGTCCATCTGCACCAGCTGGCTTTTGAGCTTGTCGATGCGCGCCAGCTGCAGGTTGTAGGCCCGCGCCGCCGCCGACAGGGGCACCGCACCGGGCGCCACCACGCGCAGGGCATCGGTGGGGGTCGGGGAAGCGGTAGGGTGAGGGGGCTTTGGCATGGCGGGCGGACTATATAGTGCCCGCCATGGCCAAAGACAAAACCCTCTACACCTGCACCGAGTGCGGCGGCACCAGCCCCAAGTGGCTGGGCAAATGCCCCAGCTGCGGGGCGTGGAACACCCTCATTGAATCCGTGGCCGACACGGCTGCGGCCCCCAGCAAAAACCGCTTTGCCGCGCTGGCCGCCGCCCAACCCGTGACCACCCTGGCCGACATCGACGCGGCCGACTTTGAACGCCAGCCCACCGGCCTGGACGAGCTGGACCGCGTGCTGGGCGGCGGCATGGTGGAAGGCGGCGTGGTGCTGATCGGTGGTGACCCCGGCATTGGCAAAAGCACGCTGCTGTTGCAAGCGCTGCACCAGTTGAGCCTGACGGTGCCCACGCTTTACGTGACGGGCGAAGAATCGGGCGCCCAAGTGGCGCTGCGCTCGCGCCGCCTGGGGCTGGACGGCAGCCAGGTGCGGGTGCTGGCCGAAATTTCGGTGGAAAAAATCCTGGCCACGCTGGACGCCGAGCGGCCCACCGTGTGCGTGATCGACTCCATTCAAACCGTGTACAGCGAACAGCTCACGTCTGCCCCCGGCTCGGTGGCGCAGGTGCGCGAGTGCGCGGCCCAGCTCACGCGCACGGCCAAGGCCACGGGCGTGACGGTGGTGCTGGTGGGCCATGTGACGAAAGAAGGCGCGCTGGCTGGGCCGCGCGTGCTGGAGCACATGGTGGACACGGTGCTGTACTTCGAGGGCGACACACACAGCAGCTTTCGCCTCATCCGCGCCATCAAAAACCGCTTTGGGGCGGTGAACGAAATCGGCGTGTTCGCCATGACCGAACGCGGCCTGAAAGGCGTGAGCAACCCCAGCGCCATTTTTCTGAGCCAACACACCGAGCCCGTGCCCGGCAGCTGCGTGATGGTGACGCTGGAGGGCACGCGTCCCATGCTGGTGGAAATTCAGGCGCTGGTGGACAGCGGCGGGCCTTCACCCCGACGCCTCTCCGTGGGCCTGGACCGCGACCGCCTGGCCATGCTGCTGGCGGTGCTGCACCGCCACGCCGGCGTGGCGTGCATGGACCAGGACGTGTTTGTGAACGCCGTGGGCGGCGTGCGCATTTCAGAGCCCGCCGCCGACCTGGCGGTGATGCTGTCCATCACCAGCAGCCTGCGCGGCAAGGCCCTGCCCAAAGGCTTTCTGGCCTTTGGCGAAGTGGGGCTGGCGGGCGAGGTGCGCCCCGCCCCGCGCGGCCAGGAACGGCTGAAAGAAGCGGCCAAACTGGGCTTCAGCGTGGCGGTGGTGCCCAAGGCCAACGCGCCCAAAAAGGCGCAGATGAAAGACTTCGAGGGCCTCACCATCCACCCCGTGGAGCGCATTGAAGAGGCCATGGCCGTGGTCAGACAACTTCAGTGACAATCCAAAATCACAGCAAACTTTCCATAACTATCAAGCGGTAGAGGCATTTTTGACATGAATTTTCCATTCCAACGCGTGCTGGTGCCCCTGGGGCTGTCGGCTTTGGTGGTCGTGGCCTGGCAAGCACAAGGCTGGGCCGGTGTGGCCCTGGTGGGTGGCGGCCTGGTGATGTGGGGGCTGTTGCACGTCACCCGGCTCATGACCGTGCTCAAACGCGCCAGCGACCGGCCCAAGGGCTATGTGGACAGCGCCGTCATGCTCAACGCCAAGCTGCGCCCCGGCGTGAACCTGCTGCACGTGATGGCGCTCACCCGCTCGCTGGGCGAGCTGCAATCGGCCGAAGGGGCCAACCCCGAGGTCTACCGCTGGGCCGACAGCGGCGGCAGCGACGTGACCTGCACGTTTGTCAACGGGCGGCTCACGCAATGGACCCTGCAACGCCCCCCAGCCGAGGCCACCGCCGAGGCACCGGCCCCCACCCCCGGCGCTTAAAATTCGCGGTTGCCAACGCAACCGACCGAACACCACCAGGACCCCCATGAGCCAAGCCGCCATTGAACTCCTCGCCACCGACCTGAACCCCCAAGGCGGCGTGCACTGCCCCAGCCCCAAGGCCGACATGAAGGTGTGGAACACCCACCCCAAGGTCTACCTGGACGTGGCGCGCCACGGCGAAGCCAAGTGCCCCTACTGCGGCACCGTGTACAAACTCAAGGCCGGTGAGGTGGTGGGGCACGGGCATTGAGCCAACGGCGCGGCCCGACGCAGTACGTGTTGTGGGCCGCCATTGGGCTGCTACCGGCTTTATCACTGAGCATTCCCTCCGGCTATTCAGTGGGCTCGCTGATGCTGGTGGGCTTGGGTTTGGCCCACCTCTTTCGGCGTGATACGGCCCCCCACTGGGATGCATCACTGACGTTATTTGCCTGCGCCACTGCGGCCATGGGCAGCCTTTGGGTTTTGGACATGCTGTGGCGTGAGCCTTTTGTGCTGAACGGCTTGGACCGCCCACTGAAATACGCACTGGCCCTGCTGGCCATCCCCGCCCTCACCCGTGGCCTGCCCACACTGGCCCCGTTGAAATGGGGCATTTGGTTTGGGGCCTGGGGCGCTGCGTGCACAGCGGCGTGGCAAACCCAGGTGCTGAACTGGGACAGGGCTTGGGGTTACACCAATGCCATTCCGTTTGGTGACACCGCACTGCTGCTGGGCATGTGGAGCTGGGTTTGGGCCCGTACCACCGACCACAAGCCCAGCGCGTGGTTTGGCCACAGCGCGGCCCTGGCCGGTTCCTACGCCTGCTTGGCATCGGGTTCGCGCGGGGCGTGGCTGACCGCGCCTGTGCTGGTAGCCCTGGTGGTGTGGCAAACCCGTCGGGCGATCGGGATTCGGGTTTGCCATTGGGCTGTTGTGGTCTCCTTGGTGATGGGCGGAATGGCCCTCGGCGCTCTTTGGCCACAGGTTCAATCACGCATCAACTTGGCCACTCAAGAGATCAGGCTTTACACGACGACCCAACAAAGCGACACGTCGATTGGACAGCGCTTAACCCACTGGCAACTGGCCTGGGACATGGGATTTCAGCGTCCATGGTTGGGGTGGGGGCAGATAGGCTACGAGGGCGAAAAGTTGCGCAGGGTTGAAGCCGGTGAAACTCCTAACGTGGTGCTGCCGTTCGGCCATGCCCACCAAGAATGGCTGGACATGTGGGTCAAAAAAGGCTTGTTGGGATTGGTGATTCTGGCCGCTTTTCTGCTTGGGCCTGGCTGGTTTTACGCAAAAACGCTATGTGGGTTTTCGCAGGCCCCCGTCTATTCTGAGCGGTCGGCCGCCGCACTGTGTGGCGCCCTGACAGTAGTGGGCTATGTCGGATTTGGAATGACACAGGTCATGTTTGCGCACAACAGCAGTACGCTGGTTTACCTGTTCATGAATTTGGTCTGGCTGGCCGCCTTACTTCCCATACAACCCCCTGCACATGACACACCCCATTGAACCGACGCCTCCACGACTGAAAGTGCTGCATTTCGTATCCGGCGGGTTTTCGGGGGCCACACAAGTGGCCATTGACCTCTGTGGAGACGACCCGACACAACAGACCCTGCTGGTACTACGCCGCCGCATCATGAACCCAGCCAATCGAATCGAGCAGTTGCGAGAAAAAGGCATGCGGGTGCTGGTGGTGCCGCGCTGGGCGCACTGGGTCACCATCTGGCGGTTATGGCAAATTTGCAAAAAATGGCAACCCGACGTGTTAGTGGCACACGGCTTCAGCGAACACCTGTGGGGGCGTTACGCCGGATTGTTGGCCAAGGTCCCACGCATCGTACAGGTGGAACACAACGTGCGCGAGCGTTATGGCCGCTGGCGGTTGTGGCAATCGCGCTGGCTAGCCCGCCGCACCGACCGGATCGTGGCGGTGTCGCAGGCGGTCGAAGATGTACTGGTTCGGCTGGGGCACCCGGCCGAACGCTGTGAGGTGGTTTATAACGGCATCGATTTGGAGCGCTGGCAACAAGGCTTGCCTTGGCACGAACGCGAAACAGCGGTGGTCATGCCCGCGCGTTTCGCGCGGCAAAAAGACCACGCCACCTTGATCAAGGCCGCGGCTCTGCTCAAACACAACGGACACACCATCAAGGTCTACCTGGCAGGCGAAGGCAAAGCCAGTTGGCGGGCAGAGGCAGAAGGGCTTGCACAGGTTCTGGGGGTCGATGAACACATCGTGTGTCTAGGCCATGTGTCAGACCTGCCCCGGTTGTTGGGCCGGGTCAAGTTCTGTGTGCTCTCCACCCACTACGAGGGCTTGGGGCTGGGGCTCATCGAAGGCATGGCCTCTGGGTGTTGCGGCGTAGGCACAGACGTGGAAGGGGTGCGCGAAATCATCACCCATGAGCGCAACGGCGCGCTTGTGCCACACCTAGATGCACAAGGCTTGGCAGACGTGCTACAGGCGCTGATGGCCAACCCCGAGCACGCGGCCCAACTGGCCCAGGCAGGCCAAGCCCATGTACGCGCCACCTTCGACAAGCGGCGCATGCGGCAGGACTACATCGATCTGTTCGCCAGGCTGTACGCACAGCCATCTGCCCTCAGGCCGCCGGTCTGAGGGCTTTGCCCCAGAAATCGACCAAGTCGCGGGCGATTGGGGCGGGATCGAAGACCGCCCGGCACCGCGCAGTGACTGCCACCGCGTCTGCGGATCCGACCATCGCCAACGCCTCTGAAAGAGCCTGAGCAATGGTATCCGGGTCGTCGGGCAACGGATAGGGGCAATGGTCGCCAAAATTGACAGCCAAGGCCTCGTCCCACCGCTGGGGTGTGACTACCCCCCAGCAGCCGCCAAACCCCAAACCAATGCCCACGCCCCCGCGCACCAGCCCTTCCATCAACGCATATCCCGCACCCGCGATGACATGGGTGCGGTCCAGGTACGGGGTGGGGTCCGAGACCATGCCCACAAAATCGACCTCCAGCCCCAGCTCTGCGGCCACTTGCCGCAAACGGGCCAGGTAGCGCCCCCCGCCGATCACACGGATGTCGCAGGCCCGGAGGTCTGGCTGGGAAGCGATCGCGCGCAACCACGCCTCACAGCGCGGCCCTTTCTGGCTGCTCAACCGGGCACAGTAGGTGAGAACCCGCCGCGCGCTGGCGCGTGTGGCCAATGGAGCCGTCGGCACAGCCAAAGGCAATCGGCTAAGCAACTGGGGAATGCACGGCGCAGCCTGTACCATGGGGGCGTAAACAACGTGCAGGGTCTCGCACATGGTGACCAGGCCCCGTGCGTGCCGCACCAGTTGCGCCCACTGCGCCATACGAGCAGGTGAATGGCCGTTGTGCATGCAAGCCACCCATGGCACACCCAGGGTGTTTTGCAAGCGCTGCGCCAAACAAGCTTGAGTGAAATGGCTCACATAGACCACATCCGGGGCAAACCGCTCCACCACTGGACGCAAAAGCCGTTCGAAGGCAGGTCTAAGCCACAGGCCTTGCAGCGCCCCCGCCCAAAAAGAAGGCGAGGTATCGAGGTCAGGCCACACCAGCACATCATGACCCTCCTCGCGCAAGGCACGCGCAAGCACTCGGTTGTACGTGGTAATGCCATTTGGAGCAGCATCACGCAATAGAATTAGGACTCGCATCGGTTTCGATAAATTCAGAGGGAAGGGGGAATGGTGTGCGCCGAGCGGTGGGCAGCATTCAGTACCGAGTAACCGAGCTGCAAACGCCACTTTTGCAAGCGTTGCGCCCACTCGAAGTCTGGGCGCTCGCTCCAGATGCTGCTTTTAGCCGCTTGATCGCTGAGTGTGACCACACCGGGCATCACCCCCAGCACCTGCCAGTCACATTCCCACCAGTAGCGAAAGTCCACATCAACGGGACGGCCGAACGGCACGCGGCTTACCAGCATTTTCTCAGCCCCACGGCGGCTCATAGCGTACCCCGTACCCATGCTCGGAACACGGCGATAGGCAATCAACTCGTGCCCGGGGCAAAGCGTGCGCCTGGCAAGTGGCCGCTCGCGGTCACGACTGTTGAACTTGATCATGTCCCACCAGTCTGGCAAACGGGCAACGGCAGAAATGACATCCAGGAATGCATCAGACAACAGCACATCGTCCTCCAGCACGATGTGGGCAGGGGCATTACTGGCGAGCAAATGCTCGGCGGCCCGTAGGTGACTGGCGTAGCACCCCTTCTCGCCAGCGACCAAAGGGCGGGGATAGGCTCGCGCATTCAGCACCGGGTCATAGAGACGCTGTTGTGCCTCGGCAGAAAGATCGCCCCACAGAACCCCCGGCAAGCGGTTCGCCGACAACCCCAAGCGCTCCAATTGAGCATCCAAAGCCTGCCTGCGCACCAGGTCGCGGTCCAGATTGATGAAAACAATGGGCAACATTGGGGGCGTTGAGAAGAAAGTACGATCACACTGACCGTTGGTCGGGATGAATCACAGACCCAGCGCCACGATCACCGTCAGCAAGCCGAGTGCCATGTTAACCGTCACCCACAACCGGATGCTGGCCAGGGCCGTGCCCGCCACGGGCCATTCAGCGGCAGCCACCGCGCGCGACAAGCGTTTGTAAAGAGCAAAACGGATGTGGCCAAAAATCAGCCACATGGCAATGCCCAGCGTGGCCATCACCGTCCAGGCCAGCGGCATGTGAAACGCACCGCCGCCCTGCACCGCTTCTTTGGCCACCCGGCCCACCATCCAAAGGCCCGACACCACCGCCCAGGTGGACAGCAGCAACACCACCTTGAAAAAGCGCCCCAACACGTCGTGCATCAGGCTCAGCCGCTCAGGGGCTTGCAAAGCCGCCAGGGCCGGGCGCAAAAAGAAATGGGCGAACACCATGCCCCCCACCCACACCAGGATGGACAAGACATGGGAGAGTTTGAGCGCGGTGTAAATCATGGGGAGGGCTTGGAGAAAAAAGCCGCATGTTGCCAGCCCCAGCTTATGCCAGCGGCAACCAGGGGCTTGTGACACCGCGCCCTCACCCCACTGCGCAAAAAAAAGCCACCCGAACCTGGGTTCGGATGGCCTTGAAAGTCCTTTGAAGGGACATCGTTGGGAACTGTGCAGCGGGCTCAACCTTGGAGACCAGCAAGCCCGCTTGTGTTTTTAAAGTCTGGAGTGTTGTGACAGCAACGGGTTGAATTGTGCGGTGGCGCACAGACGGGCACCATCCCCCATTTGGGGGAGGGCACCACACAGTCAGGCGGTTCGGGCAGGGTGTCAGCGCGGCATCAGCGGCAGCTCCACCACGAAGCGGGCACCGCCGCCCACGCGGTCTTCGCAGCGCACCGAGCCCCCGTGTTTGAGTGCGATGGTGCGCACCAGGGCCAGCCCCAGCCCCACGCCGCCTTCTTTTTCGCTGGCACCGGCCAGCCGGTAAAACGGCTCGAAGATGCGTTCTCGCATGTGCACAGGCACACCCGGCCCCCGGTCTTCGATGGCAATGTGGGCGTGGGCCACCCCCGCCACCAGCACCTGGTCCAGCCACAGGTCCACGGCGGAGTCGGTGGCACCGTTGCCTTGGCCGTGGCGGCGGGCGTTTTCCAGCAGGTTACGGATCAGGCGGCGCAGCAGGCGGGCGTCTGCCCACACCGAGGGCTGCGCCCGCACCTGCAACTGTGCGCCGGTGCGGGCGCACTCTTCGGCGGTCAAGCCCGTCAGGTCGATCTCTTCGCGCTGCAGGGGCAGGTTGTCGGCCGAGTCCAGGCGGCTGGCCAGCAAAATTTCGTCGATCAACTGGTCCAGTTCGGCGATGTTGCGGGCCATTTCCGCGCGCTGGGCCGCCGCCTTGGCGGGGTCGGGGGCGTCCAGCAACTCGAGCCCCATGCGGATGCGGGCCAGGGGCGAGCGCAGTTCGTGCGAGGCGTTGGCCAGCAGGGTTTTGTGCGACTGCACCAGCGCCTGCACACGGCCCGCCGCGACGTTGAAACGCTCGGCCAAAAAAGCCACTTCATCGCTGCCGCTGACCGGCACGCGGGCGCTCAGGTCACCTTCGCCCCAACGCTCCACACCGGCCTGCAATGCTTCCAGCCGTTGGGTGAGCCACCGCACCACGGGGTAGGTGCCCAGGGCCACGGCAAAGGCCAACAGCACCAGCATGCCCACAAAACCACCGGTTTGCGACATCCACCACACACCATCACGCCCACCACCGGGAGGCCTGGGGGGACGGGGCAATTGCACGTACACGGTCTCACCCGTGCGCGTGGTCACCTGAAACTCGACTGGGCCATGGCCTGGGCCGCGCATGGGGCGCGCCGGGGCCTGGCCCAGCACCTCGCCCGCCGCGTTCAGCAACACGATTTCGCGCCCGGGGCGTTGGGCACGGTCGCGCTCCCGGTCCACTTGCCACAACCAGGCCGCCAGCAGGGCGAGCACCACCACCGCGCTGACCACGGCCAGCCAGATGCGGATGTAGAGGTGGCGGGACAGCAGGTTGCGCACGGTCAATCCTGCTGTTTGGCAAACACATAGCCCACGCCGCGCACGGTCAGGATGCGACGGGGGTTTTTGGCATCGGCCTCGATGGCGTTGCGGATGCGGCCCATGTGCACGTCAATGGAGCGGTCAAACGCCTCCAGCTCGCGGCCGCGCACGGCCTCCATGATCTGGTCGCG
>JBASFL010000060.1:0-5099 GCA_049653005.1 Burkholderiaceae bacterium | reverse complement strand
GCTGGCGGGGGCGGGCTGTGTGCGGGCGGGCAAGGGCTGCGACGCCAGCCAGCCGCTGACGGCCGACACATCGGCCTGGCTCAGGCGCTGGGCGATGTCGGCCATGCAATCGGGGGCGTGGGCGCGGCGCAGGCCATTGCGCCACGCGCCCAGCTGGGCGTTCAGGTAGTCGCGCGGCAACCCCAGCAAACCGGGGGTGGCGGGCAACACACCGGTCAGCGCCGCGCCGTGGCACTGGGTGCAGGCGGGCAACTGGCGCGCTGGGTCGCCGTGCTGGGCCAATTGCTGGCCGCGCTTCAGGGCATCGGCCGACACGGGCACCGGCACGGGTGCGGCGTAGGGCACGCTGAGCGCGGCAAAGTGCTGGGCCATGTCGCGCAGGTAGTCGTTGCCCAGGGGCTCCAGCAAGTGGGCCATGGGGGCGTAGGTGCGCCGCCCGTCGCGGAAATGCAGCAACTGGGCGTACAGGTAGTCGGCGGGTTTGCCGGCAATGCGCGGGTAGTACCCGTCTGGCCCCGCCCTGCCCTGCGCGCCGTGGCAGGTGGTGCAGGCCTGGGTGCGCTGGGCCATGTCGTCTTTGAACACGGGGGCCTTGGCCCAGGCAGGGGCAGCCAGCCCGAGCAGCAGGCACAACAGGGGCATTTTCTTTCCAAATAACATAGCTATAAAACCATATACATCAAGCGCTGGAAGGCAAAAAAGCTTGAAATTCTTTCACAAAACCACCGAAGGCGTCCAGCAAAGGGGCCACGCTGGCGGCAGGGCCTTCCAGCTGGGCCAGCGCGGTACAGGTGGCCTCCAGCGTGGAGAGCTGGCCTGGCTGGTGCGCCTTGCGGATGGCGTAGGCCGAGGGGGTTGCCCGGTCCAACGACAACCGGGGCAACGCCCGCAGCCAGGGGTTCAGGTGCAGCATCTTGCGGCTTTTGCGCCAGGTGGCGTCCAGCACCACCAGCCTCAGGTGCGCGGGGGCGGGCCAAACCGCCGGGGCGCTGGCGGGCGGGGGTGCCACGCCCGGCGGGTCGGGCGGGTACAACAACACGGTGAAACGGGGGCTGGGCAAGGTGGCGGGGTCAAACACCTCGCCCACCACCAGCTGGCTGCGGGCCAGGCTGAGGTGCAGCAGGCGGGCGGTGTTTTTGGCGTGGTGCGCCTCCAGCGGGTGCTGCAAGACCAGCACCTCGGTGGCATGGGCGACGGGCCGCACCCAGGCGCACAGGCAGGTGGTGCGTGGCCGGGCACACACCGCGCAGGTGGCACGGCGGGGCCGATCGGGGGTGGGCTCAGTGCTCACGCGCCAGGGCCATGATCCCGGCAAAACCCACAAACACCCCACCGGTGAGGCGGTTGAAGGCGCGCATCA
Organism: Burkholderiaceae bacterium; assembly: GCA_049653005.1. Taxonomy (GTDB): domain Bacteria; phylum Pseudomonadota; class Gammaproteobacteria; order Burkholderiales; family Burkholderiaceae_C; genus UBA2334. The sequence continues at coordinate 3,739 of JBASFL010000060.1, read as the reverse complement.
CGGTGGCCCGTTGCAGGTACACCGACAGGCGCTGGCCGCTGACGGCGTAAACAAAATACCAGGCCACCTCAATGAAGGTGAACGTGGCCAGCAGGATGGCGAACTGGGGCAGCTGCGCCTCGGCGGGGTTCAGGAACTGCGGGAAAAACGCGGCCGCAAACAAAATGGCTTTGGGGTTGCTGGCCGCCACCAGAAAGCCTTGGCGGTAAATGGTGGCATCGGCGGTGGCGTGGGGCGCTGCGCTGGAGATGCCCATCTGCGGGGCGTCGGGGGCGGTGTTGTCGTGCACCGGGGCACGCCAGCATTTCACGCCCAGGTAGGCCAAGTAGGCGGCACCGGCCAGGCGCAGGGCATCGAACACGGCAGGAAAGCTTTGCAGCAAGGCCCCCAGCCCGGCGGCCGACAAGCTCATCATGATGAGCAAGGCCGTCATGCAACCGGCCATGGCCACCACGGCGGCGCGCACGCCCTGGCGGGCGCTGACGGTCATGACGTAGAGCATGTTGGGCCCGGGCGTGGCAGACACCACAAACGTCATCACGATGAACAGCCACCAGGTGCTGAGGGTCATGGCCAGGGCCTTGCGAAGTGTTGAGGGGGCTTGAGGCTACCAGAGCCCCGGCCCGCCCCCGGCTCAGGCAGCCGGAAACAACGGGGCCAGGGCCGCATACAGCGCCCGAAACCGCAGGTGCCGCTGGGCAAACCGGGCGGTGGTGGCCGCTTGCGGGTGCAGGCTGTGGGCAATGGGGGGCGGTGCACACACCGCTTGTGCGTCGCCCCCGGCGGCCAGCCAGCCCAGGCGGGCGGCGCCCAGCGCTGCCCCGGTTTCGGCACCCGCCTGCACGTCCAGCGGCACACCCAGAATGTGGCTGAGGCACTGCGACCACCACGCGCTGCGCGCCCCGCCCCCCACCAGCGACAGGCTTTGCACCTGGTCGCGCCCGCCCAGGGTGAGCCAGCCATCGCGCAGGCCGAAGCCCACGCCCTCGGCCACGGCAAAGGCCAGGTCGGCGCGGCTGTGGGCGCTGGTCATGCCCAGCCAGCACGCCGGGGCGCGGGGGTTGTTATGGGGTGAACGCTCGCCGTTGAGGTAGGGCAGGAAAAACGGGGCGCGGTCTTGCTGGGCCTCGGTCAGCATGGCGGCTTCGGCCATCAGGTGGGCTTCGTCGCGGTGGCCCAGTTGCCCGGCCGCCCAGGTGACGGCGCTGGCCGCGCTGAGCATGACCGACATCTGGTGCCAGCGCTGCGGCAAGGCGTGGCAGAACGCGTGCACGGCCTGGGTGGGGTTGGGCTGAAAACAGTCGCCCGCCAGAAACACCACGCCCGAGGTGCCCAGCGACACAAAGCCCTGCCCCGCCGACACCATGCCCATGCCGACCGCGCTGGCGGCGTTGTCACCCGCACCGGCCGCCACGGGCACGCGCGCGGGCAGCCCCCAGCGTTGGCACCACTGGGGCTTGAGCCAGCCGGACACGTCGCTGCCCTCCAGCAAGCGGGGCATGTGGCGGCGGTCCAGCCCGCAGGCGGCCAGCACGTCGTCAGACCAGTCGCGGCGCGCGGTGTCCAGCCACAGCGTGCCCGAGGCGTCGGACATGTCGCTGGCGGCTTCGCCTGTCAGTTGCAAACGCAACCAGTCTTTGGGCAGCAACACGCGCTTGACCTGGGCAAACACCGCCGGTTCGTGCGCTTGCACCCACAGCAGCTTGGGCGCGGTGAAACCCGGCATGGCCAGGTTGCCGGTGATGCGGTGCAGCCCGGCCACGGCGGTGGTGAGCCGCTGGCATTCGGCCGCGCTGCGCCCGTCATTCCACAAAATGGCGGGGCGCAACACCGCGTCTTGCGCGCCCAGCAGCACAGCGCCGTGCATTTGCCCCGACAGGCCCACGCCTTGCAGCCGGGCAAGCGCCTGGGGGTGCTGCTGGTGCAGCGCGTCCATCACGGCCTCCAGGGCCTGCCACCAGTCGGCGGGGTGCTGCTCGCTCCAGGTGGGGTGCGGGCGTTGCACGGTGAGCGGGGCGCGGGCGGTGCCCACCACGGTGTGGCGGTCGTCCAGCAGCAAGGCCTTGAGTTCAGACGTGCCCAGATCAAGCCCGAGGTACATACACGGTGCCTTTCAAATAAAGCCGAAAAATGGGGAACGGGCGCAACCGCCCGCCCGGGTTCAGTGCGCGCCGCGAAAACGGGCCAGCGACTGGCGGCGGAAGTCAGAGGGCGTCATGCCCTTGATTTCCAGAAAGCGGCGGTTGAAATTGGCCACGTTGTTGAAGCCCACCTCGTAGCAGATGTGGTTGACCTGCTGGTCGGTGTCCATCAGCAGCTGGCAGGCCCGGCTGATGCGCACGCGGTTCAGAAAATCGGTGAAGGTGTTGCCCGTGGCTTTGCGGAAAAAGCGGCTGAACTTGCTTTCACCCATGCCCAGCTCGGCGGCCAGTGCGGCGGCCGAGTGGTCGTCGGCCAGTTGGTCGGTGATGCGGTTGACCACCGCGTTGATCTGGTCGAGCGAGGCATCGTCGTCGCTGCTTTGCAGCTGCACGGCCGACAGCAGCCGGTAGTCGGTGCTGGCGGACAGGTCGCTCATGAAATCGCAAAACGCGGTGAACCGCTTCAGCCCGCGCGAGCTTTTCACTTTGTGCCAATGGGCCTCGGCCACGCCGGACAGGCCAAAAAACTCGATGCCGTGTTTGGCCCGCTCCAGCAGGGGCAGCACCTCGGCCAGCTCGGGGATGGTTTCGCTGGCCCGCACCAGGGGGGCGTGCGAAAACTGGATCACCAGGTCGCGCAAGGGCACACCACCCTCAGGCAGGTCCATGGTCACCCAGTTGTGCGGCAGGCGGGGGCCCACCAGCACCAGCTGGCCGGGCTGGAAGGGCCCGATCCAGTCGCCCACAAACACCTTGCCGCTGGTGGCGGTGATGAGGTGCAGCTCGTACTCGTCGTGGTAGTGCCAGCGCGCCAGCGGCGTGGGAAAGCCGTGGGCAAGGCAACGCACAAAACCCACGTCGGCCGACGACTCGTAGCCCAGGTCGGGCGAGCGCGCGTGCTCCTGCTCCAGCTCGGGTTTGAGCTGGCGCGGTGTGGTGTGGGGCCGGGCGGGCATGGTCAGGGCGCGTGTTCAATGACAAATTTTTGCACGCGGCCGTAGGCGCCGCGCAGGGCACTGACCAGCCGAGGGTCGCTGGCCAGTTCGCCCCACAGCGTGGCGTCAGCGGCGTAGGCGGCCACGGGGTCGGTGGCGTCGCAAATGGCGTGGGCCACGGCGGGGTCCATGGCCTGGTCCTGGTAGGTGTAGGGAATGTGCCCCGTGTGCCAGCGCTGCAAATAGGCCAGAAACAGCGCGGGCAGCATGGCCACGCTGTCGATGGTGCCACCCTGGGCCAGCTTGTCGCGGATGGTGGGCGCGATCATGCCGGGGATTTTGGAAAACGCGTCCATGGCCACGCGCTGGTTGGTGTCGGCGATGGCCGGGTTGCCAAAGCGGTCCAGCACCACGTCGCGGTAGGCGGCCAAATCAAGGGGGCACGGCTTTTCCGGCGAATGAAGCACGGGAATGGCGTCGTGGGTGACGTAGTCGTGGGCCATTTGCCGAATGGCGGGGTGGTGTGTGCCCTCGTGGATGTACTGGTACCCCAGCAAGGTGCCCGCCCAGGCAATGCAGCTGTGGGTGGCGTTGAGCAGGCGGATTTTGGCCTCTTCGTAGGGCTGCACCGACGCCACCATTTCCACGCCCACGCGCTCCCAC
>JBASFL010000059.1:0-5745 GCA_049653005.1 Burkholderiaceae bacterium | reverse complement strand
GCCGTGCAGCGCCACAGCGTCAGCTTTTACGCGGCCGACAGCGAGCAGGCTGGGCTGCTGGCCCGCGCGCAAGAAATCGAGCACCTCGACAAAGAGCTGCGCGCCCACGCCCTCATTGCCGACGAAGCCCGCCACACCCTGGCCCGGGCCGAGGCGGCCCATGCCGATGTCGCTCAGCGCCTGACCGCTGGCCGTGTGGAAGCGACGCAGGCACAGGGCAGGGCGCACGCCTTGCAAGTGGAGGTGCTGCGCCTGTCGGCCTTGGCCGAGCAGGCCCGCCAGCGCCGCGAACAGATTGAGGCCGACCAGGCCGAGGTCGATGCCCAGTTGGAAGAACTGCAAGAGCGCCGCGTCACCGCCGAAGGCCGCTTTGAAGAGCTCGACCAACAACTGGCCGACGCCCAAGAGCGCCACGCCGCGCTGGAAGACCGCGTCATCGAGGCCGACCGCACCCTGAGCGCCGCCCGTGAGCAACTGCGCACCCTGGAGCGCCAGGCGCAAGAGGCCGTGTTTTCACAGCGCAGCCTGCAAGCCCGCCAGGCCGAACTGGCGCGCAGCGCCGACACCGCCCGCCAGCAAGTGGCCGCGGTGGCCCTGGAAACCCAGCGCGCCCACGACGAACTGGGCCGCCTGAGCGATTCCGCCGCCCAAGGCGGCTTGCAAGAAGCGCTGGAACTGCGCACCGCCCGCGAACACACACTGGCCCAGCGCCGCAGTGCCTATGACGCACTCACCACCCAGCTGCGCGCGGCCGACGAGCGCCGCCTGCACCTGGAGCGCGACCTGGAGCCCATGCGCCAGCGCATCACCGATTTCCAGCTGAAAGAGCAGGCCGCCCGCATCGGCTTCGAGCAATACACCCAGCTGCTGGCCGAAGCCCAGCACGCCAGCCCCGAAGAACTGGCCGCGCTGGCCCAAACCATTGCGCAAGGCGGTGTGCGATTGGCAGGCTTGCAGGGCGACATCGACCGCCTGCAGCGCGACATGACCGCTTTGGGCCCCGTGAACCTGGCCGCGCTCGATGAACTGGCCACCGCCCGCGAACGCAAAACCTTCCTTGACGCGCAATCGGCCGACCTCAACGAAGCCATGCAGACGCTGGAAGACGCCATCAAAAAGATCGACGCTGAAACCCGCGACCTGCTGGCCAGCACTTTCGAGGCCGTCAACACCCACTTCGGCCGCATGTTCCCCGAGCTGTTCGGCGGCGGGCAGGCCAAACTGGTGATGACGGGCGATGAAATTCTGGACGCGGGCGTGCAGGTCATGGCCCAGCCGCCGGGCAAGAAAAACCAGACCATTCACCTGCTGTCGGGCGGTGAAAAGGCGCTGACGGCCATTGCCCTGGTGTTTGCCATCTTCCAGCTCAACCCCGCACCGTTTTGTTTGCTGGACGAGGTCGATGCGCCCCTGGACGACGCCAACACCGAGCGGTATGCCAAACTGGTGGCCAGCATGAGCCGCAGCACCCAGTTCCTGTTCATCAGCCACAACAAAATCGCCATGGAAATGGCCGAACAACTCATTGGCGTCACCATGCAAGAGCAGGGTGTGTCGCGCATCGTCGCGGTGGACATGGAGGCCGCTGTGGGCCTCGTTCACGCAAGTTAAGAGACATCAAACATGAGCAACCTTCAACTCGGCCTGGCGTTTCTGGGCGGCATCATTTTGTTGGCCGTGGTGGCCTACAACACCTGGATCACCCGCAAAAGCGCCCCCCGCAAGCCCGACCCAGCCCTGGCCACCGAAGCACCGACCCAGGCCCACACCGAGCGCCAGGAGCCTGGCTTTGAAGGCGAACTGCCCCTCACCCCGGGCACCACCGAGCCCGCCGCAGAAGGCCGCACCGCCGCCGACCGCAAGCCCGGGCTGGACGCCCTGATCGACGTGGTGGCCCCGCTGGCGCTGGAGTCTGAAGTGTCGGGCGACGCCATTTTGGCCGCCATGCCCGGCACCCGCCGCGTGGGCAGCAAGCCCTTTGCCATTGAAGCCCGCCATGCCACCGGCGGCGAGTGGGAAAGCCCCCGCCCCGGCCAGCGTTACACGGCGGTGCAGGCCGGTGTGCAACTGGCCAACCGCCACGGCGCGCTGAATGAAATCGAGTTTTCCGAATTCGTCATGAAAGCCCAAGGCCTGGCCGACACGCTGGGCGCCAACCCCGAGTTCCCCGAGATGCGCGACGAAGTGCTGCGCGCCCGCGAACTGGACCAATTCGCCAGCACCCACGACGCCCAGCTGGGCTTCACCCTGCGCGCCACCCGCGCCGCCTGGAGCCCCGGTTACGTGCAACAACACGCCGCCCGCTTGGGGTTTGTGGCCGGCGCCTTGCCCGGGCGCATGGTGTTGCCAGGCGCTGAAGGGGGCAGTGCCCCGGTGCTCAGCCTGTTGTTTGACACCCAGGCCGCCCTGGCCGAAGACCCCGAACAAAGTGCGCTGCGCGAGGTCAGCTTGCTGCTCGACGTGGCCCATGTGCCCCAATCCGAGCAACCCTATCCCCGCATGCGAGAGGTGGCCAGCACCCTGGCCGCTGAAATGGACGGCGTGCTGACCGACGACCAAGGGCAGCCCCTGCCCGATGCCGCGCTGGACCGCATTGGGGCCGACCTGGAAGGCCTGTACACCGCGCTCGAAGCCCGCGACCTGGCCGCGGGCAGCGTGCTGGCTCGTCGCCTGTTCAGCTGACCGCCTGGCCCCAAGGCTGTGCACCCCGCCCCCTTTGGCCACTGGGAGGGCACCACCCTGGTGCTCAACGTGCTGGGCACCCCAGCGGCCAAGCGCGATGCCATTGGCAAGCCCAAAGGCGCGCAGCTCAAAATCAGCGTCACCGCCGCGCCCGAAGACGGCAAAGCCACCGACCACATGGTCAAGTTCTTGGCGCGCGAGTTCGGTGTGTCGGCCCGCCACATCGAGGTGGTGTTTGGCCGCACCAGCATCCACAAACAACTGCGCATTGCCGCGCCCACCAAACTGCCCCCTGTGGTGCTTGAGCACCTGCCACCCCCACCCCGGGCTTGACCATGCACACCGAAGACCTGTTTCCCGAAGATTTAAAGCCAAATAGCCTTCCAGCGCTTGATGGTATTGGTGTAGCAGCTATGGAAATAGACGACCTGTGCCAGCGCCTGCACCACCATGCGCACCGCTATTACGTCCTTGATGCGCCCGACATCCCCGATGCCGAGTACGACCGCCTGTTCCAGCGCCTGCAAGCGCTGGAAGCCGCACATCCCGAGCTGCTGCGCCCCGACTCGCCCACCCAACGCGTGCTGGGCCAGGTGCTCGACGGCCTGGTGCCCGTGCGCCACGCGGTGCCCATGTTGTCCATCAACACCGAAACCGATACCACGCCCGAGGGGGCCCGCGCCTTCGACACCCGCGTGCGCAACGCCTTGAAGCTGGCCGATGACGCGCCGCCGGTGGCCTACGCGGCAGAGCTGAAATTCGACGGCCTGGCCATGAACCTGCGCTACGAGCACGGCGTGCTGGTGCAAGCCACCACCCGGGGCGATGGCGAAACCGGCGAAGACGTCACCCAAAACATCCGCACCATCCGCCAGATTCCCCTGCGCCTGAACGGCGTGGCCGCCGAGGTGCTGGAGGTGCGCGGCGAGGTCTACATGCGCCGCGACGATTTCGAGCAACTCAACGAGCAGCAGCGCGCCAAGGGCGACAAAACCTTCGTCAACCCCCGCAACACCGCCGCCGGTGCGGTGCGCCAGCTCGACCCCGCCATCACCGCCCAACGCCCGTTGAGCTTTTTCGCCTACGGCCTGGGCGAGGTGCTGGGCTGGCCCCTGCCGCCCACCCACAGCGCCCTGCTCGATGCCTTTGCCGCCATGGGCCTGCCCGTGTGCAGCGACCGTGCCGTGGCCCAGGGCGCCGACGGGCTGGTGGCGTTCCACGCGGCCATGGGCGCGCGCCGCGACGCACTGCCGTTTGACATTGACGGCATCGTCTACAAGGTCAACGACTTGGCCTTGCAACAGCAGCTGGGCTTCAAAACCCGCGAACCGCGCTGGGCCGTGGCGCACAAATACCCCGCGCAAGAGCAAATGACCACCGTGCTCGCCATCGACGTGCAGGTGGGCCGCACCGGCAAACTCACCCCGGTGGCGAAGCTGGCCCCCGTGTTTGTGGGCGGCGTCACCGTCACCAACGCCACGCTGCACAACGAAGACGAGGCCCGCCGCAAAGATGTGCGGGTGGGCGACACCGTCACCGTGCGCCGCGCGGGCGACGTCATTCCCGAGGTGGTGGGCGTGGTACCCCGGCCCGTTTTGCCCGGGGTTGAACCCGAGCCCCGTGGCGAGCCCTACACCGCCCCCACGCACTGCCCCGTGTGTGGCAGCGCGGCGGTGCGCGAAGAGGGCGAAATCGACACCCGCTGCACCGGCGGCCTGTTTTGCGGCGCGCAGCGCAAGCAAGCCATCCTGCACTTCGCCCAGCGCCGGGCGGTGGAAATTGAAGGCCTGGGCGAGAAACTGGTGGACCAACTGGTCGATGGCCAGGTCGTCCGCACCTTGCCCGATCTTTACCGGCTCGGGTTGGTGGCCCTCTCCAGCCTGGAGCGCATGGCCGACAAATCCGCCCAGAACTTGTTGGCCGCGCTGGAGGCGTCCAAACACACCACGTTGCCGCGTTTCCTGTTTGGCCTGGGCATCCGCCACGTGGGCGAGGCCACCGCCAAAGACCTGGCCAAACACTTTGGCCGCCTGAGCGCCCTCATGGGTGACACCCCCGAACAAGCCGCCACCGTGGAGCAACTGCTGGCCGTGCGCGACGTGGGGCCGGTGGTGGCCCAAAGCCTGCACACCTTTTTCCAGCAGCCCCACAACCGCGAGGTGGTGGAGCAATTGCGCGCCTGCGGCGTGACCTGGCCGGAGGGCGAGGGCGCCGCCGACAGCCTGGCCCCCCAGCCGCTGGCAGGCAAAACCGTGGTGCTGACCGGGACGCTGCCCACGCTCAGCCGCGATGCGGCCAAAGACATGCTGGAAGCCGCCGGGGCCAAGGTGGCCGGCTCGGTCAGCAAAAAAACGAGCTTTGTGGTGGCGGGCTCTGAAGCGGGCAGCAAGCTCGACAAAGCCCAGGAACTGGGCATTGAGGTGCTGGACGAGGCAGGCCTGTTGGCGCTGTTGTCGGCCTCAGATCAGGCACCTCGGGCGTGACGCGTCACTTGAATTTGTAGTGGTCCCGGTTCAGCACCGCCGCCACATTCGTCACCTCATCGGGGAACATTTGCAGGCCCAGCATGGTGTTGCACTGCTCCACCATGCCGCGCAGCAGCCCCGCGTCGTTGATTTTTCCTTGGGGTTTGTAGATGGCGCTGCCGTCACCCCCCACCTTGCTGGCGTGACACTGGGTGCACTTGCCCTGGGCAATGAGCTGTTCGCCCTGCTTCAGATCGGCCCCTTTGAAGATGGCGGGTTCTGCCCACGCCGCGTGTGCGGCCAGCAGCCAGGCGCCGATCAGGGGTGCACCGCGGCGCAGGGGTGTGAAGAAATGTGCTGTGTTCATCCGTTTGTCCTCGGCTTGGGGTTCAGACCTCGATGCTAGACTGTGCAGCACCCAGTCACCACCCATTGTCGTGAAAACCAGCCCACCCGAGCGTTGCGTTGACATCGAATCCCTGAAACTGGATTCGGCGCTGCGGCTTATCGCCCAGTCCGGCCAGCCGTCACTGAGCGTTGCCCAACCCCCCCACACCTATGTGCAGTCCGTCATCGACGCGCTGTGCAGCCTGTCATC
>JBASFL010000058.1:0-1991 GCA_049653005.1 Burkholderiaceae bacterium | reverse complement strand
GTGCCAGCGCCCACGCCAGCCCCAGCGCCGGTTCCTGCACCTGCGCCGGCTCCCACCCCGGCACCCGCACCTGCGCCTGCGCCTGCACCCGCTTTGAATGGGAAATCGCTTTACGCGAACAGCTGCGCCGCGTGCCACGGCGCAGACCCACGGTTGAACATTTCCAAAATCCAGCGGGGCGCCAGCGCCAGCACCACCCTGGGGGCCATTGCGTCCAACAAAGGGGGCATGGGTTTCCTGGCGGGCACCATTGGCCAGGCCGAAGCCGAGGCCATTGCCAGCTGGATTGCCAACCCTATTTGAGCGGGCAAGGGCCTGTCACGGGCCGGTGTGTTGCCCGGGTGCGGGCGGCGCACCCGGCCCGCCACCGCGTGCAAAGGTGACCACATGGTCCACCTCGGCGCGGATGCCTATCCACTCACCTACGGCGTGGTTGTGGTGGCTGGGCACGTGGGTCATCAGTTCTTCGCCGCTGGCCAAACGCAGGGTGTACAGAAACTCTGAGCCCCGGAAGGCCTTGCGCACAATTTGGGCTTTCACGGGCGCGGCGTCGTCGTGCACGATGTCGTCGGCGCGCAGCAGCACGTCGCACAGGCCGCCTTCGTAGGCGCTGGGCAGGGGGCACTCTTCCACATCGTGCAGGGCCCCCAGCGGGGTCAGCACGCTCACGTCTTGCCCGGTCAGCCTGATGTGCGCCGGGGCAAACACCCCGTGCCCGATGAATTCGGCCACAAACCGGGTGGCGGGTCGGTGGTACAGGGCGTAGGCATCGTCCCACTGGTGCAGGTGGCCCTGGTGCATCACGCCGATGGTGTCGCCAATGGCAAAGGCCTCCAGCTGGTCGTGCGTGACAAACAGGGCCGTGGCCCCGGCGGCTTTCAGGATGCCGCGCACCTCGTGGGCCAGGCGCTCGCGCAGGTCCACGTCCAGGTTGGAAAACGGCTCGTCCAGCAGCAGCAGGCGCGGGCGCGGGGCCAGGGCGCGGGCCAGGGCCACGCGCTGCTGTTGCCCGCCCGACAGCTCGTGCGGAAAGCGTGCTTCCATGCCTTGCAGGCCCACCAGCGCCAGCACCTCGGCCACGCGCTGGGCACGCTCGGCTTTGGGCAACTGGGCAATGCCAAACCCCACGTTGCGGCCCACGTCCAGGTGGGGGAACAACGCGTAGTCCTGAAACACCATGCCAATGCGCCGCTGCTCGGCCGGCACGTGGGTGCCCGCCGCGCTCACCGTGTCACCCGCCATGGCAATGGTGCCGCTGTGCGCCCGTTCCAGCCCGGCCACGGCGCGCAGCAGGGTGGTTTTGCCGCAGCCCGACGGGCCGATCAGCACGCCGATGTCGCCCGCCCGCAGGGCCAGGCTCACGCCGTCCACGGCAGGGGCGGCCGCGCCGGGGTAACGGATGCACAGTTGGTTGACGCTGAGGAACATGGGGTGATTCTAGGCAGATACGTACAATTCTCATTTGCTTTGATCAAACCGTACATGCCCCGTTGGTTGCCCCTGTTGCTGTTGGGACTGCTGGCCGCGTTGCTCACGCTGCCGGTGTTGGCCGTGGGGCTGTCGTGGTTGCAGTTCAGCCCCGAGTCGGCCCAGGTGCTGGGCGAAATGGCGCGCACCGTGTTGCCGGGGTACACGGCCACCTCGCTGCTGCTGTGCCTGGCCGTGGCGCTGGGCGTGACGGTGGTGGGCCTCACGGCCGCTTGCGCCGTGACGCTGTTTGACTTCACCGGCCGCCGCGTGATGGAGTGGGCGCTGTTGTTGCCCCTGGCCATGCCCGCTTACGTGGTGGCCTATGCCTACACCGATTTTTTGCAGTTCTCAGGCCCTTTGCAGGTGTGGCTGCGCGAGACGTTTGCCCTGCAAGGGCGTGTGTTCCCCGAGGTGCGCAACACCGCCGGGGCGGCCTGGGTGTTCACGTTTTCGCTGTACCCGTATGTGTACCTGCTGGCCCGCACCGCGCTGGGTGAGCGCGCCAGCCACCTGATGGAAGC
>JBASFL010000057.1:0-1923 GCA_049653005.1 Burkholderiaceae bacterium | reverse complement strand
GCCCAAGCCCAGCGGCCCCGGCCCTGAAGCGGCCCGCGCCCAAGGCGGCGGCCAGCGCGCCAGCCCCGGCCAGCGGCACGCGGGTGGTCAAGGCCCCTGCGTCTGACGATGGTGACTGGGAAAGCTTTTGATCCACCGCAAGCAGCGGCACACAATGGCAGCGCCTGGCGCGACAAACGGGTGCGGTTTGCCTGAAATGCGCCGATACTGGTGACAGACACGCCTTGCCCCACGGGGGCGCGTGGCGATTTTTGCGGCCTGTCGGCCCCCAACGTTCCTGAGGAGTGTGTATGAACATGGCGCAAGCAACACCGTCCAAGTCGGCCCCCAACAACATGGGGTCGATGTCTGCGGCCACGTTGAAGCAGATGATGGGCAACAACGTGGACCCGGGCAAAACCAAAGCCACCGGCCCCACCAAAGAGTTCTTGACCTTCCGCCTGGGGGCGGAGGAATACGGCATCGACATCCTGCGGGTGCAGGAAATCCGCTCTTACGAAGAGCCCACGCGCATCGCCAATTCGCCCAAGTTCATCAAAGGCGTGGTGAACCTGCGGGGCGTGATCGTGCCGGTGGTGGATCTGCGCATCAAGCTCGGCTGCGAAAAGGTGGAATACAACGGCTTCACCGTGGTCATCGTGCTCAACGTCAAGGGCCGTGTGGTCGGTGCGGTGGTGGACTCGGTGTCCGACGTGCTGGAGCTGCCCGAGGCCGACCTGAAACCTTCACCCGAAATGAGCAGCCACGCGGCCGACAACGCCTACGTCACCGGCATTGCCAGTGTGGGCGAACGCATGCTGATCATGATGGACATCCAGGCCCTGATGGCCAGCCCCGACATGGGCCTGATGGAGAACGTGGCCTGAGCGGCCACTTTCTCAAGCCCTGATTCACCGCCCACGCCGCCCCCGAGGGCGGTGTTTTTGGCGGGGCCCGTCCACCGGGGTGCACCCGCGCAGCGTGACACCCGGTTCGTTGAGGCCCCGTCTCGTGTCAGTACGGAGGCAACGATGAAGCATTTGAGTATTTCCGCCAAGCTGTGGCTGGCGGTGTTGTGCATGGTGTTGGCCCTGGGCGCGGTGGTGGGTTTTGCCGCCCTGCGCAACAAAAACCAACAGGCCGAGTCCGCCCAGCGCATGGCGGCCCTGGACCACCGGCTGGCCCTGGCCAGCGACTGGAGCCGCCTGACCGACGCCAACGTGGTGCGCAACATGGCGTTGATGCTCAGCACCGACCCCACGCTGGAAAAGCTGTTCAAGCCCGAAGCGGCCCAGGTGATCGAACGCATCAACGGGCTGCAAAAAGAGATCGAGGCCTTGGGCCTGTCCCCCGACGAGCAGGCCGCTTTGGGCAATGTGGCCACCGAGCGCAAAAAGGTGCTGGACCTGCGCAAGCAAATCATTGAGTTGCGGGTGGCGGGCGACACGGAAAAGGCCAGCACCATGGCCCTGAACGAGTTTGCCCCCCAGCGTGCCCGGTACGTGGGCGCCCTGGACGCTTTCGTCAAACTCCAGCAACAAAACCAGGTGGCCCTGCGCGACGAGCTGGCCGCCCGCAGCCGCGCCACCGTGCTGTATGCCACGGTGGGGGTGGTGGGGGTGTTGCTGATGATCGTGGTGGGGGCGGCGTACCTCATCCGCTCCATCCGCGAGCCCTTGGCCCGGTCGGTGGCGATGGCCGAGGCCATTGCCAACGGCGACCTGACGCAAAACATCCACACCGAGCGGTCCGATGAACTGGGCCAGATGACCGCTGCGCTGGCGCACATGAACAGCTCGTTGTCGAACCTGGTGAGGCAAGTGCAAGAGGCCTCGGGGAACATAGAAGTGTCGAGCAGCGAAGTGGCGGTGGGCACACAAGACCTGGCGGCGCGCACAGAGTCAGCGGCCAGCAGCCTGGAGCAAACCGCCAGCAGCATGGAAG
>JBASFL010000056.1:0-28435 GCA_049653005.1 Burkholderiaceae bacterium | reverse complement strand
GGCTTGCACCAGGCGCGCGCCAGGGTCGCTGATGGCGGGGGTGCCCGCGTCGCTGACGCATGCCACGCGCTCGCCCGCTTGCAGGCGGGCCACCACCGCGTGGGCGGCTTCGGCCTCGTTGTGCTGGTGCACGGCCAGCAAGGGCTTGTGCAGGCCGTACTGGCCCAGCATGCCGGCGGTGTGGCGGGTGTCTTCGCAGGCAATGGCGTCCACCGTTTGCAGAACCTGCAAGGCGCGCAGGGTGATGTCGGCCAGGTTCCCGATGGGCGTGGCCACCACATACAGGCAGCCCTTGGGGTAATGTTGCTCACCCGCAGCGGCGTGTGCCGCTTGCAGGGCCAGGTGAAACGAAGAACCGGCAGGGGAGCTCAATGGCAATGTCCAAAGGTTTGGGGTCGGGTGCGCGCCCTGCCACACGGCCCACCACGCGCACCGTGGGTGGGCAGGGTGAGGCGCGTGCGCTGGCCCATTTGCAGGCGGCGGGGTTGGCGCTGGTGGCGCGCAACTTCAAGTCGCCCGGCCGGGGAGGCGGCGAGGTCGATTTGATTATGCGGGAGCCCGACGGCACGCTGGTGTTCGTCGAGGTGCGCCAACGCGCCAGCACCAGCCACGGTGGTGCGGCGGCCAGTGTGGGCTGGGCCAAGCAACGGCGCGTCATTTTCGCGGCCCGCCACTACCTGGCGCGGCTGGCCACGCTGCCCCCGTGCCGGTTTGACGTGGTGGCCCTGCAAGGCGCTGCCGACGGCGACGCGTGGGCGGTGGAGTGGCTTCGCGGCGCGTTTGACGCCACGGGGTACGCCTGACCGACGCGCGCCAAACGGGGCCGTTCACAAGCCCTTACACCCGCCCTGTGCAGGCGGGCTGCACGCTGGGGGGCTGCCTATATCATCCGCCCCATGCTAGTGCAACGCGTTCAGCAACAGTTGATTGACAGGGCCGACCTGACCTACCAGTGCGCCGATGCCCTCGGCACCCCCGTGGCCGCCGCCGTGGGCGCCGTGCTGGCAACGGTGACCAACGGCGGCAAAGTGCTGGCTTGTGGTGCGGGCAACGGTGCCGTGCTGGCGCAGGTGTTTGTGGGGCACTTTCTGGGCCAGTTGGAGCGCGAGCGCCCGGCCCTGCCTGCCGTGTGGCTGGCGCTGGGCGATGCCCCCCGCCAACTGGGTGCGCTGGCCGCCGCCGACGATTTGCTGTTGCTGGTGGCCGAAACCGGCACCGCCCCCGAGCTGCTGGCCGCCGTGGCCGCCGCACACGAGCGCGATTTGCCCGTGTTGGCCCTGACCGGCGCGGGCGGTGGCCCGCTGGGCCGTGTGCTGCGCGACACCGATGTGCACGTGTGTGTGCCCCACCCCCGGCCGGTGCGCATCAATGAGTTGCACCACGTGGTGCTGAACTGTGTGTGTGACGGTGTCGATGTCCAACTGCTGGGCGACACCGCTGAAATGGAGAACCCGACATGACCGCTTTTTGCTTGCCCCGCGTTGCCCTGAAACGCGCCACCCTGACCACCCTGTGTGTTGCCACACTGGCGGCCGCATTGGGGGGCTGCGCGCCTCTGTTGCTGGGGGGCATGGCCGCCGGTGGCGTGCTGGTGGCGACCGACCGCCGCACGTCGGGCACGCAGCTGGAGGACGAGGGCATTGAGCTGCGGTCGGCCAGCCGCTTGCGCGAGCAGTTGGGTGAGCGTGGGCACATCAACGTGACCAGCTTCAACCGCCAGGCCCTGCTGACCGGCGAGGTGCCGTCCGAGGCCGACAAAACCAAAGCCGAACGCACCGTGGTGCAAGTGGACAACGTGCGCAGCGTGGTGAACGAGCTGGTGGTGGCGGGCACCAGCACGCTGAGCCAGCGCTCGAACGACGCTTTGGTGTCGGGCCGGGTGAAAGCCGCGCTGGTCGACGCCCGCGACCTCACGGTGCACGCCTTCAAGGTGGTGACCGAGCGCGGTACCGTGTACCTGCTGGGCCGTGTGACCCAGCGTGAGGCCAGCCGCGCCACCGACGTGGTGCGGGGCGTACAAGGCGTTCAGCGCGTGGTGCGTGTGCTGGAAATCATCACCGAAGAAGAGCTGGCCCGCTTGGCCCCCAAGCCGGCCGCGGCCCCTGCCAGCGCACCGCCGCAGCAGTGAGCCCTGGCCCCCGGCGCGGGGTCAGTCGGTTTTCTTTTGCAAGCGTTTGATGAGGCTGGACGTGTCCCAGCGGTTGCCACCCATGCGCTGCACATCGGCGTAAAACTGGTCCACCAGCGCGGTCACGGGCAGGCGGGCGCCGTTGCGGCGGGCTTCGTCCAGCACCAGGCCCAGGTCTTTGCGCATCCAGTCCACGGCGAAGCCGAAGTTGAACTGGTCGGCCACCATGGTTTTGCCCCGGTTGTCCATTTGCCAGCTTTGGGCCGCGCCTTTGCCAATCACGTCCAGCACCAGGTTCATGTCCAGACCCGCGTGTTGGCCGAAGGCGATGGCCTCTGACAAACCCTGCACCAGCCCACCGATGCAAATCTGGTTGACCATTTTGGCCAGCTGACCCGCGCCCGCGTCACCGATGCGTGTGAACGCTTTGGAAAACGCCATGCCCACCGGGCGTGCGGCGTCAAACGCGGCGGGGTCGCCACCGCACATCACGGTCAGCACGCCGTTCTCGGCCCCGGCTTGGCCGCCCGACACGGGTGCGTCCACAAACGACAGGCCCAGGGTTTTGGCGGCGGTGTACAGCTCGCGCGCCACGTCGGCGGATGCGGTGGTGTGGTCCACCAACACGCTGCCGGGCGCCATGCCTGCAAACGCGCCGTCGGCCCCCAGGGTGACGCTGCGCAGGTCGTCGTCGTTGCCCACGCAACTGAACACCACACTGGCGCCCTGTGCGGCCAACCGGGGTGTGGCGGCCATGCGGGCGCGCTGTGGTTCGGCCATTTCGGCCACCCAAGCCTCGGCTTTGGCGGCGGTGCGGTTGTAAACGGTGACGGTGTGACCCGCGCGCAGCAGATGGCCGGCCATGGGGTGGCCCATGACGCCCAGGCCCAAGAAGGCCACGTGTTGAGGTGTGCAGGCTTCGTAGGCCTTGGGGGCGGTGCGTGGTGTGCTCATGTTGATAGCTGTAAACCCAATACCATCAAGCGGTAGAGGGCGTTTTGGTTGAAAAATCAGACGATGGACAGGTGTTCGGTCCCGGCCGACAGGTCTTGCGTTTTGGCGCGTTGGCTTTGCAGCTTGATTTGCAGGCGCAGGTCGTTCACCGAGTCGGCGTTGCGCAGCGCGTCTTCGTAGGTGATGCTGTTGTTTTCGTAGGCATCGAACAGCGCCTGGTCGAAGGTTTGCATGCCCAGGTTGCGGCTTTTCTTCATGATCTCTTTGATCTCGGACACGTCGCCTTTGAAAATCAGGTCGGCAATCAGTGGGCTGTTGAGCATCACCTCCACCGCGGCGTGGCGACCTTTCATGTCCTGGCGCGGGATGAGCCGCTGCGAAATCATGCCGCGCAGGTTCAGCGACAGGTCCATCAGCAACTGGGCGCGGCGCTCTTCGGGGAAGAAGTTGATGATGCGGTCCAGCGCCTGGTTGGCGCTGTTGGCGTGCAGCGTGGCCATGCACAGGTGACCGGTTTCGGCAAAAGCCACGGCGTGCTCCATGGTTTCGCGGTCGCGGATTTCACCCATCAAAATCACATCGGGGGCTTGGCGCAGGGTGTTTTTCAGCGCGGCTTCCCAGCTGTCGGTGTCCAGCCCCACTTCGCGTTGCGTCACCACGCAGTTCTTGTGGGCGTGCACAAATTCCACCGGGTCTTCCACGGTGATGATGTGGCCGTGGGAGTTTTCGTTGCGCCAGTCCACCATGGCGGCCAGGGTGGTGCTTTTGCCCGAACCGGTGGCCCCCACCACGATGCACAGGCCGCGCTTGGTCATGGCCACGTCTTTCAGCACCGGGGGCAGGGCCAGCGTGTCGATGGTGGGCAGCGTGCTGGGAATGACACGCATCACCATGCCCACTTTGCCTTGCTGGATGAAAGCGTTGACGCGAAAGCGCCCGATGCCGGGCGGTGAAATGGCGAAGTTGCACTCTTTGGTGCGTTCAAATTCAGCGGCCTGTTTGTCGCTCATCACCGCACGGGCCAGCGTGAGGGTGTGCGAGCCGTTCAAGGGTTGCGGGCTGACTTTGGTGACGCTGCCGTCCACCTTGATGGCGGGCGGAAACTCGGCGGTGATGAACAGGTCGCTCCCGCCCCGGCTGACCAGCAGGCGCAGCAGGTCGTTGATGAATTTGGTGGCTTGGTCGCGTTCCATGGGGGGTCAGCCGGGGAAGTTGTCTGGAATTTTTGCTTTGCCCCGTGCCTCGGCCGGGCTGATGATATTGCGTTTGACCAGTTCGGTGAGGTTCTGGTCAAGCGTCTGCATGCCCATGTTGTTGCCGGTCTGGATGGACGAATACATCTGCGCCACCTTGGCCTCGCGGATCAGGTTGCGGATGGCGGGCGTGCCCACCATGATTTCGTGCGCGGCCACGCGGCCCTGGCCGTCTTTGGTTTTGCACAGCGTTTGCGAAATGACCGCCTGCAGCGATTCGGACAACATGGCCCGCACCATTTCTTTCTCTTCCGCCGGGAACACGTCAATGATGCGGTCGATGGTTTTGGCCGCGCTGCTGGTGTGCAGCGTGCCAAACACCAAGTGGCCGGTTTCGGCGGCGGTCATGGCCAGGCGGATGGTTTCCAGATCGCGCATTTCGCCCACCAGAATGGCGTCGGGGTCTTCGCGCAGGGCCGAGCGCAGGGCGGCCGCAAAACTCAGCGTGTGCGGCCCCACCTCGCGCTGGTTGATGAGGCACTTTTTGCTTTCGTGCACAAACTCGATGGGGTCTTCCACCGTCAGGATGTGGCCGTACTCGGTTTCGTTCAGGTAGTTCACCATCGCGGCCAGCGTGGTGCTTTTGCCCGAGCCCGTGGGCCCGGTCACC
The DNA here is from genome assembly GCA_049653005.1 of Burkholderiaceae bacterium. Lineage (GTDB taxonomy): Bacteria > Pseudomonadota > Gammaproteobacteria > Burkholderiales > Burkholderiaceae_C > UBA2334. Next base: position 23,490 of record JBASFL010000056.1, on the reverse strand, counting down.
AGCACCAAGCCCCGGGGTTTCAGGGCCAGGTCGGCAAAAATTTTGGGGCAGTTGAGCTGTTCCAGCGTCAAAATTTTGCTGGGAATGGTGCGGAACACCGCGCCCGAGCCCCGGTTCTGGTTGAACGCGTTCACGCGAAAGCGGGCCAGCCCCTCGATTTCAAACGAAAAGTCCACCTCCAGAAACTCTTCGTATTGCTTGCGCTGGCTGTCGTTCATGATGTCGTACACCATGGCGTGCACCTGCTTGTGGTCCAGCGCGTCCACGTTGATGCGGCGCACGTCGCCGTGCACCCGGATCATGGGGGGCAACCCGGCCGACAGGTGCAAGTCGGAGGCCTTGTTCTTGACGCTGAACGCCAACAATTGGGTGATGTCCATCCCGGGGTTTCCTCAGATGTTTGCGAAAGTTTGTGAAGGGCGGCGCAGGGCGTGACGCCCCGCTGTTCAAATTCATTATGACGACGATTGCCACCCAACTCCACCACACCCGCCAACGCCTGCAACAGGCCTGCGAAGCCGCCCAACGCCCGGCCGATGCCGCCCAGTTGCTGGCCGTGTCCAAAACCTTTGGCCCCGACGCCGTGGCCGAGGCAGTGGCCACTGGCCAACGCGCCTTTGGCGAGAACTACGTGCAAGAAGGCGTGGACAAAATCGCGGCGCTGCGCCAGCTTTTGCCCGGCGTGGTGCTGCAATGGCACTGCATAGGCCCGCTGCAAACGAACAAAACCCGCCCCGTGGCCGAACACTTTGACTGGGTGCAATCGGTGGACCGCCTGAAGGTGGCCCAACGCCTGAGCGACCAGCGCCCCGCGCACTTGCCCCCCTTGCAGGTGTGCCTGCAGGTGAACGTGGACGGCGGGCCCACCAAAAGCGGCGTGACCCCCGCCGAGTTGCCCGCGTTGGCCCGTGCGGTGGCGGCGCTGCCCCGCCTGCGCCTGCGGGGGCTGATGTGCATTCCCGAGCCCGCGCCAGACTTCGATTCTGCCTGTGCGGTGTTCCGACAGGCCAAGGCCTTGTTCGACGCCCTCAACGCCGACGGGCTGGGGCTGGACACACTGTCCATGGGCATGAGCGACGACCTGGAGGCGGCCGTGGCGTCAGGCGCCACGCTGGTGCGGGTGGGGCGGGGCATTTTTGGCGTGCGGGCACCCAAGGGGTGACGGGCGCCGCGCGCTGCTCACAACGGCAGCCGCGTGGTGCACTTCACCTCTTCCATCACCGCGTAGGTGCGGGTTTCGCGCACGCCGGGCAGTTGCCACAGCACGGTGCCTGCAAAGTCGCGGTAGGCGGCCATGTCGGCCATGCGGGTTTTCAGCAAATAGTCAAAACCCCCGGCCACCATGTGGCACTCCATGATGGCGGGCTGCACCTGCACGGCGGCCTTGAACTGCTCGAACACGTTGGGCGTGGTTTTGTCCAGCAGGACCTCCACAAACACCATCATCCCGCGCCCCAGCTTCAGCGGGTTCAGCCGCGCTTCGTAGCCCAAGATGTAGCCCTCGCGCGTCAGGCGCTGCGTGCGCGCCAGCACCGCGGTGGGCGACAGCGCCACGGCCTCGGCCAGCTTCTGGTTGGGCAGGCGGCCATCGGCTTGCAGCGCAGCCAAAATTTTCAGGTCGATGCGGTCCAGGTCTTCGGTGAAGTTCATGTGACAAATTATTCACTGTTGATGGCCTTTAAAACAGTGAAAAACTCAGGATGAGTTTCGGAATCATGCGGGTATTCACTTGCTTTCAAGAGGCCTGCCATGTTTCTGCCCACCCCCTACCGCCCTGAATCCTCTGTGCTCACCCACCGCCTGTCCGCGCTGGAGGGCGCGCTGAACTGGTCTGCCGTGGTGGCCGACTCTGCCCCCTGGGTGCAGGCCGTGCGCGACAACCCGCCGCCTTTTTGGGCCATGGAAAGCCTGCTGAAGGAATACCCCATTTCCAGCGCCGAGGGCCTGGCCCTGATGCGCCTGGCCGAAGCCCTGTTGCGCGTGCCTGACGCCGAAACCGCCATGGCCCTCACGGCCGACCAACTGGGCCGCGCCGACTTTGACGGTGGCGAACACGCCGGTGCCGACGGCCAGCCAGATGGCATCAGCCGCAGCACGCTGGCCCGGTTGTCGAACAGCGCCATTGCGTTGTCCAAGAAATTCTTGCCCGAGGCCGGTGAGCAACCTGGCCTCTTCGTGCGCCTGGGCGCCCGCACCGTGGTGGCGGCCACGCTTCGTTCGGTGCAGCTGCTGGGCCGCCAGTTTGTGCTGGGCCAAACCATTGCCGACGCGCAAAAGGAAGCCAACAGCGCCCGCAAAAAACAGGCGGGTTTGAGGTTCAGCTACGACATGCTGGGTGAAGGTGCCCGCACCGATGCCGATGCACAGGCCTACCTGGCCAGCTACACCCACGCCATTCAATCCATAGCTGAAAAGTCAATAAAGGCAAGCGCTGTCGGCCAAAATTGTGCTGAAAACGATGGCATCTCCATCAAGCTCAGCGCGCTGCACCCGCGCTACGAAGACGCGCAAACCCCGCGTGTCATGGCCGAGCTGGTGCCCCGCGTGTGGGGCCTGTGCCAGCTGGCCGCGCAGGCCCACATCAACCTCACCATCGATGCCGAAGAGGTGGACCGGCTGGAGCTGTCGCTGCGCGTGTTCGACGCCCTGGCCCAGCGCGTGGCAGCCGAGTGCCCGCAGTGGACGGGCTTTGGCCTGGCGCTTCAGGCCTACCAAACGCGGGCGCTGGAACTGGTGGCGCACGTCATTGGCGTGGCGCGCCGCCACCACATTCGGCTGATGTGCCGGCTGGTGAAGGGCGCGTATTGGGACGCCGAAATCAAGCGCGCCCAGGAGTTGGGCCTGCCCCACTACCCCGTGTTTACCGAAAAGCACCACACCGACGTGAGCTACCTGGCCTGCGCCCGCGCCCTGCTGGCCGCGCCCGATGCCATCTACCCCCAGTTCGCCACGCACAACGCCGGGACTATTGCGGCCATCCTTCAGATGGGCAAGCCCGAAGGCTTTGAATTGCAGCGCCTGCACGGCATGGGTGAAGGCATTTACCGCGAGGTGCTCAAACACCCGGCGGTGCGCTGCCGCGTGTACGCCCCCGTGGGCCAGCACCGCGACCTGCTGGCCTACCTGGTGCGCCGCTTGCTGGAAAACGGCGCCAACTCGTCTTTCGTGCACCAGCTGGCCGACGAATCGGTGGGCATGGACGTGTTGCTGGCCTCGCCCATGGAGCGGGCGCAGGGCTTTGAGCGCAGCCACCTTCCATTGCCCGTTGAGATTTACGGCCCCGCCCGCCGCAACAGTCAAGGCCTGGACCTGACCGTGGCCGAGCACCGCGCCCCGCTGCTGGCCGCTCATGACACTGTGCAAGTGCCGGTGGTGACAGAATTCAACGTCAAAAATGCCTCCAGCGCTTACCAGTCGTGCTTTGCAAGCTACCAACAGTGGAGTGAAGCCCCGGTGGAGCAACGCGCCGCCGCCCTGCGTCGCGCCGCCGATGCGCTGGAGGCCGACATGCCCCGCTTCTGCGCCCTGCTGGTGAAAGAGGCCCACAAAACCTGGGGCGACACCGTGGCCGAGGTGCGTGAAGCGGTGGACTTTTTGCGCTACTACGGAGCGCAAGCCGAGCGCATCATGCAGCCCATTTCGCTGCCGCAGGTGGATGCTGTGCACCGTGAGTTCACATGGGGCCTGACCGGCGAAACCAACACCCTGCGCCTCACCGCACGCGGCGTGTGGGTGGCCATCAGCCCGTGGAACTTTCCGCTGGCCATCTTCCTGGGCCAGGTGGCCGCTGCCCTGGCCACGGGCAACACGGTGCTGGCCAAACCCGCCGAGCAAACCCCCGGCGTGGCGCTGGCGGCGGTGCGCCTGCTGCACGCAGCCGGGGTGCCCGAAGACGCGGTGCAACTCATCCACGGCCCCGGCGAAACGGTGGGGCCTGCGCTGGTGGCGCTGCCCGGCGTGGCGGGGGTGGTGTTCACCGGCTCCACCCAGGTGGCCAAACTCATCCAGCGCGCGCTGGCGGCCAAAGACGGCCCCATTGTTCCGCTGATTGCCGAAACCGGCGGCATCAACGCCATGCTGGTGGACAGCACCGCCCTGCCCGAGCAGGTGGCCGACGCCGTGGTGCAAAGCGCCTTCCGCAGCGCAGGCCAGCGCTGCTCGGCCCTGCGCCTGCTGTGCCTGCACGAAGCCGTGGCCGACGGCATGCTGCACATGGTGGCGGGGGCCGCCCGCGAACTGCGGTTGGGTAACCCCGCCGACTTGGCCACCGACGTGGGCCCGCTGATCGACGCCGAGGCGTTCGACGGCATCGGCCGCCATGTGGCACGGTTGAAAAAGGGGCCAAAAGACCTTCTGGTGCTTGATGGTATTGGTCTGGCAGCTACTGAAAAAATGCCCAACCTGATGGCGCCGCAACTGTTCGAGCTGGGCGGTATCGACGCCGTGCGCGAAGAAATTTTTGGGCCCGTGTTGCAGGTGCTGCGCTGGGGCCCGGGCTGTCCGGGGCTGGAAACGCCCGAGGCGGTGGTGAGGGCCATCAACGCACTGGGCTATGGCTTGACCTTCGGCATTCAAACCCGCATCGACAGCCGGGCGCAGGCGCTGGCGGCCTCGGCCCACATCGGTAACGTGTACGTCAACCGCAACATGATCGGTGCGGTGGTGGGCCTGCAGCCGTTTGGCGGCGAGGGCCTCAGCGGCACCGGCCCCAAGGCGGGCGGGCCACACTACCTGTACCGCTTCTGTGCCGAACAAACCGTCACCGTCAACACCACGGCGGCGGGGGGGAATGTGGCGTTGCTGGCCTGAAAAGCAAAAAGCCCCTGGCGCATGCAGCACCAGGGGCTTTTTGACAGAAGAGGGTGGGTTATTCGCAGTCGGCCACGATGATCTTGCAAGCCTTGTGGCCGCATTCGTCCAGCGCTTTGGCTTCCGCAATGCGCTGGGTGTTGCCGTAGCCAATGCCCGAGTAGGTCTTGGACGCGGCATAGGCCCCGCATTGCTTGAACCACACGGCCACTTTGCAGTTTTTGTTGCCGCTCTTGCGGCATTCCTTCAGCGCACCGGCCTTCGCTTCGGCTTCGCTGTCGGCACCCGTCACGTAGCCGTAGCCGGGTTCGTCCTGGCCTTCTTCGTCATCGACGGCGATGGCGCCGATGGCAAAAGCGTTGAGGGGCAGGGCCAAGGCCAGGGCCAGGCTGCAAAGGAATGCGGTGGTTTTTTTCATGGTACGGGGATGTTACCCGCCCATTTCGTGCCGGTCGGCGGCGCAATAAATGTCGGCGGCTATGCGGGGGTCGAAGCGTACGCAGCGGTCGGCCATGGCGCGGGCTTCGGCGGCTTCTTCGCTGCGGGTAGACGGCCGTTGCACCGGCGCGGCGCCGAACGCCAGTTTGGCCACCACAGCCGCCAGCAGGTGGCGTGTGGCGGTGGCCAGCTCGCCCAGGGCTTCGCCAATGGCGGGCTGTGCGGCGGGGGTGTAAGTGGTGGAGGCCATGGTGTGTTCCCTTCGATGGTGACTTTGTTGCAGTGCAGTATAGGGTAAACCCTAGTTTTTTGCAGGGCGTGCCTCAAAAGCCTTGCAAAGGGGCCCTCCGGCACAATGGCGCGGTCGTGTGACTGGAGGCGTGTTGCCGTGATTGCATCGCTGTTGGCCATTTGTGTGGGGGCGTCTGTCGGGGCCGTGTTGCGCTGGGCGCTGGCGCTGGCGCTGAACGCCACGTTCCCGCTGCTGCCCCTGGGCACGCTGGTGGCCAACCTGGGCGGCGGTTATTTGATTGGGGTGGCCTTGGCCGTGTTTGGCAGCCACCCGGCCTGGGCCCCCGAATGGCGCTTGCTGGTGGTCACCGGCTTTTTGGGCGGGCTCACCACGTTTTCCACGTTTTCGGCCGAGGTGACCACACTCATTCAGCAGGGGCGACTGTTGTGGGCGGGCCTGGCCATTTCGGCGCACGTGGTGGGGTCGTTGGCCATGACGCTGCTGGGCCTGGCCACCGTGGCCTGGTTCAAGGCCCCCTGACGCCCGCTGCCGCGCAGGCCTTGGCGCGCGGCGTGGCTTGCAAGCCCGCCGCTACCATGCGCCGCCATGACGGTTTCTGCTCCCCACCCCACACCCGCCGCCAGCACCCATGTGCTGGGCATTGACTTCGGCACCTCCAATTCCGCCATGGCCTGGCGCTCCGGTCAGGGCCTGTCCCAGCCGCTGGCCGTGGAAGGGCCTGCCACGGCCATGCCCACGGCCTTGTTTTTCAACGCCGAAGACCACAAAACCCACTTTGGCCGCGACGCGGTGGCCCAGTACCTGGCGGGCACCGAAGGGCGGCTGATGCGCTCGCTCAAAAGCCTGCTGGGCAGCCCGCTGTTGCTGGAGAAAACCGAGGTCAATGGCCAGGCGGTCAGCTTCCAGGACATCATTGCCACCTATTTGGCCGAGCTGAAAGCCCGCGCCGTGGCGCACACCGGCACCGAGCCCACCCGCGTGGTGCTGGGCCGCCCCGTGCACTTTGTGGACGACGACCCCGAGCGCGACGCCCTGGCCCAGCGCATGCTGCTGGATGCGGCCCACACCGCCGGGCTGCGCAACGTGGGTTTCCAGCTGGAACCCATTGCGGCGGCGTTTGATTACGAGCGCCGCATCACCCGCGAAAGCGTGGTGCTGGTGGCCGACATTGGCGGTGGCACGTCCGACTTCACCGTGGTGCGCTTAGGGCCCGAGCGCGTGGCCGCCGCCGCGCGCACCGGCAGCGACCGCAGCGAAGACATTCTGGCCACACGCGGTGTGCACATCGGCGGCACCGACTACGACCAGCGCCTGGGCCTGGGCCACACCATGCCGCTGCTGGGTTTCAAACACGCGGGCCCCGACGGGCGCGAGGTGCCCAGCGCCGTGTTCTTCGACCTGGCCACCTGGCACCTGATTCATTGGCGGTACTCGGCCAAAGCGATCCGCGAGGCGCAGGCCCTGCGCACCAACTACACCGACCAGGCCCTTCACCAGCGGCTGATGGCGGTGTTGCAAGAACGCCTGGCCCACGCCATGGCCAACAGCGTGGAGCAGGCCAAGATCGCCAGCAGCCAAAGCGGGGCAGGCGCCACCATCGACCTGAGCTGCCTCGCCAGAAACCTGGCCGTGCCCATGCCGCCCGAGGCCTTGCAACAAGACCTGGCCCCGCTGCTGCAACGGGTGGTGGCGTGTGCGCTGGAATGCACCCAGGCCGCCGGTTTGCAACCCGGGCAACTGGATGCCATTTACCTCACCGGCGGCTCCAGCGCTTTGCGGCCTTTCCAGGCCGCCATGGCCCAGGCTTTTGAGGGCGTGCCGCTGGTGGAGGGCGATTTGTTCGGCGGTGTGGCCGCCGGGCTGGTGTATTCGGGCTGACCCCCGTGCCTGCGTGTGCAGGCGCGCTCAGTCCTTGGCCAACGTGGCCTCCAGCCGGTTGCACAGCAGGCGCAGCACTTCGACGCGGCTCCACAGCTTGTCGTTGCTGGCCACCACGTGCCAGGGTGCAATGTCGGTGCTGGTGCGGTCGATCATGTCGTCCACCGCGCGGGCGTATTGCGGCCATTTGTCGCGGTTGCGCCAGTCTTCGTCGGTGATTTTGTGGGCTTTGTGCGGCGTGGTTTTGCGCGCCTCGAAGCGCGCCAGCTGCTCGTCGGGCGTGATGGCCATCCAAAACTTCACCACGAGGGTGCCTGCCTCGGTCAGCTGCTCTTCAAACGCGTTGATTTCGTCGTAGCCCCGCGTCCACGCGGCTTCGCTGCAAAAACCCTCCACCCGCTCCACCAGCACGCGGCCGTACCAGGAACGGTCAAAAAGGGTGGTGTGCTGGCGCTGTGGCAGGTAGCGCCAGAAGCGCCACAGGTAGGGCTGCGCGCGCTCGCTTTCGTTGGGCGCGGCCACCGGAATCACGCGGTAGTGCCGTGCGTCCATGGCCTGTGTGATGCGGCGGATGGTGCTGCCTTTGCCCGCCGCATCCATGCCTTCAAACACCAGCACCAGCGAGCGTTTTTGCATGGCGGTGGCCCGCAGCAGTCCGTTCAGCCTGCCTTGCAGCCGCTCCAGTTTGTCGTCGTAGGCCTTGCGGGCCAGCTTGCGTTGGTAGTCGAAGCCGTCGAGCAGGCTGCGGCCGTCCAGCGGTGCCGGGGCCTGGGGAGCGGCGTGGGTGGGGCCAGCGGCTGGGGGCTGCCCCGCGCGGCGCAGGTGTTCCAGCAGGTATTGCCCGGCCGTGATGGCGCGGTAGGCCGGGTCGCTGCCGTCCACCACCAGCCAAGGGGCGTCGCCCGTGCTGGTTTTGCGCAGGGCTTTTGCAGCGGTGTCTTGGAACGCGCTGTAAAGGTTCAGGCGGTCCCAGTCGGCCACGGTCACGCGCCAGGCGGTTTTGGGGTCGCTTTCCAGGGTTTTCAGCCGCTGGCGCACGCCGTCTTTGGGCATGTGGAACCACAGCTTGACCAGCAACACGCCTTCGGCGGTGAGCATGCGCTCGAAAGCGCGGATGTCCTCCAGGCGCGCTTGAAAGCGGCTTTTGCTGTCGTCACCCATGGCGTGGCGCGCGATGGGGTCGGTGTACCAGGAGCCGAACAAAATGCCGATGTGGCCTTTGGGCGGCAACACCTGCCAGTAACGCCACATGGGTGGGCGGCCGTCGTCGGCTTGGCCGTTGGGTTTGCCCCGGGCGGTGAAGGCTTCGGTGCGGATGTGGCGCGGGTCCATCCACTCGTTGAACAGGTTGACCGTTTCGCCCTTGCCCGCGCCGTCCACGCCATTGACCAGCACCACCACGGCGTGGTGTTGGCTGGCCAGCAGGTCAAACTGGGCTTGCAGCAAGGCCTGGCGCAGCAGCGGCTCGGCCTCGCGGTAGGCCTTGCGGCCCATGCGGTGGCCAATTTCGGCAGATTCAAACAAGGGGCATCTCCTGGGGGCGGTTGCAGGGGGCACAGCGGGTGCCCACCCGCCGTCAATGGGCGCTGAGGGGGGCGGGTTCGTTGGTGCGCAGCCAGAAGTCGCACACGTGTTTGATGGTGCCCAGAAACTCGGCAAAGTCCGTGGGTTTGGCCACGTAGGCGTTGGTGCCGGCGGCATACGCGCGGCTGAGGTCTGACGGCTCGGTGGACGAGGTCAGCACCACCACCGGTGTGTGCTTCAGCTCGGCCGATTGCTTCACGTCACACAGCACCCCAAAGCCATCGAGCACGGGCATTTTCAGGTCCAGCAGCACGACTGCGGGGTCGCCCCCGGTGCGCTGTTTGTACGCGCCACGGCGGTACAAAAAGTCCAGCGCCTGTTCGCCGTTGCTGACGTGTTGCACGCGGGGGCCAAAGCCGTGGCGCGCCAGCGCCATACGGGTCAGGTCGGCTTCGTCGGGGTTGTCTTCCACCAGCAGGATGGGGGTGTTGGTTTGCGGCATGGGCGTGCGGGTGACAGCAAAGATGGCCCCATTCTGTGGCAAAACCTTGGGTTTGTGCACGCACAGGCGCGTGCTAAGCTGACCGCAGAAGGGGCTGTGACCCCTGTTTTTTCAGCCCAGGAGACATGAATGCCCGGTTTGTTGCCCAACGTGGACCCCGATGGTCTGCTCGAATTTTCCGTGGTCTACACCGACCGCGCCCTGAACCACATGTCGGCCCGCTTTCGCGGCGTGATGACCGACATCTCTGCCATTTTGAAAGAGGTGTACCGCGCCAAAGCGGCGGTGCTGGTGCCCGGCAGCGGCACGTTTGGCATGGAATCGGTGGCACGGCAATTTGCGCACGGCAAAAAGGTGCTGGTCATCCGCAACGGTTGGTTCAGCTACCGCTGGACACAAATTTTTGACATGGGCGCCATCCCGGCCGAGTCCACCGTGCTCAAAGCCCGCCGCACCGGCCCCGAGGCCGATGCACCCTGGGTGCCCTGCCCGGCCGAAGAGGTGGCCGCCACCATCTGCGCCGAAAAGCCCGCCGTGGTGTTTGCCCCGCACGTGGAAACCGCTGCCGGCATGATCTTGCCCGACGACTACCTGCGCACCGTGACCGAGGCCGTGCACGAGGTGGGCGGCCTGTTTGTGCTGGATTGCATCGCCTCCGGCGCCATGTGGGTGGACATGCAGGCCACCGGGGTGGACGTGCTCATTTCCGCACCGCAAAAAGGCTGGAGTGGCTCACCCGCTTGCGCCATGGTCATGCTCAGCGAGCGCGCCCGCGCCGCCATCGACGGCACCACCAGCTCCAGCTTCGCCTGCGACCTGAAAAAGTGGCTGCAAATCATGGAAAGCTACGAGAACGGCGGCCACTCGTACCACACCACCATGCCCACCGATGCGCTGGCACGCCTGCGCGACGTGATGCAGGAAACCCGCGACTACGGCTTTGACAAGGTGCGCGACGAACAAATCGAGCTGGGCGCCAAAGTGCGCGAGCTGTTTGAGCGCCGGGGCATCCGCAGCGTGGCGGCCGAGGGCTTCAAAGCGCCCGGCGTGGTGGTGAGCTACACCGCCGACCCCGAGATGCAAAACAGCAAAAAGTTTCTGGCGTTGGGCTTGCAAACCGCCGCCGGTGTGCCCTTGCAGTGCGACGAACCCGCGGGTTTTTCCACCTTCCGCGTGGGCCTGTTCGGGCTGGAAAAGCTGCACAACGTGGAGCGCAGCGTGGGCCAGCTGGCCACGGCGCTGGACCAGATGGGGGTCACCGGGCACCGTTGATGGATTTGTTGGCGCGGGCAAAGGCCGTGCGCCTGTGCGTCAGCTGGTGACCAAGCCCGCCAGTTCGTTGCAGAGGTTGCCCAGTGGCACAGCTTGAATGTCTGCGCCCAACGGAAACGGCTCGCTTCCCGGGTACACCACCAGCTTGCGTGTGGGGTTCAGGTCGGCGCAGGCTGCGTGGAACCCACGTTCCACTTTTGGGTTCAAGCTGCGCTTGATTTCAATGGCCCACAGGTTGCCGTTGGGCCATGTCAGCAGCAAGTCCACCTCGGCACCGCCGCTGCTGCGGTAAAAGTACGCTTGCCCCGTGCCGGACAAGCAGCTCAGCAGGTTTTCAATCACAAACCCTTCCCAGCTGGCGCCCACGGCCATGTGTGAAAACAGGGTTTCCGTGGTGCCGATGTCGAGCAGGCTGTGCACCAGCCCGCTGTCGCGCACATACACCTTGGGCGACTTGACCAGGCGTTTGCCGAGGTTGGCATGCCAGGGGGGCAGGCGGCGCACCAGCAACAGGGCACACAGCAGGTCGATGTAGGTGTGCGCGGTTTTGGCATCCACCCCCAGGTTGCGCGCCAGTTGCGCCACGTTCAGCAGACCGCCTTGGTGGTGTGCAAGCATGGTCCAGAAGCGGCGCAGGGTGTCTGGTGCAATGCGTGGCCCGAACTGGGGCACATCTCTTTCCAGATAAGTGCGGATGAAGTTTTGTCGCCAGCGCAGGCTGCGGGCATCGCTGGGGGCCGTCAGGCTTTCGGGGAAACCACCGCGCAGCCAGAGGGCATCGGTGAGCGCGGTACCCGTTTCGTACACGTTCACGGTGCCGAGTTCCAGGTAAGCAATGCGCCCTGCCAGGGTCTCTCCCGACTGTTGGAGCAAGTCCAGCGAGGCAGAACCCAGCAGCAGGTATTGGCCAGCGCGCCGACCGTTTCGGCGGCCCTGGTCGATCAGACCGCGCAGCACCGGAAACAGGTTGGGTGCGCAGTGAACCTCGTCCAGGATCACTAGCTTGTCGAGGTGGCCGCTGAGGTACAGCTCGGGCTGGGCCAGTTTGGCCCGGTCGCGTTCGGATTCCAGGTCCAGGTAAATGCTGGGAATGTTCCGGGCCGCCTCCAGTGCCAGAGTGGTTTTGCCGACTTGACGCGGGCCCAGCAGTGCAACAGCAGGGGAATGCTGCAGTTCTGATTGAAGTTCAGTGAGGAGTTGGCGTTTAAACATCCTTGCAATTGTGGATTTTCATTCCATGATTTGCAAGGAATTTTGGATGACATCTTCCTCAAAACCGGGGCAAATCGGGGTGTTTGATGGCCCCGGCGCGCACCAGCATTTTTCCGTACTCGGCGCAGCGGTGTTTGGTGGGAATGACCTTGCCAGGGTTCAGCAGCCCGGCGGGGTCGAAGGCGCGCTTCAGGCCAAACATGGCTTCGTTCTCTTCGGCTGAAAACTGCACACACATGCTGTTGAGCTTTTCCACGCCCACGCCGTGTTCGCCCGTGACCGTGCCGCCCATGGCCACGCTGGTTTCCAGGATGTCGGCACCGAACAGTTCGCAGCGGTGGAGCTGGTCGGGGTCGTTGGCGTCGAACAAAATCAGCGGGTGCAGGTTGCCGTCGCCGGCGTGGAACACGTTGCAGCAGCGCAATTGGTACTTCTTTTCCATCTCTGCAATGGCCAGCAGGATGTCGGCCAGGCGTTTGCGTGGGATGGTGCTGTCCATGCACATGTAGTCGGGGCTGATGCGGCCGCTGGCGGGGAAGGCGTTTTTGCGCCCGCTCCAGAAGCGCATGCGCTCGGCCTCGTCTTTGCTGACGGCAATGGCCGTGGCGCCGCAACCGCGCAGCACGGCGCTCATGCGGCCAATTTCTTCTTCCACCTCTTCGGGCGTGCCGTCGCTTTCGCACAGCAGGATGGCTTCGGCTGCCAGGTCATAACCCGCATGCACAAAGTCTTCCACGGCGGCGGTCATGGGTTTGTCCATCATCTCCAGCCCGGCGGGGATGATGCCAGCGGCAATCACGGCGGCCACGGCGTCACCGGCTTTGCGCACGTCGTCAAAGCTGGCCATGATGCAGCGGGCCAACTGGGGCTTGGGCACCAGCTTCACGGTCACTTCGGTGGTGACGGCCAGCATGCCTTCGCTGCCGATCAGCACGCTCAGCAGGTCCAGGCCGGGCACGTCGAGCGCGTCGCTGCCAAATTCGATGGCCTCGCCTTCCATGGTGAAACCGCGCACCTTCAAGATGTTGTGCACGGTCAGGCCGTATTTCAGGCAGTGCACGCCGCCCGAGTTTTCGGCCACGTTGCCACCGATGGTGCAGGCGATCTGGCTGCTGGGGTCGGGCGCGTAGTACAGGCCGTGGGGGGCGGCGGCTTCGCTGATGGCCAGGTTGCGCACACCGGCTTGCACCACGGCCGTGCGGCTGACGGGGTCCACCTGAATGATTTGGTTGAATTTGGCCAGGCTCATGGTCACACCCAGGGCATGGGGCATGGCGCCGCCCGACAGGCCGGTGCCCGCGCCGCGTGCCACCACGGGCACCTTCAGCGCATGGCAGGTGCGCAGCACGGCGGCCACCTGGGCCTCGGTTTCGGGCAGGGCCACCACCAGCGGGCGCTCGCGGTAGGCGGTCAGGCCGTCGCACTCGTAGGGCACGGTGTCTTCGAGCTGGTACAGCAGTGCGTGTGAAGGCAAATGTGCCTCCAGCGCTTTCACCACCTGGATTTGCAGCTCTGCTTTTTGAATAAGGTTGCGTTCGCTTGAGGCCAGCGGTGCGTTCATGGGGGGTCCTGGTGGGGCGTGCGTGCCGTGGAAAAACCAGTGTAGAGGCAGGCTTCGCCGCCGTGTTGAAGAAATCTGCAAGCCTTGTTGAAACGCCCGGGGTGGGCTTGTCGCCCTGCTGGCCCGGGGCGCGGTCAGGCCACCGTCACGCGCGCCATTTCCTGCGCCAGCAGCAGGGCGGAGATGGGTTTAGACACGTAGCCGTCGGCACCAGCAGCCAGGAAGCGCTCGCGGTCACCGGTCATGGCGTGGGCCGTGACCATCAGCACGGGGGTACGGTGGCCGGTGCCCGCCTCGGTTTCGCGCAGGCGGGTGAGGGCGGTCAGGCCGTCCATGTGGGGCATCATCACGTCCATCAGCACCAGGTCGAAAGCCTGGCTGGCCAGTTGGCGCAGGGCTTGTTCGCCGTCTTCGGCCAGCACACAGGTGTGGCCCATTTTGGCCAGCAGCAGGCTGGCCAGTTTCTGGTTGATGGGGTGGTCTTCGGCCAACAGCACGTGCAGCGGGCGTGCAGGGGCGGTGGGGGCGCTGGGCTGTGCCAGGTCCATCATGGCGCTGTCGCCCGAGGGCAGCGCACAACGCAGGGTGAAGGCAAACGTCGAGCCTTGGCCGGGTGTGCTGCTTGCCTGTATGTGGCCGCCCATCAGCGTGACCAGGCTGCGCGTGATGGCCAGGCCCAGGCCCGTGCCGCCGAACGAACGGGAAATGGAGCCGTCGGCTTGCACAAAGGGGTTGAACAGTTGCTCGGCCTTGGTGGGGTCAAAGCCAATGCCGGTGTCGGTGACGGCGATGGACAACATCACCGCGTCTTCGTCTTCAACCGGCTGTGCATCCATGGCCACGTGCACGCGGCCGCTGGGCGTGAACTTGATGGCATTGCCCACCAGGTTGGTCAGTATCTGGCGCAGGCGCACCGGGTCCAGCATGCCTTCGTTGGGCACGGCTGGGGTGCACGCGTGGGTCAGGGTCAGCCCTTTTTTGTCGGCCAAACCACTGAGCGCGCGCACCGTGTGCCGCAAGATTTGATCGGGCTGGCAGCGCACCAGCTCCAGTTCGAGTGCGCCGGATTCGATTTTCGAGAAATCCAGGATGTCGTTGATGATCACCAGCAGGTGGTTGGCCGATTCTTTGGCCAGGTTGAGGTATTCGCGCTGTTCGGGCGCCAGGTCTGTGTCGAGCACGAGCTGCGTCATGCCCACAATGCCGTTCATGGGCGTGCGGATTTCGTGGCTCATGTTGGCCAGAAACTCGCCTTTCAGGCGGTTGGCCACCTCGGCTTTGTTTTTGGCCTCGATCAGTTGCGCTTCGTTGGCCTTGATTTGGGTGAAGTCTTGCATCACCCCGGTGAAATACAACTCGTCGTCCACCCGGGTTTCGGTGACCGACAGGCGCAGCGGGAACTGCGTGCCATCGCGGCGGTGCCCGTTGACGATGCGGGGCCTGTTGAGCATGTGCTCAATGCCGGTTTCCAGGTAGGTGTCCAGGTCTTGGGCGTGTTGCGGACGGCCACCGGGGTGCATCAGCACGCCCACGCTTTGGCCCAGCAAGGCGTCGGTGGCAAAGCCAAACATCTGCGCGGCGGCCGAGTTGGCCTGGATGATGGTGCCCCGCGTGTTGATGACCACAATGCCTTCCGGGGCCGATTCAAAAATGCTGTTGAGCTTGGATTCGCTCAGGCGCAGGTTGCGCTCCACCGCGCGGCGTTCGTCGATTTCACGGCGCAACTGCAGGTTGGCGCGTTCCGTGTCGGTGGACAGCTCGCGGGCGTGGCGCAGGGCGTGTTGCAAGCGCTGGGTGACGACCCACACCAGCGACATGCCCAGCAGCAGCACCAGCACCAGAATGCCAAAGGTTTTGTTCAGCACCCCAATGGCGGCCCCTTGCCAGCCTTTGACGGGCACGCTCACCTCCAGCGCACCGCGCAGGTCGCCCACTTTCCAGTCGGTTTTGGGGGAGCCGGGGTAGCTGTTGTGGCAAGCCACGCAGCTGGCCTGCATCACGTCGGCCTGGGCGTAGCGCAGCACGGTGATGCCGCCGGTCTCCATTTGCCGCACGTAGGGCTGGCCCGGGGTTTGGCGCAGGTGGGCCAGGGCTTCGGTCTGGAAGGTGTCGAGCTGGCGCTCCGCTTCCCGCCAGGGGAAGGGTTTGTCGCTGTACAGCTTCACGCTGTGCCCGGCCTCTTGCTTGGAGAGGAAGTGGCCCAGCTCGATCATCATGGTGGCGGGCAGGGGCATGCCCGGCGCGTCGGGGTCTTGCTGTGCCCTCACTTGGGCACCGCCGGCCTTGGCGCGGGGCAGAATTTCGGTGGTGTAGAAGTTGCGGAAGTGCGTGACCGATTGCGCTTGTTTGCGCGCCATGTCCAGCACAAAGGTGTCCACCACCTGCTGGGCCGAGGTGTAGGTGAACCACGCCACGTACACGCCCAATGCCACCAGCACGCTGCCCAGCAGGGGCAGGGCCCAGGGGCGGAGGTACAGGGCGCGTGAGGCGGGGGCCGTGGATCGTGTCATGAGGGAGGTGTGTTCAGGCCAGGGCTTTTTTCAGCCACTCGGCAAACGCGGCGCATTCCCAGCGGTCCATGGTGCCGGTGCGCCAGCACAGATAGTGGGCGTGGGGGCTGGGCACGCAGCGGTCAAACAGGCGCACCAGGCTGCCGTTTTCCAGCCAGGGCGCACCCAGTTTCAGCCGCACCAGGGCAATGCCCATGCCGGCGGCCGCGCCGTCGCAGGCCAGGCCCACGTCGTTGAAGGTGGAGCCCTCGGTGGGTTCTGGCCAATCCAGGTCATGCGCGGCAAACCAGGTGCGCCACGGCTCCAGCGGGCTGCGCAGCAGGGGCGCGCCTTCCAGGTCGGCCACGGAGTCAAACGGCCCGTGCTCGCGCACGAAGCCGGGTGAGGCCAGGGGCGTGACCTCGTCCTTGAACAGGCACACGTGTTCCACGTCGGCGTAGCGGCCGGTGCCAAAGCGCACGGTCAGGTCGGCGTCCTCGGCCACCACGTCCAACAGAGGGATGCTGACTTGCAGCGTGAGGTCGATTTCGGGGTAGGCCTCGGTGAACAGGCGCAGGCGTGGCATCAGCACCGAGCGGGCAAACGTGGGCGTGACGGCCACCTTCAGCTTGCGCCGCCCAGCCAGCGCGCCTTGTGTGGGGAAGCGCCCCAGAATGCCCAACCCCTCACGCACATGGGCCAGGTACTCGCTGCCTTCGCTGGTCAGCGAGAAGTCGGCGCGGCCAAACAGTTTGGTGCCGATGATCTGTTCCAGCTGCTTGACCCGGTGGCTCACAGCGCTGGGCGTGACGCAGAGTTCTTCAGCGGCCTGGGTGACGCTGCGCAGCCGCGCCAGTGCCTCGAAGGTGAGCAGGCACTGGATGGGCGGTATGCGAACGGTCATGGATTTGATTCTATTTGTGTAGCTTAAAAGGCAATACCATCAAGCGCTGGAGGCTGATTTCATTTGAAAATCACGGTCTTGTGGCCGTTGAGCAGCACGCGGTGTTCGCTGTGCCACTTCACGGCCCGGGCCAACACCTGGCTTTCGGTGTCGCGGCCTTGGGCGGTGAGGTCGTCCACGGTTTTGCTGTGGTCCACGCGGGCCACGTCTTGTTCGATGATGGGGCCTTCGTCCAGGTCGGCCGTCACGTAGTGGGCGGTGGCCCCTATCAGCTTCACCCCCCGGTCGTGTGCCTGGTAGTAGGGCTTGGCCCCTTTGAAGCTGGGCAGGAAGCTGTGGTGGATGTTGATGGCCCGGCCCGAGAGTTCGCGGCACAGGTCGTTGCTCAAAATTTGCATGTAGCGCGCCAGCACCACCAGTTCGGCGTCTTCGGCGCGTATGACTTCCAGCTGCTTGGCTTCGGCCTGGGTTTTGGTGGCTGCCGTGACCGGGATGTGGTGGAACGGCACGTTGTAGCTGGCCGCCAGTTGGTAGAACTCGCGGTGGTTGCTGACGATGGCGCGGATGTCCAGTGGCAGCAGCCCGCTTTTCCAGCGGAACAGCAGGTCGTTCAGGCAGTGGCCTTCTTTGCTGACAAAAATCACCGCGCGCATGGGTTGCGTGGTGGCGTGCAGCTGCCACTGCATGCCGTGCGGGGCGGCAAAAGCGGCCAGCGCGGTTTTCAGTTGTTCGTGGCTGTGTTGCCCGCAGGCGAACTGCACGCGCATGAAAAACAGGCCGGTGTCGTGGTCGTTGAACTGGGCGGCTTCTTCGATGTTGCCGCCGTGTTCCAGCAAAAAGCCCGACACGGCGTGCACCAGACCGAGGCGGTCGGGGCAGGACAGGGTCAGAACGTAGGTGCTGGCGGGGGTGGGCGCAGGGGTGTTCGGCATAGAAATGGCATTGTCGCTTCAACGGCGGGCTGTCTGGCCCGTGAAGGCGGGTTTCAGGGGCGGCCCCTCAGTTGGGCGCAGTGGTCTTGGGGGGGCAAGGGCGGGGTGGTCCACACCGCGTCAAAGCCGGTGGCGTCGTCGGGGCGGGGGCCGTCTGCGGCCAGGCGCACGGTTTTCACGCGCACGCCGGGGGCCAGGTGTTGGGGCATGCCCCACTGGCGGTGGGCGTGTTGGCTGCCGGTCAGCAGCAGCACGGTTTTGCCGCGCACCAAGGCGGCTTGCACCGCCTGGGCCAGGTGCACGTCGCGCGCCAGTTGTATACGGGTCATCGGGCCGATCTGGCCCGAGGGCAGCAGGTTGCAGTGGCCGTCGCGCACGGCTTGGCGCTGTTGGGCCAGCACGGCGTCGGGCACGCGGGTGTCCCACTCGGGCTCTTTCATCACTTGCGCGTTGCGCTGGCGCTGCAGGTTGCCGCCGTGCACCGGCACCCGCGCGGCCACGGCCGCCATCACGGCTGGGCCGTAGTGGGCCCAGGGCCAGGCGCTGTCGCGCCAGGCCAGGGCTTGTTGCACCTGGGCCACCGTGGCGTCGGCGGGCAGGGCACGGGTGTGGTGCCCGGCATCTGCCATTTCCAGCACCACGCCGCCCAGTTCACCCAGTTCGGCCAGGGTTTGCACGGCGGCCAGGTGTTGGCGGTGGTGGTCGGGGGCGTCGTGTTGCTCGCCCAGCACCAGCACATCGGGCTTGCCCAGGGTGTGCAGGCGTTGGGCCACCGGCACCGACAGGTCTTGCACCCTTGGGCCGGTGTGGGGTGCAGGGGCCGCACAACCCGCCAGGGCGGCGACAGCCAGCAAAAGGCACGTCCACCGGGGCGTTGAAAAAACACGCGTGTTCATGGCCGGGGATACTACGCCGCCCCGTTCATTTGCCCTGCCCATGCCCCGATTGCCCCGAACCGCTCAAACGGTGTTCACCCTGTGTTTGGCCCTGGCCGCTGCCCTGGCGTGTGTGCGCCTGGGCACCCCCATTCCCTGGATGATGGGCCCGCTGGTGGCCACCGCCCTGGTGGGGGTGCTGGGCGGCCCAGTGGCCAGCGCGGTGCCACTGCGCAACGCGGGCCAGTGGGTGATCGGCACCGCACTGGGGCTGTATTTCACCCCGGCCGTGGGCACGCTGGTGCTGGGCTTGTGGTGGGCGGTGGCGCTGGGCGTGGCCTGGGCCTGCGTGATGGGCTGGGCCCTGGGCCGCTGGCTGGCGCACGCACACGCCCCGCAGCTGGCCCATTTGAGCCCCGAGCGGCGCCGGGCCACCACTTACTTCGCCGGGTCCATCGGCGGCGCTTCGGAAATGACGCTGATTGCCGAGCGCCACGGCGCCCGCACCGACCTGGTGGCCAGCGCCCACAGCCTGCGGGTGCTGATGGTCACGCTGGCGCTGCCGTTTGCCATGCAGGCCTGGGGCGTGCACGGGCTGGACGCCACGGGCACCGCGGTGCGCCAGGTGCAATGGGGCGGGTTGGCCGTGCTGGCGCTGGCCACTGCTGGCGGTGTGGCGCTGATGCTGCGCCTGGGGCGCGCCAACCCGTGGTTCATGGGCGCACTCGCCGTGACCATGGCGCTGACCCTGGCAGGCGTGCAACTGACGGCGTTGCCCGAGGTGATGACCAATGCCGCCCAGTTGGTCATTGGCATCAGCCTGGGCGTGCGGTTCACGCCCGACTTTGTGCGCGCCGCGCCGCGCTGGTTGGGCTCGGTGGCGCTGGCCACGGCGGTGATGATGGCGCTGTGCGCGGCCTTTGGCACGGCGCTGGCCTGGGCCACGGGCCTGCACCCGGCCACGTTGATTCTGGGCACCTCGCCCGGCGGCATTGCCGAGATGGCCATCACCGCCAAGGTGCTGCAACTGGGGGTGCCGGTGGTCACGGCGTTTCAGGTGTGCCGCCTGGTGGCGGTGCTGATACTGGCCGAGCCGCTGTACCGCTGGCTGGGCACTTCGCGGGTCTAAGATGGCGTTTTGACCCCAGGAGAACGCCCATGGCCACCACCCGCAAACCCAAAACCACCCCAACCCCCGCTGCTGCGGTCCCCAAAAAGTCCGTGATGGACATCGGCATCAGCGAAAAAGACCGCGCCGCCATTGCCAAGGGCCTCAGCCACCTGTTGGCCGACACCTACACGCTGTACCTGACCACCCACAACTTCCATTGGAACGTGACGGGCCCCATGTTCAACAGCTTGCACACCATGTTCATGGCGCAATACACCGAGTTGTGGAACGCGGTGGACCCGATTGCCGAGCGCATCCGCTCGCTGGGCCATGTGGCGCCGGGTTCTTACGCCCAGTTTGGCAAGCTCAGCTCGTTGCCCGACGCGCCGTTGGTTCCCCCGAAGGCCCTGGAAATGGTGCGCATCCTGGCCGAGGGGCACGAGGCCGTGGCCCGCACCGCCCGCAGCTTGTTCCCCGTGGTGGACAACGCCAGCGACGAACCCACCACCGACGTGTTGGTGCAGCGCCTGACGGTGCACGAGCAAGCCGCGTGGATGTTGCGCGCCATGCTGGAAGAGTGAACGCCGCCTGGCGTGGCCGCCCGAGTGCCCGTACAGACACAAAAAAGCCGACCCGAGGGTCGGCTTTTTCATTGGCGCTGGGCAGGGCTCAGTGCACCACCACGGGCATTTGGGCCAGCCCGGCGTAGCCTTCCAGCGTGTCTTCCACCTCTTCTTGCGAAGGGGTGTTTTGTTGCCAGGCGTTGATTTGCATCTGGAACATTTCGGCCCAGGAGCCATCGAGGTAGACCTCTTTGCCCGAGCGTTTGTCCACGATTTCAAAACCGTGGCGTGGCATGAGCGGCGCATCGTTGGCCGCCGTGTCACCGGCTTGTGGCGCGTTGGCGTGGATGTGGACCACGGCGAACGATTCGGAGTCGTAAAGCATGTTCATGGTGGGCATCCTTGTGTGGGTGGGCAATCGGGCGGGCCTGTTGCCGCAGGGCTTCAGTATCCCTCTTATCGGCCATGCCTGCGGGGGCTTGACCGCGCAGCCCCGTGGGGCGTCGGGTTCAGGGGTGCAGGTGGGGCGGGCCGTGGGGTTTTCAAGGTGAGTGGCTGGCCAGCCGTTGGTCCACCACGTCGCCGTTGGCCTGTGTCCACAGGATGCGCACGGGCACATAGCCCAAGCCAGGGGCCAGCCACAGCTCCACCCGGTTGTCGTAGGGGTGTTGGGGGGCCCGCACCAGGTGCACGGTGTCCAGCGTGCCCACGGGCAGGGCCAAAGGGGCGGTGGCCCCCACCTGGAACCGCCACACGTCGGCGTCCCGTGGCCCGGCGGTGTGCAGGGTCACGGTGTCGCCCGGGCCAAACCGCCCCGGTTCGCCCGCGAACATGGCGGCCAGTTGCAGCAGCACGCTCAGCCGGTCTTGGGTGTGGGGTTGCAAGGGCACATCGGGGGTGTTGGCGCTGAAGCGCAGCGCGGGGGGCGTGCGGGTGCGGTCGAAGTGGGCGGCTTGCTCGGAGCGGTTTTTGTCTCCGTAGCGCGTGGGCTGCAGGCCGTGGGCCGGGTCCAGCGTGCCCACGCTGGTTTGGCTGCGTTGGCCAAACAACAGGGCTTTCACCTCCAGGCGCGCCTGGTAAGCGCTGGCGCTGGGTTGCCAGCGCAGCACGCTGTCGGCCGACAGGCTCAGGCCTTTGCGGGTGGCGTGCACGTCGTAGCGCAGCTCGGTGGCCGCTGGCCATTTCAGGGTGCCTGGGGGCGTGGTGTCTGCGCTGATGTGCGGTGTCTGCTCGGGCGCTCCGGTGTTTGTCGGCGTGGGTGCAGGCGTGGCGGGCGCTGGCATGGCCTCTGCCTGGGCGACCGGCGTTGTGGGCGTGGTTTGGGTGGTGGCGATGTTGGCAGGTTTGATAGCTTGAGGTTGTTTTCTGTCAAGCGCTGCAGCCTGTTTCGGCTCTGTTTTTACGGTGTCAGAGGGGGCGGCTGCCGGGGCAGTGCGCACGGTGCCCAGTTCTGTGGCCGTTGGGGTGGGCGCGGCCATGGCTGTTGGGTTCGCAGGGGGTTGCGCTGTGGCCGTCAGCGCTGCAACGCGTTGCTGCCACCACACACCCAGCACCAGGGCATGGGCCAGCAGCACCAGCCCCACCAGCATCCACCACACCCGGCGGCTGGGCCCGGCGGCCACGGTCAAGCGCCCAGGGGCGTGGCCCCTTCAGGTGTGAAACACATGGTCCAGCGACCGAAAGCCCTTGACCTCGATGGGGTTGCCAAAAGGGTCGTTGAAAAACAGGGTCCATTGTTCGCCCGGTTCGCCCTCAAACCGCACCTGCGGTGGCAGCACAAAGGCCACTTGCGCGTCTTGCAGCCGCCGTGCCATGGCTTGCCAGTCGGGCAAGGCCAGCACCAGCCCGAAGTGGGGCATGGGCACTAGGTGGTTGCCCACGCGGCCGGTCAGGGTGGTGGCAAAGGGCTCGCCCAGGTGCAGCGACAGTTGGTGGCCGAACAGGTCAAAGTCCACCCAGGTGTCGGTGCTGCGCCCTTCGGTGCAGCCCAGCACACGGCCGTAAAAATCGCGCGCCACGTCCAGATCGCGCACGTGAAATGCCAAGTGAAAGAAGCTGGTGGCCATGGGGCAAGAATACCCCAGCAGGGCCGGTGGCGTCTGTCAAAGTGAGGCGTGGTGGGCACCGCCGTGGGCCGTTTCCCGCTGGCTTTGGCAGGCGATGCAGCGCAGCGCCGTGGGGCTGGCGCGCAGCCGGGCTTCGGGGATGCCGGCATCGCAATCGGTGCAGCGGCCGTAGCTGCCGTCGGCCACCCGGGCCAGGGCCGCGTCGATGTCGTTGAGTTCGGCCAGTTCGCGTTCTTCCAGGGCCACGGCGAGGTCGTGCTGCGCGTCGGCGCTGGCCCAATCGCCACCCGCCTCCTGGCGGGCTTGGGCGGTGGCCTCGGCGCGGCCCAGATCGCCCCCACGTTGCTGGCGCACTTGCGCGAGCAGGTCGTTGCGGTGGGTGCCCAGCTGGGTCACCAGGGTCGAAAGCAGGGCGGGGGTCATGGTCGGTCTCCTTGGTTGGTGCCCCCCATCTTGGGCCGCCCAGCCGTTTGTGGGCTTGACCCAGGTCAACCCCCATAAACCGGCCGCAGGGCGCACGGCTGTGGCATTCTTCGCAACTGACCTATTCACAGCAGGAGACACCCCATGAGCACTTCAAATCCCAGCGGTTTTGGCCAATTTGTACCGGGCTTCGAATTCATGCAAAACCTGGCCCGCCAGGCCACCGGGGGGCTGGCGCAGGGCGTGCAGCAGGCTGTGCCACAAATGCCCAGCTTGGGCAGTTGGGTGGCACCCACGTTCAACGTGGAAGACTTGGAAAAACGCATTCAGGAACTGAAAGCCGTGCACTTCTGGCTGGACCAGAACGCGCGCGCGCTGTCGGCCACCATCCAGGCGTTGGAGGTGCAAAAAATGACCCTCTCCACCCTGCAAGGCATGAACCTGAGCATGGGCGATGTGGCCAATGCCCTGAAGGTGAAGGCCACCGACACCATGGCCAGCATGGCGGGGTTTGCTGGCATGGGGGCCAAACCCCCGGTCGCCGAGCCCGTTGCGCCCACGGCCCCCACCCAGTTTGCCGGGCTGGAAATTCCCCCGCGTCGGGGCGCCCCGGCCGATGTGCCCACCCCACCCGCCGCCCCAACCCCCCCCGAGCCCGAGGCCGCCACAGCTGCGGCG
>JBASFL010000055.1:0-109697 GCA_049653005.1 Burkholderiaceae bacterium | reverse complement strand
CTTCCATGCTGCTGGCGGTTTGCTCCAGGCTGCTGGCCGCTGACTCTGTGCGCGCCGCCAGGTCTTGTGTGCCCACCGCCACTTCGCTGCTCGACACTTCTATGTTCCCCGAGGCCTCTTGCACTTGTCTCACCAGGTTTGACAACGAGCTGTTCATGTCGGCAAACGCCTGGAGCAGTGCACCCACCTCGTCGCTGCGGTTCACGGTGATCACCTGGTCCAGCCGACCTGCGGCAATGCCCCGCGCAAACTCGACCGACTCGGCCAGTGGCCGCGTGACCGACCGCGTGATGGCCCATGCCACCACCACGCCCGCCAACACGGCCGCAGCCACCAGCGCGTTCAGCAGCCCGATGCGACCGCTTTGCTCGGTCAGGCGCTGGGCGGCCTCGGCCACCACGGCGTCGTGCTGCGATTTGGCAAGCTCACGCATCTTGGCGACATAGGCCTGGGCGGCGGGCAGCACTGCGGTGTTGAGCTGGGTTTCCGCTTTGTCGGTGTCACCGGCCTTCAGGGTGGCGAAGTAGGTGTTGCGAACGTCGATGTACGCCTTGCGCAGCTGGCCAATGGCGGCCAACAGGGCCTTGCCTTCGCTGGAAGAAATGTGGTCTTCCAGCTGCTTTTGCAGGGTGTTGATGTCTTGGGTGGTTTGGGCAATGAGCGGCTTGAAATAAGCGTCCACCGCCGGGTTGGCACCCGACTTGGCCAACGCCAGCACACGGGTGACATTGAGCTGGGTGTGGCCCACCCATTGGTCGGCCAAGGCCGCCTGGCGCTCTTGCTCCAGCAATTGCTGTGCGTCACGCTCGCTTTGCCGCAAGTTGACGTTGGCCAAGCCGGCCGTGACCACCAGCAGCACAAACATGATGCCGAAACCGATGGCCATGCGCGTGCTGATTTTGAGGTGATTGAGGTTCATGTTGTCTCCAATTTCTGGTGTGAGTATGGAACCAAAGCTCAGCGCGACAAACGGAAAACGGCCGTGCTGGCGCGCAGGTTGGGGAAAGCCCTCACCTCCTGACCTTCGTGCAAGCCAAAAGCATCTTGAATTTTCAGCCCATTGCGGCGGGCCAGCACCTCAAAATCGGCGTAAGTCCCCACGCGGATGTTGGGTGTGTCGTACCACTGGTAGGGCAGGCGCTTGGTCACGGGCATGCGCCCTTGCAACACGCTCAGGCGGTTGGGCCAATGCGCAAAATTGGGGAAGGCCACCACGCCCAGGCGGCCCACGCGCGCCGTCTCTTGCAGCATGGTTTGGGCGTTGCGCAGGTGTTGCAAGGTGTCGATTTGCAGCACCACATCGAAGCTTTGGTCTTCGAACGCGCTCAGACCGTCTTCCAGATTGAGCTGCAGCACATTCACCCCGCGCACCAGGCAGGCGTGCACTTTGGCATCGTCGATTTCCACGCCATAGCCCGTGCAACCCCGGTGGACCATCAGGTGGGCCAACAACTCGCCGCTGCCACACCCCAGGTCGAGCACACGGGAGCCCGGGGGCACCAGCCGCGCAATGGAATGGATCAAGGTGTTTTCACTCATGATGGCAAGCCCCCTGCGGGTGCAGCACCCACACGGTGGTCAAAATACGCCCGCACGGCCGACAGATAGCGCGGGTCTTCCAGCAAAAAGGCGTCATGGCCGTGGGGTGCGTCGATTTCTGCGTAACTCACGTCGCGCCGGTTTTTCAGCAGCGCACGCACCATTTCGCGGCTGCGGGCGGGTGAAAAACGCCAGTCGGTGGTGAAGCTCACCAGCAAAAATGAGGCCTTGGCTGCGGCAAGTGCACGGGCCAGGTCCCCGCCGTGGGCACGGGCCGGGTCGAAGTAGTCCAGTGCACGGGTGATCAGCAGGTAGGTGTTGGCGTCGAAATACTCGCTGAACTTGTCACCCTGGTGGCGCAAATAGCTTTCGATTTCAAACTCCACCCCTTGCGTGGTGTATTGGTACGCCAGCCGCTCCAAGGTGGGTTGGTCACCGGCATGTGCAGCTTGTTTTACCTGGTCCACCAAGGGGCGAAGGTGGCGGCCAAACTTGTCGTTCATCACGTCGTCACTCAAATACGTGATGTGGCCGATCATGCGGGCAATGCGCAAGCCCCGTTTGGGCACGGTGCCGTGGCGCAGGTAGTGGCCGCCATGAAAGTCGGGATCGGTCACGATGGCGCGGCGCGCCACTTCGTTGAATGCAATGTTCTCCGCCGTCAGGTTGGGCGCACTGGCCACCACCACCGCGTGGCGCACGCGCTCGGGGTATTGCAGCGTCCAGCTCAGGGTTTGCATGCCACCCAGGCTGCCCCCCATCACGGCGGCCAGCTGTTGAATGCCCAGCACATCCAGCAACCGCGCCTGTGCGTTGACCCAATCCTCCACCGTCACCACCGGAAAGTCAGCCCCCCAGGCCTCACCGGTCGCAGGGTTGGTGTGCGTGGGCCCGCTGGAGCCAAAGCAGGACCCCAGGTTGTTGACCCCGATCACAAAGAATCGGTGGGTGTCCACCGGCTTGCCGGGGCCGATCATGGTGTCCCACCAGCCTTCGCTGCGGGGCTTGGGTGTGCCGTCGTCGTTCAAATAGACGCCGGCCACATGGTGTGACGCGTTGAGCGCATGGCAAATCAACACGGCATTGGAACGGTCTGCGTTCAAGTTGCCGTAAGTTTCGTAGCTCAGTGAGTACGACGGCAGCACCGCACCGCTTTGCAACGGCAATGGCTGCGCAAAGTGCTGTGTGAGGGCAGTGGCAATCAGCGTCATAGCACAAAAAAACCCGGTTCGCCAAAAACGAGCACCGGGCAGGGCACCTCCGTCTTTAGCAGCATTTGTAAAAAGCGCCCGCAAGTCAGGGACAAATCAGCGCTGAAATCAGTATAGCAACGCACCGACATGGCGCACATGCCGGGCCTGCCCACCCAAACTGTTGCGCAGACGCATCAGCCACCCACCCGCACCCAGAGGGGTTGACAGCGCCGAGGGAAAGAACCCCACGGTTCGGGCAATCAGCGCATAATCTGCCCGCGGGTGGAAAAACACCCGTTTGACAGGTGATCGGTTGGTTTCGCGTGCTACAGGTTTCATTGTGCTAACGGGGCTCCATCGCTTTTTTTTCTGTGTATCTTGAGGAGTCCCGCAATGGGCAACAAACTTTACGTCGGCAACCTGCCTTACACCGTTCGCGACGAAGACCTGCAACAGTCTTTCGGTGCCTTCGGCAACGTGAACAGCGCCAAAGTCATGATGGAGCGCGACACCGGCCGTTCCAAAGGTTTCGGCTTTGTGGAAATGGGCAGCGACGCTGAAGCCCAGCAAGCCATCGCTGGCATGAACGGCCAGTCTCTGGGCGGCCGTAGCCTGGTGGTGAACGAAGCACGTCCCATGGAAGCACGTCCTCCCCGCACCGGCGGCGGCAACGACGGCGGCTTCCGCAGCCCCTACGGCGGCGGTGGCCGTCGCGAAGGTGGTGGCGGTGGTGGCTTCGGTGGCGGCGGCCGCGGCGGCTACTGAGCACTGACACAGGGCAGGTGAACACACCCAGCCCTGGTCAACAGCTTCACGAAAAAAGCCCCTGGTTTTGCGACCAGGGGCTTTTTTCATGGGGCTCAACAAAGGGGGCCTCACTCCCCCTGGCGGCGTTTGCGGGGACGGCCGGCAAAAGCTTTGTCCAGCCACGCGTTGGGCAAAAGCCGCAACAGTTTGGCCACCACCCCCATTTGCCAGGGAATCACGCGGTAGCTCGTTTGGGCGGCAATGGCCGCCACAGCCTGCCGGGCGAACTCACCCGGCTGCATCAGGAACGGCATCGGGTAACGGTTCGAGCGGGTGAGGGGGGTGTCCACGTAGCCCGGCAGCAAGGTGACCACTTTCACACCGGTGCCCCGCAACTCGCCCCGCAGGCTTTCGCAGTAACTGATGGCGGCGGCTTTGCTGGCGCAATACGCGCCGTGGCCGGGCAGGCCCCGAATACCCGCCACGCTGGCCATGCCCACCAAGGTGCCATGCCCGCGCTGGGCCATGGCGCCCACGAAGGGGTGGAACGTGGCGGCCAGGCCCACGTTGTTGGTGGCAAAGGTGTCGGCCATCACCTGCAAATCGCTGCGGATGGCGGTGTCCATGCCCACGCTGATGCCTGCGTTGGCAATGACCACATCGGGCAAGCCCTGAGCGTCCAGGGCGGCCTGACCGGCGGCCACGATGGCATCGGGCTGGGCCACATCAGCCACATAAATTCGATAGCTGTCTTCGCTTATCTGACAAGCGCCAAGCCACTTTTTTGTTTCAAATTCTTTGCGCACCACCAAGGCCAGCTGCCAGCCCGCTCGGGCGTAATGCAAAGCCAACGCTTGCCCGATGCCGCTGGAGGCACCGGTGATGAACACAAGGGGCTTGGCAGCCATGGGTGTGCGCCTCACGGCTGAGGCCGGGCCACCAGCTGGGCGCGCACGCGCCCGGTGAGCACGGCCACGCGCTGTTCGTCGTTGTAATCCAGCCGGTTGGCGGTGATGCGGTCGGCCCCACGCAGCAGCAACACGGGTTCGTCGGACACCACCCGGTGCTGGGCGGTGAACACCCGCAGGTGCTGGCCCTGAAATTCCATTCGGCCCAATTTTTGACCGGTGGCCAAGGCCGCGGGGTGGCGCACCACCTGGGCGTTGCCACGCAGCACAAATTCGTCGTTGGCCTTGTTCGACCATCCCTGGTTGGCCGCCAGGGTGGTCAACACGCCGTCGGTGCTGAAGCTGCGCACGCGTGGGTCGTCCATTTCCATGCTGCCATCGTCTGGGAACAAGCGGGCTTCGCTGCCCAACACTTCGGTCTTGAGGGCGCCGCCCGGGCCGTGGGTGCGCACCGAAAAACCTTGCATCACGTGGTGGGGCTGGTGCACCTCGGCGCGGTCAGGCCCTGGGGTGGGGGTGCCCGGGGTGGCTTGCAGCAGCCAGTACGACGCCAGCGCCAGCAGGCCCATCAACAACATGGGCAAATAGATGGTGAGCCGCTCGAAGGCGGCACGCCAGGACCGTGCAACGGCGAAAGCCATGCTCAGGCCGAGTGCTCGCGCCACAGGCGTGCGTACTGCCCGGTGGCCACCAGAATCAAGTCGCACAAGGCGCGGGCTGCGCCGTCACCGGCAGCGGCGTCGGGCACGTAGTGGGCCAGGCCCAGCACCTCGGCTTGGGCTGTGCGGGGCGCACAGGCCAGGGCCACGCGGCGCAGCACGGGGGCGTCGGGCCAGTCGTCGCCCATGGCGGCGGCTTGCGACCAATCGAGGCCCAACTCGGCCAGGATGGCTTCGGCGGCGGGGCGTTTGTCTTCTGTGCCGTAGCGCACGTGGGTCACGCCCAGCGCGGCCAGGCGGGTGCGCAAAGGGGCGGAATCGCGGCCGGTGACCACGGCGGGGGTGATGCCCGCTTTTTGCAGCAACTTCAGGCCATGACCGTCGAGCGAGTTGAAACGCTTGAGCGTTTCGCCCGACTCGGTGAAATACAGCCCACCATCGGTCAGCACACCGTCCACATCAAAAAACACCACTTTCACATCTTGGGCGCGCAGCAGCAGCTCGGGATCGAAGTTCAGCCGGGGGGTCAGGTCGGGCAGGTTCATTCAGATCACCTTGGCACGCAGCAGGTCATGGGTGTTGAGGGCACCGCACAGCGCGCCCTCGGCGTTGACCACGAGCACACTGGAAATGCGGTGGTTTTCCATCAGGTCGGCGGCTTCCACGGCCAACGCGTCGGCCGCCACGGTGCGGGGGTTGGGCCGCATCACGTCGCGTGCCAAGGCCGTGCGCATGTCGGTGCCGCCTTCAATCAGGCGGCGCAAATCGCCGTCGGTGAAGATGCCGGCAATCTGGCCTGTGGCCGACAACACGGCCGATGCGCCCAGACCTTTGGCGCTCATTTCGCGCATCAGGTCCATGGCGCTGGCGTCCCAGCCCACGCTGGGCACGGCGTCGCCGCTGCGCATGACATCGCGCACGTGCGTCAGCAGTTTGCGGCCCAACGAGCCACCAGGGTGGCTGCGGGCAAAGTCTTCTGCCCTGAAGCCGCGTGCATCCAGCAGCGCCACCGCCAACGCGTCGCCCATGGCGAGCTGCACGGTGGTGCTGGCCGTGGGGGCCAAGTTGAGCGGGCAAGCCTCTTTGGCCACACTGGTGTCGAGGAACTGCGCGGCGTGGCGGCCCAGCGAGGAATCGGCCCGCGAGGTCATGGCCACCAGGGGCACGGCCATGCGTTTGAGCACGGGGAGCAGCACCGTGAGTTCGTCGCTCTCGCCGCTGTTGCTGATGGCCAGCACCACGTCGGTGGCGGTGATCATGCCCAGGTCACCGTGGCTGGCTTCACCCGGGTGCACAAACATGGCTGGGGTGCCGGTGGACGCCAGGGTGGCGGCAATTTTGCGGCCCACGTGCCCACTTTTGCCCATGCCCATGACCACCACACGGCCCTGGCTGCGCAAGATCAGGTCCACGGCCTGGACAAAGGCGGGGCCCAGACGCAGGGCGGCAGCGCTCAGGGCATCGGCCTCGGTGCGCAAGGTGTCTTGCGCCAGGGCCAGGGCACGATCGGCCTCGAAAACAGGGGTTGAACTCATGTCCCGGATTATCGGCCAGCCCACCCCGGACGCACCGGGATGGGGCCGTTACCATGTGGCGATGAACGCGCTTGACATCACCCTGCTGTACCTGCTGGCCGCGGTGCTGGGCGTGGTGGCCTGCCGTTCGATGAAGCTGCCGCCCATGCTGGGCTATTTGTTTGTGGGCGTGGTGATTGGGCCCCACACGCTGGCACTGGCCCAGAACTCGGCCGGCATTCGCTACCTGGCCGAATTCGGTGTGGTGTTTCTGATGTTTGTGATCGGGCTGGAATTCAGCCTGCCCAAGCTGCGCGCCATGCGCAAGCTGGTGTTTGGGTTGGGGCTGTCACAGGTGGCGGCCACCATCGTGTTGGCCACACTGGGCTCACTGGCGCTGGACTGGGCGTTTCCCCACTGGTGGAAGATGGATTGGCGCACGGCGCTGGCCCTGGGCGGGGTGATGGCCATGAGCAGCACCGCCATCGTCATCAAGCTGGTGGCCGAGCGGCTGGAGCTGGACTCGGACCACGGCAAACGCGTGGTGGGCGTGCTGCTGTTCCAAGACTTGGCCGTGGTGCCTTTGTTGGTGCTTATTCCGGCGCTGGGCTCCCCCCCTGAGAAACTGGCCACCGAGCTGGGCCTGGCGTTGGTCAAAGCCGTGCTGCTGCTGGGCCTGCTGCTGACCTGGGGCCAAAAATGGCTGCGCTGGTGGCTGAAGCAAGTGGCCATGCGCAAGAGCGAAGAGCTGTTCATGCTGAACCTGTTGCTCATCACCCTGGGGTTGGCCTGGGTCACCGAGCACGCGGGCTTGTCACTGGCCCTGGGCGCTTTTGTGGCGGGCATGCTGATTTCAGAAACCGAATACAAGCACCAGGTGGAAACCGACATACGCCCGTTCCACGATGTGTTGCTGGGCCTGTTTTTCATCACCATCGGCATGATGCTGGACTGGCGGCTGGTGCTGGAACGCTGGCCCCTGGTGCTGTTGCTGGTGACGCTGCCGGTGGTGTTCAAACTGACCGTCATCGCCGCTTTGGCGCGCTGGATGGGGGCGGGTCTGGGCACCGCCGTGCGCACCGGCCTGTACCTGGCCCAAGCGGGTGAATTCGGTTTTGTGTTGCTGACGCTGGCGGGACAAAACCAACTGGTACCCCCCTCGTTGTTCAACCCCATCTTGGCGTCGATGGTGCTGTCCATGCTGGCCACGCCGTTCATCATCATGAAGGCCGACTGGGTGGTGATGAAGTTCGTGGGCAGCGACTGGCTGATGCAGTCGGTGGCCATGACCAGCATTGCCCGCCAGTCCATGGGCAAATCGGGCCATGTGGTCATTTGTGGCTATGGGCGCTGCGGGCAAAACCTGGCCCGCCTGCTGGAAAAAGCCGGCATTGCCTACATGGCGCTCGACCTGGACCCCGACCGCGTGCAAAAAGCCGCCAAGGCCGACCACTCGGTGGTGTACGGCGATGCCGCCCGCGCCCAAGCCCTGGTGGCGGCGGGCGTGACGCGGGCCAAAGCGGTGGCCATCACCTACATCGACCACGCCAGCGCCATGAAGGTGCTGGCCCAATTGCGCCAACTGGCCCCCGACGTGCCCGTGGTGGTGCGCACGCTGGACGACGTTCACCTGGACAAGTTGCAAGCCGCCGGGGCCACCGAGGTGGTGCCCGAAGCCATCGAGGCCAGCCTGATGCTGGCCAGCCACGCCTTGGCCCTGGTGGGGGTGCCCATGCGCAAAGTGCTGCGCCTGGTGCAAGACCAACGCGAGGCGCGCTACAGCCTGCTGCGCGGCTACTTCCACGGCGAAGACGACAACACCGCCGACGACCTGGACAACGAACGCCTGGCCACTTTCACCGTGCACGCCAACAGCCACGCGCTGGGCCACGCACTGGCGCACCTGAACCTGGAAGCGCTGGGTGTGCGGGTGGTCAGCCTGCGAAGTGCCGGGGGCAGCCCCGGGGCGTGTGCGCCGCACACCGTGCTGCACGAAGGCGACACACTGGTGCTGTCGGGCACCTCGGTGGCGCTGGCCAGCGCGGAAGACACGCTGACCAAAGGCTGAGGCCCTCATCAACCCTGCACAGACAGTGGTTGATGCAACTCAGCCAGTCAAATGGTGACCCATCGGTATCAAATGCAGCCCTCTTCAACTCAGAGGTGTTCCATGCTCAACCGCCGCCAACTCTTGGGTGCAGGCCTTGCCAGCACCGCCGTCGCACTGCCCTGGCTCAACCCCGGCATTTTGTGGGCCCAGAACGCGCCCAACCTGGGCACGCCCGAGCTGCCCGCCCCGGGCTTTCGCAAAATGCGCTTGGGTGCGGTGGACATCATTGCCCTGAACGACGGCGTTGCCCGCCGCCCGCTGGGCGAAGAGTTCGTGAAGAACGCCCCGCTGGCTGAAGTGAAAGCGTTGCTGGCCAGCCAAAACCTGCCCACCGACCACATCGACGTGCCGTTTACCGCCTTCCTGGTGGTCTCGGGCAACCAGCGCTTTTTGATGGACACCGGCTTTGCCGACAACGGTGGCCCCACCACCGGCCGTCTGGTGGCCAACTTGGCCGCGGCTGGCTACAAGCCCGAAGACATCGACCACGTCATCATCAGCCACTACCACGGCGACCACATCAACGGCCTGCGCCTGAAAAACGGGCAACTGACCTACCCCAAAGCCAAGGTGCACGTGCCCGCACCCGAACACGCGTTCTGGATGGACGATGCCCGCATGGCCGCCGCCCCCGAGGGCATGAAAGGCGCGTTTGGCGGTGTGCGCCGCGTGTTCAAAGACTTGCCGGCAGACCAACTGGTCAAATTCGAGCCCGGTGCCGAGCTGGCCCCCGGCATCCGCTCCAACGCCGCCTTTGGCCACACCCCGGGCATGAGCACGTTCACCGTCACGTCCGAAGGCAAATCGTTCATCTTTGTGGCCGACCTGACCAACATCCCGTCCCTGTTTGCCCGCAACCCCGACTGGGCCGTGGTGTTCGACATGGACCCCGAAGCGGCGCGCCAGACCCGCCGCCGCGTGTTCGAGCAAATTGTGAAAGACAAGATGCTGGCCGGGGGCTACCACTTCCCGTTCCCCGCGTTCGGCACCATCGAGCCCGCAGGCCAAGGCTTCCGCTTCGTGCCGGTGAGCTGAGCCACACCGCCCATGGACACCGCCGCCTACCTCAAAGCCCACATCCGCACCGTGCCCGACTGGCCCGCGCCGGGCGTGCAGTTCCGCGACATCACCCCTTTGCTGCAAGACCCCAAGGTGTTTCGGGTGCTGATCGACAGCTTTGTGCACCGGTACATGGACGCGGCGCTCAAGCCCACGGTGGTGGCGGGGCTGGACGCACGCGGCTTCATCATCGGCTCGGTGGTGGCCTACGAGCTGGGCCTGGGTTTTGTGCCCATCCGCAAGAAGGGCAAGCTGCCGTTCACCACGGTGGAAGAAACCTACGAGCTGGAATACGGCAGCGCCACGGTCGAGCTACACACCGACGCCGTGAAACCCGGTGACCGCGTGCTGCTGATAGACGACCTGATCGCCACCGGCGGCACCATGATGGCCGGCAAAAAACTGCTGGAAAAACTGGGCGCCACGGTGACAGAAGGCGCCGCCATCGTCGACTTGCCCGAACTGGGCGGCTCGCAGCGCCTGCGCGACGGCGGCCTGGCACTGTTCACGCTGGTGGACTTTGCCGGGCACTGAGCCACTGTGGGGTGGGTTTGCAAACGCTCAGGCAATGCGCGAGCGCGACAAACCCACCACCACGCGGCTGTTGGGGATTTTGGCCTCCAAGCCGGTGCGCAAGCGGTCAAAAAACGCCTGCACATCACCCACCCGCCGGTCTGCATCGCATTCCAGAAAAATTTCGATGAACACTTGGCTGCCCGAACGGCGCGAGCGTATGCCGTGCAGGTTGTCATATTCGTGAAAATGGGCCACCAGCTCGCGCGTGATGAGCATTTGCAGCTCTTCGTCCAGCGTCTTGTCCAGCAAGTCGGCAAACGAGTTGGTGAACACACCGAAAGCACTGACGGCAATGAAACCCGCGACGATGAGTGACGCCACCGGGTCGATGTAAACCGACCAGGGCCGTTCGTGCAGCAGCATGCTTGACGTCAGCGACAAAAAGATGAATGCGTTGCCAATGGCACGTGAAGCGAAAAGCTGCTTCTGCGCCATCAGCAAAGGTGATGGGGCTTGCGCCAGCAGCCGCTGTGCATTGAGTGCCATGCGCGTGTTGATGACCCCGAACACCACTTGCGCCACACCGCTGATGTACACGCCCACGCCAGAGATGTGCGAGGGGTTCATCAGGTTGAGGCTGGCGTTGACCGCGATCACGCACACGCCCAGCATCATCAGCACCCCCACAAACACGCTGGAGAGACTCTCCAACTTGCCGATTCCGTAGTCGAACGCTTCGTTGCGACCGTGCACGATGCGCCGCAACGACAACCACGCCAGCAACACCGCCACGCCTTCCAGGCTGGTTTTCAGGAAGTCGGCCAGCAGCACCGAAGAACTGGCGGCCAGCAACGCCGCCAGCGTGACGGCCGTGTCCAGCACACCCGCATACAACGCGTGCCGGGTGGCTTTTTCTTTGTCGGCGTTTCCGCCACTGGGACTGATGTGCATGGCTTCCCCGCCGCTGGTGAGGCGCCGATTGTGGCGCACACGGGCTTGTTGAAGCCTCAGGCGCCAACGGTCAACCAGACCGCCACCACACCCAAGGTCAGCACCGTGACCGGCAGCCCCAACCGGGCATGGGCTTTCCAGTCGATGGCCACGCCTTGCTGCGCGGCCAGGTCCACCACGATGAGGTTGGCAATCGACCCCACCAGCAGCAGGTTGCCCGCGAAGGTGGTGACCAGCGCCAGCGTCAGGCCCGCTGCGGCGGGGTCGGCGGCACCCAGGTGGGGCAACAGCAGCATGACGGCGGGCACGTTGCTCACCAGGTTGGACAGCACCAGCCCGGCGGCAAACAGCGGCCCGGTATCGGCCAGGTGCCCCCCCTGTGCGGCCAGGGCCGCCACGGCCTGGGCGGCCAGCCCGGTTTGGGCAAACGCGTGGTTCACCACAAACAGGCCCATGAACAGCACCAGCAGCTCCCAGTCCACAAAACCCATCACCTGCGAGGAGTGAAAGCGGCGGCTGAGCAACAACACCCCGGCCGCCACCAGCGCCACCACCTCGTGCGGCCAATCGGTGGTCAGAAACGCAACCAGCACAGCACCGGCCACCAGCAGGCCCTTGGTGGTTTGGGTGGCGTTGAAGGCCGGTTCGTCGTCCGGGCCTGGGGCCATGGCCCCCGTGTGCACCACCCCCAGTGCCATGCGCGAGCGCCCACCCGGGCCCCACACCAGCCACGCCCACAACACGCCCAGGCTGAGGGCCACCGGCAGCGCGGCACCGCGCAGGTGGTCGGCAAACGAGAGCTTGAGCACCGAACCGATCAGCATGTTCTGCGGGTTGCCAATGAGGGTGGCGGCCGAGCCGATGTTGGCCGCACACGCCAGCGCCACCAGAAATGGCACGGGCTTGAGTCCGCGTTGCAGGCACAGCCGGGCCACCACGGGGGTCATGGCCAGGCACACCACGTCGTTGGAAAACACGGCCGACAGCACGGCCGCCACCGCGATGAGCGCCGCCAGCAGCGCAGCAGGGGCCATGGGCCGCGCCCCCACCCAGCGCGTGACCGCCGTGTAAAACCCGCCCAGGCGCATTTGGGCCGACACCACCATGAACGAAAACAGCAGCAGCACGGTGGGCACATCCACCGAGCGGGCCGCGGCCTCCACCGTGACCGCGCCCATGCCGATGACCGCAATGGCCCCCAGCAGCGCCACGCCCGACCGGTTGAGCTGGAGCTTGGGCAACCCACCCAGAAACATGCCCAGGTAGACCACGGCAAACACGGCCACCACGCCCCAAGAGGCATCGGTCATGGGGGGTGTGGTGCGCCGCTGCGCAAGCGTTTATGCATAGCTACAAACCCAATACCAACAAGCGCTGGAGGCCAAAAAAGCTTGGAAATCACTTGCCAATGCAAAAGCGGCTGAAGATTTCGCCCAGCAAATCGTCGGCTGAAAACTCGCCGGTGATCTCACCCAGTGCCGACTGGGCAAGCCGCAGCTCTTCGGCCAGCAGGTCCAGGTGCTCGGCGCGGTGTCCCAGCCATTCGGTGGCGTGGGCCAGGTGAGCGTCCACCGCAGACAGGGCGCGCAGGTGGCGCTCGCGGGCCATGTAAACGCCTTCGGGCGCGGCCTGCCAGCCGACGGTTTGCAGCAAACGCTGGCGCAAGGCGTCCAGGCCCAGCCCGGTTTTGGCGGAGATGGCCAAGCCGTCTGGCCCCACCAGCGCCAAGGCGGAAGGCGCGCAAGCCTCGCATTTGTTCCAGACGTGAATCTTGGGAAGATTTTCGGCCATGGCGCCTGCTATGCCTGCGTCTTCAGCTATGTATTCAGGAATTTCAGCGCGCGTCAGGTCGTGCAAAAACAGCACGGCATCGGCGGCGTGGATTTCGCCCCAGGCGCGCTCGATGCCGATGCGCTCCACCTCGTCTGTGCTGTGGCGCAGCCCGGCGGTGTCCACCACGTGCAAAGGCACGCCCTCAATCTGAATGGCCTGCTCCACCTTGTCGCGTGTGGTGCCCGCAATGGGGGTGACGATGGCCAGTTCGGCCCCCGCCAGCGCGTTGAGCAGCGAGCTTTTGCCCGCGTTGGGCTGGCCTGCAATCACCACGCGAATGCCTTCGCGCAGCAACGCGCCCTGGTGCGCGCGCTGGCGCACCTGGGCAAGGTTGGCTTGCAACCGCGCCAGCTGGCCGGCCGCATCGGCCTTTTGCAAAAAGTCGATTTCTTCTTCCGGGAAGTCCAGCGTGGCCTCGACCAGCATGCGCAGGTGAATCAGCGCGTCGCGCAGGGTGTGGATTTCGCGCGAAAACTCGCCCGCCAGCGAGCGGTTGGCGCTTTTCACGGCCGCCTCGGTGCTGGCGTCGATCAGGTCGGCAATCGCCTCGGCCTGGGCCAGGTCGAGCTTGTCGTTCAGAAACGCCCGCTGGCTGAACTCGCCCGGGGCGGCCACCCGCAGGCGGGGCAACACCGGCGCAGCGCCGTGGGCCACGGGCTGGGCCGCCGCCTCCAGGCAACGCGCCAGCAGCATTTGCAGCACCACCGGCCCGCCGTGGGCTTGCAGCTCCAGCACGTCTTCCCCGGTGAACGAATGCGGCCCCGGGAAAAACAACGCCAGCCCGTGGTCAATGGCCTGGCCCGTGGCGTCCTTGAACGGCAGGTAAGTGGCCTCGCGCGGGCGCAGGGCTCGGCCCACCAAAGCCTCCACCAACGGACCCAGGCCTTGGCCGGACACACGGACAATGCCCACCGCCCCACGCCCGGGGGCGGTGGCAATGGCCACGATGGGGTCTTGGTGGCGCGTCAGCAACTCAGGACTTGAAGTTGGGCATGGTGAACTTCACCGGCACGCCCATGCTGTGGTTGATGTAGGCCTGCTGCGCGATGGTCAGCACGTTGTTCGTGATCCAGTACAGCACCAGGCCGGACGGGAAGAAGAAGAACATGACGGAGAACACCAACGGCATGATCCACATCATCTTGGCCTGCAACGGGTCGGGCGGCAGGGGGTTGAGCGAGGTCTGGATCATCGTGGTCACGGCCATGATGAAGGGCAGGATGTAGAACGGGTCGGGCGACGACAAATCGGCAATCCAACCCACCCAGGGGGCGTTGCGCATTTCCACGCTGGAAAGCAGCACCCAGTACAGCGCGATGAACACCGGAATCTGGATCATGATGGGGAAGCAGCCCCCCATGGGGTTGACCTTTTCCTCGCGGTAGATCTTCATCATC
Organism: Burkholderiaceae bacterium; assembly: GCA_049653005.1. Lineage (GTDB taxonomy): Bacteria > Pseudomonadota > Gammaproteobacteria > Burkholderiales > Burkholderiaceae_C > UBA2334. The sequence continues at coordinate 95,271 of JBASFL010000055.1, read as the reverse complement.
TCCATCTGCATTTGCTGCGGGTTGTCTTTCAGGCGCTCGCGCATTTCCATGATGCGGGGGTTCACCGCCTTCATCTTGGCCATGCTGCGGTACGCGGTGGCGTTGAGCCAGTAGAACGCGGCCTTGATCAGCACCACCAGCAACACAATGGCCCAGCCCCAGTTGCCCACCATCGAGTGGATTTTTTCCAGCAGCCAGTACAGCGGCTTGGCCAGCATGGTCAACCAGCCGTAGTCTTTCACCAGCTCCAGGCCGGGGGCGACCTGCTCCAGCACTTTCTCTTCCTGGGGGCCCACGAACAAGCGGGACTCCACGGCCTTGGTGGCACCGGGCTCGACGGTGCCCACCGCGGTGATCAGGCCAGCGGCGTACAGGTTGTTGTCGATCTTGCGGGCGAAGTGTTCGCGCTCGATGCCCTCGCCCAGCAACCAGGCGCTGGCGAAGTAGTGCTGCACCATGGCCACGTAGCCGTCAGGCGCGGTTTTCAGGAAAGTGGCGCTGTTTTTGTCGATCTCGGCAAACTCCACTTTCTGGTACTTCTTCTCGTTCGTGTACACAGCGGGGCCGGTGAACGTGGAATAGAAGGGGGTCTCGTTGGCGCCCTTGCTGCCATCGCGCACCAGTTGCAGGTAAAGCTGGGGGGCCACGGCGGCGGTGCCGGTGTTCACCACTTCGTGTTTCACCGACAGGTCATAAGCGCCTTTGCGCGCGGTGTAGGTTTTGGCCAGCTTCACACCCCCCAGGTCCGCGGACTCGAAGCGAACGGTCAGGCTGTCTTGACCGTCTTTCAGTGCCGCGTCTGCGGTGACCAACGCCATGGGCGTTTTGTGCGTGGGCAAGGCCGCCACGCCCTGGGCACCGGCGATCAGGCCACTTTGCGCCACGTAAACGTGGTCGGGGCCAGGGGTTAGCAGCGTCAGGGGTTTGATGTCCTGGTTCTTGCTGGACAGCGTGGCTTCCTTGTGCTTCAGGATGTCTGCGCCCACCAAAGTGCCCCCTTCCGAATCGAAGGTGAGCTTCAACACGTCGGTGGTGGCGGTGTGTGTCACGCGCGGGGTGGCCGGTGCGGCCGTGGCAGGCAGCTGGGCAGGAGCGCTGCCGGGCAGGGCACTGGCCGTGGGCACGTCGGCAGGAGAAGCCGCCGCCTTGGCCGTGGCGGCGGGAGCGGCCTGCGGGAAGAACGTGGCGGCTTTGCCGTTGTGCAGCTGCCACTTGTCCCAGATCAGGACCATCGAAAACCCAAAAATCACCCAAAGGATGGAACGGCGTATGTCATTCATGACGGTTTCTTCTCGGAAGACTTGGAAAACAAATGCGAAAACAGCGCTGGCGCACGCTCGGGCACGGGGTCACACCCGCCCTTGCACCACGGCTGGCAGCGCGCGATGCGCTTCAAAGTGAGGTAGGAGCCTACCGCAGCCCCGTGGCACTCCAGGGCACGCAGGGCATACGCAGAGCAAGTGGGCTCAAACCGGCAGCCCGCCCCCAACCAGGGGCTGAGCACCAGCCGGTAGGTTTTGACCACGGCCACCAGGGCCTGGCGGGGCCAGTCAAACCCCATGGGCCACCTCGGGCACAGGCGGTTTGGGCGCGGCCACACGGCCCAGCAACGCCACCAATTCCTGGCGCACAGCCTGTTTCAGCACCGTGGAAGTGGCGCTGACAAACTGTTTGCGGCTGAACTCGGACCGCAAACGCACCACCAACCCGGCCTGGGGCAAGCCGGATGCGTGCAGCCGCGCCACCTCGTAAATCTGGCGGCGAATGGTGTTGCGCGTGACGGCACGGCGCGCCCAGCGCTTGGGAATGAGCACTCCCAACCACGTGTCTTGCACAGGAAAAAGACAAACATCGCCCGACCGCACACCCAGTGGCGTGCGGTGCAGGGCGAAGTGCGGTGTTTTGGCCACAGGGGGGCCAGCCATGGCGGCTTGAAACTGGGCTTTGGACCTCAGGCGCTGCAAGACGTGTCCCGTGGGTGAGGTCTTGCGGCTCAGGTGCGCACAGGCAACCGGGTCAGGCGGCGACTCAAATGCCGAGCCCAACCGGCGGGGCTCACAGGCCCAGACGCTTGCGGCCTTTGGCGCGGCGGGCAGCAATCACGGCACGACCGCCACGGGTTTTCATGCGAACCAAAAAGCCGTGGGTGCGAGCGCGACGGGTTTTGGAAGGTTGGTAAGTGCGTTTCATGGTGCTGTCCGAAAGAAAATACGGGTGGAAGTTTTGCACGCCCGCAAGCGGCAAAGCCCGCGATTATCGCAAAAACGGCGGGCACTGGCAATTTAATTCGCGCAAACCCGAACAGACACCGCCCGCTGGCACCGCCCAGGGCACACCAACGCGCGGCCGGCAAACTGTGGATAAGTGCCCGCGCAGCCTACAATCCCGCCCGGCCCAAAGGCCCGCTGTCCACAAGAACAACTTTCCGAAATTTCCGCACCCTCCATGTCCCAGGCAACGACCGATACCGTCCAGCACGAACTTTGGCTGGCCTGCGTGGAACGCCTGGCACAAGAGATGCCAGAGCAACAGTTCAACACCTGGATTCGCCCGCTCACGGCCCGTGTGGCCGACGACCTGACCCGCGTGACCATCCTCGTGGGCAACCGCTTCAAGATGGATTGGATACGCACCCAATACAGCGCCAAGATCGCCACTGTGCTGTCTGAGCTGGCCGAAAACGAAGTGGCCATCGACCTGGCCCTGGCCCCACGCGAAGGCCCCACACGCTCCACCCCGGCGCTGCGCACCCTGCAAGAACAGGTGCTGGCCGAAGCACCCGAGGTGCCGCCGCCCGAAGACCCCATGGCACACGGCGTGAAAAACCGCCTGAACCCCGCACTGACCTTTGCCACCCTGGTGGAAGGCACGGCCAACCGCATGGCACGCGCCGCTGCCATGCACGTGGCGGGCAGCCTGGGGCAGCTGTACAACCCGTTGTTCATTTACGGGGGCGTGGGCCTGGGCAAAACCCACTTGGTGCACGCCATTGGCAACCAGCTGCTGAGCGACAAGCCCAACGCCAAAATTCTGTACATCCACGCCGAGCAGTTCGTCACCGACGTGGTGAAGGCCTACCAGCGCAAAACCTTTGACGAATTCAAAGAGCGGTATCACTCGCTGGACCTGCTGCTGATCGACGATGTGCAGTTTTTTGCCAACAAAGACCGCACCCAGGAAGAGTTCTTCAACGCGTTCGAAGCGCTGCTGGCCAAGAAAAGCCACATCGTCATGACCAGCGACACCTACCCCAAGGGCCTGGCAGACATCCACGAGCGCCTGGTGTCCCGCTTCGACTCCGGCCTGACCGTGGCCATCGAACCGCCCGAGCTGGAAATGCGCGTGGCCATTCTGATCAACAAGGCCGAGGTGGAAGGCACCACCATGCCCGAAGAGGTGGCGTTTTTTGTGGCCAAAAACGTGCGCAGCAACGTGCGCGAGCTGGAGGGTGCGCTGCGCAAAATCCTGGCGTATTCGCGCTTCAACCAGAAGGACATTTCCATCCAACTGGCCCGCGATGCGCTGAAAGACCTGCTGTCGATCCAGAACCGGCAAATTTCTGTGGAAAACATCCAGAAAACGGTGGCCGACTACTACAAGATCAAAGTGGCCGACATGTACAGCAAAAAGCGCCCGGCCAGCATTGCCCGCCCGCGCCAGATTGCCATGTACCTGGCCAAAGAACTGACGCAAAAAAGCCTGCCCGAAATCGGCGAGTTGTTTGGCGGCCGGGACCACACCACCGTGCTGCACGCGGTGCGAAAAATCGGTGGCGAGCGGGCCCAGTTGTCCGAACTGAACCAACAGCTGCACGTACTGGAACAAACCCTCAAAGGCTGATGTGGTTTGACCGCCGAAACCGGCTCACAAACCAGCGAAAATGCCAGCTTCACCCGACCCGACCTCACAAGGCACGACATGATTGTTTTGAAATCCGCCCAAAACCAAATTCTGGCCGCGCTGCAGTCGGTGGCGGGCATTGTGGAGCGGCGCCACACGCTGCCCATTCTGGCCAACGTGCTGCTGCGCAAAGTGGGGCCCGAGGTGCGGCTGACCACCAGCGACCTGGAAATTCAAATCCAGACCAACGCCGACTTGGGCGGCGACGAGGGCAGCTTTGCCATCACCGTGGGCGCGCGCAAACTCATCGACATTTTGCGCACCATGCCGGGCGACCAAACCGTCAGCCTGGAAGCCACGGGCGGCAAGCTGGTGTTGAAAGGTGGCAAAAGCCGCTTCACGCTGCAAAGCCTGCCCGCGGAAGACTTCCCGCTGGTGCAAGAGTCGGCCAGCTTTGGGCCCGTGTTCAGCGTGCCGCAAAGCACCCTCAAAAGCCTGCTGAACCAGGTGTCGTTTGCCATGGCGGTGCACGACATCCGTTATTACCTCAACGGCATTTTGTTTGTGGCCGAAGGCCAAAAGCTCAGCCTGGTGTCCACCGATGGCCACCGCTTGGCCTTTGCCAGCGCCAGCCTGGACGTGGAAGTGCCCAAGCAAGAGGTGATCTTGCCGCGCAAAACCGTGCTGGAACTGCAACGCCTGCTGTCCGACAAGGAGGGCGACATTGCCATGCAGTTCGCCAACAACCAGGCCAAATTCACCTTCGACGGCATGGAGTTCGTCACCAAGCTGGTGGAAGGCAAGTTCCCAGATTACAACCGCGTCATCCCGAAAAACCACAAAAACAACCTGACGCTGGGCCGCACCGCGTTGCTGCAAACGCTGCAACGCACCGCCATCATGACCAGCGACAAGTTCAAAGGCGTGCGCCTGAACCTGGAGCCCGGCCTGCTGCGCGTGGCGTCGAACAACGCCGAGCAGGAAGAAGCGGTGGACGAGCTGGACGTGGATTACGGCGGCGATGCCATTGAAATTGGCTTCAACGTCACCTACCTGATCGACGCGCTGACCAACATGGGCCAGGACATGGTGAAGCTGGAGCTGTCCGACGGCAACAGCTCGGCGCTGGTGACCAACCCCGAAAACGAAAACTTCAAATACGTGGTCATGCCCATGCGCATTTGACCTTTGCCACCCACTTGAACCCCTTCCCCAACCCGCAGCGGGCCCACCGGCCCAAAGCGGGTTTGGTGCTTGCAAAGGGCCCCGAAATGTGCCCCGGCCCACAGGATTTTTGACATGAGCGACACCCCCAACACCCCCCAAAGCGACAGCGCCACCAACGGTGTGAGCGCAGACGCCTCCAGCCTGCAGCCCACCATTGACGCGCACCAGGCCGGCGCGTCTGAAGGCTATGGCGAGGGTGCCATCCAGATCCTGGAAGGGCTGGAAGCCGTGCGCAAGCGCCCGGGCATGTACATCGGCGACACGTCCGACGGCACCGGCCTGCACCACCTGGTGTTCGAGGTGGTGGACAACTCCATCGACGAGGCCTTGGCCGGCCATTGCGACGACATCGTGGTGACCATCCATGCCGACAACTCCATCAGCGTGACCGACAACGGCCGCGGCATTCCCACGGGCGTGAAGATGGACGACAAACACGAGCCCAAGCGCAGTGCCTCTGAAATTGCGCTGACCGAGCTGCACGCGGGTGGCAAGTTCAACCAGAACAGCTACAAGGTGTCGGGCGGCTTGCACGGCGTGGGCGTGAGCTGCGTGAACGCACTGAGCAAATGGCTGCGCCTGACCGTGCGCCGCGAAGGCAAGGTACACCAGATCGACTTTGCCAAAGGCTTTGTGCAAAACCGCCTGCTGGAAACCGTGAACGGCGTGGAAGTGAGCCCCATGCGCGTGATGGGCGCCACCGACAAGCGTGGCACCGAGGTGCACTTCCTGCCCGACACCGAAATCTTCACGCAGAACACCGATTTTCATTACGAAATTCTGGCCAAGCGCCTGCGCGAACTCAGCTTCCTGAACAACGGTGTGCGCATCCGCCTCAAAGACGAACGCACCGGCAAGGAAGACGACTTTTCCGGGGCCGGTGGCGTCAAAGGCTTTGTGGACTACGTCAACGCCAACAAAAAGGTGCTGCACCCCACCGCCTTCCACGCCGTGGGCGAACGCCCTGCCGACAGCTACGGCGGCATTCCCGGCACCAGCATCGGGGTGGAAGTGGCCATGCAATGGAACGACGGCTACAACGAAAACGTGCTGTGTTTCACCAACAACATCCCCCAGCGTGACGGTGGCACCCACCTGACCGGCCTGCGCGCTGCCATGACCCGCGTCATTGGCAAGTACATCGAGCAAAACGAATTTGCCAAAAAAGCCAAGGTCGAAGTCAGCGGCGACGACATGCGCGAAGGCCTGTGCTGCGTGCTGTCGGTCAAGGTGCCCGAGCCGAAATTCAGCAGCCAGACCAAAGACAAACTGGTGAGCAGCGAAGTGCGCGCACCGGTGGAAGACATCGTGGCCAAGGCCCTGACCGAATACCTGGAAGAGCGCCCCAACGACGCCAAAATTCTGTGCGGCAAGATCGTGGAAGCCGCCCGCGCCCGCGAAGCCGCCCGCAAGGCCCGCGAAATGACCCGCCGCAAAGGCGTGCTCGACGGCATGGGCCTGCCCGGCAAACTGGCCGACTGCCAGGAAAAAGACCCCAGCCTGTGCGAAATTTACCTGGTGGAGGGTGACTCCGCCGGGGGCTCTGCCAAACAAGGGCGTGACCGCAAATTCCAGGCCATCCTGCCCCTGCGCGGCAAGATTTTGAACGTGGAAAAAGCGCGCTACGAAAAGCTGCTGACCAGCAACGAAATCATCACCCTCATCACCGCGCTGGGCACCGGCATTGGCAAGGCCAGCGCGGAAAGCGGCAAAAGCGGGTCTGACGACTTCAACGTGGACAAACTGCGCTACCACCGCATCATCATCATGACCGACGCGGACGTGGACGGCGCCCACATCCGCACCCTGCTGCTGACCTTCTTCTACCGCCAGATGCCCGACCTGGTCGAGCGCGGCCACATTTACATTGCCCAGCCACCGCTGTACAAGGTGAAGGTAGGAAAAGAAGAGCAATACCTCAAGGATGGGCCTGCGCTGGACGGCTTTTTGCTTCGCATTGCGCTGAAAGACGCCAGTGTCAGCACCGGCGGCGATGCGCCCCAGTTGCTCGACGGCCCCACCCTGGCCGACCTGGCCCGCAAACACCAGGTGGCCGAGGCCGTGATTGCCCGGCTGGGCAACTTCATGGACGCCGAAGCCCTGCGCGCGATTGCCGACGGGGTGGCCCTGAACCTGGACACCCTGGACGATGCCGCCGCCTGCGCTCCCGCCCTGCAAGCCAAGCTGCGCGAACTCAACACCACCGGCGTGCCCGCTGAAGTGACCGCCGAGTTTGACGTGCGCACCGACAAACCGCTGCTGCGCATCAGCCGCCGCCACCACGGCAACATCAAAAGCAGCGTGCTCACGCAAGACTTTGTGCACGGCGCCGACTACGCCGCCCTGGCCGAAGCCGCCCAGACCTTCCGCGGCCTGCTGGCCGAGGGCAGCAAGGTCATGCGCGGTGAGGGCGAGAAGCAGAAGGAAGAAAAAGTCACCGACTTCCGCCAGGCCATGAAGTGGCTCATCAGTGAAGCCGAACGCGTCACCGCCCGCCAGCGCTACAAAGGCCTGGGCGAAATGAACCCCGAGCAGCTGTGGGAAACCACCATGGACCCCAACGTGCGCCGCCTGCTGCGCGTGCAGATTGACGACGCCATCGAAGCCGACCGCGTGTTCACCATGCTGATGGGCGACGAGGTGGAGCCACGCCGCGACTTCATCGAGAAAAACGCGCTGCGGGCGGGCAACATCGACGTGTGAGATCGTGGATTCTGGTTGCCACCGCCTGCTGCGCCGCCACCTTTTGCTGGCGGTGTGCGCGGCGCTGGTAGGCAGCCCTGCACAGGCGTGGTTTGGCCCCAGCGAACAAGACCCCTACCTGTTGAGCAACGCAACCGCCCCTGCCGTGGGCTGGCACTGGGCAGATGCACGGGTAGGGTTGCAAACCGCCAACGTCGCCACACGTGACGGCTACAGCCTGGGTGACGCGGTTTTCAAGCCCCGCCCTTTTGACCACCTTCAGGCAGAGTTTGCCCGCCAAGTCCAAGCCCACCCCGCCCAGGCATCGCTGCAAAAATGGCTGAATGGCCAAACGCTCCGGCTGCTCGAATCGGAGGTTTCGGTGGGCCTGTGGATGCGGTTCACCGAGCGCCAGCAAGGCAACTGGGACATGGTGCGCGTGCGGCTGGTGATTGAATTCGAGGGCGGGCGGTACGAGGCCATCGACACCCACCCGTTCAAAAGCCGCGAAAAACCGAGCCCCGTCAGTGCGCCCATGGAAGCCGTGGTGCTGTCCTTGGTCAACCAGTTGTACCTGTTTGCCGCAGGGCCACCCGAGGCACCTGACCACCCGGGAGAGCCCGAACCCGCGCAGCCCACCGACGCGGATGTGCTCCGCCTGATGTCACCCGCTGTGAACTGAGGCACGGCGGGCGGATCAACCGCGCAGAACCCCCGCGAAAAACGCCGTCAGTTCTGCGGTGCCATCCAACGGCAACACATTGGAAATGTATTGGTCGGGGCGGACCACCACCATGCAACCGGTTTCGCGGTTGATGCGGCGCATGTCGAAAATATCGCCCACGCCCTTGTGGTCCACGCAGAACACTTTTTCGTGGTCTTGCAAGCCCAGCTTGCCGGTTTTGGGCTTCAGCAGCGAGGGCATGTCTTCATAAGCCAGCTGATCAAAGGTTTGCTGGAACACGGCGCGGAAGTCGATGACTGCATCAATGTCTTCACCTTGGCGGGTGTGCTTCACCACTGGCGAATCCGGGCTGGTTTCCAGCCAGTCGGCCAGCTTGTGGATGGCAGAACCCTGGTTGGAGCTGTCGGCTTTGCCTGCAAACGCGTAAATGCGCCAGCGGGCGTCGGCCTCCGCGGCATGGCCCAGTTGCATTTGCTTGGCATCTGACAACCGCACCACCGGTGCCGAATGGAAACGGCGGCCAATTTCTTCGCCCTGCGCCAGCGCCTGGTGCGTGGCGGGGGCAAAAAGGAACGACGTGTCGTATTTGACCGCTGTGCCGCCGGTGAACTCCAAGTTGGCCTTGAACTGGCGGATGATGCGCGGCTCTTCGGTGCCATCGCGCTCCGCTTGGCTGGTGGGGGCCGACATGATGCGAGACCATTCGTGGTCGGTTTCCACCAGGCGCTTGGCTTCGGTCAACCGCTCTTTGGAGTAGCTGCGCAGCAGGCTGGCGTCTGCCCTGCCTTGCAACACATGCACCAGTTTCCAGCCCAGGTTGAAGGTGTCTTGCATGGACACGTTCATGCCCTGGCCCGCCTTGGGCGAGTGGGTGTGGCAGGCATCGCCCGCCGTGAACACCCGGGGGTTGCGGCCAGAGCCCTCGGGCACGTCGTCAAACTTGTCGGTGATGCTGTGCCCGATGTCGTAAATGGACCACCACACCACCTCTTTCACGTCGATGGCATAGGGTTTGATGATGCGGTTGGCCGCCGCAATCATGTCGTCTTGCGTGAACTTTTTGCTGGCGGCCTTTTCGTCGGGCCGGAGCTTGTCCAGCTCCACATACATGCGGAACACATAACCGCCCTCGCGCGGCAGGATGAGCACGTTGCCTTCACTGGCCGACGAAATCAGGCACTTCTGGCGCACGTCGGGAAAGTCGGTGTTGGCCAGAATGTCCATCACGCCCCAGGCTTGGTGTGCCGCGTCGCCATGCAACACGCCGCCAATGGCTTTGCGCACGGCAGAGTGCGCGCCGTCGCAACCCACCACGTAATTGGCGCGCACGGTGCGGGTGGCGCCCCAGTTCACACCGGTGGCATCTTTGAGGGTGACGGTGACGGGGTGGTCGTCGGTGGTCGGGTCCACCGTCAGGCCCAGGACTTCCCAGCCGTAGTCGGGCTGCAAGCGTGAGGGTGAGTTTTCCATGACCTCCAAAAACAGCTCGTGCAGCCGCGCCTGGTTGATGAGGATGTGGGGCATTTCCGAGCTGTCGTCGGCCACGTCTTGCACACGGCCCACCCGCTTGATGTGCTGGGGGTTTTGGGGGTCGGGCATCCAGAACGCGGTTTGGTTCACCCAGTAGGTTTCGCGTTTGACCTTGTCGGCAAAGCCAAAGGCCTGGAACATTTCCATGGTGCGGGTGTTAATGCCGTCCGCCTTGCCCTTGATGATGTTGGTGGGCATGCGCTCGGTGATCATGGTGTCGATCTCGGGGAACTGCGCCAGCTGCGCGGCCAGGCACAGGCCCGCAGGGCCGGTACCGGCGATGAGCACATCCACTTTTTCGGGCAGCGGCTCGTTGATGCCCCGGTTGCGCCGGTTGGGCGCGGCCTGCTTGACATCGGGGTTGCCGCCACGGAATCCGTCTTTGTAAAACTGCATGGTTTGTCTCCTGGAAGTGAAGGGCGCCCTGTCCGGTTTGGCAGCGCACGCTTCAATGGTATCTATGCTTACTATTTTTGTCCATACGGTACGTATACTTATTATTTCGCGGTGCCAACCGCACCTTTCACCCCCTCAACAGGAGCACCGTCGTGGAATCTCTAGACATGGCCGGGCACCTCATCCGCCGGTTGCACCAGCTGTCCACCCTGGTGTTCGCGCAGCGCACCCAGGCGGCGGGGTTTGAACTGACGCCGGTGCAATTTGCGGCCCTGGACGCCATTCACACCCACCCCACCGCAGACCAAGCCCGCTTGGCCGAACTGATTGCCTACGACCGGGCCACCATTGGCGGTGTGATTGACCGGCTGGAGAAAAAAGGCTGGATCCACCGGGTGGTGAGCGAGCGGGACCGCCGCTCGCGCGTGCTTTCACTGTCGCCAGAGGGCGAGGCCATTTACGCGGCGTTGAAACCGGTGGTTCACGACTTGCAGGCCGACATTCTGGTGTCGCTGAGTGCCCCAGAGCGCGACCAGTTTCTCAAGCTGGCACGCCAGGTTTTGCAGGCGTGAACGCCGATCAGCCGGTGACCTTGCCCAGCGCCGCGTGGTGCAACACCGGCCGGGTCTGGCGTGCCCACCCGTCCACATGGCCCGCCAACTGGTGCGCGGTGATGGCCGACAGCGTCCAGCCCAAGTGACCGTGCCCCGTGTTGTAGAACACATTGGGCAAACGGCCTGGGCCAACGCGGGGCAGCATGTTCGGCATCATGGGGCGCAGCCCCGCCCAGGGCTCCACCCGGTGAGTGCTCACGCCGGGGAAGCACTGGTTCACCCATTGAATGAGGGGGCGGATGCGGTCGGCACGGATGTCGTGGTTGATGCCGTTGAACTCGGCCGTGCCGGCCACCCGGAAGCGGTCAGCGCCCAGGCGGCTGGTGACCAGTTTGGTTTCGTCGTCCAGCAGGCTGACGTTGGGGGCCGCCGACTGGCTCTCGGCGTCGTTCAACATCACGGTGATGGAATAACCCTTCACCGGGTACACGTTCAGCCGGTCGCCCAGTTGCGCACCCAAATTGCGGCTGTGCACACCGGCGCACACCACCACGGCGTCGGCGGTGACCGTGTCGCCGTTGGTCAGCACCACCGATGCGGCATTGCCCGTGCTGGCCACGCGTGCCACCTCGTGGCCGGTGAGCACCCGCACGCCCAGCCGTTCGCAAGCCTGGCCCAGCCCGTGGGTGTATTTGTGGATGTCGCCCGTGCTGTCGCTCTCGGTGTAGTAGCCGCCAAAGTACCGGCCTTGCAGCGTGGGCTCGATGGCACGCATTTCGTCGGGCGTCACGGCCCGGCGTGGCAGGCCACCTTCGGCCAGCAGTTTGGACACTTCGCCCGCGTGGTCAAAACCGGCTTTGTCGCGGTAGATGTGCAAGATGCCCTGCTGCTTCAGGTCGAAGTCGATGCCCTCGGCCTGGGCCCAGCCAAACAGGTGCTCGCGCGCGGCAATGGCCAGCCGGGCGGTGGCCACGGTGTTGTCGCGGTATTTGGGGATGGACGCCACAAACTCGGCAAACCAGCTCAGTTTGTGCCAGCTGGGGGTGGGGTTGACCAACAGCGGGGCGTCGGCCTTCAGCATCCACTTCAGGCCTTTGATGAGCGTTGAGGGGTGCGTCCAGACTTCGGCGTTGGAGGCGGACAACTGCCCGCCGTTGGCGTGGCTGGTTTCCATGCCCGCATAGCGGTGCTTTTCGATAAGGGTGACCTGGTGGCCCTGACGGGCCAAGGCGTAGGCGCTGGTGACGCCGGTGATGCCGCCGCCAATAACGATGAGGTGTGCCATGTGTGTGTCTTTCAATGCCGTCAAACAGGTGGACACAGCCCGCACCCAATGTGCAGGCTGTGGCCCCCTCTGTTTGCGACCTGAGAGATTCACCACACCCCAGTGGGGAAATGGCTTGCTCCTGCGGTGGGCCAGGGGACGAAGCCTGGCCACTCTTCAGAGTGTGAAACGCGCCAATCGGTCCTTTTGCCTGAGAGTTTCCGGGGCGGTTGCTCCTTCGGCGCCGGCCGCCCGTGGTGGGGGCCGGTCTCTCCCGATCAGCGGATCAGAGAATGCTTATTGTGGCTGCAGATTGATGGCCTTGGCAATGGCGCGGAACTGGCTGGTGCCGTCGGCAAATGCTTTGTCTGCCGCCGCCAGCGTCTGGGGCTTGGGCAGCAGCTGGCTGTTGGCTTCCAGCGCCTGGTGCACACCGGCATCGCCCAGGGTTTCGGTGATGGCTTTGTGCAGCACGGCCACCACGGCTTCGGGCGTGTCTTTCTTCACAAAGTAACCCGTCCAGATGTTGAACGTGAAGTCTTTGAGCTGTTTGCTTTCGGTGATGACGGGGTAGGCCTTGGTGCTGTCAAGCCGCTCGCTGTTGAGCATGGCCAGCACCTTGACCATGCCCTTTTTGTGCATGTCGTCGTACTTTTTGCCGTAGGGCGCCAGGAAGATGTCCACGTTGCCGGCCATCAAGTCCAGCTCGGCCGGTGCCGCGCCCTTGTAGGGCACGTGGACCATGGGAATGCCCGACACCTTGGACAGCTGCTCGCCCAGCAGGTGGTAGAACGAACCTGGGCCCACGCTGGCATACGTCAGCGGGCGGCCGTCCTTGGCTGCTTTGCGGGCCAGGTCCAGAAACTCGTCCACGTTGCTCACGGCCAAGTCTTTGCGGGCCAGGAAAGCAATTTGTGCCGTGGCAATCATCTGGATCAGGCGAAAGTCTTCGCTCTTGAACTTGATGCTGGCAATGGCCAGCGGCGCCAAGATCAATTCGTTGGGCGAGCCCTGGAACACCTGGTAGCCGTCGCCGGGGCTGTTCAGCACTTTTTGTGCGGCAATGGAGCCACTGGCGCCACCCAAGTTGTCCACCATCACCGGCTGGCCCAGGTGTTTGCCCAGCGTGGTGTTGACCGAGCGGGCAATCACGTCAGACAGGCCGCCCGCCGGGTACGGCACCACCAGCGACACGGGCTTGGCCGGGAAGGCCTGCGCGTGGGCCGCGCCGGTGAAAGCCGACAGGGCAAAAGCCGCTGCGGTGATGAATGTTTTAAAAGGTTTTGTCATGGTGTTGTCTCCTCGGGTGGGGGGTGGTCAAGTCAATGGGTGGGGGAAAGCAGGTCTTGCACCAGCGCGGCCCAATAGGCCGCGCCAATGGGCAGGATGTGGTCGTTGAAGTCGTAGCCGGGGTTGTGCACCATGCACGCGCCCATTTCCCCGCCCGCCCCGTTGCCAATGAACAGGTAGCAGCCGGGCACACGCTCCAGCATGAAAGCAAAGTCTTCGCTGCCGGTCAGCATGGGGCCGCTGGGGTTGATCTGGTGGGCCGGGAAGTGCCGCTGCGCCACCGCCAGCGCACGGGCGGTTTGGGTGGCGTCGTTCACCAGCACGGCGTAGCCGGGGCGCCATTCGATGTCGGCACGCACGCCAAAACTTTCGGCCTGCAAGGCCACCAGGCTTTTGATGCGCTGCTCCATGTCGCGCCGCACTTGGGGCTCCAGCGCGCGCAGGCTGATTTCAAGCGTGGCCTGGGCCGGTATCACGTTGTTGGCCTGGCCGGCGTGGATGGCGCCCACCGTCACCACCGCGGGCTGCAGCGGGTCCACGTTGCGCGACACGATGGTTTGCAGCGCCATCACCAGCGAGGCGGCGGCCACCACCACGTCGGTGGCCTTGTGCGGCATGGCACCGTGCCCGCCCACCCCGTGCAACGTGACGGTGGCGTAGTCAGACGAGGCCATGGTGGGCCCGCTGCGAAACACCAGCTGCCCCTGGGCCATGCCCGGCATGTTGTGCATGGCAAAAATGGCGTCGCACGGGAAGCGGTCGAACAGGCCGTCTTCCATCATCTTCAGCGCACCGCCACCGCCCTCTTCGGCGGGCTGAAAAATCAGGTTCAGCGTGCCGTCAAACCTGCCGTGCACCGCCAGGTGTTGCGCAGCAGCCAGCAGCATGGCGGTGTGCCCGTCGTGGCCACAGGCGTGCATCACACCGTGGTGGCAACTGCTCCAGTCGGCACCCGAGGCTTCGGTGATGGGCAGCGCGTCCATGTCGGCCCGCAGGCCGATGGCGCGCGCCGAGTTGCCACGCTTCAGTTGCCCCACCACACCCGTGCCACCCAGGCCCGTGGTGACCGCATAGCCCCACGATGCCAGCTTCTCGGCCACCAGCGCACTGGTGCGGTGCTCGTCAAACGCCAGCTCGGGGTGGCGGTGGATGTCCCGCCGCAGGCGGGTGAACTCTTCAATGGCAACGGGGCTGAGGCATTCCACGGCGGGGCTCCTGACATGAACTTTGTTGCATGTTAGGAACGCACCAGCGTAAAGTCCAATGCATTGATGATCAACAACCCATGCGTTTTACTGGGGGTTTCTGATGACACTGGTGCAGTTGCGCCACTTTGTGGTGCTGGCCGAAAAGGCCTCGTATGTGCAGGCCGCCAAGGCCTTGTTTCTCACCCAGCCCGCGCTGAGCCGCAGCATTCAGGGCCTGGAAGACGAGCTGGGTGGCACGCTGTTCAACCGCCTGGGGCGGCGCATCTCCCTCACCCCCCTGGGGGCCGAGGTGCTGCAACGTGCCCAGCGGCTGGTGAGCGACGCCGAGGCCCTGAAACAAACCGGCAAAGAACTGCAGGCGGGCCTGAGCGGGCGGCTGCGCATCGGCCTCAGCTCAGGCCCGGGCGCGCTGCTGTCCACCCCACTCATGCTGCACATGGCGCAGCACCACCCGCAGCTGCACCTGGACATCTCGCGGGGCAACACCGGCGTGCTGCTGCACGAACTGCGCGAACAAAAGCTGGACGCCGCGCTGGTGGATATTCGCTCGATGCGCCCGTCGTCAGACCTGCAAACCACGCACACCTTCGAGCTGGACGCCGGGTTTCTGGTCCGCCCGGACCACCCGCTGGCGCTCACCGGGCGAGCGGTGACCCTGGCCGAGGTGATGGTGCACCCCATTGCCTCCACCCCCTTGAGCGACGAGGTGGCCCGCATGCTGATGGCGCGCTATGGCCCCCAAGCCAACCCAGACGACCTGGTGACCCTGCGCTGCGACGAAACCCTGACCATCGTGGACGTGGCCCGCCGCAGCAATGCCGTGGTGCTGACCGTGGTGGCCGTGGCCGCCGGGCTGGTCAAGCTGGACGTCACCCCAGCGTTGAACGCCACCGCCCGCTTCGGCCTGGTCACCCTCAGCCGCCAGCAAGAGGCCCCAGCCCTGCGCATCGTGCGCGAACAGCTGCCAGCTTGGGTGGCAGGCATGGCTGGGGTGGTTTGAGTTTTCGTAGCGATGAATTAGCGCCAATGAAGCGGGAGGGGCGCTTTTGATTGCATATTTGACAGTCAGCGAATGCTTGGACGTGGTGCGCCTGTATCGCTGTCCGACAACCGTGCCAGCACCACCGGCTTGCCCGCCGCGTCGGCATGTAGCACCAGCCCCTCGCCAGAGCCTGTGTTGGCACCCACCAGGTCTGCCAGCACAAACATGTGCGTCACCCACACCGTGAATTGCCCGGGGCGCTGCGTGGCCTGAACCAGCGCTGTGCGCAACAGCGCCAGCCGGTCGGCGGTGGTGGCCTCAACGCTGCCCACCGGCGAAGCCAAGGCCTCCCACGGCTGCGCTGCGCCAAACGCCAGCGTGGCCGTGTCCATGCAGCGGCACCACGGGCTGCTGCGCACGTTTTCAGGCCGCAAGCCCTGCGCGGCAAACCACGCGCCCATGCGCCGCGCTTGCTCGCGCCCCTCGGCGCTCAGGTTGCGCTGGGTGCTGCAGTCGCCCAGCTTGAAGTTGGGCGGGTCGAACGTGCCCGGCGCCAGCGCGTGCCTGAACGCCACCACCACACCGCCCTTGCGCAGCAGCTCGGCGGTGTCGTTACTGGCAGCCAGGGCGTGGCCCAACAAAGGGCTGGTGGCCACACCTGCCAAGGTGCCCAGCGCCCCAGCCTGTAGCACGCGGCGGCGGGTGAACACGGATGGTGGGGTGCAAGAACCTGCGGGGGTTGACGCCATGTGGCACCTTTCAGTCAGTGGCGGAGAAACTGGCTGTCAGGTTAGCGGGCTTGGATTGGGCCTGTAAGACGTGGGGGCTCGGCCCCACCCCGTCACTTGACCGCCAGCCACGCCAGATATTCGGACCGGCGCAACCGGTAGCGGGCAACGCTGCCCTCGTGCAACTGCTGCAGCGCAGCCGCCAGCATGTCGGCAAATGCCGCACGGTCTGGCTCGGCAGCGTGGGCCTGGGCCAAGTCGGCACACACATCGGGGCCTGGCAGCCGCAGCCCTTTGACCACCGACTGCACCGCTTGAATCAGCGCCTCGCGGTATTTGATTTTCAGTGGGTCTGGCTCCACCATGCTTTGCGTGATGGCCAGGTAGCGTTGGCACGAACGTTCATAGGCCCACACAAACACATCGCGCAGCAGCTCCACGCGGTTCAACTCATACACACCCAGCGTGCCCTCCACGTAGGCGCGCTCTGGCACGTCCACAAACGACAGCGGGCACAGGTTGTGTTGAATGAGCGGCAGGTTGGCCCCAATGCGCGACACGCGCTTGTTCACATCTTCAAACGGCTGCAAATAGGGCAGTTGCACCATCAGAAAGAAAGCCTGTTCGAACGGATCGGGAATGGCGGCCGCCTTGGCCAGCAGCAGCGCAAAGCTGTCTTCAATCACCTGTGGCAAAGCCAGCGGCAGAAACACCGTGCCCGAAATGTCCACCGGCCTTCGGCGCAAACGGCCACTGGCCAGCGGGTCGCGCAGCAGGTCTTGCGACAACACCGCGTGCAGGTTTTTGAACGTGAAGGCATCAAAGCCCACCTCGTCGGCCCCGTCGATCAGCATTTCGATGGCGTCTTTGTGGTTCAGGATCATCTGCGTTTCGATGGCGTCTTTGCCTGTGGCCACCTGGCCCCGCTCGATCAGGTTCTGCGTGTCTAGCCGGGTGTAGGTGTTGCCCTCCAGCCGGGACGAAGCCCACGACAAATCCACCAGCAACCGGCCCAACACGTCGCGGGCATGGGTGCCTGCGGGCCTCTCGGCCGCAGAAGTGCGACCCATTTCGTGCAACTGCTGGCGCAGCGCCTGGGGCAGGTAAAACGTTTCGCCGGGCTGGTAGGCCTCCAGAAACGCCCGCTGGTAGCCCACCGGGCGGCGGTGCATCAGCGGCAACCGCACCAGGTCGCGGATGGCGGCACCTTCGGCCGACACCGGCACATACAGCTCGACTTCGGCCATTGCGGTTGTGGCAACGGCGGGGGTTGTAAGTGCCTGCGCAGGCACACACGCCAGGGGGCGGTACACCACCGCAATGCTTTCACCCTCGGTGAGCAAGCGCTGCGCATCAACCAGCTTTTGCAGACGGCGTTGCAGTGTGCGGCGGTTGAGCTGCACGCCGTGCTGGCGAGCCATCTCGGCCTCCAGGTCGGCAATGCGGATGCCACCCGGATGCGCCGCCACAATGGCTTCGATCAGCTGGCGTTCTTCAACAGGCCTGGTGCGCGACATGGTTCTGGCTCCGTGACATCAATGTGTCGTGCCATGACGCCCGGCAGCGACAAAGCACGACACAATTATGTCGCGCAATTTTTTAACCGACGACGACACCACATGCCCACCACCACCTTCACCCTGCCCACCATGACCACCCAGGCCGATGCCGAGGCCGTGATGTTCGAGCTGCAAGACCTGCCCTGCATCAGCAACGCCGGGGTGGATTTGGCCCACCACCGCGCGTGGGCCGAACACACCCGCATGATTGACCCGGGCGACATAGCGGCAGCGCTGGCCGAGGCCGGGCATGAGGCAGCAGACGTGGAGACGAGTGACTGAGTGGGGATCGCGAATTGCGTCAAAAGGCAGTCGAAAAGATTTCAAGCTCCAAGCTTGACCATTTTCAGAATGAAAAGTGCCTCCAACGCTTTATTGGCGTCATTTGTTGCTCTACTTTTCATTCGATAGTTGACATCAAAGCGCTATAAAAAATGAAATCGCCTTGCATGGCTTTCCAGAAACTCGGCGTGCGGTTTGAAGCGCTCGGGCATGGCAATCGAGCGGCCATCAAAGGTGGCCAAGGCATCTCGGGTGAACGAATCCACCTTGGCGTGCTTCAGTTGGGTTGACACGCGCACGGTGTAGTCGGGCAGCACCGTCAACAGGCCAATGTCATAGGCCTTGTCGTGCAGTGCAGACAAACACAAACCGTTTTGCGGGTTGAGGCGGTTGTGGGTGTCCATGCTCCACGGCACGATGTGGCTGGCCACCAGCAGGCGAGGCTCTGCCAACCCACTGATGCAGCAACGCGAGCCATAGCTGGCCAGAACGGCTTTTCTGAATCGGGCTTGGTTCACCCGCACCTGAACTGTCGCCGTCGTGGTTCTACCCTCGGCAAACGTGGGCAGTTCATCCAACTCGTCCATCACATCTGACGCTGGCGCTACGCCGTGCTGCTGCGCGTAATGGTCAAACAGGGTGGCGGCCTCTGTGGCCACTGCGTCCCACTGGGTGTTCAGTTCTTGCCAAATGTCTTCGTCCAGCTTGGAGCAGTTGCCCATGCCCGCACGCCCACTGGCGCGAACTTGGGGGTCCAAGCTGGCGAAGTTGACCAGCTTCAACGCCACCGCACCGGGCGTTCGCCCCAGCCACTCAGCCAGTTGGCGAATGGCTGGGTGTCGCTGGTGAAGCTGCCCAAACGAGAGCTGAAAGTAGACATTCAGTGCGGCCAGTGTTTCGGCCCGCGTCCAGCGGGTGGTTGCCATGGGTTTGCCTCCTTTGCGATTCAGGGCAGTATGCCCACCGCGCCGCACATTCAGTGGCACACCGCAGGCGGGTCCGGTTCGGAGGCCACCTGCCAGCCGCTGCTCGACCCCCAGTCACCCGACCTGCTGCCGGGCCCCGGGTTCATCGCCTGGAACCACCACAACGTGTTCAAAACCCCAGCGCGGATTTGATGGGAAAACCACAAGCCAAACAGGCTTCTGGCGCTTGATTGGCGTCATTGTTAGCTACTGTTTTTTACCCATTCACACCAAAGTCGTGTGCGAGACGTGGGCAGTCGTTTGTCCTATGGCGCGGCCCGGCGCTTCGTGTGACCATGTTTGCTCCCTTGCCCACCCGATCAACCCACTCCATCCGCTGAACATGGCACACGACCCGCACAAAACACTGGCCCTGATGGGCGGCACATCCCTGTTGTTTCTGGCGGGTTGCGCCAGTGGGCCAACACCAACAACCCCACACCACGCCGCCACGCCCCAAACCAGCGTTGAACAGGCCCCCGTGGCGCAAGCCTGCCCGGCGGGCGTGCCCGAGGGCGCACGTTGCCTGCGGGGGCAAGACTCTGCCAAGGCGCACTACCTCATCGTGACGCCCGCCAAATGGAGTGGGGTGCTGGTGGTGCACGCGCACGGCGGGCCGTCGCTGGGCGAGCCCAAAACCACCCGGGCCGATGAAGACATCAAACGCTGGGCCATCACCGTGCAGCAGGGGCATGCCTGGGCGGGCTCGGTGTTTCGCCAGGGTGGCTTTGCCGTGACCACCGCCGCCGAAGACACCGAGCGGGTGCGCCGCATCTTCATAGACCATGTGGCCAAGCCGCGTGTCACGCTGCTGCACGGGCAGTCGTGGGGCGGCATGGTGGCCACCCGCGCGGCAGAGATGTACCCCAAGTCGTGGAACGGCGTGTTGCTGACCAGCGGCGTGGTGGCCGGCCCGGCCACCTACGACTTCCGGCTGGACTTGCGCGCCATTTACCAACACCTGTGCAACAACCACCCCCGCCCTGACGAACCGGCCTATTCACTGCCCGTCGGCCTGCCCGCCGACAGCAAGCTCACCAATGCCGAGCTGGCCGCCCGTGCCGACGAATGCCTGGGCGTACGCAAGCCCGCCGCCCAGCGCACGCCGCAGCAGGCGCAGAAGCTGAAAACCATCGTGGACGTGCTGAAAATCCCCGAAAGCTCGGTGGTCAGCCACCTGAACTGGGGCACCTTCACGCTGCGCGACGTGGTGGCCAAAAACGGCGGCGCCAGCCCGTTTGGCAACGAGCGCGTGCGCTACACGGGCTCGGCAAACGATGCCGCGCTGAACGCCGCCGTGCCACGTTTCAAGGCTGACCCAGCCGCCGTTGCCCGCTTTGCGGCCGATGTGGACCACGCCGGGCGCTTTGCCGTGCCGGTGGTCAGCGCACACGGCATCCACGATGCAACTGTGTTTGTGGAAGGCAGCGACACCCTGCGCCAGCGCATGGTGGCCGCAGGCAATGGCGAGCGGCTGGTGCAGAATTTTGTGGACTCCAACCAGCACAGCTACTGGGGCGACGCCTACTACCCGCCCCTGTTCAACGCCTTGCTGAACTGGGTGGAAAAGGGCCAAAAGCCGACGGCGGCAGGCATCGCCAGCAGTTGCCTGCAACAGGCCGGTGCCACCGCCAAAGACTGCCGCTTTTTGCCTAACTACGTGAACAAGCCGCTGGCGTCACGCATTTTTGTGCGCTGACGGCGCGTGTTCCAACGCTGGCGGCAGGAGACAATGTCCCATGCGCTCATCCATCCAAATCGTCGACGTAGACCGTGTTGAAACCTGGACGCGCTACCGCCCCGGCATGTGCGACGGCTGCCAGGCCAACTGCTGCACCATGCCGCTTGAAATTCGCCTGGCCGACCTGGTGCGGCTGGGGCTGGTGGACGCGTTCGAGGCCGACAACGAAGACCCCGCCCGCATTGCCAAGCGCCTGCAAAAAGCCAAGGTGATTGACCGCTACAACGCCAAGGCCGAGATCTTCACCATGGCCCGCCGGGCCGATGGCGACTGCACGTTTCTCGACAACAAAACCCGCCGCTGCACCGTGTACGAGCAACGGCCCGACACCTGCCGCCTGCACCCGCAAAAGAAAAGCCCCCGCACCGGCTACTGCGCCTATGGCGCGCGGTTTGAGCCCCGCAAGGTGGTCTGAAACCCCGCCCGCCCAGCCAGCGCCATGCCAACCCCCGACGGGCTTGACCCCGCCCTGCTGCTCAAGCTGGTGCGCACGCCCATGCCCTATGGAAAACACGCCGGGCGCTTGCTGGCCGACCTGCCCGGCAACTACCTGAACTGGTTTGCCCGCGAAGGTTTCCCCAAAGGCGAGCTGGGCCGCCTTCTGGCGCTGATGCAAACCATTGACCACAACGGCCTGCGCGACCTGCTGCGCCCGCTGCGCTGACCGCCAGCGGCAAAAATTTGAACATTTTTGGCACCCATCGCTTGACTGTATTCAATAGTTTGCTATTTTAAAGTAGCCTTCTTTGAACCCTGACACCCGGCATGCCGGGTGGTTGTTTACATGGTTAACATCGATACAATCGGTTTCAAACCACCCCACCCCGGACACCGCGTGAAACCCCCAGCTCCCATCACCAAGCCCTACCTCACCCCCACCGAAGTGGCCGAGTGGATGATGGTGTCGCCCATCACCGTGCGGGGTTGGGCGCAAAAGGGGCTGTTGCAGGCCGAGGTCACGCCCGGTGGGCACCGGCGGTTTCGGCACGAAGAGGTGGAGCGCTTCGCCCGCCTCTGGAACCCGGCGGGCAACAAGGGGCCGCTGCGCATCCTGGTCGTGGACGACGACGCGGGCGTGACCGGCTTTTTGACCGAGCTGCTGGCCGACGCCGAATTCAACACCGTGGTGGACACCGCCCGCGACGGCTTCGAAGCCGGGCTGAAGGTGCACAGCTTCCTGCCCGACGTGGTGCTGCTCGACCTGATGATGCCCGGGCTGAAAGGCCCCGAGGTGTGCCGCCACATCCGCCAAATGCCGGGCCACGCCGACCTGCGCGTGATCGGCATGACCGGCCACCTCAGCCCCGACAACGAGCGCGACATGCGCGAGGCCGGGGCCGAGTGTTGCCTGGCCAAACCCCTGGACGTGCCACAGCTGCTGGAACGCCTGGGGCTCAACGCCTGACCCCCCACCCCACCCGGGCCACCGCGTGAACACACCCAGCCTCACCGTGTCGCCCGGGGCCGCCTGGCAGCGCTGGGGGCGCCACGGCCAGATGGGGGCCCTGGTGGTCGTCATGGGCCTGGTCACGCTGTGGGCCATGGAACTGCCACTGGGCAACTGGGTGATTCCCCGGGTGCACTACCTGCCGCTGCACACGCTCATGGAGCTGGCCTCGGTGTTTGTGGCGTTGCTGGTGTTTGCCACCGTGTGGCACACGCCCGACAAAGAAGTGTCGGGCTCGCTGGCCCTGCTCACCCTGGCGCTGGCCACCTCGGGCTGGCTGGATTTGCTGCACGCCCTGTCGTTTCGCGACATGCCGGCGTTCATCACCCCTGCGTCCTCACAAAAAAGCATTGCGTTCTGGCTGGCCGCGCGCGGCCTGGTGGCGCTCAGTCTGCTGGCGCTGAGCGTGTGGCCCGATGTGCCCCCGCTGCGGCGTGCCCAGCGCCGCGCCTGGCTGCTGGCCAGCGGCGGGGTGGTGGCGCTGGTGGCTTGGGGGGTCATTGCACACGAAAACGCCCTGCCCACCCTGTTTGTGGCGGGCAGCGGGCTCACGCCCGTCAAGGTGGGCGCAGAGCGCGCCATCACCGCCGTGCTGGTGCTGGCCACCTGGCGGCTGTGGCGCCTGTCGCGGGCGGCCACACACCCGGCGGCCCGCGAATCGCGGCCCATGCTGTTCGGGGCCGCCGCGCTGCTGACGTATTGCGAGGTGTTCCTGACGCAATACGCCCTCAGCAACGACGTGCAAAACATGCTGGGCCACCTGTTCAAGGTGGCCGCCTACGGCCTGGTGTACTGGGGCTTGCTGGTGGTGACCGTGCGCCGCCCCTACGAAGACCTGGCCACCCAGGCCCAAGACCTGCAAACCGCCAACGCCACCCTGCGCACCCAGGCCCTGGCGCTGGACACCACGGCCACCCCCGTCATCGTGGGTGACGCCCAGGGCCAGGTGCAGTGGCGCAACCGCGCATCGCTGGCCTTTTTGCCGCCCGACACGCCCATGTCGCAAAGCGGCCTGAGCCTGTTTGAGCCCCCCATCACCCCCGACCCGCAACTGGCCCAGGCCATGCGCCACCGCCTGGCCCAAGCCCAGCCCTGGACCGGGCTGGTGCCCGTGAAAAACCACAGCGGCCAGCCCCTGCTGATGCGCCGCGTGGTCACCCCCATCCTCGGCGCCCAGGGCCAGCTGCAAGGGTTTGTGTCGGTGTCGGAAGACGTGACGGAAAGCGCCCTGGCCCAGCAGCGCCACGCCCGCGTGCTGGAAACCGCGCTCGATGGCTTTTGCGTGGTGGGCCCAGGCGGGCGCATGCTGGAGGTGAACGCCGCGCTGGCGGCCATGTCGGGCCACACCCAGGCCGAGCTGCTGGCCATGACCGTGCGCGACCTGGAAATCAGCACGCCCGACGCCGTGTTTGCCGAGCGGGTGGCCCACATCCACACCACCGGCCGCGCGCTGGTGACCACCCGCCACCGCCACAAAGACGGGCACGACTACCCGGTGGAAATTTCGCTCACCCGCAACCCCGACACCGACCACTTCTATGCCTTTGTGCGCGACATTTCCGAGCGCCAGAACGCCGAGGTGTCGCAGCGCGGGCTGGAGCGGCAGTTGCAGCACTCGCAAAAAGTGCAGGCGCTGGGGCAGCTCACCGGCGGCATTGCGCACGACTTCAACAACATCCTGGCTGCCATCCACGGCTACGCCAACCTGGCGCTGACCCGCCTGGTGCCCGACAAAGAAAGCAAACTGGCCCGCTACCTGAAAGAGGTGGTGGGCGCCAGCGAACGCGGCCGCGACCTGATTGCCAAGCTGCTCACCTTCACCCGCACCCAGGCCGATGGCGAGGTGCAGGTGATCGACCCCGCCGACACCGTGAAAGAGGTGGTGGCCATGCTGCGCCCCTCCATCCCCCCCGGCGTGGCGCTGACCACCCACGTGGACGGCGCGGGCCAGGTGCGCGTGAGCCCCGGCGAGCTGAACCAGGTGCTGGTCAACCTGGTCATCAACGCCCGCGACGCCATCGAGGGGCGCGGCAAGATCGACATCCACCTGCACCGCGTGGCGGGCGAAAGCGGCGTGTGCGCCGCCAGCCACGCGCCGTTTGCGGGCGACTTTCTGGCGCTGGACGTGAGCGACAGCGGCAGCGGCATACCCCCGGCGGCCATGCCCCATTTGTTCGAGCCGTTTTTCACCACCAAAGGCGTGGGCAAGGGCACGGGGCTGGGCCTGCCCATGGTGCACGGCATCTTGCGCCGGGCGGGGGGATTCGTCACCGTCACGTCGGCCCCGGGGCAAGGCACGCGGTTTCGGCTGCTGTTCCCCCCGGTCACCACCGCCCCGGCCCCCCGGCCAGCGCCCGCCCAGGCGCCCAGCGGGCAGCCCGGTGCGGGCCAATGGGTGTGGGTGCTGGACGACCAGCCCGCCGTGGGCCGCTTCCTGGCCGAATGGCTGGCGGG
Source organism: Burkholderiaceae bacterium (assembly GCA_049653005.1). GTDB lineage: Bacteria > Pseudomonadota > Gammaproteobacteria > Burkholderiales > Burkholderiaceae_C > UBA2334. Next base: position 70,437 of record JBASFL010000055.1, on the reverse strand, counting down.
CGAGGGCTACCGCGTGCAAACCTTTGACACCCCGCAGCGCCTGCTGGGCGCGCTGCACACCCCCGGTGCCCAGGTGCACGCCCTGGTCACCGACCAAAGCATGCCCGGCATGACCGGCCTGGAGCTGGCCACCCAGCTGCAACGCCTGCGGCCCGGGCTGCCCGTGTTTCTGTGCAGCGGCTTTGCCGACGGCATCGACCCGGCGGCCAGCCGCGCCGCCGGTGTGCGGCAGGTGTTTGCCAAGCCGTTGGACACCGACGCGCTGCGGGGGGCGCTGTCGCAGGCGCTGGGGACCGGCACACCATATTGAATCGAATATAACGACCATACGCAGTAAATCGATTAAAACGATTGACGCACTGCTTTCGCTTGGTTAACCTTGCGGACTTCTGACAGGTCCGCGCATGAACCCACAACCCAACCCCACCACCAGCGCCCACGCCGGCGAATACCTCAGCTTTCGGCTGGGGCGCGAGGAATACGGCATTCCCATCTTGGCCGTGCAGGAAATCCGGGGCTACACCGAGCCCACCCGCCTGGCCCACCCGCAACCGCACCTGAAAGGCGTGGTCAACCTGCGCGGCGTGATCGTGCCCATTGTGGATTTGCGCCTCAAGCTGGGCATGCCCGCGGCCTACAACGACCTCACCGCCACCATCGTGCTGAACATCGGCGGCAAGGTCACCGGCATCGTGGTGGACGCGGTGTCGGACGTGCTGGCGCTGACCCCCGCGCAAATCAAGCAGCCCCCGTCGTTCGCCAACAGCGGCGGGGCAGACACCCCTTACGTCACCGGCATTGGCACCCAAACGCGGGGCGAGGCCGAGGCCATGCTGATCCTGGTGGACATCGAATGCCTGCTGGCCGGCGACGGCACCGGGCTGCTCGACACGGCCGCCCTGGCCGCCTGAACCCCTTTCCCCCGAGACACAAGAGATCGCCATGAACCAACTCAAAATTTCCACCCGCCTGCTGATGCTGATCGGCCTGCTGTCGGTGCTGCTGGTGGCCATCGGCGCCATTGGCCTGCTGGGCATGTCCAGCTCCAACGCGGCCTTCAACTCGGTCTACCAAGACCGCATGGTGCCCGTGGGCCAACTGGCCGAGGTGCAGCGCCTGGTGCTGCGCAACCGCCTGGAGGCCGCCGAAGCCCTGCTCAGCGGCAACCCCGCCGTGGTGAAAGAGCGCCTTGCCAGCATGGCCACCAACTCCAAAGAGGTGAACGAAGAATGGGCCGCCTACATCGCCACCCAACTCACCCCCGAAGAGGCCGTGCTGGCCAAACAGTTTGAAGCCGCCCGCGAGCGCTTTGCCACCGACGGGTTTCAACCCTTGCAAAACGCCCTGCGCGCGGGCGACCTGGACGCCGCACGCCGCCTGAACGACGAAAAAATCCCGGCCCTCTACGACGGCGTGCGCACCAGCATCAACGCATTGGTCAAGCTGCAATTTGACGAGGGCAAAAAGGAATACGGTTCCACGGTGGCCCGTTACGAGCAAAGCCGCATCACCGCCATTGCCGCCATCGTGCTGGGCATTGGCCTGGCCGTGGCGTTCGGGCTGGCGCTGGTGCGGGGCATTTCGCGCTCGCTGCAACAGGCGTCTGCGCTGTCGCAGGCCGTGGCCGAAGGCGACCTCACCACCCATGTGGACACCCACGGCAAAGACGAAGTGGCCCTGGTGCTGCAATCGCTGGCGACCATGCAAACCCACCTGGGGCACATCGTGTTGCAGGTGCGGCAGGGGTCGGAATCGGTGTCGGTGGCCAGCTCGCAAATCGAGCAAGGCAACCAAGACCTGTCCACCCGCACCGAAAGCCAGGCCAGCGCGCTGGAAGAAACCGCCGCCTCCATGGAAGAACTCAGCTCCACCGTGCGGCAAAACGCCGACAACGCCCGCCAGGCCAACCAACTGGCGCAAAGCGCCTCCACCGTGGCGGTGCAGGGCGGCGAGGTGGTGGCCCAGGTGGTGGACACCATGAAAGGCATCAACGAAAGCAGCAAAAAAATCGCCGACATCATCAGCGTGATCGACGGCATTGCCTTCCAAACCAACATCCTGGCGCTGAACGCCGCGGTGGAAGCGGCGCGGGCGGGCGAGCAAGGCCGGGGCTTTGCCGTGGTGGCCGGTGAAGTGCGCAGCCTGGCCCAGCGCAGCGCAGCGGCGGCCAAGGAAATCAAAGACCTCATCACCGACAGCGTGCAGCGGGTGGAAGACGGTTCGGCCCTGGTCAATCGCGCCGGCACCACCATGACCGAGGTGGTGGGCAGCATCCGCCGGGTGACCGACATCATGGGCGAGATCAGCGCCGCCAGCGCCGAACAAAGCTCGGGCGTGGGCCAGGTGGGTGAAGCGGTCACCCAAATGGACCAAGCCACCCAGCAAAACGCCGCGCTGGTGGAAGAAATGGCCGCCGCCGCGTCCAGCCTGCGTTTGCAAGCCCAAACCCTGGTGCAAACCGTGGCGGTGTTCAAGGTGAATGGCGCGCCCAGTGCCCCCACCCCTGTGCCCCCCCTGTTGAGCCTGCGCTGACACCCCCGCCCGAGGTTTGCCATGCCTTTCCTGCCCGAGTTGTTCCTGGCCCCGGCCCTGACCGCTGCGCAGGTGCGCACCCGCGCGGTGTGGATATGCGGCCTGGCCACTGTGGTGATGGCGCTGGCCGCGCTGCAAGCGCCCACGCAGCTGTTCACCCACCGCGCTGGCGATTGGCCTGCCGTGCACCTGCTGCTGGAGCTGGTGTCGGTGCTGGTGTCGGTGATGGTGGTGTCCATGGCCTGGCACAACCAGGGCCCCGACCACGCCCACATGGCCAAAGCCCTGGTGTTCGGGTTCTCGGTGGTGGCGGGGGTCGATGTGTTGCACGCCCTGGCCTACGAGGGCATGCCCTCCCTGCTGACCGAGGCCAGCACGCCCAAGGCCATTTTTCTGTGGCTGGCCGGGCGCAGCTTTGAAGTGGTGACCGTGTGGCTGGTGGCCATGCGCGTGCCCCTGCCCGGGGGCAAAGGCCTGTGGCTGGGCCTGGGCTTGGCCTGTGTGGCCGCGCTGCTGCTGCTCAGCAGCCACGCACTGGCCGCCTTCCCCACCACGTTTGTGCCGGGCCAGGGCCTCACCCCGTTCAAAGTGGGGGCCGAACTGGTGCTGTGCGCCGCCCACCTGCTGGCCGCAGGCTGGTTGTTTTGGCAGGCGCGGCGCATGCCCGACAGCACCACCCCGCTGTGGCTGGGCACCGCGTGTTTCGTGATGGGGGTGGGCGAGCTGGCCTTCACCGGCTACGACTCGCCGTCCGACTTCATCAACGTGTTTGGCCACCTGTACAAAATCGCGGCGTTCTGGCTGATTTACCGCGTCACCTTCCAGATCACCGTGCACGAACCCTATGCCGCGCTGCACCAAGCGGCCGAGCGCTTGCGCGAGCAAAAGCGCGAGCTGGACACCGTGCTGAACAACGTGCCGGTGGGCGTGTCGCACCTGGACACCCAGCTGCGCTACCTGTATGTGAACCCCGTGCAAGCCGCCCGCTTGGGCCGCCAGGTGGACGACATTGTGGGTGTCCGGTTCGATGCCGTGTTGCCCCCGGAAATCATGGGGGTGGTGCACCCCAAGCTGCAACAGGCGCTGGGCGGGCAAGCGGTCTCCATCAGCCTGCGCTACACCGGGCCCAACGGCCTGCCCGTGGTGGCCGAGGCCCGCGTGGTGCCCCAGCGCACCGAGCGCGGCACCGTGGCGGGGCTGATGGCCATCGTCACCGACACCAGCGAGCGTGAGCGCACGCACCAGAAGCTGCTGGAATCGGTGCGCGAAATATCGGACCTGACCGCCGCGCTCGACGCCCACGCCATCGTTGCCGTGACCGACGCGCAGGGCGTCATCACCCGGGTGAACGACAAGTTTTGCAGCATCTCCCAATACCCGCGCAGCGAATTGCTGGGGCAAACGCACCGCGTCATCAACTCCGGCCACCACCCCCGGGCGTTTTTTGACAAGCTGTGGCGCACCATCTCGGGCGGCCGGGTGTGGAACGGTGAAATTTGCAACCGCGCCAAAGACGGCTCGCTGTATTGGGTCTACACCACCATCGTGCCGTTTGTGGGGCCCGACGGCTTGCCCGTGCAGTACATCGCCATCCGCGCCGACATCACCGAGCGCAAAAAGGCCGAAGAAGAAGCCCAGCGCATGGCGTTTTTTGACGCGTTGACCGGCCTGCCCAACCGCCGCCTGGTGGCAGAGCGCCTGAACCTGGCGCTGCTGGCCTCGGGCCGCTCGGGCGAGTTTGGGGCCCTGGTGCTGCTGGACCTGGACCACTTCAAAGAAGTGAACGACACCCTGGGCCACTTCCAGGGCGACGAGCTGCTGCGCCAGGTGTCGCTGCGCCTGCAAAACTGCGTGCGCCAAACCGACACCGTGGCCCGCCTGGGTGGCGACGAGTTTGTGCTGGTGCTCAACGGCCTGGGCGACGACTTGGCCGACGCCACCGCCCGCGCGGGCGATCTGGGCGAAAAAGTGCGCGAAACCCTGGCCATGCGCTACCACTTCAACGGCCTGCAAGTGGACGTGACGGCCAGCGTGGGCGTGGTGATGTTCCTCAGCACCGCCTTGCCGGTGGACGAGTTGCTGAAGCAGGCCGACATGGCGCTCTACCGCGCCAAGGCCGCCGGGCGCAACCGCGTGGCGTTTTTCGACCCCGCCTTGCAAGACGAAGTCAACGCCCGCGCCGCCCTGCTGCGCGACCTGCGCGAAGCCCAGGAGCGCCAGACGCTGAAGGTGCACTACCAGCCGGTGGTCACCGCCGGTGGCGGTGTGTTGGGTGTGGAAGCGCTGCTGCGCTGGCCCCACCCCACCAAGGGCGCGATTTCACCGGCCCAGTTCATCCCGCTGGCCGAGCAGACGGGACTGATATTGCCCATTGGCAAATGGGTGCTGCAAACCGCCTGCGAGCAACTGGTGGCCTGGGCGGCGCACCCCACGCGGCAGAAATGGTCGGTGGCCGTCAACGTGAGCGCGCGCCAGTTCAAAGACCCCGACTTTGTGCAACACGTCACCCAAACGCTGGCCGACACGGGGGCCAACCCCCAGCTGCTGCGCCTGGAGCTGACCGAAAGCATGCTGCACAGCGACATCCCGGAAACCATTGAAAAAATGACCACGCTGCGGGCCCTGGGCGTGCGGTTCTCGCTGGACGACTTTGGCACCGGCTACTCGTCACTCAGCTACCTGAAGCGCCTGCCGCTGGACCAGCTGAAGATCGACCAGTCGTTTGTGCGCGACGTGTTGACCGACCCCAACGACGCGGCCATTGCCTGCACCATCTTGTCGCTGGCCGAGAGCCTGGGCCTGAACGTGGTGGCCGAAGGGGTGGAAACCGCCGAGCAACTGCTGTTTTTGTTGGGGCATGGCTGTGCCTCGTTCCAGGGCTACCTGTTTGGCCGCCCGGTGCCCGCCGACCAGTTGCCCGACCGCTGAAGCCCCGCCACCGGCGCAACCGGCGCGAGGCCTGTTTTCAAAGCTTTTTTGGCACCCAGCGCTTGGTGGTATTGGCTTTGCAGCTATGGTTATTGCGGTGTCGGGGGCACCGCTTACACTGCCCGCATGAACACCTCCACAGCCCCCGCCTGCCCCGTTTGCGGGCTTGAAAACACCTACCCCGATGGCCCCAACTGGGTCTGCCCCGACTGCACCCACGAATGGCCCATGGCCGCCAGCAGCGAAGAGGCCGACGCCGCCGAAGACACCGTGGTGCGCGACAGCAACGGCACCCCGCTGGCCAATGGCGACGCGGTCATCCTCATCAAAGACCTGAAGGTGAAGGGCTCGTCCACCGTGCTTAAAAAAGGCACCAAGGTCAAAAGCATTCGCCTGCCCGAAGGCGCGGGCGACCACGAGGTGGACTGCAAAACCGACCAAGGCGCCTTCATGCTGAAGGCCGAGTTTTTGAAAAAGGCCTGAGGGAAAGGCGCTCTCGGCCTGTCAGTCCAGCGTCACACCGGCGGCTTTCACGACCTTGCCCAGGCGCACGCTGTCGCTGCGGATGAGCGCGTCAAACGCCTGGGGGGTGCCGCCCACCACGGGGGTGCCCAGGGCCTCCCATTTCTTTTTGAACTCGGCGTCGCTGAACATGGCGTTGAGCGTGGTGTTGAGCTTGGTCACCACGGCAGGCGGCGTGCCCGCGCGCACCGAAATGCCGTGCCACGCGGTGATTTCATAGCCGTCAATGCCCGCTTCCATCATGGTGGGCACGTTGGGCAACGCGGGGTGGCGCTTGGCCGAGGTGACGGCCAGCGGCACCAGCCGCCCGCCCTGGATGTGCGGCAGCGAGCTGCCCAACACGTCAAACATCACCTGCACCTGGCCGCCAATGAGGTCGGTGATGGCAGGGCCCGCCCCCCGGTAGGGGATGTGCGACAGCTTCACGTCCAGCTGCGTGTTGAAAATTTCACCCGCCAGGTGCTGCGGTGTGCCGTTGCCGGCCGAGGCAAAGGCCAGCTTGCTGTCGGGCTTTTTGGCCAGGGCCACCAGCTCTTTCACGGTTTTGATGCCCAGGGCGGGGTTCACCTCCAGCACCAGCGGGAACGACGAGATTTGAATGACCGAGGTCAGGTCGGTTTGCGGGTTGAACGGCATGGACTTGAACAGCGTGGGGTTCACCGCCATGGGGCCGCTGGCGGCCAGCAGCAGGGTGTGGCCGTCGGCCGGGGCTTGCTTGGCCACCTCGGCGCTGCCCACGTTGCCACCGGCACCGCTTTTGTTGTCCACCACCACGGTGGTGCCCAGGCGGGTTTGCAGTTCGCCGGAAATCAGGCGGGCCATCAGGTCGGTGGGGCCACCGGGTGGGTAGGGCACCACGAAGCGGATGGTTTTGCTGGGGTAGGCGTCTTGCGCCAGCGCTGGAAACGCGGCCACGGCCAAGGTGGCGGCGGCCAGGGTTTTGAGGAAGGTGTGGCGTTGCATGTGTGTCTCCGGGTGTTGTGGTGATGAACTGAGAAAAACAGGGGGCAACCCAGCCGTTTCAGGCGGCGCCGAACCACTCGCGCGCCTGCTGCGCGGAGGCCAGGGGGCGGTTCAGGCTGGCGGCGGTGTGGGCCAGTTGGGCCACCAGATCGGCGTTGCCGGGCGCGCGTTCGCCCGAGTTGAGCAACAGGTTGTTTTCAAAACCCACGCGGGCGTGGCCACCCAGCGCGGCGGCGGTGGCGGCGCAGGCGTGTTCGCCCGCGCCAAACGCGCACATTGACCAGGTTTCCGGCCCGGTGTGGGCCTGCACAAAGGGCAACAAATCGGCCGGGCTGGAGGTTTGGCCCACGCTGTAGCGGCCCAGCACAAACAACAGGCTCCACGGTGCGTCGGGCACCACGCCGCGCTGGCGCAGGTCTTGCCAGCGGCGCAAATCGGCCACGTCGTAAACAATCACCTGGGTCATGACGCGGTGCTGCGCCAGCCAGCCAAAGAAGCGCGACAGCCCGGCCTCGCCCACATCGGGCTGGTCCAGCTCGCGCAGGCCCACCGACACGGCCTCGGGCACCAGCGCCTGCACCATGGCCATTTGCGCGGGGGCTTGGTACACGCGGGCGGCCTCGCTGGTGATTTGAATGACCATCTCTTGCCCCACGGCGGCGCGCACCACGCGCTGGGCCTCGCGGTAGCCGTCCACGTCCAGGCTGTGGCGGCCCAGGGCGTCGCGGATGTGCATGTGCAGCATGGCCGCACCCGCGTCCAGGCACTGTTTGGCGGTGGCCGCCAGGTGCTCGGCCGTCAGCGGCAGCGCCGGGTGGTCTGCCGCCTGTTTGTAGGCACCGTTGGGGGCCACGGTGATGAGCAGGGGGGTGGTGAAAAAGCGCATGGCGGGGGGGCTTGAGGCGGTGTGTGAGGGTGACAGGGTGGGGGCCGGGTCAGCTGCGGTCGATGGGGGGCAGCTCGCTCGCTATCAGCGCCAGGCCCTGGCGCAGCAGGTGGTCGTAGCGGTCGCGCTCGGCCTGGCGGGTTTCGGGTGTCCAGCGGTAGAAGCCTTCGCCGGTTTTCATGCCCAGCTTGCCTTGGGCCACACGCTCGCTCAGCGCCAGCGCGGGGCTGTGGTGGGCGGCCAGGCTGGGGTACATGGTGGCGGCGGCGGCGCAGTGCACGTCCAGCCCGGCGTGGTCGCGCTGCATCACCGGGCCAGCGGCCAGGAAGCGGAAACCAAAGCCGAAACGCACGGCGGCGTCCACGTCTTCGGGCGTGGCCACGCCTTCGTCGATCAGTGCAAACGCCTCGCGTGCCAGGGCGTGTTGCAGGCGGTTGGCCAAAAAGCCAGGTTTGTCTTTGCGCACCAGCACCGGCACGCTGCCGCAACCGCGCATGAAGGCGCACACGCCGTCGGCCAGGGCGGCATCGGTGTGGGGGCCCAGCACCACCTCCACCAGCGGCACCAGGTGCGCGGGCATGAAAAAGTGCAGCCCCACCATGCGCTGGGCGCTGGCCAGCCTTTGGCCGATGGCGCTGATGGGAAAGCTGCTGCTGTTGCTGGCCAGCACGGTGGCGGGGTCGGCGTGTTGCACCAGCTGGGCAAACAGGGCCTGTTTTACGCCCAGGTTCTCGGGCACACACTCCACCACCAGGGCCACACCGGGCCAGGCCACGTCGTCAAGGCTGGCCACACAGGTCACCAGCGCGCTGCGGTGGCCCAGGCCCATGGCGTCGAGGTTGGTTTGCACATGGGGGGCCACGGCGGTGCGGCGGGCCTCTGAGGGCTCCACCAGCGTGACCTGGCTGCCGCCCCGGGCCAACACAATGGCCACGTCCACGCCCATGGTGCCAGCGCCCACCACCACGGTGCGCGAATGTTTGGGTGAGGTGCTGGGCATAGGGTGGGGTCTCCTGGGGGGGGTGGAGAGCGAGTCTAGGAAGGCGTGACTGCTCAGTCCAACCGTATTTTTGGATAGACTGATTTGTCTTACCGATCAATCATGCACATCCACTGGACCCCGCGCGACCTCAACGTGTTCGAAACCCTGGCCGACACCGGCAGCTTTCGGCGCACCGCCGCGCAGGTGTGTTTGTCGCAATCGGCGGTGTCGGGCGTGATTGCGCGGCTGGAAGAGACCCTGGCCACTCGCCTGTTTGACCGCACCACCCGCAGCGTGCACCTGACACAGGCGGGCAAAGTGTTTCTGGACCAAGTGCGGCTGTTGCAGGCCCAAACCGAAGAGGCGGTGCGCCAGGTGCGCAGCATCAGCGAACTGGCGGTGGGCAAGGTGCGCGTGGCGGCCCTGCCGTCGCTGGCGGCCACGGTGGTGCCCCGGGTGATGGCGCGGTTTGCCAAGCTGTACCCCGGCGTGGCGCTGGATTTGCACGACACGCTGTCGGGCCCGGCGTTTGACCTGGTGCGCTCGGGCCAGGTGGACTTTGCCCTGACCGCCGCCAACCCCGCCTACGCCGACCTGGACCACACCCCCCTCACGGCCGATGGCTTTGTGCTGCTGATGCCACGCGACCACCCGCTGGCGCGCAGCGCGCAGCCGCTGGGGTGGCTGGCCACCGCCGGGCTGACCCACATTTCCATGCCCCTGCCGGCCAGCGTGCGCCAGTACGCCAACCAGGCCTTCATGCACCACCGCCAAGCGTTTGAGCCGCGCTACGCGGTGGAGCACATTGCCACCATCCACGCCATGGTGCGCGCGGGCCTGGGCGTGGCCGCGCTGCCCGAGTTGGCCGCCGCGTTTGTGCAGCAAGACGGTGTGGTCACCCGCCGCCTGACCGACCCCGACATCCAGCGCCCCATTGGGCTGGTGACGCGCCGGGGGCGTTCGCTGTCGCCCGCGTGCGAAGAACTCATCCGGCTTTTGCGGCAAGAAACCAGTTACCTTCTGCCCTGACACGGTTCACCCCTCACCCGCATCCGCCATGAAACTTGTCCAACTGATTTACCTGAGCGAACTCATCGGGCGCGACGAAACCTCGCTGGGGCCCATCCTGAGCGCCTCAGTGCGCCGCAACCTTGAAGCCAGCGTCACCGGCATGCTGTTGTATTCACAAGGCACGTTTTTGCAGGTGCTGGAAGGCGAAGAAGGCGCGGTGAACGCCACCTACCAGCGCATCGAGCAAGACCCCAGGCACCACCGCCTGGTGCTGTTGTCGGTGGAGCCCATCGCGCAGCGCGAGTTTGACCGCTGGAGCATGGGTTTTCGGCACCTGAGCCACGCCGACGCCCAGCACCTGCCCCGCATGGCGCCGTGGTTCCGGTTTGGCTTTTCGGCCGACGCCCTGAACACCGCCCCCCGCATTGCGCGCGACATGCTGGCTTTTTTCAACCCACAAGCCAACTGACCCGCCCACGCCATGAGCACCCCCCTGCCCGACTGGCTGGTCAGCAGCCTGGTGTACCTGAGCGCCGCCGTGGTGGCCGTGCCCCTGGCGCGTGCGGCTGGGCTGGGGGCCATCTTGGGCTACCTGGCGGCGGGCATGGCCATTGGCCCCTGGGGCCTGAAGCTGGTGACCGAGGTGGAGCACATCCTGCACTTTGCCGAGTTTGGCGTGGTGCTGATGCTGTTTCTGGTGGGGCTGGAGCTGGAGCCCCGCCGCCTGTGGACGCTGCGCCGCCCCATTTTTGGCTGGGGCAGCGCCCAGGTGTTGGGCTGTGCTGCCGTGTTGACCGGTGCCGCCACCCTGGCCGGTGTGCCGCTGACGCTGGCGGTGGTGGCCGCGCTGGGGCTGGCCCTGTCGTCCACCGCCATTGCCTTGCAGGTGATGCAAGAGCGCAACCTGCTGGGCACCGCAGGTGGGCAAGCGGGCTTTTCCATCCTGCTGTTCCAGGACGTGGCGGCCATCCCCATCCTGGCGCTGCTGCCTTTGCTGGCCGCCGATTCAGCACAAAATGTGCCTCTACCGCTGGCGGATAAAGCACTTGAAGCTATCAAAATCATCGGTGTGATTGGCGGCGTGGTGCTGGGCGGGCGCACCGTGCTGCGGCCGCTGATGCGCGCCGTGGCCAAAAGCGGCACGCCCGAAATCTTCACCGCTGGTGCGCTGTTGCTGGTGGTGGCCGTGGCCGCGCTGATGCAGGCGGTGGGCCTGTCGATGGCGCTGGGCGCGTTTTTGGCCGGTGTGCTGCTGGCCGACAGCGAATACCGCCACGAGCTGGAAACCGACATCGAACCCTTCAAAGGCCTGCTGCTGGGCCTGTTTTTCATGGCCGTGGGCATGAGCATCGACTTCGGCGTGCTGATGGCCTCGCCGCTGCTGATGCTGGGCGTGGTGCTTGGGTTTCTGGCCGCAAAAGGCCTGGTCATCTGGCTGCTGGCGCGGGCCATGGGCATTCCGGTGGCCGAGCGGCCCGTGCTGGTGCTGCTGCTGGCACAGGGCGGGGAATTTGCGTTTGTGGTGTTCCAGGCCGCTGCCGGGGCCAAGGCCATTGAGGCCGAAACCGCCTCGCTGCTGGTGGGGGCTGTGGCTTTGTCGATGTTGCTCAGCCCGCTGCTGCTGGCCGCCATGGGCCGCTGGCTGCTGCCGCGCTTTGCCGCCCGTGGCACGCCCACCCTGGCAGAGCTGGCAGAGCCCCAGTCGGCCCCCACCATCATCGCGGGCTTCGGGCGCTATGGGCAGATGGTGGCGCGCCTGCTGAGCGCCCAGGGCCTGCCCGCCACCGTGCTGGAGCACGACGCGGGCATGGTCGAATCGGCCCGGGCGTTTGGGTTTCAGGTGTTTTACGGCGACGCGTCGCGGCTCGATTTGCTGCGCACCGCCGGGGCCGACACCGCCCAGGTGCTGGTGGTGGCGGTGGACGACGTGGCCCATTCCCTGGCCGTGGTGGACCTGGCGCGCGAGCACTTCCCCCACCTGAAGCTGGTGGCCCGCGCCCGCGACGTGACCCACTGGAACGCCCTGCGCGACCGGGGCGTGACCGAGCTGGACCGCGAAATGTTCGAAAGCAGCCTGAACACCGGCCAGCGCGTGCTGCGCGCCCTGGGGCTGAGCGCAGACGAAGCCCAAGCCGTGGCCGCCCGCTTCAAGCAGCACAACTTCCAGCTGCTGGAAGACATGTACCCCCACCACAAAGACCGCTCTAAACTGATTGCCGTGGCCAAACAAGGGCGGCAGCAGCTGGAGGAACAGATGGCGCGGGAGCGGGCGGAACGGGGTGAAAGAGGCTGATACAGCGGCCGCTGGATCAGCCGGGATGCGGTTTTTAATTAAGTAGCCAAATTGGCCCGTGAGAACCAAAGCAAGCATTGCGGATTGCATCTGTTGTGATGCTACCCAATGGACGCAACTCACCCCATTTATTTATCTCGAATACGTTACTCGCATGAATTATCCCTTTTGGGGTGTACAAAGAATCGATCACCCGAACCTCTCCATCTCGCTCCTGAACAGTGGACTCAACCCACGCTTTATCATTGTCTACCGTAGCAAGCCTTGCATGTAGGAGATTGATTAATGGAAGATAATGACCATTTTTCTGAGGCGCATTACAATCTATATTAAATTCGCGAATAATTTTCTCTGATTTTGCAGTTTCAAAATGAACACGGCTTCTATAGTCTTTTTCCAGTTTTGCGATATAGGTTAAATTGGATGGATTAATCCATTCAGCCGCCTCTTTCTGATCCTGCGGGATACCGCGACCTTGGTTGTACATGGCTCCGAGCACTTCTTGTGCCCTAGTTGATCCCTGTAAAGCAGCTTTACGGAACCATTTAACAGCCTCTCTTTCATCTTTTTTTGTGCCACGCCCACTGAGATATGCTGCTCCAAGATTGGTTTGAGCCCAATTAACGCCTTGCTCGGCAGCTGAAAAATACCATTTGAACGCTTCATCGAAGTCCTTATTGGTGCCTTGACCCAGCTCGTACATCAGTCCGAGGTGAGCTTGCGCCTCAGCATTTCCTCGCTCAGAAAGAGGCGTGTACAAATTAAAAGCCGTAGCGTAGTCTTTTCCATCAAGTGCTTTCTTGGCCACAGCAAGAGAAGCAATGACTTCGGTGTCGACTTTACATTCTGCTTGGAGGTCAATAACAATCTGGCTTCCTCCAAGAATATCCGCGTAGACGTGTATCTCCCCTGTTGCTGCCGGCCTCGTTTTGACGTCTTTATGACCCTGCGCAAGCAGCTTTTGCGTCGCCTGTTCGATGGACATTTCTTCGCAAGTCCCGGAATGGGCCTTGACGAACCAACGCTGAGGGACTGGGGGAGCACTTTCTAACAAATCGTCCTTGCACAGCATCCAATGCTTGTCCACACCTATGGCATTTTTTGGCCCCCAGCACCGACCGTTTGTTTTCAACTTTTCGACGAGATCGGCTCGCTGATTGCAAGCGTTGAAAGTTTTCAGATCACCGGGAGGGCCGTCTATACAAAGTTGACTGAGACGATCTGCCTCGGCCAGCATTGCATCGGTGCTCTGCGTTGACTGTGTTTGTCCTGATTTTTCCGAGCAGCCAGTTGCCATGGCGAGGATGGCGCATGTAGCAGCTGCGGAAAGTGTGGTGAACAAATTCATGGCGAAGATTCTTTCTATGCGAGATCAGGGGGGAAGGTTCAGCCAGCTTCAAGCGGCTTTATCTTCCACGCCGATCCGGCACCGAAAAAAGCCTTGCAGTGGGGGCACTCATCTTCGTAAATGCTGATCAACCGATCACAGTTTGGGCACGTCCCTTGCGGTGCCAGTCCCGACCGAGTGAGACGGGTACGAACTTCTTGCTCTTGCCTCCGAATCTCCATTTCCGTTGCGGCATCAGGCCATTCCGGTTGCGTGGACAAACGCTCCGACATGGCCTGCACCTCTGCCGCAGAAAACCTGCCGGTCGCTCTGGCTTGCTCGATCAACACGGATCTTGATCGAGCCCAGTCATGGGTGCATTGCCTCAGGTGATGGAAAACGTATGACAGTGCGATCCGAAGCGCGCCGGGCTCCATACCGGCGTAGTGCAGGTGTACCTCGCCGAAATTGGTGATCAAACTGATAAACGTGTGGATGCTTGTCCGGCTCGTCAATTTGTTGAGAATGCCTGCAATCGCAATTCCTTCGATCGCGCCAACAACGCCGAAGCCGCCACCGAAGAATCCGCCGCCCATGGTGACTGTCCCAGGTCCGGAAATTGCCACTTCTTCAATCTCGAAGTAACTGAATCTGGCTGAGCGTTGCTCGCCGCAAAGGCTTACTCCATTGGCTCCGAAATGAGCTGTCACTTCCTCGCCAGAATCGAATGGAAAGCCATGCCCTCCAAGATACGTGCAGCCATCTAGCGGCAGTGCGAAACCGTTCATTTTCCCCCCTGTCAATCTTGCGTGCTGCCTCTTGATGAGGCTTCATAATCTTGCATTATTGCGCCCCGCTAGAGTGCGCGACACGCCAGGGAGAAAAAAGTGAAGTGTCCAAAGTGCGGCCACATGCGGCTCGCAACAGACCCTGACCTCGAATATGAAAGCCTTCGGCACAGTATTTCTAGGCATCCGTTGTGCTGAAGAAAATCAAAGGGCTGCTGAACCGATGGCGGGGGCAGGCGCTGTCGCTGGATCCCAATACGGCTGATGTCCCAGTTGTGCGATGGACAGATGAGGAACTCGCAGCAAAGCTGAAAACTCTCGAAAATCTGCCGGCGCAATCGTGGTCGATTGATGATCATTGCCAAGCCATCGAGTATATTTTCCAGCGGTATTACCCGCGCTCAGAGCCTCTGCTGAAAAGTCGTTTCGAGTCGACCATGGCAGAGATGCGAGAACGCGTGATTTCGAACATAGACGATGGAAAAACTGGACTGCCAGAAGAACCAACGTACGAAAAAAGAAACCGCATCCATCAGGATTATTCGGATCGACTGAATCAGCCACACGAGATGCCATTACTCGAATTTGAACGGGTCGTGATAACTGCGTTGCAACGGTATCCATTTGCGCAAGGACTGACACTCAACACCGGCGACACCCATGCCTTGTGGCTCGCGACCAAGCCGTTTCACAGCAATGAATCGATATCGAGCAAACATGTTAGGAGTAACGCGCGGGACGAACTGATTGGCGTGATTGATGAGGCGGTCATCGATGCAGCACTGGCCTTGCGTGGCACGTATGAAAAACTCATCCAAGCTCGCAACGCTGGCTGCAAGGACGCGACATTGATCTGTAGAAATCGGTGTGCCTGTCTTCGTGATTTGCTCGACAACCGCACTGTTGCAGTCGCCGAATTGATCGCGGAATATGAAGCTGGAAAGCCTTCGATTCCACCGCCCATCACACCATGCATGGCTGAAGGTTCAATACGACCAGACTGTTTGACACTTATGCCGATTGAGCCGCAGGTGCTTCTACCTAGCGACGACGCAGACTTTGCCAAGTATTTAGAAGCAACGCTGAACCCCTTTCGCAGGCCGCTTGATCACAGCTGGAAAGAGCGTTTGACCGAGCGTGTTGCGCAGCATCCTTCGTCCGGCTAAATGCAGCCGCACCTCCGCACCAATCGCCAAAGGTCAGCCTGCGTCTGGCGGCGATTGAGACACCGCGAAAGTGGGAGGTGCACCGCGCCTTTGCCAGACCACGCAACAGCTACTAGGTGGGGTTTTTATTTTTTGCTCCCAAAATTCGGTCTACTGCTGAAGGGGTGGTCACATGCGAGTGCAGTACGAAATCAATCCGCTATAAAGCCTGCGATGAACTCCGATGTCACCATCGTCAAGCCACTGAAGGGCAACCTCATTTACGTGGAACTGGCCGACGGACGGCGTGGCCTGTTTGACGTCACGCCCTACCTTGTGCACGGCGTGTTCCGCGAATTGACAGACCCTGCGTACTTCAACCGCGTGGGCATCGAGTGGGGCGCTGTGACTTGGCCGAACGGACAAGACATAGCGCCTGAAACACTGATGGCGCACATGACCCTGACGAATGAGCGCTGTTCACAAAGCTGAAATGCTACTCACCAAACCAGGCCAACGCGATAGCAACAAATTGAATACAGTCAAGCGCTAGAGTCCATTTTTACTAAAAACCTTACCCCACGCCATGCCCACCAGCACCTCCACCCACGACACCACCCGCATTGACGACTTGCGCATCCGCGCCGTGCGCCCGCTGCTCACGCCTGCGCTGCTGGAGGAATGGCTGCCCGTGCCGCCCAACGCCCAAACGCTGGTGGAAACCAGCCGCGCCGCCATCTCTGACGTGCTGCACGGGCGCGACGACCGGCTGGTGGTGGTGGTGGGGCCGTGCAGCATCCACGACCACGACCAGGCCCTGACCTACGCCCACCTGCTGAAGGCCGAAGCCGACCGCCTGGGCGGCGAGCTGCTGGTGGTCATGCGGACCTACTTCGAAAAACCCCGCACCACCGTGGGCTGGAAGGGCTACATCAACGACCCGCACCTGGACGGCAGCTTTGCCATCAACGAAGGGCTGGAGCTGGCCCGCCAGCTGCTGCTGGACGTGCTGGCCGTGGGCCTGCCGGTGGGCACCGAGTTTCTGGACCTGCTGAGCCCGCAGTTCATTTCAGACCTGGTGAGCTGGGGCGCCATTGGTGCACGCACCACCGAAAGCCAGAGCCACCGCCAGCTGGCCAGCGGCCTGAGCTGCCCGGTGGGCTTCAAGAACGGGACGGACGGCGGCATCAAGGTGGCGTCAGACGCCATCCTGGCCGCACAGGCGGGCCACGCCTTCATGGGCATGACCAAAATGGGCCAGGCTGCCGTGTTTGAAACACGCGGCAACGCCGACTGCCATGTCATTCTGCGCGGCGGCAAAGCCACCAACTACAGCGCTGCCGATGTGCAAGCCACCTGCGAATTGCTCAAAGCCAACGGCCTGCGCGAGCAAGTGATGATCGACGTGAGCCACGCCAACAGCAGCAAACAACACGCCCGCCAGATCACCGTGGCGGCCGACGTGGCCGCGCAAATTGCAGCGGGCGACAAACGCATCACCGGCATCATGATCGAGAGCCACCTGCAAGAAGGCAGGCAAGACATCGTAGACGGCCAACCCCTGAAACACGGTGTGAGCGTGACCGACGCCTGCATCAGCTTCGCGCAGACCGTGCCGGTGCTGGAAGGCTTGGCGGCGGCGGTGAAGGCGCGGCGGGGGTTTTGACACCCGACGGAACGCCACCGACGAGCGGTTCGCAACCAATTGATGACAAGGAAAGATAAAGTCAAGCAATGGCACCCACGATTGTTCGAGACGGGCAATACCGCTTGTTTTTCTTTTCACGCGAAGAAACGCGCATTCATGTGCATGTTGCACACCCCGACGGAGAGGCCAAGTTTTGGCTGACTCCACAGGTCTTGTTGGCCACCCAAACCGGCTTGTCAGCAATGCAAATTCGTCAAGCGGAGGCCATTGTGAATTTGCACCTCAAGGAGATTCAAGATGCCTGGCACCACCACTTCGGCGGCTGAAATCACCCACATTTCCAAACACGGCCTCTGGATACTGCTGGGGGATGAGGAATTGCTTGTGCCATTTGAACAATTCCCCTGGTTTCGCAAGTGCTCCATCGAGCAAATCTCCCGTGTGGAGTGGCCCACACCCGACCATATTTATTGGCCGGAATTGGATGTGGACTTGTCTGTTGAATCCATACGAAACCCGGCTGCGTTTCCGTTGATCTCGGACGTACACGTCTGACAACGGACGCCGTCACAAAGCGCTCAGTCGTAAAACCAGGCAGTGGCCTCTTCCGTGGCCCACTGCAACGCCAGGTGGCTGTCTTCGAACAACATGCTGCACATCTTGGCGGTGGTGGCGGGTTCGCGGGTCCAGCCTTTCAGTGCGATGCCGATGCGGCGGCGCCCACCCCCTGCGCGGTGTGTCAGGTCGCCGTATTCGTTGACCACCCGGCACAAAAGGGCCACAAACGCGGTCACCACCACCCGCACGGGCTTGCCTTGCGCCTGGGCGTGGTTTTGCAAGGCCCGGACAAAGCGCAGCAAATAGTCCAGCTTGCAGACGTGTGAAAACGTGGTGGCGAACTGGCGCACGTTGGAGCCCTGAATGGCCATCAACTCGCGCTCGATCACGATGTCCAGCCCCTCGTCCTGGTACTCGGGCAACCCAGGCTCGGCCAGCATGCGCTGGAAGCGGGCCACGGCGCGGCCCACGCCGGTGTCGGCCTCGATGAGCGCCTCGCGAAACGCCACACCCGCCGTGGGCTGCGTGCCTTTGCCCCCCGCCGGCATGGCGGCAGCGGCGCGGCGCAGGTCGGTCATCATGTGGCGGATTTTGGTCTCGCGCACGGGCACCGTGCCGGCAATGTCGGCCAGGTTGATGCGCAAAAACAAATGCAAGATGCCCAGGCGCTCGGCCTCTGACATCTCGCGCAGCGGAATCAGGTCCACCAGCGCCGCCAGCGAGCCTTCGCCGGTGCTGACCACCCCAAACACGTCGTGGAACCGGATGATGTGCAGAAACAGCCAGTGGTCCAGCTCGGTGCGGAACATGCCGCGCAGCGACGCTTGCTCGGGCGCAAACAGCAGGTGGTAGTAACCAATGGTGGGGTGGCGGTCGCGCTGCACGATCTTGCCAATGTCGTGGTAGAGCGCCGCCACCGCGATGTACCCCTTGGCCGCCTGGGCCGACCAGCCCCGTGCCTGCATTTCGGGTGACTCAAAAATGGCCTGGTAGTCGCACTCCAGCTCGGCCATGTCGTACAGCAGCGCCTCTTCTTGGGTCTGCACCACCGCACTCAGGCCATGGGCGTTGATTTGCAGGGCTTTTTTCACCACGGCCCGCACATGGCCGGGGGTGTCGCGGTTGTCTTTGGGGTCGCGGTCGTGGTCCACCAGCCCGGCCAGGTCGTCGCCAAAAGGCAGCTGGGTCAGCAGTTCGGCGTCGGGCCAGGGGTCGGCCATCAGGGCAGGCACCAGCCGGGCAAAGGCCGAGCCAGGGGTGAAATGGGGCTGCGCCGCAAAAGGGGGGTGCTCGTGGGTCATGGCGCACAAGCGTACTGCACCTGCGGTGGCAAAACAGCGCCAAACCCATGTACAAACGGGGCCAGACCAGGCCCATTGCCCATGAACCACCCCCACCCACCGCCGTCCTACCCCTTGCACACCTTGCGCGTGCAGGCCGACCGCGAGGGGCTGGCCCGCTGCCTGGCTTGGTCGGTCACGGCCTGCGCCCACCTCGGGCTGGGCAATGAAGACAGCCATGCCCTGCGCCTGGCGGTGGAAGAGGCGTGCACCAACATCGTGGCCCATGGCTACCCCGCCCACGCACCGGGCCCGCTCTCGCTGGCGATTGTGGTGCCCGAGCCTGGCTGGGTGGAAGCCCGCATTGGCGACCAGGCCCGCCCCTTCCACCCCGACGAGGCCACCGAGCCCGATGTGCAGGCCAGCGCAGACGAGCGCGCGGTGGGCGGACTGGGCTGGTTTTTCATCAAGCAGGTGATGACCGAGGTGGACTACCGCTCCACCCCGCAAGGCAACTGCCTGCGCCTGCGCCGCCGCCTGACGGCCCCACCCACGGCATGCCCCCCTGCAGACCCCACCGCCCCAGCACACACAGCCCCATGAGCGAGCCGACGTCCACATTGCCCCCCCCGCCCGCTGAAACGGCGGGCCCCGCCCCCCGCTGGCGTGTGGCCGTGTTCGGCAGCTTTTACCGGGGCCTGCATGTGCTGCAAACTTTGCTTCAGGGCGCGCTGGCCACCCAAGTGCGCGTGGTGGGCGTGGCCACCGATGACCCCAGCCAGCCCTTTGTGAGCCCACACAAACGGGTGTGGCAATACCCGCACACGCCCGAAGAAGCGCTCATGGTGCGCCGCTGCGCTGAGCAAGCAGGCCTTGATGTGTACACCGGCCGGGTGAAAACGCCCGCGTTTTACGACCTGTACGAAAACACCTGGCGGCCCGATGTGTGCGTGATGGCCACCTTTGGCCAGCGCATTGATGCCCGGCTGCACCGCTTTCCACCCCTGGGGTTTTTCAACCTGCACCCCTGCGTGGAAGACGGCTGGCCCTCGCGCTACGCGGGCAGCAACCCTTTCGACGCCTTGAAGCGCGACGGCCACCGCCACGCCGTGGTGGCCCTGCACCGGGTGGACGACGGCTTTGACACCGGGCCCCTGCTGGCCTACTCCCCGCAGGTGGCCATGCCCCCCGAAGCCAGCGTAGTGGACCTGCACCGCACCACAGCGCCCGTGGCCGCCCAGCTGGTGGAGCGCGAACTGGGCCGCTTGTTGGCGCAGCACACCCGGCGGGGAGACACCCCGTGCTGACCCCCCCCTGGCGCAAACGCATCGCGGGTGCAACGCCCGGGCAGGCAGACAAGCCCGACCTGTCGCTGCATTTTTTCCGCAACTACAACCGCGCCATTGGCACGGCTTACGCCCTGATTTTGCTGGGCCTGGTGGTGTTTTTTGCGCTGCAACTGCGGGCGCGGTTTGCGTCAGAGGTGGCGCTGATCGAGGCCCACGTCAAGCGCCACAGCCAGCTGGTGGAATACGTGCTGCGCGGCTCGCTGGACCAGCTTGACAACCTCCAGCTCATGGTCCGCGAGGCACCCAGCCAGCCCACGGCCACCCCCATCACCCAGCCCCCACCCGATTGGCCCCCGTTTGTGCCGCACGGAAGCGGTGACGGTGTGGGCTTCAGCCTGGACAAAGCCATTGACGTGGACATGACCGGCAACCTAGTGGGCCTGGGGCCGTTGAGCGGGCGCTCGCCCGAGTTTTACGGCGACATGGCACAGGCCCTGCGCATCAACGCCGGGTTTCGCTCGCTCATCTTCACCTTGCCGCATGCCGCCAGCGCGCGGTTTTTGGCCACCGAGCGTTTTTTGCTGACCGTGCCCTGGCGGCCCTCGCCCGCCATCGGTTTTGGCGAAAGCGCTTACCTCGACCCCGTGTGGCAACTGGGCAGCCCCATGGCCAACCCCGACCACGAAAAACGCTGGGGCCCCGCCTTTTTCGCGGGCAAAGACCAGGGCCTGCTGGTGCCTGCGCTGGTGCCCGTGTCCCGGGGGCCCCGGCTGGTGGGTGTGATGGCCATTGACACCAGCCTGGATTACCTCAACCGCCTGTACAGCGACTTTGACTACCCGCTGGGCACACTGATGCTGGTGGACGCCTTTCGCCGCGTGCTGGCGCACCCAGGCTCGTACGCCGACCCCCTGGCCGTGGAAGCCACGCCCGCGCTGCAAGACGTGCTACCGCCCGGCCTGCAACCCCGCGACCTGGCCGACCTGCCCGCCGACGCCCACCAGTCGCTGAGCGGCCAGCTGGTGATCGGCCACCGCTTCGTCAGCGCACCCTGGACGCAGTACTACGTCGTGCCGGAATGGACGCTGTGGAAACGCGTGCTGGCCAACCACGCCATGCCCATGGTCGCCACGCTGCTGGGCATGGTGGCCGTGATGCTGGCCACCTACCTGGTGACATCGCTCCAGTTTGTGGGGCCTGCGGCCAAGCTGGTGGCGCATTTGGCGGCCGAGTCGCGCTTCCAGCCCACCGACATTCCCATGGTGCCCACCGCCTGGCGCCCCTGGTTTGAAACCGTCACGCGGGCGTTTCGCGAATCCATACAGCTGATGGGGCTGCGCAAAGAGCTGGACGTGGCGGCCAAGATGCAGGCCGCCATGCTGCCCCACGCTTGGCCGCAAGACCCCCGCTACGACCTGTGGGGCACCATGCGGCCCGCCAAAGAAGTGGGGGGCGATTTTTACGACCACTTCGAGGTGGCCCAAGGCCTGCGCGGCCTGACCGTGGCCGATGTGAGCGGCAAAGGCATTGGCCCAGGCCTGTTCGGCATGATGGCCAAAACCCTGCTGCGCGTCACCGCCACCCAAGGCACACCCGCCGCCACCGAGGTGGTGGAGCGCGTCAACAACCAGCTCAGCGACGACAACGACAGCTGCATGTTCGTCACGCTGGTGTACGCCGTGTTCGACCCCACCCGGGGCCAGCTGACCTATTGCAACGCGGGCCACCCGCCACCGCTGTGGGTGCACGCCGATGGGCGGGTCACCTTCCTCGACGTGGCCGGTGGCATGGCGTTGGGGGTGGTGGGCGACATGCCTTACCAAGTGGGCGTGCAAACGCTGGCGCCCGGTGACACCGTGCTGGTGTACAGCGACGGGGTGACCGAAGCCATGAACCACGCCAACGAAGAGTTTGGCCCCGAGCGCCTGGCCGAGCTGTTCAACGGCCACCCCTGCCACAGCGCCCAGGCGGCCGTGGACCGTGTGCTGCAAGCCGTGCACGCCTTTGTGCAAGACGTGGAGCAGTCCGATGACATCACCTGCGTGGCGCTGGTGTACGGCAGCGCCCAGAAAGTACCGGCATGACCCGCTTTCTCCGTTGGGCATCAACCGCCTGGGCCGTGGCGGCGCTGGTGGGCACGCCCACCCACGCCACCACCACGCCGCTGCAAGCCCTGAAGCAGCGCGGCGAGCTGGTGGTGGGTGTGAAAAAAGACGTGCCCCTGTGGGGCATGCTGAACGCCCGCACGGGCGAGCTGGAAGGCCTGGAAGTGGACCTGGCCCGCGACCTGGCCCAGCAGTTGGGCCTGCGGCTGAAACTGGTGGGCGTGCTGACCGCCGAACGCGTGCCCCTGCTGGAATCGCGCCAGGTGGACCTGCTGATTGCCACCGTGGCCAACACACGCGACCGCCAGTCGCAAATGACCATGGTGCTGCCCAGCTACCACGCCTCGGGCACCAGCGTGGTGGCACGCAAGACCGAAGGCTTTCGGCAGTGGAACGACCTGCGCAACCGCCGCATTTGCTCGCGGCGCGACGCCTATTTCAACCGCCCTGTGGCCGTGAAATACGGGGCCGACATCGTTGCCCTGTACAGCGCCAACCACGCGCTTGAAGCCTTGCGCGATGGGCGCTGCGCCGGTTTTCTGTACGGCGACACGCAAATTTCCGCCCTGTTGTCAGACCCCGCCTACCAGGGCCGGTACGAAATGGCACTGCCCCCCATCAACCTCACCCCCTGGGTGGTGGTGCTTCACCGGCTGGACAAAGACACCGACCTGCAAACCGCGGTGTCACAGGGGGTGGCACGCTGGTTTCGCACGGGGCTGATTTCACAACTGCAACAAAAGTGGGGGCTGCCCACCCCCGAGTCCACCCGCGAAAAAGAGCGGCTGTGGAACCTGACGGTCAGTGGCAAGCCCCACTGCGACACCCCCGTGGACCCCCACACCCCGCCGGAGTGCCTGTGACGCCCCGCCACCCATCTGCCGCCTGGGCGCGGTTGCAAGGCCTGGCCCGCCGGGTGTTCCCCGCGCTGTGTGCCGCCACCGCTGTGGTGGCCGGGTCTGCCTGGGCACAGCCCACGCCAGCCTTGCAAGCCATCGAAAAGGCCGGGGTGGTGCGCATCGGCGTGAAAGCCGATTTCCCGCCGTTTGGCATGCTCGATGCCAGCGGTGCCCCCGTGGGGCTGGAAATAGACCTGGCCCACGACGTGGCGCGCCGCCTCGGGGTGACGCCCGCGCTGGTGCGCGTCACCACCGAAAACCGCCTGCAACGGCTGGAGCAAGGGGCGGTGGATGTGGTCATTGCCACCACGGCCGACACCGCCGAGCGCCGCCGCGTGGCCACCGCCATCGAGCCAGCCTACTACGCCGGTGGGGTGACGGTGATGCTGTCGCAAAAGCAGCCCATCACCGACTGGGCGGGCCTGCGGGGCAAAACCGTGTGCGCCACCCAAGGGGCCTATTTCAACCGCCCCATGACCGAGCGCTACCTGCTGGACCTGGTGATTTACCGCGACACCCGCGACGCCTTGCTGGGCCTGCGCGATGGGCGCTGTGTGGGCTACCTGTACACCCAAAGCGCCATCCACGCGTTTTTGGCCAAGCCCGAATGGCAAGGCTTTCACGCCCCACTGCCGCTGGCACTGGTCACGCAGTGGGCGATGTTTGTGTCGCGCGCTGAAAAAGGGGGCGCCCTGGAAAAAGCCCTGGGCGACACCGTGGCCGACTGGCACCGCACCGGCTTTTTGCGCGAAAGAGAAGCCGCCTGGGGCCTGCCCCCCTCGGCGTTTTTGGCAGACACCCAGGCCCAATGGCTGCGCCGCCACGCCGACGGCCAGCCGGTGTGCGCCCGCACCCCTGAAGGCCAGTGGCCCCTGGCGTGCCGCAACACGGCGCTGGTCAGCGCGGCCGACGCCACGGGCCTGCAAGCCGTGGGCTTGCGCATCAAAGAGGCCACGGGCCTGGACCTGAGCTTTGCCTACGACCCGTTTGACCGCGCCCGGTTTTTGAAAGCGCTGGGTGTCACCGTGGTGCTGATGGTGGGCTGCGTGCTGCTGAGCCTGGGCATTGGGCTGTGGTGGGCCGTGCTGGCCGATGGCCGCCGCCCCTGGCTGGCTGGGGTGGTGCAGGCCGTGGCCCTTCACGCCCGGATGACACCACCGCTGTTGCAGATGTACCTGGTGTTTTTCGGGGTGGGCGGGGTGCTGTTTGCGCGCTTTGGCTGGAGCCTGTACCCCTTGCTGGTGGCCATGGGTTGCATGGCTTACTACACCGGGGCCGCCATCATGAACAGCCTGCTGGAAGCCGCCCGCCATGTACGCCACACCGAGCCGGGCTTTCGCCTGCACAACGCGGCCACGCTCAAGCGGGCGGGCCTGTTGGCGCAGGGGCCCATCAAGGGTTCGCTGATCAACGTGATGAAACAGACCGTGATGGCCTCGGCCATTGCCGTGCCCGAGTTGCTGCTGGTGTCGCTGGCCATCATGGCCGACCAAGGCAACGTCAACGTGATGATGAACGTGCTGTTGCTGGCCTACCTGGGCCTGATCACCGCGGCCACCGTGCTGCTGTCGTGGCTGCAAACACGCCTGGCCCGCCCGGCGGCCGCTGGAAACTGAGCCATGGACACCCTGGAAACCCTGTGGACCTGGACCCCTTTTTTGGCCCAGGGGTTTGGCTGGAACCTGCTGATTGCCTTGACCGCCGCTGGCCTGGGCCTGTTGCTGGGTGTGCCGCTGGGTTTTCTGATGCGCGCCCGCACGCGGGTGGTGGCGGGGGTGAGCCGCAGGGCCTCCAGCGTGATTCACCACCTGCCCACCTTTGCCTTGATTTTTTACATGGCCGTGGTGCTGCCAGCCGAAATTCCGTTGCCTGGGCTGGACACCAGCCTGAAGCTGATGCCCTGGTTCAAAGTGGCGCTGGCGCTGTCTGCCATGCAGGTGGGCTATGTGTCTGACAACTTTGCCACGGCCTTGCAAGCCTGGCGCGAGCAAGACGTGGCCAAGGCGCTGCTGTTCATTCCAGGCTGGGTCAATGGGTTTTTGATCACCGCCATTGCGTCCAGCAACGCGTCGGTGGTGGGGGTGAACGAACTGGTCAGCCGCTGCAACACCGTCATTGCCGCCACCGGGCAAACGGATTTGATGATCCCGGTGTACCTGTACGCGTCGGTGTTTTTCGGGGCGTTCTGTTACCCGCTGTCACGCCTGGTGGGGCACACCCGCCAGCGGCTGCTGGCGCGCGTTCAAGCAGTGGGCGGCTCGGTCAACTGAAACACCTTGTACACGTTGCGCCCGGCGTGTTTGGCAAAGTACAGGGCGGCATCGGCAAACTCCATCAGCTGGTCTGCCGTCGTGCCATGGGCCGGGTACATGGCAATGCCCACACTGGTGCCAATGCGGGCCTCGCCATCGCGCAAGGCAAAGGGCTGGTTGAGTGCGTCCACCAGGCGCTGGGCACGGTCTTCGGCCACGGCTTGCTCTTCCACGGTGGGCAGCACGCACAAAAACTCGTCGCCCCCCAGCCGGGCAAAGGTGTCGCTTTCGCGTATGCACGTTTGGCAGCGTTGGGCCACTTGCTGTAACAGCTCATCACCGGCGGCGTGGCCCATGTGGTCGTTCACCCATTTGAACTTGTCCAGGTCCAGGTACATCACGGCCAGTTGGCCGCCTGTGCGTTTGGCCTGCTGCAGGCCTTGTGTAAGGCGGTCACGGGCAATCACACGGTTGGGCAAGCCGGTCAGGGGGTCGTAGTTGGCACGCTCCAGCTCGGTTTTGGCGGCACGCAAGTCTTCAATGGTGCACTCCAGCTCGTATTCACGGGCTTCCAGCTTGACGACCATGCGGGCAAACCCCTCGGCCAGCGCCGTCAGCTGGGGAGATTGGGAATGCGCCGCCGTCAACGCCAGCAGCGGCTGCACGGCTTGCAAGTCGCCCCCGTTGGCAATGCGCTCCACCACGCCCAGCAGGCGCGCCAAAAACTCATCAGGCCCACCGGGCAAATCAGGCGTTGGGGTCATGGGCGGCATCCTCGGGGGTTGAGGTCTGGCAGAGGTCTCGGCGGTTCGGGACGGTCGGGGGCAGTTTAGCGGCACCGCGTGTCACAATCATTTGGCACTTTCTTCGCCCCCTTTCACACCACCACACACACGCAAAGGTTCCCCCATGGAGGTCACCGTCATTCAACAGGAACCGGTCACGGTCATCGCCATTCAGGGCAGCATCGACAGCCTGACGGCCGAGGCACTGACCCAAGCGCTGTCCAGCCACATTGACGCCGGTCGCGTGCGGTTGGTGGCCGATTTTTCAGGGGTGCAATACACCAGCAGCGCGGGCCTGCGCTCGCTGCTGATGGCCCTGAAAAGCAGCCGCAAACAAGGGGGCGATTTCCGCATGGCCGCCGTGCAGGCCAACGTGCTGAATGTGCTGTCGATGTCGGGGTTCACCAACCTGATTCAGGTATTCGACACGGTGCAGGCCGCCACTGACAGCTACGCTGTTTAAAAAAATATAGCTGCAAACCCAATATCAGCAAGCGATAGCGGCATATTTTTATATAAATCTGCTGCGAGCTGGCCGCCGCACAGGCCAGCCACCAGGGCTACTGGGTGGCAGCGGGGCGGCAGGCACTGGCCTTCAAAGCCCCCTGGCTAACGTGGTGCTGGGCGACCTGTCCGCACTGGAAGCGGTGGCAGGTGGAATCCGTCATCCGCACAGTCCAAGGCTGGCACGCCTGGGTACTGGCCGACGGCCAGGCACAACCCAACCCCGCACCGTGATCGTGGGCGACAGCGACGGCCAGCACCGCATGGTGACCGAGGGGCTGACTGAAAGCGATGCCGTGGTGCTGCGGCCACCGCCTGGGTTGGTGGCGGGGCAGAGGGAGAGGGCGGAGGCGATGGCAGGGAAGTGAGCGGTGGTGCCCGTTGGAGATGGGCAGAATGAAGGGTAGGGTTTGTGGGCGAATTCATCCTGGGTGATGAATGGATGAATTCAGCACAGGTAATTGATTTACAAAAAACTTGAGGAAGAAATCCTGAACAGAATTTACCAAATTGTTTGTTTAAGCCGCAGGGTCTGCGGGATACATTGAATTAGGCCACTTACAGCAGTGAATGAATGAGAACCAAGACTACTCCGGTCGGGCAGTTCATCGTCGATGAACTCGGTGACACTGACGAAGCGTACGAATACGTGTACGACCTCTTGCCGATGATTGGTGAAGTGGTCATTTGGTTCAATACTTTGGAATCGGACCTCGATCACATCCTCTGCAACTTCATATCTGACCGCACTGACCATAAGGGTCTTCTTGTCGTGGCAAACATGATGTATGCGACGAAGCTTGACCTGTTTGAACGCTTCGCTACCGACTTTCTACGAGCCACGGGCAATAAGCCCGAGTGGTTTGCCAAGCTCACATCTGAGCTGCGAGAGTGCGGCACATTGCGTAACAAGGTCGTTCATGCAAATTGGATGTATACGAACTCCGAGGGCTACACGCAAGTCAAAATCAAAGTAGGCAAGCGTGGCCTCGAACATGAACTGACACAGTTCACAGCAGAGTCACTTCAACTGATCATTCAAAAGATCCAATTAACACGCGAACAACTGGATTACCTCAATATGGAGTTTCTCCCGTGAAATGTCGTGAACCAACTTGGACACTGAATCCCCCATGCAATTCACAGGCACCATCCAATCCTGGCAAGACGACCGGGGCTTTGGCTTCATTGAGCCCGCGCACGGTGGTCAGGCCGTCTTTGTCCATATCAAGTCCTTCACCTCGCTCAGTGGCAGGCCACAGGTTGGCCAGCGGGTCACGTTTGAAGTCGAGCTGAACGCCCAGGGCAAGAAGCGGGCGAAGAACGTGGCCGTGGTCAGCGCCGCCACAGCCTCCGCCGTGCAGCGACAGCGTCAACGGCGGGCTGCCAACTCCCCGGCGCAGTGGGGCACGGCCAGCCTGTTTGCCCTGCCTGCTTTCCTGCTGGTTTACCTGGCGGTGGACGTCATCTGGCGTGTGCCGGGCTGGGTGGCGGCGCTGTATGCGGGCGCCAGCGTGGTGTGCGCGCTGGTCTATGCCCTCGACAAGTCGGCCGCCGTGGCCGGGAGGTGGCGGGTGTCGGAAAGCACGCTGCACACGCTGAGCCTGGTGGGCGGGTGGCCGGGCGCGCTGGTGGCGCAGCAGGTGCTGCGCCACAAGTCGAACAAGGCGTCGTTCCGGTCTGCGTTCTGGGGAACTGTGGTGGTCAACGTGGCAGCGTTTGTTGTCATCCATTCGCCGCTGGTTGCGGGCTGGCGGATTTGACAGCCGGTGTGGTGGTGGTGGCTGCACGTAGTTGAGAACAAAAACAGGCTTCATCGCTTGATTGGCAAGAACAGTTTGCTACAAATAAAATTCAATAGCAATCAACTCAAACCAGCAAAGCGGGGAAGCCATTTTTTCTTTGTATTCCCGTCGAACCTCTTACCGGTTCACCGACAATGCCCGCCTTTGCAGCACTTGACGCCACACCCCCATGAACATCACCAAAGACGCCGCCGTCACCATCACCTACAAGGTGACCTCCCCCCAAGGCAAACCGCTGGACCATGGCGACATGGCCTACCTCCACGGGGGTTATGAAAACATTTTCCCCAAGGTCGAAGCCGCGCTCGACGGCCAGGCCGTGGGGTACAGCACCACGTTGCAACTGTCGGTGGAAGACGCTTTTGGCCCCCGCGACGAGAGCCTGGTGCGCACCATCCCCAAAAGCGAGTTCCCGCCCGGCGTGAAGGTGGGTGGCCAATTGCAGGGCACGGCCAGCGACGGTCAGCCCGCCGTGTTCAACGTGGTCAAGATCAAGGGCCCCACGGTGCACCTGGACGGCAACCACCCCCTGGCGGGCCAGGCGCTGGCGTTCAGCTGCAAGGTCACGGCCGTGCGCGCGGCCAGTGCCGAGGAGATTGCGCACAAGCATGTGCACGGGGCGCACGGGCACCAACACTGAGGCCCGCGCGAACCCTCACCCCGCAGCTTTGCGGCCAGATGCGTTGCAAATGGCATCGGCCGTGGCCGTGACGCCACCGCACACCACCACCAGCACGCGGGGTGGCCGCTCGGCATCGGCAAAGGCGTGGGTCAGCGCATCGAGCGCTGCCAGGGCGGCACCGCAGGCGGGTTCCACCAGCACGCGGTGGTCGTCCAAAAACGCGCGGCAGGCCGACAGCGCAGCGGCATCGGTAACCACCACGGGGCACACCGGGCGCTCGCGGGCCCAATCAAACGCCTGCTGGCACACCTGCCGCGCACCCAGACTGGTGGCCACGCTGGTGATGGCGGGCAGGGTGATGCGTTCACCCGCCGCCAGGGCCTGCGCCAGCGAATCGGCGCCCTCGGTTTCGGCGGCCAACACGGGCACATGGCCCCAGCCGTTGCGCTGCAAACCGTCCAACACCCCACACAACAAGCCGCCGCCACCCACCGACAGCACCACCATGTCGGGCACCCAGCCGGTGGTGGTGGCGGCGTGGGCCACCTCGTCCACCAAGGTGCCGTGGCCTTGCCACAGCAGCGGGTCGTCAAACGGGTGAATGAAGGCGTCGGTGGGGCCCAGCAGGCTTTGCGCCAGCGCGTTGGCCTCTTGCCACGACGCGCCGTGCACGGTGAGTTCGGCACCCTGCAGTTGAATCAGCTCACGGGCGCGGGCCGACGTGGTTTCAGGCACCACCACCGCCACGGGCAGGCCCAGCTGGCGGCCAGCATAGGCCACCGCAATGCCGGCGTTGCCGCCCGAAGACGACACGAACCGCCGGGCACCGCGCTGCGCATGGGTTTGGCACGCCAGGCCCACGCCGCGCAGCTTGAACGAACCCGATGGCTGCAACGCCTCCATCTTCAGCCACACGTCAGCGCCGGTGCGCAGCGACAGGGCGCGGGATTCGATCAGGGGGGTGGGAATGTGCAGGGTCATGCGGGCATTTTGCCGCGCACAACGTGAGCCCCGTTCTCCACATCAAACTTGATAATGCGGCGGCCAGCACCACAGCCGGACCAGGGAGCCCATGAACAAAAAAAACCTCAGCGAAAGCGACATCTGCGACAAATACGTCCGCCCAGCCATAGAAGCCGCTGGCTGGAACGGGTTTGACCAGATTTACCGCGAATACCCGAACAAGCCCGCATCGTCGCCCGCATGGCCCACCTGCGCCGCCTGTGCGCCGATCTGAGCCAGCGCCTGACCCAAAGGCCCATTTGGCGCAAGCCCTCGTAGCAGATAACCTTGGCCCTTCTTTCAGCCCATCGGACACTTGACATGTTGCTTAGCCACATCCGCCTCAAAAACTGGCGCAACTTTCAGTTGCTGGACGTGCCCTTGCGCCCGGTGACGTATGTGCTGGGCCCGAACGCGGCGGGCAAATCCAACTTGCTGGATGCCCTGCGCTTTTTGCGTGATGTGAGCAAGCGCCAAGGTGGCGGCTTGCAGTCTGCCGTTGCCCTGCGGGATGGCATTTCAAAGGTGCGTTGCTTGCACGCACGCCGCGACCCGGAAGTGCAACTGGACATTGAGCTGCGGCGAGATGTGGCGCAACCCGTGGCCTCATGGCGCTATGTGCTGGCCTTCAAACCCGAAGGCAAGGGCGCGCAGCGGTTGTTGGTGTCGCGTGAGCAAGTTTGGAAAGATGGGCAACTTATCTTGAATCGTCCCAACGATGATGACCAACAAGATGCCTTTTTGCTCACCCAAACCCACTTGGAGCAAATTCAAACCAACCAACCCTTCAGGGAACTGGCTGATTTTTTAAGCGACATCACCTACCTGCATTTGGTGCCGCAATTGTTGAGATTCGGCGAAAAAATGGGCGGCACGCGCCTGAGTGACGATCCATTTGGCCAGGGGTTTCTGGAACGCTTGGCCCACACACCCGAAAAAACCCGCAATGCCCGGCTGAAAAAAATCAGCACGGCTTTGACGCTGGCGGTGCCGCAGTTTGCAGATCTGCGGTTTGAAAAAGACGACATGGGCCACCCCCACTTGCTGGCGCTGTACCGACACCACCGACCCAAGGCGGGTTGGCAATCGGAGGAGCATTTTTCTGACGGCACGCTGCGCCTTTTTGGATTGCTTTGGATGCTGCTGGAGGGAGGCCGCTCCATGCTGCTGCTGGAGGAACCTGAAATTTCGCTCAACGATGCCATCGTGGCGCAAATTCCCCTGGTGATTGACCGCCTGCAACGCAAGCAAAAAAACAAGCGCCAAGTACTGTTAACCACACACAGCGAAGCGCTGCTCAGTAACCAGGGCATCGACGAAGCTGGCGTTGTATTGCTGGAAATGAGTGCGCAAGGTACGACTGGCCGCGTGGTGAACGCTGAGGAACAGCAAGCGTTGCACGCGGGACTGAGCGTGGCCGAAGTGGTGTTGCCCAAAGCAAGACCCAGCGCCGTTTCGCAGCTGGGGCTTTGGCAATGACGGTGCCCATAGCAATTGCCACCGAAGACGAATTGAGCGAGGCCATGGCGTTGCGGCTGGTGGCTGAACTGCCGCAAGCGCACCACGTCACTCACTGTTTGCGCAAAGGTGGTTTTGGGTATTTGCGATCAAAGATGAACAACTGGTGCCAAATGGCTCAACACCAGGTCATGTTGGTGGTGACCGATTTGGATCAGGTGGATTGTGCGGTGGCTTTGCGCCACCAGTGGTTTGGGCGCTTGCACGTACCCGAGAGTTTGCTGTTGCGCGTGGCCGTGCGCGAGTCAGAGGCTTGGGCCCTGTCTGACCATGAGGCCGTCCGTCAATTGATGGGCAACAAGGGCACGCTGCCAACAGCACCAGAAAATTTGCCAGACCCAAAACAGGCTTTGCTCAAACTGGCCAAATCGGCCCCAAAAGATATCAGGGCCGATATGTTGCGAGAGTCTGCTGGTCGCCTACAACAAGGCTTGGGTTACAACACACGACTCGTTGCTTGGGTGCAAACAGAGTGGAGCCCAGAGCGAGCTGCTGAGCGTTCACCCAGTTTGGCACGCGCGCGAATGCGTTTGAGTGAAGCGGTTGGCCAATTTGGTCACCCAGCCCGCTGATTTCTGCAACTCAACTCACTTCGCGTCAGGCAACTCGATCTTGACTTCCAGCACTTCCAGGTTGTCCTGGCGTTCCAGGTTCACCTTGATGTCATCTGGGTTGATCTTGATGTATTTGCTGATAACAGCCACCAACTCACGCTGCAACGCGGGCAGGTAGTCGGGCGTGGCGGCGCTGCGGCCGTTGCGCTCGTGCGCCAGGATGATCTGCAGGCGTTCTTTGGCCACGTTGGCCGTTTTTTTCTTCTCGCCCAGCAGGAATGAAAACAGGGACATGGGTCATTTCCCCCCGAACAGGCGCTTGAAGAAACCGGGTTTTTCGGCTTCGATGAAGCGCAGGGGCTTGTCTTCGCCCAGGAAGCGGGCCACCACGTCTTTGTAGGCCTCTGACACGTCGCTGCCTTCCAGGTGCACCGCGGGCGTGCCCTGGTTGGAGGCCTGCAACACGCTTTCGCTTTCGGGAATCACGCCAATGAGCTTGATGCGCAAGATGTCCTGGATGTCTTCCAGCGACAGCATGTGGCCGTCTTGCACGCGGGCGGGGTTGTAACGGGTGATGAGCAGGTGCTCTTTGATGGGGTCTGCCCCGTCAATGGCCCGTTTGGTTTTGCTGCCCAGCATGCCCAAGATGCGGTCCGAGTCGCGCACGCTGGACACCTCGGGGTTGGTCACCACCAGGGCTTCGTCGGCAAAGTGCATGGCCATGAGCGCACCGGTTTCGATGCCTGCGGGCGAATCGCACACGATGTAGTCAAAACCCATGCCCGCCAGATCGGCCAGCACTTTTTCCACCCCGTCTTGGGTGAGCGCGTCTTTGTCGCGGGTCTGGCTGGCGGCCAGCACAAACAGGTTGTCGCACTGTTTGTCTTTGATGAGCGCCTGGTTCAGGTTGGCTTCGCCATGGATGACGTTGATCAGGTCGTACACCACGCGGCGCTCGCAACCCATGATGAGGTCAAGGTTGCGCAGGCCCACGTCAAAGTCGATGACGGCGGTTTTGAAGCCGCGCAACGCCAAGCCCGACGCAAAACTGGCGCTGGTGGTGGTTTTGCCCACGCCGCCCTTGCCGGAAGTGACCACAACGATTTTTGCCATGGAAATGAGTCCTTGAAGAATGAATGCAGGCCAAAAACAGGTCAAACGGGCTGAGGGTTCGCGGGTTTTTGGCAGAAGTTGGCAGGGATTCTGCCTTGTTTGGAAGGGGTTTCTTTAAAAAGCCGCAAGCTCAGGCACGCATGGCCTCCAGCAGCAGTTTGTCGCCATCGGGGCCACTGGCCAGCCGCACCATGGCGGGTTTGCCTGCAATGTCGGCGGGCAAGGGCACATCGCTGGTGCGGTAAATGCCGGCAATGGACACCAGCTCGGGCTCCATGCTGAGGGCAAATATGCGTGCGTCGCCGTTGCCCCGTGCCCCGGCCATGGCTTTGCCGCGCAAAGGGGCGTACACGTGCACATGGCCGTCGGCAATCACCTCGGCACCGGGGTTGACCATGGCCAGCACCACCAGGTCGCGTCCCCGGGCATACACCTGCTGGCCCGAACGCAGAGGGCGGTCGATCACCATGGCCTCTGGGCTGGGCTGTGGGGCTGCTGCAGGGAACACTGCGGGGGCGGGTGGGGGCGCCGCTTCGGGGGCTGGTGCGGCCGCCAGGCGTTGCAGCACCACATCGGGCGCGGCCACCAGGCCTGCTTTGAGCGCGGCTTTCATGTGGGCAGGGTTGCCCCCTTTGACGGCAATGGGGCACACCGCGTGGGCGCGCAACAGCGCCAGCAGCTGTTTGAAATCAACCGCCCCGGCGTCTTCGCCGAGGGCGTGAAGGTCCACTACCAAGGGGTCTTGGTCGAAAAAACCGGGGGTGCTGCTGTATTGGGCGTCCCACTCGCGGGCAAGCAGGCCCATGTCGGTGGTTTTGAGCAACAAGGCCACCAAGGGCAGGTTGGCGCTCTTGATTTCAAACGCGGTGGGTTTGCCCACAGATTGGCCAGTCGTCGAGGCAGCTGTCATGCGCACAAACACCCGGAAAAAAGAAGCGAATTTTACGCGCCAGGGGCCTGTCACACCGTGTTGCGTGCCCCAGATGCGGCGTGAAGGGGTTGGGTTGTTCTTATCTTCTATAACTTCTATATTTGAATAGCAGTAGTAGTAGAGGGCCGCCTGTGCTGTGGACAAGTGCCCAAACCCTTTTCAAATCAACGTACTGTGGTCTTTTGAAAGCTGTGGTTGAAGGCCTGTGCCTGCTGCACCCGGAAAGTGGACAAACTGGGGGTTTGCCTTTCGCCTGTGGATAAGCCATGTGTTGTTAAAAACTTATGCACAGAGTTGTGGGTAAGTTTTAAAGAAGGACTAGGGGGCAACAGGCGAAAAAAAACCCGGCCAAAGCCGGGTATGTGGTTTGAAAGCGGTGTTTAACCGTGGTTCATGCCTCGGCCGCCATGGCCGTGCCCACCTTTGCCATGGGCCTGTGCGTCGAACACTTTTTGCTGCTCGGGCGTCAGCGCGGCATAGAACGCTTTGGTGGCTTCCATGCGTTTGGCCATGTGGGCGTCGCGTTCGGCTTTCAGGGCCTGCATTTTTTCCAGTCGTTGGGGCGTGGTCAGTTGGGCCATGTCTTCGCGGTTGGGGCGGTTTTTGCCGTCCATGGCCGGGGGCTTCATGGCACTGGTGAAG
The DNA here is from genome assembly GCA_049653005.1 of Burkholderiaceae bacterium. GTDB lineage: Bacteria > Pseudomonadota > Gammaproteobacteria > Burkholderiales > Burkholderiaceae_C > UBA2334. Next base: position 35,553 of record JBASFL010000055.1, on the reverse strand, counting down.
GTGCCCCAAGCGGCTTCTTGCGCAGCGGTCAGTTTCAGCGCGGCTTTCAAGTCCGCTTCGCGTTTGGCCATTTTGTCGGCCATGTGTTGTTGCATTTTTTCAGCGCGGGGGCCGCTGTGCCCTTCGTCACAGCCACCGGGGCCACGGGCCATGGCCGTGACCGAGGCACCGGCCAGCAAAACAGCGGCCGAGGCGGCAAAAAGGCGTTGGGTCAGTTTGTTCATGGTCGTTCTTTCAAAGTGAAACCAGGCAGTGCGTCTGCCACCGTCCCTGTGTCAGCGGCCAGTGCCGTTGTGGGATGGCTGAACTTTGAACCCCGTGTGTAACGCGGCCTTGGCTGGGGTGTGAGGCTGTGTAAAGTTTTGGCAAGTAGCCGTTTCACATCACGGTGTAGCCTTCTTCGGTGATGGCGGCGGCCAGGGCTTCACGGGGTTGGCTGCTGTGCACATCCACTTTGTTTTGGGTGCGGTCGGCGGTCACCTGGGCCTGGGGGTCAAGCTGTTTCACGGCTTGCACCACGGCTTTTTCGCAGTGGCCACAGGTCATGCCGGTGACGGTGAAGGTGTGGGTGGTGGCATCGGACATGGTGAAAGCCTTTCAAGGGGGTTAATCTGGTGGTTATGAACCCCCATTTTGAAACAGACACCGCTCCCGACACCACCCCACCTGCGTGCGACGTGGGGGTGGGTGGCATGACGTGTGCCTCGTGTGTCGGCCGCGTGGAACGGGTGCTGAAAAAACTGCCCGGTGTGGCAGAGGCCACGGTCAACCTGGCCACCGAATCTGCCCGCGTCACATGGAAAGCGGGTGCTGTGCCCCCCGCCGAATGGGCCGACCTGCCCGCCCGCGTGGCCCGCAGCGTGCGCGACGCGGGCTACGAGCCCCGTGCGACAGACGCCCCTGATGCCGATGCCAACCCCCCCACCCGGCTGGGCATTCGCACCGATGTGTGGCCCGTGCTGCTGGGTTTGCTGCTGTCAGCCCCCCTGGTGTTGCCCATGCTGGGCGACCTGGCGGGCAAACACTGGATGCTGCCCGCCTGGCTGCAATTCGCGCTGGCCACGCCTGTGCAGTTTGGGCTGGGTGCGGTGTTTTACCGCTCGGCCTGGCACGCCCTGAAAAACCGAACCGGCAACATGGAACTGCTGGTGTCCATCGGCACCACGGCGGGCTGGGCCTTGTCCACCTGGATTTGGTGGAAGGCTGAACCCGGCGAAATGGTGCACCTGTACTTTGAGGGCTCGGCGGTGGTCATCACCCTGGTGCTGTTGGGCAAGTGGCTGGAAGCCCGGGCCAAACGGCAAACCACCAGCGCCATCCGTGCCTTGCAAAGCCTGCGCCCCGAAGTGGCCCACCTGCTGCCCGACGGCGTGCGTCGCACCGAAGCCGTGGACCTGCCCGTGGCCGAGCTGCTGCCCGGTGACACCGTGCTGGTGCGGGCGGGCGAGCGTTTCCCGGCCGATGGCCGCGTGACCGAGGGCCACACCCAGGCCGACGAATCCATGCTGACCGGCGAAAGCATGCCGGTCGCCAAAGGCGTGGGCGATGCCGTGACCGGTGGCAGCCTGAACGGCGACGGTGTGGTGCAAGTGGCCGTGACCGCAGCGGGCACCCACAGCACACTGCACCGCATCATTGCGCTGGTGCAAGACGCCCAAACTGGCAAAGCCCCCGTGCAGCGCCTGGTGGACAAAGTGGCCGCCGTGTTTGTGCCCGTGGTGCTGGCCATTGCCGTGTTCACCTGGGTGGGCTGGCTGGCGCACGGGGCCAGCACCGAACAGGCCCTGCTGAACGCCGTGGCCGTGCTGGTGATTGCCTGCCCCTGCGCACTGGGGCTGGCCACACCCGCCGCCATCATGGCGGGGACCGGGGTGGCGGCACAGCACGGCATTTTGATCAAAGACGCGGTGGCCCTGGAGCTGGCGCACCGTGTGGACGTGGTGGCTTTCGACAAAACCGGCACCCTCACCCAAGGCCAACCGGTGTTGACCGAACTGGTGCCCGCCCCCGGTGTGGACACACCGCCCACCCTGGCCCTGGCCGCCCGCTTGCTGGCCGACAGCGAACACCCCCTGGCCCACGCGGTGCGGGTGGCCGCAGCGGCAGCACCGCCCGTGGCCGACACCACACCCCTGCCCGGTTTGGTGGACACCACCAACGTGCCCGGCCGGGGCACCCAGGCCCTGATGCCCATGGGCCTGCTGGACGGCGGACAGGCACTGCCCGTGCGCCTGGGCAGCTTGCGCTGGATGGCCGAACTCGGCCTGGGCCTGGGCAGCTTGCAAGTGCAAGCCCTGCAACTGCAACAGGCGGGTGCCACCGTCTCGGCCCTGGCCGTGGGCCCCCAGGTGTTGGCGCTGCTGGCCTTTGGTGACGAGCCCAAACCCGGCGCGGCCGACGCCATCCGCCGTTTGAAAGCGCGGGGCATCAAAGTGGTGATGATTTCCGGCGACAACGCCGGGGCCGCCCAAGCCATGGCCCAACGCCTGGGTTTCAACCCCCACCTGCTGGAAAGCACCATGGAAGGTGTGGGTGAAGTGCTGGCCGAAGTGTTGCCCGGCGACAAGGCCGCCCACGTGAAGGCGCTGAAACAAGGCCGCCACACTGTTTGCATGGTGGGCGACGGCATCAACGACGCCCCCGCCCTGGCCGCCGCCGACGTGGGCATGGCCATGAGCAACCCACACACCGGCAACGGCACAGGTGGGTCAGACGTGGCCATGCACGCCGCCGGCATCACCCTCATGCGCGGCGACCCTGCCCTGGTGGCGCAGGCGCTGGACATTTCACGCCGCACGGTGGCCAAGATCCGGCAGAACCTGTTTTGGGCCTTTGCCTACAACGTGGCGGGCATTCCGCTGGCAGCGCTGGGCTATTTGAACCCCATGTTGGCTGGGGCAGCCATGGCGTTCAGCTCGGTCACGATGGTGAGCAACGCCCTGCTGCTGAAACGCTGGCGGCCCGACTGAACCCCCAAAAGCGGTTTTGCACAACCCTGTGTACAAAATTGGCACAACCCATACGTTATCCACAGGTCTGTGGGCAACTCAACAGTTGTTCATGCCGACGCGACAGCAGAAAAGCGCACTTGGCCACACCATTGGACGTGCGGTAAGTGCTTGTCACGCCAAGCAAAAACACGGTTGTCCACCGAAAACCGCGCCCTTCTACTACTACTGCTAATTTGAAATAGAAGATATAGGTAAGAGAGAAAAAGCATGGGTTCTCGCGTTTCGCCGGTGGTTTCCCCTGTGTTTCAGGGTTTGGCCGTGGCCGTGGTGCTGTCTTTGGGCGCTGCGGTGTCGCTGGGCATCACGCGGTTTGCCTATGGCCTGTTGTTGCCACCCATGCGGGCGGATTTGGGCTGGAGCTACACCTTGGCCGGTGCCATGAACACGGCAAACGCCGCCGGGTACCTGGTGGGTGCACTGAGTGCCCCGTGGCTGATGCGGCGCGCCGGTGTGCCGCGCGTCCTGGTGGGCATGTCGCTGTTGGCCAGTGTGTTCATGGCTGGCAGCGGATTTTTCACACACGCCACGCCTTTGTTGGCACAGCGCTTGTTGGCCGGTGTCACCAGTGCCTGGGTGTTTGTGGCCTGTGGCCTGCTGGCGGCGCGCCTGGGCCAGTGGTACCCCACCCGCAGCGGGCTGATGCTGGGCGTGGTGTACGGCGGTGTGGGCTGGGGCATTGTGTTGTCGGCCCTGGCCGTGCCCGGTGTGCTGGCTGCCCACAGCCACGAACCCCACGGCTGGGCCTGGGCGTGGTGGTGGCTGGCGCTGGCCTGTGTGTTGGCCACGGCGGCGCTGGTGTGGCCCGCGCGTTTTTTCAATCAAAAAGAGGCCCCAGCGCTTGATGGTATTGGCTCTTCAGTTACCAAAAAAATCGGCATTCCAGCCACCGTTTTGCCACCCCAACCCCCCGCAGACACCCACACCACCGGGCACTGGGTGCGCCGCCTGGGGTTTGCCATGGCGGGTTACGCCTGTTTTGGGGTGGGCTACATCGGTTACATGACGTTTGTGATTGCCTTGTTGCGCGACCAGGGCGTGGCCCCGGCCGACATCACGCTGTTCTATGCCCTGCTGGGGGCGGCGGTGGTGGCCTCGGGCCGCCTGTGGGCGGGTTTGCTGGACCGCGCCAAGGGCGGGGGCGCGCTGGCGCTGCTCAATGCCTTGCTGGGGGTGGCCACGGTGTTGCCCGCGGTCACCACCGCCTGGCCGCTGCTGCTGCTGTCGGGTGTGATGTTTGGCGGGGTGTTTTTGTCGGTGGTGGCGTCCACCACCGCGCTGGTACGGCACAACCTACCGGTGGCGCAGTGGCCCGCGGGCATCAGTGCGTTCACCATCGTGTTTGCGGTGGGCCAGATTTTTGGGCCCTCTGCCGTGGGCTGGATCGCCGATGGCCCCGGCGGCTTGGCCCGTGGCCTGTTGTGCTCGGCCCTGGCGCTGTGGCTGGGGGCCCTGTTGGCCTGGCGCCAGAAGCCCCTGGCTGTGCCCGCCTGAGTGCAATTGGCCCCTTGCACAGGCCTTGAAAGCGCTAAGGTGTGCAACCACTTGACCGGTATTTGAAGGAGAAATCCCCATGAGCCTGGGTGACTTTGCCTACGCCAACCACAGCAACCGTTTTTTGGGTGCCGCCCCGTTGCACGAACGCCCGCACACGCCCTTTGTGCTGGCCGGTGTGCCGTTTGACGGCGCGGTGACCAACCGGCCCGGTGCCCGCTTCGGGCCCCAGGCCATCCGGACCGCCAGCTTGATGCTGTGCGACGGCATTCACCCGCTGTTCAACGTGTCGCCCCTGGCCCATGTGGCCGACGCGGGCGACATGCGCCTGCCCAACGCCTCGCCCTTGCCCGAGGTGCGTGCCCACATCGAGCGCCAGGCCGCCGCGCTGATGGCGCAACACCACACCGTGTTTCTGGGCGGCGACCATTCCGTCACCCTGGCCTTGCTGCGCGCGGCCAAAGAGCGGTTTGGCAACGGCGAGCCGCTGGCCCTGGTGCACTTCGATGCCCATTGCGACACCTGGACCGACCACTTCGGTGAGCCCTCGGGCCACGGCACCTGGACGTATGAAGCCATCCGCGAAGACCTGGTGAGCGCCAGCCACACGGTGCAAATTGGCCTGCGCTCCAGCGGTGTGCGCGAAGCCCGCGAATACGTGCAAGACATGGGTGGCCTGATTTACACCGCCCGCCAGTTGCGCGGCAAAGACGGCGAAGGCCTGGCCGATGTGATTGCCGCCATTCACCAGCGCATTGGCCACCGGCCGTGTTACCTGACGCTGGACATTGACGTGCTCGACCCCGCCTTTGCGCCCGGCACTGGCACGCCCGAGCCCGGTGGCCTTTCCAGCAGCCAGCTGCTCACCTTCATGGAAGGCCTGGCCCCGCTCAACACCGTGGCCATGGACTGTGTGGAAGTGGCCCCCGCCTACGACCACGCCGAGCTGACCACCAACGCCGCCGCCACCGCCGTGTGGACCTACCTGAGCGGGCAAACGGCCAAACACCTGTCGGCCCAGCCGCAGCAGGCGATTGAAATGTTTCCCAAGCGGCGTTTGTCTGGATCGCACCCATGAGTGGGCTGCTGGCCTCGGACACCCAACTCAACCAAACCAGCTACTACGAGGCCAGCGTGAACCGGGGCCCCGGCTGGACCCCGCTGGAAGGCACGCTGCGCACCGACGTGGCCGTGGTGGGCGGCGGCTATGCCGGGCTGTGCACCGCCATCGAGTTGCGCCAGCGGGGTTACCGCGTGGCGTTGTTGGAGGCCGACCGCGTGTGCAGCGGTGCCTCGGGCCGCAACGGGGGCCAGGCCATCGTTGGCTACGCCAGTGGCCAGGGCCCGTTTGAAGCCCAGCTGGGGCAGGCCGATGCCCAGCGGGCGTGGGATATGTCGCTGGAGGCCATTCGCGTGCTGGACGGGCACATCGCCCGCTTCCACATCACCTGCGACCGGGTGAACGGTTACTTGACTGTGGCCGATTCCAAAACCAAAGCCCGTACCCTGTTGGCCGACGCGGCCGACACCGAGCGCCGCTACGGTTTCAAAACCGAGGTGGTCACCGGGGCCGACGTGGCCCGTTTCATCGACAGCCCGCGGTACCAGGCGGCCGCGTTTGAAACCACGTCGGGCCACCTGCACCCCCTCAAATACGGCATGGGCCTGGCCCGCGCGGCACAGGGGCTGGGGGTGCAACTGTTCGAACACTCGCCGGTGACCAGCCTGCAGCCGGGCACACAGGTGGTGCTGCGCACCGCCCGGGGCGAGGTGCGTGCGGCCCGGGTGGTGCTGGCGGGCAACTGCACCCTGCCCGAATTTGGCCCCCAGGTGGCGCCCGAAATTGCGGCGCGTACCATGCCCGTGGGCACCTACATCATCGGCACCCAGCCTTTGCCACCCGAGCTGTGCGCCCGCCTGATACCCAGCAACGCGGCCGTGTGCGACAACAACTTTGTGCTGGACTATTTCCGCCTCAGCGCCGACCACCGGTTGCTGTTTGGCGGGCGTGTGAGCTACACCACCCAAACGCCCCAAAATCTGAAAGAAAACATGCGCCAGCGCATGGTGCAGGTGTTTCCGGCGCTGCAAAAAGTGGGGGTTGATTTTGTGTGGGGCGGCTTTGTGGACATCAGCCTGAACCGCGCCCCCGACTTTGGCCGCATCGGCCCCAACGTCTATTACTTGCAAGGCTTCAGCGGCCACGGTGTGGCCCTGACGGCCCTGGCCGGCCAACTGGTGGCCGACGCGGTGGCGGGTGACAGTGAACGCTTCGACCTGTTCGCCCGCCTGCAACACCGCGACTTCCCCGGTGGCCCGCTGCTGCGCACGCCCACGCTGGCGCTGGGCATGATGTGGCACCGCCTGAAAGACGCATTGGGCTGATTCACTGTTTCCAACCTATCCACACACACGAGGTGATCAATGTCCCATCCACACGCCAACATTTCCCGCCGCACATGGATGGCCGCCACGGGCGCGGTGTGTTTGCTCACCGCCTGCGGTGGCGCACCCCGTTTGCAAACCACCGGTGAAGTGGCTTTTGTCATTCGGGTGGCCTGGGTGGAAGGCCGCAAGGTGGAATACATCACCACCGATGTGTCAGACGCGGCGGTGGCACGCGACCAGGGTGTGAACCACGTGCCCCGGTTGGCCGATGCGCTGGTCAAAACGCCAGGGGCCAAATCGTTGCTGGAGCGCGTGTATGCGTTTCCGGGCAAAGAACAAATACCGGTCTTCCAATCGGCCCCGCAACCGGCGGGCCCCCACAACACCGACCGTGCCTACAGCCCTTTGTGGCGCATGGTGGCCGTCACATGGAAGCCCAACGCCCGCGTGCGTGAACTGAGGTCAGAAGAAGCGGTTTTGCAGGCCGAAGACGCGGGTGAGGTGGAAGTGGCCGTGACCGATGTGGTGCTGAACTGCCCTGTGTTGCGGACGTTTGAGGCACCCAAACCGCTGGCCGGTTGAGGCTGGGTGCGCACTCATCGCAGGTGCGCCGTCAACAACGCCACCAACCCCGGCCCATGCCGCTGGATGCCGTCCAGCGGCGCATACCCATACCCCACCACCAGCCCCCGCACATCGGTGCGGGCCAGGCAATAGGCCGACAGGGGCCGCACGGTCAGGTTCAGTTGGGCGGCTTGCAACGCCAGCGCGCGGTCGTCTGTGTCGGGTGGCAGGCGCAGACACAGGTGCAGGCCTTGTTCGGCCCCGGCCAGCCACGGGCCATTCGGTGGGCCCAGCACCGGTTGCAAAGCGGCCACCAGCGCCCGCCGCCGCTCGGCGTAGGCCTGGCGGGCTTTGCGCAGCGCCCCGGCAAAGTGGCCCATTTCAATGAATTCGGCCAGGGCGGCTTGCAGGGGCATTTGGCCGGGGCGGTTCAGGTCGTAGTGGGCTTGCTTGAACGCGGCCACCAGCGCTTCGGGCACCACCAGGTAGCCCAGCTTCAGCCCCGGGTACAGCACTTTGGAAAACGTGCCCATGTACAGCACGCGGCCGTCGGCATCCAGCCCTTGCAGTGACGACACGGGCGGGCCGCTGAAGCGGAATTCGCTGTCGTAGTCGTCTTCCAGCACCCAGGCGTTGTGCTGGCGGGCGGCTTGCAGCAGGGCCTGGCGGCGGGCCAGGCTCATCACCGCGCCGGTGGGGTATTGGTGCGAGGGTGTCACGTACACCAACCGGGGCGGGTGGGTGTGGTCGTGGGCTTGCGGGGCAATGCCCTCGCTGTCCACCGGCACGGGGTGCAGGGCCAAGCCGGTGGCCATGAAGGCCTTGACCGCGCCCCAGTAGGCCGGGTCTTCCACCCACACGGTGTCGCCGTGGTCGGCCAGCAGCTGGGCGCACAGCTCCAGCGACTGTTGGGTGCCGCTGGTGATGATGACCTGGTCGGGTGCCAGTTGCACGCTGCGGAACACACGCAGGTAGTCGGCCACCGCGCGGCGCAGCGGGCCGTGGCCGCCGCAGTCGTTGTAGTCGAGCATGTCGGGCCGGGTGTGGCGCCAGTGCTTGTTTTGCAGCCGCTGCCACAACGCCACGGGGAAGGCGCTGAAGTCCGCCGGGCCGGGGGTGAAAGGTTGCACTTCCAGTTGGCTGGCGTTGAAGCTGTGGGCCAGTGCGTTGCCCCGGGCAGATAGGCTGCGGCTGGTGACGGTGGTGGCAGCGCCCTGCCTTTGGCGCAGGCGGTGGGGCGGTGCCGTGGGCACGCTATCGGCCACAAAGGTGCCGCTGCCCACCTGGCTGACCAGGTAGCCCTCCACCGTGAGCTGGCCAATGGCGGCCATGACGGTGTTGCGCGACAGGCCCAGGTCTTGCGCCAGGTCGCGGCTGGAAGGCAGGCGTTCGCCCGCACCCAGTTTGCCGTCGAGCATGGCGCGGCGCAGGGCCTCGTACAGCTGCCGGTTCAGCGGCAGGGGGGTGTGGGCGGTGGGGCTGTCGGGGGACGACAGGCGGGCCAGTTCGGCCAGCAAAAACTCAGACAGCATGGGGGCCGATGACGGGGGCAAGTGGTACCCCCATGGTGCCACGAATGGAGCCATTGCCCAGCCAATTCAGCGGGCACAATGGGTGCGAACACAGGAGTTTTGTGCATGGATGAGCCTTCCGTTCCATCGGTCCCCCCTCTGGTGTGGCTGCCCGCCGACCACCGCCTGCTGGGTGACGACCTGCACCGCATGCCTTACCTGGTGCTGGGCGACAAATACGCCCGTGCCGTGAAAGTGGGGGCAGCCGCCCAGCCGGTCATGTTCCCGCTGGCGCAGGCCAGCCAGATCCCAGCGCTGCTGGCGTTGGTCGATGGGGTGATGCTGACCGGCTCCCCGTCCAACGTGCACCCCAGCCATTTCGACGAACCCGTGGCCGACCCCAGCCTGCCGCTGGACCCCGAGCGCGACGGCCTGACGCTGGCGCTGATCAAGGCGTGTGTGGCCCAGGGCGTGCCACTGCTGGGCATTTGCCGGGGTTACCAGGAAATCAACGTGGCCTTGGGCGGCAGCCTGCACCAGCAAGTGCAGGTGGTGCCCGGCATGATGGACCACCGAGACCCGCCCACCGAGCCGCCCGAGGTGCAATACGCGCCCGTGCACCCCATCAACATCGTGCCCGGCAGTTGCCTGGCCACCTGGGCGGGGGGCACCACGGCACAGGTGAACTCGTTGCACGGCCAGGGCGTGAACCGGTTGGCCCCCGGCTTGCGGGCCTTGGCCCACGCGCCCGACGGGCTGGTGGAGTCGTTTGAAATCGAAGGCGCCCGAGCGTTCGCGGTGGCCATGCAGTGGCACCCCGAGTGGCGCTGCTGGGAAAACCCGTTTTACACCGCCATCTTCAAGGCCTTTGGCGAGGCCTGCGAGACCCGCCGCCGTGGGAGGCCCAAAGGAAGCTGACGCACCGCCCCCGTTTTTCTTGCGTCTCAACTTCTTTTGCTTTGTATGACAGCCGCCAAAACCAACCTGACTTTCAACGACCTGGAACACTGGCTCAACGCCCGCCGCGTGACCGAGGTGGAATGCCTGGTGCCCGACCTGACCGGTGTGGCCCGGGGCAAAATTTTGCCGCGTGGCAAGTTCACCGAAGACCGGGGCATGCGTTTGCCCCAAGCCATCGTGGGCATGGGCGTGACGGGTGAATTCCCTGAAAGTGGCCCCTACTACGACGTGGTGGACCCCACCGACAAAGACATGCAGCTGCGGCCCGACCCCAGCACCGTGCGCATCGTGCCCTGGGCCACCGACCCCACGGCGCAGGTGATTCACGACTGTTTTGACAACGCGGGCAAGCTGGTGCCCTTTGCCCCCCGCAGCGTGCTGCGCCGCGTGTGCGAGCTGTACGAAGCCGAAGGCTTGGAGCCCGTGGTGGCGCCAGAGTTGGAGTTCTACCTGACCGCCCGCAACACCGACCCCAACGTGCCGCTGAAGCCGCCCATTGGCCGCAGCGGCCGGGCCGAAACCTCGCGCCAGGCCTACAGCATTGACGCGGTGAACGAGTTCGACCCGCTGTTTGAAGAAATCTACGACTACTGCGACAAGATGGAGCTGAACGTGGACACGCTGATCCACGAAATTGGCGCCGGGCAGATGGAAATCAACTTCTTCCACGCCCACCCGCTGGGCTTGGCCGACGAGGTGTTTTTCTTCAAACGCACCGTGCGCGAGGCCGCGCTGCGCCACGACATGTACGCCACCTTCATGGCCAAACCCATTGCGGGCGAGCCGGGCAGCGCCATGCACGTGCACCAGAGCATCGTGAGCAAGGAAACGGGCAAAAACATTTTCAGCAACGAAGACGGGTCGCCGTCCGAGGCGTTTTTCCATTACATCGGCGGCTTGCAGCGCTACGTGCCCGCCGCCATGGCGCTGGCCGCACCGTATGTGAACAGCTACCGCCGCCTGAGCCGCCACACCGCCGCGCCCATCAACATTGAGTGGGGCTACGACAACCGCACGGTGGGCATCCGCTCGCCCATTTCGCCCCCGCAGGCGCGCCGGGTGGAAAACCGCGTGATCGGTGCCGACGCCAACCCCTACGTGGCCATGGCCATGACGCTGGCCTGTGGTTATCTGGGCCTGAAAAACAAGATCAAGCCCAAACCCGAAATGAAGGGCGATGCCTACCTTGCCCCCTATTCGCTGCCCCGCAGCTTGGGTGAGGCGCTGGACATGCTGCGCAAGGAAACCGACCTGCACGACGTGTTGGGCCACGAGTTCATCACCATCTACACCGAGATCAAAGAGCTGGAGTACGCCGAGTTCATGAAGGTGATTTCACCCTGGGAACGCGAGCACCTGCTGCTGCACGTGTGATTTTGACTTCTGTATTCAATAGCAAACTGTTGAACACAGAAAAGCGCCAGAGCCATTTTTGATTGAGAAAACAGCCATGAACGCACCCCTGAACACGCGCGAGATTCAAGCCCTGGACAGCGCCCACTTCATCCACCCCTTCACCGACCACGGCGACCTGGCCACGCGCGGTGCGCGGGTGATTGACCGGGCCGAAGGCATTTACATCTGGGACAGCGAAGGCCAGCGCATGCTCGACGGCATGAGTGGCCTGTGGTGCGTGAACGCGGGCTACGGCCGAAAAGAGTTGGCCGATGCCGCTCAGGCCCAGATGATGAAGCTGCCGTTTTACAACAGCTTTTTCCAAACCACCAACGTGCCAGCGGTGCAGTTGGCGACCAAGCTGGCGTCTCTTGCGCCCACGGTGGATGGCCGGAGCTTTGAGCATGTTTTTTACAGCAGCAGCGGCAGCGAAAGCAACGACTCCAACGTGCGCATGGTGCGCCGTTACTGGGATTTGCTGGGCCAGCCGCAGCGCAAGGTCATCATCAGCCGGCACAACGCGTACCACGGCAGCACCATGGCGGGCGCGTCGCTGGGTGGCATGAGCGGCATGCACGCGCAGGGCGATTTGCCCATTCCCAACATCACCCACATCGGCCAGCCTTACTTTTTTGAAGCAGGCCTGCCGGGCGAAACGGCGGCCGAGTTCGGCGTGCGCGCCGCAGGCTGGCTGGAGGCCAAAATTCTGGAACTGGGTGCCGACAAGGTGGCGGCCTTCATTGCCGAGCCGGTGCAGGGTGCAGGCGGCGTCATCATCCCGCCCGACACGTATTGGCCCGAAATCCAGCGCATCGTCGACAAATACGGCATCTTGCTGGTGAGCGACGAGGTCATTTGCGCCTTTGGCCGCCTGGGCCACTGGTTTGCCTATGAAAAGTTCGGCTACAAGCCCGACCTGGTCACGTTTGCCAAGGCCGTGACCAGCGGCTACATCCCGCTGGGCGGCGTGATGGTGGGCAACCGCGTGGCCCAGGTGCTGATCGAGCAGGGCGGCGAGTTCAACCACGGCTACACCTACAGCGGCCACCCCGTGGCCTGCGCGGTGGCGCTGGCCAACATCGAGCTGATGGAACGCGAGAACCTGCCCGGCCGCGTGAAAGACGACATCGGCCCCTACCTGGCCCAACGCTATGCCGAGCTGGCCGACCACCCGCTGGTGGGCGTGGCCGAAACCTGCGGTTTTGTGGCTGGCCTGGTGCTGGTGAAAAGCAAAACAAAGGGGGCCGACGGTCGCATGCAGCTGTTCCCCGAAGACCTGGCCGTGGGCATGAAGTGCCGGGCGCATTGCTTCAAAAACGGGCTCATCATGCGCGCCGTGGGTGACCGCATGATCATTGCCCCGCCGCTGACCATGACCCACACGCAAATCGACGAGATGCTGGGCCTGATCCGCCGGGTGCTGGACTTGACGCTGGACGAGCTGCAAGCGGCCGGGCATTGGGGTTGAACGCCATGTCTGCCCTGTCAAAATGAAACCATGACCGCCCAAGCCAACCTTGCCCGCAAAAAGCTGCCCATCGGTATTCAAACCTTTGCCAAGTTGCGCGACGGAGATGAGCACTACTACGTGGACAAAACCGGCTATGCGGTTGACCTGGCGCAAACGGGCAATTGCTACTTTTTGAGCCGCCCGCGCCGGTTCGGCAAAAGCCTGTTTCTGGACACGCTCAAACAGTTGTTTGAAGGCAAACGGGCATTGTTCAAGGGGTTGGCCGCCGATGGGAGTTGGGACTGGGCACACACGCACCCGGTCATTCGCATCAGCTTTGGTGGGGGCGTGCTTAAAAACCGGGCGGACCTGGATGCCGTGTTGCACCAGAAGCTGCATGAGCACGAAACCCAGTTTGGCCTGCCTGCCCAGTTTCCCGATGCACGCAGCCGCCTGGCCGATTTGCTCGTGCGTGTGCACCACCAAACCGGCCAAACCGCCGTGGTGCTGGTGGACGAATACGACAAACCCATACTCGACAACATCACCGACAGCGCGGTGGCACTGGAGATGCGCGAGGGGCTGAAGGATTTTTACAGCGTGCTCAAAGACGCCGACGAACACCTGCGCTTTGTGTTCATCACCGGTGTGAGCAAGTTCAGCAAGGTGAGCTTGTTCTCGGGGCTCAACCACCTGGAAGACATCACCCTCAACGCCCGCTACAGCGCCATTTGCGGCTACACCGACACCGACGTGGACGCCGTGTTTGCGCCCGAGCTGCCGGGGCTGGATCGTGAAGACGTGCGGCGCTGGTACAACGGCTACAACTGGCTGGGCGAGAGCGTTTACAACCCGTTTGACCTGCTGCTGCTGTTTCGCAACCGCGAATTCAAGCCCTACTGGTTCGAGACCGGCACCCCCACGTTTCTGATCAACCTGCTGGCCAAGGCCCAAACCTTCACGCCCGACATCGGCCGCCTGGTGGCCGCCGAGGCGCTGCTGTCCACCTTCGACGTGGACCACATCCCGCCCGAGGCGCTCATGTTCCAGGCCGGCTACCTCACCATCGGTTCGGTCTGGCAAATACCGGGGCGCATGGAGGTCACCCTCAAGTACCCCAACCTGGAGGTGCAGGCCAGCTTGAACGACAGCTTGTTGCAGCACTTGGTGGGCAACCCCTCCATTCCAGGCCCGCACATTGGGCGCCTGTACCGGCTGTTGGAGGCGCGGGACTTCGCGGGCCTGCAAATCCTGTTCCACGCCTTTTTTGCCAGCATCCCGCACGACTGGTACCGCAACAGCCCGATTGCCCAGTTTGAAGGCTACTGGGCCAGCATTTTTTACAGCCACTTTGCCGCGCTGGGGCTGGACATCCGGCTGGAAGACACCACCAACAAAGGCCGCATTGACATGGCGGTGCTGTTCAACGCCCAGGTGTTCGTGTTTGAGTTCAAGGTGGTGGAGCTGGTACCCGAGGGGCGTGCGCTGCAGCAGATCAAAGACATGCGTTACGCCGACAAATACCGTGCCCGGGGCGAGCCCATTCACCTGGTGGGGGTGGAGTTCAGCAAAGACAGCCGCAACATCGTGGGGTTTGAGGTGGAAACCGTTTGATGTGCCACATCTGCACCCTGACTACAATCATTCGGCCCGATTCTTGCTCGGCTTTTTTCAACAGGTTTCAACCCTTTTGTCTTCAATTTCTGGAGTGAAGTGCACCATGAACAAGCATGTTTTGGCTTTGGCCGCTGCGGCCGTTTTGCTGGCGTCTTGCGGCAAGAAGGAAGAACCCGCGCCTGCCGCTGCGCCCGCACCGGCGCCTGTGGCCGCTGCACCTGCTGCGCCGCCCGCCGAAGAGAAGGTGTTGAATATCTACAACTGGCCCGACTACATCCCCGAAGGCATGATCGCCGCGTTCGAGAAAGAAACCGGCATCAAGGTCAACTACGACACCTTTGAAACCAACGAAGCCCTGCACGCCAAACTGGTGGCCGGCAACACGGGCTACGACATCGTGGTGCCCGGCTCGGTGTTTGCCAAGCCCCAAATTGAAGGCGGTCTGTTTCAGCCGCTGGACAAAACCAAGGTCGCCAACCTGAAAAACCTGGACCCTGCGGTGATGCAGGTGCTGTCCAAGGCCGACCCCGACAACAAGCACCTGGTGCCCTGGGCCTGGAGCTTCACCACCGTGGGCATCAACAAGACCAAAGTTGAAAAAGCCCTCAAAGGCATGGCCATGCCCGAAAACGCGTGGGACCTGGTGTTCAAGCCCGAGTACACCGCCAAGCTCAAGAGCTGCGGCATTGCCTACCTCGATTCCCCCACCGAAATCATGCCGGTGGCCCTGCACTACGTGGGCAAAGACGCTTACAGCAACAGCGCGGACGACTACAAAGTGGCCACCGACATGCTGGCCAAGGTGCGCAAAGACGTGCGCATTTTCAGCAGCACCATGATCGACGACATTGCCGGTGGCAAGGCCTGTGTGGCCATCGGTTGGGCGGGCGACATCAACATCGCGGCGGGCCGCGCCGTTGAAAACAAAAGCAAAGACGTGATCGAGGCCCTGCTGCCCAGCACCGGTGCGCTGATGTTTGCCGACACCATGGCCATCACCAAAGACGCCAAGCACCCGCAAAACGCCCTGGCGTTCATCGACTTCTTCCTGCGCCCCGAAAACGGCGCGGCGATGGCCAACGAGATGACCTACAACAGCGGCAACCTGGCGGCGAAGGACAAAATCAAGCCCGAAATCGCCAGCAACGGCACCATTTTTGTGTCGGCCGATTACATGCCCAAGATGATCCCGCCCAGCAGCTTCACCAACGAAGCCCGCGAAGCCATGGCCACTGCTTACAACGCCTTCAAAAAAGGCAAGTGAGCCCAGCCTTCAACCGCTGACCTGAGTTGCCCATTCGGCACTCCCCAGGGCTGTTCATGCGACGCACCGTGTGAACAGCCCTTTTTGTTGCCCCGCCAAAGGACCCCCCACACCATGGCCGACAAACCCGCCCCCCATGCCGCGCTGAAGCCCGCCGACAAGGTGCCCCGCGAGCGGTACCTGGAAACCATCAAGCTGGTCAAACGCTTCGACGAAGCGGTGGCCGTGGACGAGGTGAGCCTGTCCATTGGCAAGGGTGAAATTTTTGCGCTGCTGGGCAGCTCGGGCTGCGGCAAGTCCACCCTGTTGCGCATGCTGGCGGGGTTTGAGAAGCCCACTTCGGGCCAAATTTTGCTGGGCGGCCAAGACGTGGTGGGCATGCCACCCTACGAGCGCCCGGTGAACATGATGTTCCAGAGCTACGCGCTGTTTCCCCACCTGAACATTTGGGAGAACGTGGCCTTTGGCCTGAAGCGCGAAGGCTTGCCCAAAGACGAAATCAAACGCCGCACCGACGAAATGCTGGACCTGGTGCAGCTGGGCACCTTTGCCAAGCGCAAGCCCCACCAGTTGTCGGGCGGGCAACAGCAGCGGGTGGCGCTGGCGCGCAGCCTGGCCAAAAAGCCCAAACTGCTGCTGCTGGACGAGCCGTTGGGCGCGCTGGACAAAAAACTGCGCGAGCAAACCCAGTTTGAGCTGGTCAACATCATTGAAAAAGTGGGTGTGACGGTGGTCATGGTCACGCACGACCAGGAAGAGGCCATGACCATGGCCAGCCGCATCGCCGTCATGAGCAAGGGCCGTGTGTTGCAGGTGGGCACGCCCAAAGAAATTTACGAATACCCGGCCACCCGCTTCGTGGCCGACTTCATTGGCAACGTGAACCTGCTGGACGGCCAGTTGTCGGTGGACGAGCCCGACCGCTGCGCCGTCACCACCCGCATTGGCGAGGTGCAGGTGGGCCACGGCGTCAGCGGCAGCCTGGGCATGAAGGTGGCCATTGCCGTGCGCCCCGAAAAGGTCAGCATTGCCAAGCAGCGCCCGGCGGTGGACCACAACCTGTTCACTGGCAAGGTGAAAGAGATTGCCTACTTCGGCTCGTACAACACCTACATCGTGGCCACGCCCAACGGCGACCGCCTGAAAATCACCGAGCCCAACGGCACCCGCACCAGCCAGCTCGACATCACCTGGGAAGACGACGTGTTTTTCTGGTGGGACAACACCGACGCCGTGGTGCTGCGCGACTGACCCGGGAGCCGTGCCATGAACCCTGCCGCCCCCGCTTCACCGTCCACCCCCTCCGCCCAGGCCGGGCAAGTGCCTGCCCTGCCCATGCCGGGCAAACGCTTCGTCATCGGTGTGCCCTACACCTGGCTGGTCGTGTTTTTCCTGATGCCGTTTCTCATCCTGGTCTACATCAGCTTTGTGGACATGGGCAACGACATCCACCCCTTCAAGCCCATCTGGGACAGCACCACCGGCTTGCTGAAGCTGAAGTACGAAAACTACTGGAGCATCTTCAAAGACGGGGAAGACGGCGCACTGTTTCACACCCTCTACATCGAGGCCTACCTGCGCTCGGTGTGGTACGCCTTCATCACCGCCCTGCTGTGCCTGGGGCTGGGCTATCCGTTTGCGTATTTCATTGCGCGTTCCCCGGCCAGCGTGCGGCCCGCGCTGCTGATGATGGTGATGCTGCCGTTCTGGACCTCGTTTTTGCTGCGCGTCTACGCCTGGAAAGGCATCCTGGCCGACCAGGGCGTGCTGAACCAGTTGCTGATGGCGCTGGGGCTGACTGCCGAGCCCATCCAGATGCTCTACACCAACGTCTCCATGCTGGTGGGCATGACGTATGTGTATTTGCCCTTCATGGTGCTGCCGCTGTACGCCACCCTGGTGAAGATGGACTTTCGCCTGCTGGAAGCCGCCTACGACCTTGGCACCACGCCGTTCAAGGCGTTCTGGCTCATCACCGTGCCGCTGTCCAAGGCCGGCATCGTGGCCGGGTTCATGCTGGTGTTCATCCCTTCGGTGGGCGAGTTCGTCATTCCCAGCCTGCTGGGCGGGCCTGAAAACATCATGATCGGCCGCGCCGTGTGGGACGAAATGTTCACCGCCAACAACTGGCCCCGTGCGTCTGCGCTGGCGGTGGTGATGATTGGCCTGATCGTGGTGCCCCTTGCCCTGTACTACCACCACACGGGCGAATCGGACGAGCACAAGGCTTGAGCCTTCAATGCCCATTCGGCTCTTCGGTTCAAAAGGCAATAGCAAACAATGTATATCCATCAAGCGCTGGAAGGGTATTTTGCATGAAAACCTGGCTTGAGAAACACTTTGGCAAGGCCTGGCTGGCGGCGGTGTTTGTGTTTTTGTACCTGCCGCTGCTGTTCATGGTGGTGTTCAGCTTCAACGACACCCGGCAAGACGCCAACTTCACCGGCTTTTCGCTGCGCTGGTACGAGGCGCTGACGCGCGACACCAAAATCGTCGAAGGCTTCTGGCTCTCGCTGAAGGTGGCGGCCGTCACCGGTGTGCTGTCGGCCGTGCTGGGCACGTTTGCCGCGTTTGTGCTGGTGCGCTACCGCCGGTTTGCGGGGCGCACGGTGTTCAGCGGCATGGTCAACGCGCCGCTGGTCATGCCCGAGGTGGTCATTGGCATGTCGCTGCTGCTGCTGATGGTGGGCGCCCAAAACGCGTTGGGCTGGCCGCAGCGCGGCATGCTGACCATCATCCTGGGCCACACGCTGCTGGGCATGGCCTACGGCATGGTGGTGGTGCAAAGCCGCCTGATGGAAATGGACCGCCGCCTGGAAGAAGCCGCCATGGACCTGGGGGCCCGCCCGCACCAGGTGTTCTTCCTCATCACGCTGCCCAACATTTTCCAGGCCATTCTGGCGGCCTTCCTGCTGAGTTTCACCCTGAGTTTTGACGACGTGGTGATTTCCGAATTCCTCAGCGGCCCGGGCGTGAACACGCTGCCGCAGGTCATTTTTGGTTACGCCCGCCGGGGCATCAACCCCACCATTTACGCCGCCGCCACGCTGCTGATCGCCACCGTGACGGTGGTCATCGTGGCCTACAGCGTGTGGGTGGCGCGGCAAACCCGCAAGCGCGAACGCGAGATGGCGGCGGCTTTGCGGGGGTGAGGGCGCTCTGAACCAGGGCCCCCGGTGGCCGCAACTGGTTCGCAGGCACTGGGTCAAAGTGGTTGTACCCAGCCGGGTTCGTGCGGGGTAGCATGGAACCAATTTCCTTCGGAGCCCTGCCCATGACCGCTGACACGTCCGCCATCCCGCCACTGCCCGCCTTCGATGGCCGGGCCCTCATCAACGGCCACCGTGTGGCCGCTGCCGATGGGCAGACGTTTGATTGCATCTCGCCGGTGGATGGCCGTGTGCTCACGGCGGTGGCCCGTTGTGGCCAGGCCGATGTGGACGCAGCGGTGGCCGTGGCCCGCGCCGCGTTCGAGGCGGGCAAGTGGAGCCGCATGGCGCCCGCCCAGCGCAAGCGCGTCATGGTCAAGTTTGCCGACCAGCTGCTGGCGCACGCCGACGAGCTGGCGCTGGCCGAAACCCTGGACATGGGCAAACCCATTCAGTACGCCAAAGGTGTGGACGTCAACAGCGCGGCCAACTGCATCCGCTGGTACGGCGAGGCGGTGGACAAGGTGTACGACGAAATTGCGCCCACCCCGCGCACGGGGCTGGCCCTGATCACCCGCGAGCCGGTGGGGGTGGTGGGCATCATCGTGCCGTGGAATTACCCCATGATCATGGCCGCGTGGAAGATTGCCCCGGCCCTGGCCGCAGGCAACAGCGTGGTGCTGAAACCCAGCGAAAAATCGCCCCTCACCGCATTGCGCCTGGCCGAACTGGCCCTGGCCGCCGGCATACCGCCCGGCGTGTTCAACGTGGTGCCGGGCTACGGCCCCGAGGCGGGCAGCCCGCTGGCGTTGCACATGGACGTGGACTGCATCGCCTTCACCGGCAGCACGCGCGTGGGCAAGCAGATTCACGTGATGGCCGGGCAAAGCAACCTGAAGCGCGCCTGGACCGAGCTGGGCGGCAAGTCGCCCAACATCGTGTTTGCCGACTGCCCCAACCTCGACAAAGCCGTGGCCGCCGCCGTGGGCAGCATCTTTTTCAACCAGGGCGAAAGCTGCAACGCGCCCTCGCGCCTGTTTGTGGAAGAAAGCATCAAAGATGCCTTCCTTGAAAAAGCCTTGGCGATGGTGCCCAAGTTCCAGCCAGCCAACCCGCTGGACAAGTCCACGGTGATGGGCGCCATCGTCGACAAGGTGCAGATGGACAACGTGTTGCGCTACATCGGCTTGGGCGAAGCCGAAGGGGCCAAGCTGCTGGCCGGTGGCAAGCAGGCGCTGACCGAGACAGGCGGCTGCTATGTGCAGCCCACCATCTTCGACGGCGTGACCAACCAGATGACGATTGCCCGCGAAGAAATCTTCGGCCCCGTGTTGAGCGTGCTCAGCTTCACCGACACGGCCGATGTGGTGCAGCAGGCCAACGCCAGCATCTATGGCCTGCAGGCGGGGGTGTGGACGCGCGACATCAACAAGGCCCACGGCGTGGCGCGTGCGCTGCGCGCGGGCACCGTGCACGTGAACCAGTACGACGAAGACGACATCACCGTGCCGTTTGGCGGTTTCAAGCAAAGCGGCGTGGGCCGTGACAAGTCGCTGCACGCGTTTGACAAATACACCGAGGTGAAGACCACCTGGATTCGGATTGACAGCCCGGTTTGAAGCCAAAAATGCCTCCAGCGCTTGTCTGTATTCAATAGTTTGCTCTCAACCTTGAAAGCCCTGCCATGACCGCTCCCACCACTTCCAGCCAACTGGTCACGTCTCAAACCAACGCCGACTGGCACGCCCGCCGCCTGGCCGCCACGCCGCGCGGGGTGGGGGTGATGGGCGACTTTTTCATCAGCCACGCCAAAAACGCCGAGTTCTGGGACATCGAGGGCCGCCGCTTCATCGACTTTGCTGGGGGCATTGCTGTGCTCAACACCGGGCATGTGCACCCCAAGGTGCAGGCGGCCATCGCTGCGCAGTTGCAGCGCTTCACGCACAGCTGTTACCAGGTGGTGCCGTATGCCGAGTACGTGCACCTGGCCGAGCGCATCAACGCCATCGTGCCGATCAGCGGCCCGGCCAAAACGGCGTTCTTTTCAACGGGTGCCGAGGCGGTGGAAAACGCCATCAAGATCGCGCGCTTTGCCACGGGGCGTGGCGGGGTGATTGCGTTTGGCGCGGCCTTCCACGGGCGCAGCCTGTTTGCCTTGGGCCTGACGGGCAAGGTGCAGCCTTACAAGGCGGGTTTTGGCCCGTTTGCGCCCGAGGTGTACCACGTGCCCTTTCCGTGCCATTGCGCGTCGCTGGACGAGACCAAAAAGGCCATGGAGCAGCTGTTCAAGTGCGACATTGAGCCCACCCGCGTGGCCGCCATCATTTTTGAGCCCGTGCAGGGCGAGGGCGGGTTCAACCCCATCCAGGCCGAGGCCGCGCAGTGGCTGCGCCAGCTGTGCGACCAGCACGGCATTGTGCTGATTGCCGACGAGGTGCAAACCGGCTTTGCCCGCACCGGCAAGATGTTTGCCTGCGAACACCTTGGCATCCAGCCTGACCTGATTGCCATGGCCAAGAGCATGGCGGGCGGCACCACGCTGTCGGCCGTGTCGGGCAAGCTGGCCCTCATGGACGCGCCCAACCCCGGCGGCTTGGGCGGCACCTACGCGGGCAACCCGCTGGCCGTGGCTGCTGCGCATGCGGTGTTGGACGTGATGGCCGAAGACAAGCTGTGTGAACGCGCCGCCGTGCTGGGCGAGCGCCTGACCACGCGCCTGAACCAGTGGGCGGGCACCCGCCCCTTCATGGCCGACGTGCGCGGCCTGGGCGCCATGGTGGCCTGCGAGTTTGCCGACCCGGCCACGGGCGCGCCCGATGCCGACAAAACCAAGCGTGTGCAAACCGCCGCCCTGAAGGCCGGGCTGTTGCTGCTGACCTGCGGCGTGTATGGCAACGTCATCCGCTTCCTGTTCCCGCTGACCATTGAAGACGCGGTGTTTGAAGAAGCCATGGTCATCATGGAAACGGCGCTGGAGGCCTGATGTGTGCCGCCTTTGGCTCACATTGCTTTTGTTAATGTGAGCTTAAGCGCACCCCCCGTATAAGCGGACGTCACACACTTTGAACAGGGGCGGTTTCATGAAGCATTGGAGCGTTGCGGCACGGTTGAACGCGCTGAAAGCCACGGCTGTGTTGGCCATGGCGGCGGTCATTGGCATGAACTGGTACCAGGCGTCGGTGACGCGGGCGCTGGAACTTGAAACACAAAAACGCATTGCCGACGCGGGCGAGCTGAAAGACGGCGCCAACCTGGGGGCCCAGCTATACCGCGTGGTGGCCGACACCTACATCAACGCGCATTTCGAGGAGGCCGCTGCCAGCTGGGCCCAGGAAAGCAAAACCGCCAACCAATTCATGGGCAGGATGTCCCAGTTGGCAGACACCAATCAAGAGCGTGAATGGGCCCAAAACGCCCAACAGGCCATGCAGCAAATCCAACGGCTGTACGAGCAAAAGTTTTTGCCCATGGTCAAAGGCGGGGCGGCACTCGAAGACGTGCGCGAGGTGGACGAGCAGATGGACCAACTGATCGACAAATACGACGAGCAGGTCAGTCGCATCGCCGAGAGCATGCTGGCCGAAGCCCAAGAGGCGCAGAAGGTGTTCGATGACGCACAAGCCTGGAACCTGAGGGTGTCGATCGTTGTGGCCCTTGTGGCCGCAGGTGTTTTGATTGGGTTTGGGCTGGCCATCTCTCGCGGCATTCGCCAGGACCTGGGCGCCGAGCCGCGCGAGGTGCGTGCGGTGTTGTCTGCTCTCCGGGACGGTGACCTGACCGTGGCGGTGCCCCGCGCCGCAGGCGACCAAGCCAGCGTGATGGCGGCCGTGGAAGACATGCGCAACCGCTTGCGCGACGTGATCCAGACCGTGCGCCAGGGCAGCGACAGCATTCAGCTGGCGGCCGCAGAAGTGGCCATGGGCAACCAAGACCTGTCTTCCCGCACCGAGGCCGCCGCCAGCAACCTGGAGCAAACGGCGGCCAGCATGGAAGAAATCACGGCCACCGTGAAGCAAAGTGCCGACTCGGCACGCCAGGCCAACCAGCTGGCCTCCACCGCCGCCGCTGTGGCCGTCAAAGGGGGCGATGTGGTGGGCACCATGCAAGACATCCAGCAGAGCAGCAAAAAAATCGCGGACATCATTGGGGTGATCGACGGCATTGCTTTTCAAACCAACATCCTGGCCTTGAACGCGGCGGTAGAAGCCGCCCGTGCGGGCGAGCAGGGCCGGGGCTTTGCCGTGGTGGCGGGTGAAGTGCGCAACCTGGCGCAGCGCAGCGCGCAGGCGGCCAAAGAAATCAAAGACCTGATTGGCGCCAGTGTCGAGAAGGTCGAATCGGGCAGCGCACTGGTGGCCGATGCCGGCCACACCATGGGGGAAATAGTCGCCAGCGTGCAGCGCGTGAACGACATCATTGCCGGCATCAGCGCCGCCGCGGGTGAACAAAACAACGGCATTGCCCAGGTCAATGTGGCGGTCACGCAGCTCGACCAAATGACCCAACAAAACGCCGCATTGGTGGAAGAGAGCGCAGCGGCTGCCCAAAGCTTGCGGGACCAGGCCAACCGTTTGAGCGAGGCGGTCGGGGTTTTTCGCGTGTCGGCAAGTGACCGGTCGGCACCAGATTCAGCCCGCTTGGCAGCGGCGTCCACCGCTGTCAGGGCCTTGCCACACACGCGGGGGTGAGCTTCGCGTGACGCGCCGGTTTTTGCCATACTTGTGCATCTGGTTTGGTTGACGCATCGGGAGGCGCTGTCCAACAAAACCACACCAGTCCCCGCCGCACTACACGAGAAAGCACATGGCGATGCAGACACACACCGAGCCCGGGGGGGACCTGTTCCATTTTTCTGACGAAGACGGGCAGGCTGCCCCGCCTTTGCGCGCGGCCCGGCCGTGGCACATCCTGGTGATTGACGACGACCCCGATGTGCACCAGGCCACCCGGTTTGCCCTGGAGGGCACCGAGCTGTTTGGCCGACCCCTGGCCTTGTCCCACGCCCACTCGGCGGCCGAGGCGCAGGCCCTGGTGCTGGCGCACACCGACCTGGCGCTGGTGCTGCTGGACGTGGTGATGGAAACGCCCGACGCAGGCCTCAAGCTGGTGGGCTACATCCGCGAGGTGGCGGGCCACAAGGCCACACGCATCGTGTTGCGCACCGGGCAACCCGGTTATGCGCCCGAGCTGGACACCTTGTTGCAGCACGACATCAACGATTACAAAACCAAATCCGAGCTGACGCACCACAAGCTGGTCACCACGGTGGCGGCGGCGCTTCGGTCTTACGACCAGCTGTGCACCATCGACGCCAGCCGCAAGGGGCTGGAGCTGATCGTGCAGGCCAGCGGTTCGTTTCTGCAACTGCGGGGGTTGAACATTTTTGCCCAGGGCGTCATTACGCAGATGGCGGCCATCTTGGGGCTGCAACCCGAAGGCCTGGTGTGCGCGCAGGGCGAGCGCGTGGGGCGTGTGTACCGCGTGTTGGCCGCTGCGGGGCAATACGCCCACCTGATCGACCAGCCTCTTGACGCCCTGACAGACCGGGCCGCCGCCGACATGCTGCGCCGCTGCTTGCGTGAGGGCGTGTCGCTGTTCGGGCAAAGCGACACGGTGCTGTACCTGGGGGTGAAGGGTGGCCTGGACATGGCCGCCTACATCCGCACCGACGTGCCGCTGAGCGAGGTCAACTGCCGCCTGCTGGACGTGTTTTGCGCCAACCTCAGTGCCTGTTTGCGCAACCTCTCGCTGGTGCAGCGGCTGGAAACCGAGGCCTATGTGGACCCGCTGCTGCGTTTGCCCAACCGCACGCGGCTGATCGAAGAGGTGACGGCGCTGGTGCACACCGGTGCCACCGGGCAGAGCCTGGTGCTGGTGGACGTGGACGACTTTGCCAGCGTCAACGACCTCATGGGCCACGCCTACGGCGACCAGCTGCTGGAGGCCATGGCCCACCGCCTGCGTGACCACCTGGCGCACGACGTGGTGGTGGCCCGGGTGTCGGGCAACACATTGGGGCTGCTGGGCTGTGCGGACGCACTGGCCCCTGCCCGTGTGTTGGCCATGTTCCAGGAGCCGTTGCAGGTGGCCGAGCAGCCCCACCGCGTGTCGGTCACGCTGGGGGTGTGCCACCTGGACGGTTCGTCGGGCAGCGGGGCCGATTGGCTGAAAAACGTGGGCATTGCGCTCAAACACGCCAAGCGCAGCCACCGGGGGCGGTACGAATTTTTCTCACCCGAAATGGCGTCGCACGCCCGCAACCGGGCCCAGCTGTTGAGCAACCTGCACGCCGCGTTTGACCAGGACCGCCTCTACCTCGCCTTCCAGCCCCAGCTGGATTTGCACTCGGGCGAGCTGATCGGGCTGGAGGCCCTGATGCGCTGGCGGGGCGAAGACGGGCGCATGGTGCCGCCCGACCAGTTCATTCCCGTGGCCGAGCAATCGGGCCTGATCGTGAGCCTGGGCGACTGGGTGCTGCAAACCGCCTGCGTGACCATGCGCCAGCTGCTGGCCTTGGGGGCGGCCCCCAGGCGCATGGCGGTCAACGTGTCGGTGGTGCAGTTCCAGAGCCCCGGGTTTATCGACCGGGTGCAGTTGGCCCTGGCCATTGCCGGGCTGACGGGCGAGCAGCTGGAGCTGGAAATCACCGAGTCGGTGGCCATGCTGGGCGCGGGCGTGGTCGAACCCATTTTGCGGGCCCTGCGCGAGCAGGGCATTTCGGTGGCCATTGACGACTTCGGCACCGGCTATTCGTCGCTCAGCTACCTGGAGCGTTTGCCCCTGGACCGCATCAAGATCGACAAGGCGTTTGTGTTCGGCCTGGCCAAAGACGATGGCCCACGCATTGCCGAAATGATTGTGCAGTTGGGCCACAAGCTGGGCCTGCGTGTGTTGGCCGAAGGGGTGGAAAACGAGGGCGTGTGGCAATCTTTGCAGCGCATGGGGTGCCACGAGGCACAGGGTTACCACATCGCCCGGCCCATGGATTCGGACGAACTGGTGAAGTGGCTCACCCACCGCCGCGACCGGCTGGCGGCGGGGTGAGTGCCATGGCCGGCCCTCTGCTCGACCCCTTTGCCGCCGGGCGCCGCACCTGGCTCAAGGGCGGCCTGGCATCGGTGGCCACCGGTTTGGGGGTGGGGGCCTTGCCGGGCTGTGCCACCCCGCCGGTGCGGCTGGGTTTTCTGGGCGGGCTGACGGGCCCCACGTCAGACCTGGGTGTGGCGGCGCGCGACAGTGCTTTGCTGGCCGTGGAAATGGTCAACCAGCGCGGCGGTGTGGCGGGTGCGCCCGTTGAGCTGCTGGAGTTTGACGACCGGCAAGACCCCGCCGCGCTGGTGGACACGTTGCGCGCCATGCAATCGGCCGGGTTGGCTGGTGTGATTGGCCCGATGACCAGCAGCGTGGCCGCGGCCTGGATACCGCTGGCCAACCAGGCGGGCCTGACCACGGTGTCCCCCACCGTGACCAGCAGCGACTTTTCTGGCGAGAACGACCATTTTTTCCGCGTGTGTTCCACCACCCAGGAATACGCACACCTGAGTGCGGTCTACGCGGCGCAGCAAATGGGTTGGCGCCGGTTGGCGCTGGTGCGCGACGACAGCAACCGCGCCTACACCCGCTCGTGGGCGCGGCATTTTGGCCGCAGCCTTGAAACCCAGGGGGGCCAGCTTTTGCACGAAGCGGTGTTCACCTCGCACACCTTGCACACGGGTTTGCTGCCTGCCCTGCTCAACGCCACCGGCCACAAACCCGACGCGCTGGTGGTGGTGGCCAACGCCCGGGACACCGCGCTGATGGCCCAGCACCTGGCCAAACACGGCGTGGCCTTGCCCATGCTGGCGGGCGAGTGGGCGGCCACCGACAAGCTGATGGCCTTTGGCGGGCGCGCGGTCGAGCAGATGCTGGTGGCCCAGTATTTCGACCCCAGCAGCCAGTTGCCCGCCTACCGCGCGTTTGTGGAGCGTTTTCTCCTGCGCTTTCGGCGTGAACCGGGCTTTGCCGAAGTGGCCGCGCACGATGCCACGGTGGTGACGCTCAAGGCCCTGGCCGAGCGCCAACGGGGTGAAACCCTTCGGCAGGCGCTGCTGCGCGTGGGCCTGTTCGAAGGACTGCAGCAAACCATTCACCTCAGTGCCACCGGGGATGCCCAGCGCAGCCTGTTCATGACGCGGGTGGTGGGTGGCAAGTTTGTGGTGGTGGCCTGACCACGCCGGCCGTTGTATGAACCACCGGGCGTTTTCAATCAAAACCTGGCTGCTGGGGCAGTTCCTGCTGGTGGTGCTGGTGGCGGCCGTGGTGGCCACGTTCCTGGTGGCCTACTGGCGGCTGCCGCTGGTGCGTGCGCAGAACGAACTGGCGCAGGTCCGGGTGGCCGACGTGGCCCAGTACCAGGTGGAAATCAACCTGGATCTGGCCGAACGCCAGGCGGTGTCTCTGGCAGCCATGGTCGCGTTCGATGGGCCTGCCCAGCGGCTGACGCGGCAACTGTTCCAGTCCCTGCGCGGGCTGCGGGCAGACG
Source organism: Burkholderiaceae bacterium (assembly GCA_049653005.1). Classification (GTDB taxonomy): domain Bacteria; phylum Pseudomonadota; class Gammaproteobacteria; order Burkholderiales; family Burkholderiaceae_C; genus UBA2334. The sequence continues at coordinate 8,232 of JBASFL010000055.1, read as the reverse complement.
TTGGCGGCGAATTTTTCCAGGGCATTTACCTGCTGAACGGCGCTTTCAAGCTGACGGACATGGTGACCCGGCTGCCGTCTGCCGACGCCGATCAGCAGTGGTTGGGCAACGACTTCAGTGGTCTGCGCGTGGTCCAGGCCATTGCCGCCACGGGCCAATCCACCTGGAGCGACCGTTACGACTCGCCGGTGTTGGGGGTGCCTGTGGTGGCATTGGTGGTGCCTGCGGGGCCCGGGTATTTGCTGGTGGAGCTTTCGGTGGACCGCTTGGCCCAGTCGGCCACACACGCGGTGGCCCTGGAGGGCCTGATGGTGTTGGTGATGGACAGCCGGGGCGAGTTGATTGCCGCCCCGGAGGGCGCGCCGACCTCGTACCGCACCAACATGGCCCGTTGGCCCGTGGTCGCTGACGCGCTGGCGGGTGTGTACACCCACGGCGCCATCGAGGTGGCGGGCCAGGTGTTCGATGGCACCACGCGCCGCCTGTCGCGGCTGGGGTGGCTGGTGTTTGCGGGCTACCCGCAAGACGTGGCCATTGCGTCCCGCAACGCGGCCATCGGCATCACCCTGGCCACCGTGTTGCTGGCCGTGGGTGTGGGGCTGGTGTTGTTCATTCAGTTTGCGAACCTGGTCAAACGGCGCATGGCGCGCTCTGCCCGCTACGCCGAAGCGGTGGCCGGTGGCGTGTACGACCTGCCCCCCGCCAGCCAGGGCATGCTGGAGCTGGACCAGCTGGATGCCCGCCTGGGCCAGATGGCGCTGACCATCGAGCGCCGGGAAAAACAACTGCGCAGCATCGTCGACACCACCCCCACCCTGGCCATTCAGTGGTTTGACCGCGACGGCCGTGTGGTGGACTGGAACCCCGCCTCTCAGGCGGTGCTGGGGTGGAGCAAGGCCGAGGCCGTGGGCAAAAAACTCGACGAGCTGATCTACACCCCCGAGCAGCAAGCGGCGTTCGAGCAGGTGTTGGCCGACATCGCCCGCACCGGACAACCGTTTGGCCCCTACGCAGGCGATGTGCACGACCGCAACGGCCAGCGCAAGGTGATTTTGTCCACCACGTTTGCCGTGCCCGACCTGGCCGGGGGCCAGTTGTTTGTGTGCATGGACGTGGACATCACCGACCTCAAGCGCAACGAAGAGGCCATTCGCGCCAGCGAGCAAAAATTCAACCTGTTTTTCGAGGCCAGTCCGGTGGCCGTGGCGGTGCTGGAGCGGGTGGGCGAGGCGCTGGTGCACGTCGATGTGAACCAGTCCTGGGAGCATTTGGTGGGCCGCTCAAAAGCGGCCGTGGTCGGCGCCGCCCTGCCCATGGAGGCCTTGTTGCAAGACCGGGCCCGTGGCCTGCCAGAGGTTCACCAGCTGGCGCTGGGGCAAATGGCCAGCCCCTGGCAGGCGTGGATGGTGCGCGGGGACGGCGTTGCCTTTTTGGCCGAAGGGGTGGCGGCCCGGCTGGCCATGGATGGCCACGACCTGGTCATGTGTTCGCTGCACGACGTCACCGCCCAGTGGCAGATGGACAAGGCCCTGCGCGAACTCAACGCGCAACTGGAAGACCGCATTGCCAAGCGCACCGAAACCCTCACCCACACCAACCAGGAGCTGGCGCAGACCCTGGCGCACCTGCAAGACACCCACGAACGCCTGGTGCACGCCGACAAGCTCGCGTCGCTGGGCGCACTGGTGGCGGGTGTGGCCCACGAACTCAACACCCCCATTGGCAACGGGTTGATGGCCGTGTCCACGCTCAGCCAGCGGGCCGAGGGCTTCCGGGCTTTGCTGGCCGGTGGCCTCAAGCGCAGCGACCTGGACCGTTTTGTGACCCAGGTGGAAACCGCCGCCGACATTTCCACCCGCAACCTCGCCCGGGCGTCCGAGCTCATCAGCAGTTTCAAACAGGTGGCGGTGGACCAAACCAGCTCGCAGCGCCGGGTGTTTGACCTGGCCGAGGTGGTGCACGAAATCGTGCTCACGCTGCAACCCACCCTGAAGCACACCACCCACCAGGTCGTGACCGAGGTGCCTCACGGCATTTCCCTCGATTCCTACCCCGGCCCGCTGGGCCAGGTGATTGCCAACCTGGTGCAAAACGCCGTGGTCCACGCCTTCGGTGGGCGTGACGCGGGCACGGTGCGCATTTCGGCCCACACGGAAGACGGGCAGGTGCAGCTGTGTGTGGCCGACGACGGGTTGGGCATTCCCGCCGACAACCTGGGCAAGGTGTTTGACCCCTTCTTTACCACCCGCCTGGGCCAAGGCGGCAGTGGCCTGGGCCTGCACATCGTTCACAACGTGGTCACCGGGTTGCTGGGGGGGCACATTGCGGTGGCCTGCCCCACCGGCGGTGGCACCGCCATGCACATCCGCATTCCCTTGTCTGCCCCCACCGGGGCCCAAAGCTGACGCCATGCCACCACCCCACGCAGACACCGATCTTCAAGCCCGCATGGAAGCCCTGCGCACCCAAGGCATCCACTCGGTGCTGGCCCAGTTCACCGACATTCACGGTGTGGTCAAGGGCAAACTGGCGCACCTGCCCGACCTGGTGGCCACCGGCGCGGGGTTTGCCGGGCCCAGCATTTGGGGCACGGGCCTGCCGCGCATGGGCGCACGCAGCGAATACTTTGGCCGTGTTCAGCCCCACAGCTTGCAGCCCCTGCCCTTCATGCCCGGCGTGGCCCACGCCGTGTGCGACGGGTTTGCCGGTGGTGAGCCGCTGGACACCTGCCCGCGCCAGGTGCTGAAGCGCCAGGTGGCGCGGCTGGCCGAGCGTGGCCTCACCCTGTGGGTGGGCACAGAGCCCGAGTTTTTCTTGCTCAAAAAAGCGGCAGATGGCCGCTGGCAGGTGGGCGATGCGCTCGACACCCTGGCCAAACCCAGCTACGACCTGAAGGCCATGCACCGCAACCAGGCGCTGCTGGAGGACTTCCGGGCCACCCTGGTGGCGCTGGGCTTTGCGCTGGAGCAGATCGACCACGAAGACGCCACCGGCCAGTACGAAATCAATTACCGGCACGCCGATGCGCTGGCCGCCGCCGACCGCTACCAGTTGTTCAAGCTGGCCGCGCACGCCGTGGCCGAGCGCCACGGGCTGGTGTTTTCGTGCATGCCCAAACCGCTGGCGGGTGCGCCGGGCAGCGGGCTGCACTTCCACCTCAGCCTGACCGATGCGCAGGGCCGGGCGGTGATGGCCGACCCGGCAGGGTCCATGGGGCTAAGTGAAGACGGTTTGCGCTTTGCCAACGGCCTGCTGCTGCACGCCGACGCGTTGGCCGCGCTGTGCGCGCCCACGGTCAACAGCTACAAACGCCTGGCCGCCAGCCACAGCGCCAGTGGCACCACCTGGTCGCCGGTGTGGAAAGCTGTTGGGTACAACAACCGCACCTGCCTGGTGCGTGCCGTGGCCGGGCGGCTGGAGTGGCGGCTGCCCGACCCCAGTTGCAACATCTACGCGGCCCTGGCCGCCACGCTGGCCGCTGGGCTGGACGGCATGGACCACCCCACCCTGCCCTTGCCCCAGGCCTGCGACGACGACCTGTACCAGCGCTTTGCGGCGGGCCAGCCCATGCCCCCGCGTTTGCCACGCGACCTGCACGCCGCGCTGGACGCGTTGGAGGCCGACGCCCCGCTGCGCCACGCGGTGGGCGACGCGTTTTGCCAGCAGTTTCTGGCGCTGAAACGCGACGAGTGCGATGCCCACGCCCAGTACGTCAGCGACTGGGAACTGTCGCGTTACGCCGATGCGTTCTGATTTTTAAGCCAAATGTGGGCCTGGCGCTTGTCTGTATTGAACAGTTTGCTATTGGATTATTCGCTTTTTTTCAGCGGGCACGTGTTCAGCCCAATCAAGGGGTACAACGCGCACCAGCCCATCAGGCCGGTGGCCAGGGGCACGACGCCGATGTAGCCCCACACGGGCAGCTTGCCCATGACCGTGGCCGCTATGAGCGCCAGGCCCACCACGATGCGCAAAATTTTGTCGATACCGCCGACGTTGGGTGTCATGGTGAAAGTCCTTTGAGGTGTTGTGTGCGGCGGTGTGCCGCGCCAACCTGCATTGAACGCCGACCTACCCCCCTGTGTATGTGACCCGTGTCACACAGCCAGGGCCACCGCCACAGGCCCGCTCAGGGCCGCGTGCCTTGGGCCGCCACGGCCCGCAGCGCCACGCTGTCGCAAATGGTGATGCACTCGCGCGACAAGGCCACCCAGCCCGCGCGCTCGAAGCGGTGCAGCAGCCGGGTGACGATTTCGCGCACGGTGCCCAGCTCGTCTGCCAGCGCCTGGTGGGTGGCGCGCAACTGGCTGCCGTGGCCCAGCAGGGTGGCGGCCAGGCGGCTGTCCAGGCGCTGAAAGGCCACGGCCTCTATCAGCCCAGTCAGGTCGGCCATGCGGGCGGCAAACAGGCCCAGCACAAAGTCCCGAAACGGTTCGTCGGCCATCGCCTTGCGGAACGCGGGCGCGGGCAGCAGCACCAGGCGCGTGGCCTGGGTGGTGACACCGCGTGCCGTGAACGCCTGGCCCACAAACAGGCAGGCCGACGAGACCAGGCACATTTCACCCGGCACCACGCGGTACAGCTCCAGCTCGCGGCCTTGGGTGGAACTGCGGCTCACCCGCACCTCGCCTTCCAGCACCAGCGGAAAGCCTTGGCAGGCCTCGGTCTCGCGGAACAGGGTGGTGCCTGCCGGTGCCGCCACCACGGGCAGGCAAGGCGCTTCAGAGGGGTGGTGCTGAGCGGTGGCGGCATTGCACACTGCCTGTTGCAGCGCCTGTTGCAGCGCGGGGTACAGCGTTTGCAAGGCCTGCCAATCGGCCGCGGGCAGTGGTGGAATGTCAGTGGTCATGGGCGACGGCCGCCGTGGCGGCTTCCAGTGTGTGCAGGTAATGCAGGGCGTGGGTGCGGCTGCTGCCACACATCTCGGGTTCGGGCCGCAGCGATGCACACACGGCGGGCCGCTCTGGCCGACCAAACAGGCGGCAGCGCCCTTCCGCGTCGAGCTGTGGGCACGGCACCCCGGCGGGTTTGGGCCGGGGCGCACTGCCATCAGGCTGCGGAATGGGTGTGCTGATGGACGGCGCAATGCAGCACGCGGCACAACCGGGGCGGCAGTTCATGCCCGGGCTCCCGGGGGTGGGCACGCGGTGCGTGTGGGGGTTTGGCAAAGGGGGTGTTTCACGTGAAACAGGCTCGATAAAATTCAGGGTCTTGCATGCGCTGCTTCTGATTTTGCAGCATCCGGCCTGCACCGCGCCCTGCGGCACCGGGGCCCAACTTATTGTGTGACTCTCCATGTTGTACCCCCAAGAATTTGACGTGATCGTGGTCGGCGGTGGCCACGCTGGCACCGAGGCCGCGCTGGCCGCCGCCCGCATGGGCTGCAAAACCCTGCTGCTGAGCCACAACATCGAAACCCTGGGGCAAATGAGCTGCAACCCCAGCATCGGTGGCATTGGCAAAGGCCACTTGGTGAAAGAGGTGGACGCGCTGGGCGGTGCTATGGGCATTGCCACCGACGAGGCGGGCATTCAGTTCCGCATTCTGAACAGCAGCAAAGGCCCTGCCGTGCGGGCCACGCGCGCGCAGGCCGACCGCATTCTGTACAAGGCCGCCATCCGCCACCGCCTGGAAAACCAGCCCAACCTGTGGCTGTTTCAGCAGGCTGTGGACGATCTGATGGTGGAAAGCGACGGCGTGAACGACCGCGTGGTGGGCGCCGTCACGCAGGTGGGCATTCAGTTTCGCGGCCGCACCGTGGTGCTGACCGCGGGCACCTTCCTGGACGGCAAAATCCACGTGGGCCTGAACAACTATGCGGCTGGCCGCGCGGGCGACCCGCCGGCCGTCAGCCTGTCGGCCCGGCTGAAAGAGCTGAAGCTGCCGCAAGGCCGCCTGAAAACCGGCACACCCCCGCGCATTGACGGCCGCAGCATCGACTACACCAAATGCACCGAACAGCCTGGCGATGGTGTGCCCGGCGGCATGAACGCCGACCAGGCTGTGCCCGTGTTCAGCTTCATGGGCCACGCGCGCATGCACCCGCAGCAGGTGCCGTGCTGGATCACGCACACCAACCAGCGCACGCACGACATCATCCGCAGCGGGTTTGACCGCAGCCCCATGTTCACCGGCAAGATCGAGGGCGTGGGCCCGCGCTACTGCCCCAGCGTGGAAGACAAAATCAACCGCTTTGCCGACAAAGACAGCCACCAGATTTTTCTGGAGCCCGAGGGCCTGACCACCCACGAGGTGTACCCCAACGGCATCAGCACCAGCCTGCCGTTCGACATTCAGTACGCGCTGGTGCGCAGCATGCCGGGCCTGGAAAACGCGCACATTTTGCGGCCCGGCTACGCCATCGAGTACGACTACTTTGACCCCCGCTCGCTGAAAAGCAGCTTCGAGACCAAGCAGATCAGCGGGCTGTTTTTTGCCGGGCAAATCAACGGCACCACGGGCTACGAAGAGGCGGCGGCGCAAGGCCTGTTTGCTGGGCTGAACGCGGGTTTGCAAGCCCGCCGCCTGGGTGGCGGCAACGACGCGGCCAGCGCCGCCGGTGCCGTGACGTACGCGGCAGACACCTGGCTGCCCGCCCGCGACGAGGCCTATTTGGGCGTGCTGGTGGACGACCTCATTTCCAAAGGCGTGACCGAGCCCTACCGCATGTTCACCAGCCGCGCCGAGTTCCGCCTGCAGCTGCGCGAAGACAACGCCGACATGCGCCTGACCGAAGCCGGGCGCGCGCTGGGCCTGGTGGACAACGAACGCTGGACCGCGTTTTGCAAAAAACGCGACGCTGTTTCACGTGAAACAGAGCGCCTGAAAGCCACCTGGGTGAACCCGCGCAACCTGCCCGCCGATGAATCGGTGCGGGTGCTGGGCAAGGCCATTGAGCACGAATACAACCTGTTCGACCTGCTGCGCCGCCCCGGCGTGGGCTATGCCGATTTGATGGGCATGGACGGCGGCAAACACGCCGAAGCCTCGGTGGTTTCACGTGAAACACTGGGCGACGATTTGCTGGGCTCGGTGGTCGAGCAGGTGGAAATTGCCGCCAAATACTCGGGCTATATCGATCGCCAGAAGGGCGACGTGGAGCGCGCCGCCCACTACGAAAACCTGAAGCTGCCGCCCGACCTGGACTACATGCAGGTCACCGCCCTCAGCATGGAGGCCCGCCAGCGCCTGGCCAAACACCGGCCCGAAACGCTGGGCCTGGCCTCCCGCATGACGGGCATCACCCCGGCCACCATTTCGCTGCTGATGATCCACTTGAAAAAAGGCGGCTTCAAAGGGCTGACCCTGCCCGATGCCAGCCCCGCATCTGAAAAGGTGGGCGCATGACCACCGATGCCCGTGCCCGGCTTGTCGCAGCCGCCCAAACCCTGTCGCTGACCCTGACCGATGCCCAGCTTGACCAGCTGTTGGCCTACATGGACTGGTTGGCCAAGTGGAACAAGGTTTACAACCTCACCTCGCTGCGCGACCCGGCCGAAATGCTGAGCCACCACCTCATCGACAGCCTGACCGCTGTGCGCCCTTTGCAGTTGCATGTGCAGGCGTTGCCCGCACAGGCGGGCTCGGCACCGCTGCGGGTGCTGGATGTGGGCTCTGGCGGTGGCCTGCCTGGGGTGGTGCTGGCCATTTGTTTGCCACAACTGCAGGTGACGTGTGTGGACACCGTGAGCAAAAAAGCGGCGTTCATCCAACAGGTGGCGGCTGCTTTGCGCTTGCCCAACCTGAAGGGCCTGCACGCGCGGGTGGAGTCGATCGAGGGAGGCTTTGACGTGGTCGCGTCGCGGGCGTTTGCGTCGCTGGTGGACTTCACCACCTGGTCGGTCAAGGCACTGAAGCCGGGTGCGGTGTGGATGGCGATGAAGGGCAAGCACCCGGCTGAAGAGTTGGCGGCTTTGGGCGCTGGCGTGGAGGTGTTTCACGTGGAACCTTTGGTGGTGCCGGGGTTGGATGTGGAGCGGTGTTTGGTGTGGATGCGGGTTGGGGCTTTGGCTGGTTGATGTCTGTTCGGGGTGCAGATTCACGCTGATACCTCGCGTCAGGGGGTGGGCGTGGCGGCTGTTCTCCGGCCTTGCTCGCGGGCGGTGTTTTGTGGGGCTTTGGAGTTGCTTCATTAACACCGTGCTGGCGGTGCTCTTCTGTGGCAACCGCGAATGGGGGCCTGCGCCCATCCGCCCCACCCACCCCCTGTGAGGGACGTTTGGGTGGAACCGC
>JBASFL010000054.1:0-66120 GCA_049653005.1 Burkholderiaceae bacterium | reverse complement strand
CGGGCATCACCGTCAAAGTGGGTCAAAAAGCTGGCGTTGACGGCCGTTTGTTCGGTTCCGTCACCAACCACGACATCGCCGACGAATTGGTCAAAATGGGCCACGCCGTGGTGAAAGCGCAAGTGCGCATGCCCAATGGCCCTCTGAAGGCCGTGGGCGACTACACGGTGGTGCTGTCCCTGCACACCGATGTGCACGTGGAAGTGAACGTGTCCGTGTTGGGCGAATCGGCCTGATCGGCTTTTGCTCACGCACCCCAAAAAAGCCGCCCATGGGCGGCTTTTTTGTTGGCCGAAATCCTTACCATTGGTTCCCCCTGGAAAGCCCACCATGAGCACCGCAGTGTCACGCACGTTTGAACCCCTGGACCCCAACGACCTGCCTGTGGACCGGCAGGTGGCGCAATTGCGCATTCCTCCGCACTCGCTGGAGGCCGAGTCGAGTGTGCTGGGCGGGCTGTTGCTGGACAACAGCGCCTGGGACCGTGTGGGCGACTTGGTGAAAGAGGGCGATTTTTACCGCCACGAACACCAGCTGGTGTTTGCCGCCATTGCCCAGTTGGTGAATGCGTCCAAACCGGCCGACGTCATCACCGTGTTCGAGCAATTGCAAAGCCTGGGCAAGGCCCAGGACGTGGGGGGGTTGGCCTACCTCAACTCATTGGCGCAGTACGTGCCCAGCGCGGCCAACATCCGCCGGTACGCCGAAATCGTGCGCGAGCGCGGCATTTTGCGCAAGTTGCTGACCGCCAGTGACGAAATCGCTACCAACGCTTTCAACCCGCAAGGCAAGACGGTGGCCAAAATTTTGGATGAGGCCGAGCAGAAAATCTTCAACATCGGTGAAGAAGGCTCGCGCATGAAGCAGGGCTTTCAAGGCATGGACACCCTGGTGGTGGACCTGATGGACCGCGTGCAGGAGATGGCGGACAACCCCAACGACATCACCGGTGTGCCCACCGGTTTTTACGACCTGGACCGCATGACTGCTGGGTTTCAGGCCGGCGACATGATCGTGCTGGCGGCCCGCCCGTCCATGGGCAAAACGGCGCTGGCCATCAACATTGCCGAGCACGTGGCCTTGAACGAAGGGCTGCCTGTGGCCGTGTTTTCCATGGAAATGGGGGCGGCACAGCTGGCTGTGCGTATCGTGGGCTCCATCGGCCGCATCAACCAGGGGCACCTGCGCACCGGCAAACTGACGGATGACGAGTGGCCGCGCCTGACCGAGGCCATTGAAAAACTGCGCAACATCTCGCTGCACATCGATGAAACCCCCGGCCTGACCCCAGGCGAACTGCGTGCCAATGCACGCCGCCTGGCGCGCCAATGCGGCAAGCTGGGATTGATCGTGGTGGACTATTTGCAGCTGATGAGCGGCAGTTCGGGCTCGAACGGTGAAAACCGTGCCACCGAATTGGGCGAAATTTCCCGGGGCCTGAAAATGCTGGCCAAAGAGTTGCAGTGCCCGGTCATTGCCCTGTCGCAGCTGAACCGAAGCGTGGAGCAGCGCACCGACAAGCGCCCCATGATGAGCGACCTGCGCGAATCGGGCGCCATCGAGCAGGACGCGGACATCATCATGTTCATCTACCGCGATGAGTACTACAACAAAGACAGCAAAGAGCCGGGGGTGGCCGAGGTCATCATCGGCAAACAACGCAATGGCCCCACGGGCACGGTGAAGCTGGCGTTCATGAACCAACTGACCCGGTTTGAAAGCCTGGCTTCGGGCGGCAGCGATGACTTCTGACACCCCGGAGCTGGTGCAAACACCCCGCCTGTGGCAGGGGGATGGCTGGACGGCACGCGTCATCAAAAACGAAGACGACGACGGCTGGGCCGTGTCCATGGTGCGCGACGGGCAGGTGGAGCCCGCGTTGGTTGCCCCCTGGACCATGGGCCGTGACAAGAAAAACCCCAAGCCATTGGACTCCGCTGCCTTCTACACCTGGGTGAAAACCGCGTCAGAGGTGGTGCGCCGGCACGAGCAGCAACTGCATGCCTTGCTGCACAAAAGCGTGTCGGTGACGGTGGACGGTGCCCGCGTGGACGTGACGCTGGACATCACCCCCGACGACGATGCCCCCTATGCCATGCTGACCGCCACCGACCGTTTTGGTGAACGCGTTGCCCGGGTGAAGGTGCCTGCCCACTTCAAATTGAACGACCGCACCGCCGAGGCCTGGGTGCAGCAGGATTGCCCTGCACCGGGACGGTCTGATGATGATTGAATAGCAAACTATTCAATACCATCAAGCGCCAGAGGCATATTTCATATGGTTTTCTGGCCAAATGTGTCGCAGGCCTTTACGCTGCCGGTTTTCAAACCCACGTTGAACCAACGCACCCGTTGGGCACTGGTGCCGTGGGTGAAACTGTCGGGCACCACCCGACCTTGGGCCTTTTGCTGCAAGGCATCGTCCCCAATTTTGGCGGCGGCGTTCATGGCCGCTTCGATGTCACCGCCCTCCAGCGTCTGGCGCGATTCGTGGGATTTGTTCGCCCACAAGCCTGCAAAACAATCGGCCTGAAGCTCCAGGCGCACGCTCAGGGCGTTGTGCTGTTTTTCGCTGACTCGGCCCCGCAGCCCGTCCACTTTGTCGGTGATGCCCAGCAGGTGCTGCACGTGGTGGCCCACCTCATGGGCAATCACATAGGCTTGGGCAAACTCACCGGGGGCCCCTAGCTCGTCGCGCAGGGTCTCGTAAAACCCCAGGTCGATGTACACCTTTTGGTCGCCAGGGCAATAAAACGGCCCCATCGCGGCCTGGCCTTGGCCACAAGCGGTGGGGGTGCTCCCGCGAAACAGCACCAGTTTGGGTTCTGCGTAGGCAGACCCGCCCTGGGTGAACACGGTTTTCCACACGTCTTCGGTGTCGGCCAGCACAGTGGACACGAACGCGGCCAGGCGGTCGTCTGCCGGTGGCCGGGCAGGCGCGTGCTGCGCGACGGGCCCCACATCGCCACCGCTCAACACCCCCAGCACGGTCAGCGGGTTGATGCCGAACACCCAACCCGCCACCAACGCAATGGCGATGCTGCCCAGCCCAATGCCACGGCCGCCCCCGCCCACGCGGAAACCGCCGCCGTTGCCGCCACGGCGGTCCTCCACGTTGTCAGATTGGCGGTTGCCTTCCCATTTCATGGCGCGGCTTGGGCGGTCAGAGCACTTCGCTGGCAAAGTCTGCCAGGCGGGAACGCTCGCCACGCGCCAGCGTGATGTGCCCGCCGTGTGGCCAGCCTTTGAAGCGGTCCACCGCGTAGGTCATGCCCGATGAGCCTTCGGTGAGGTAGGGCGTGTCGATCTGCGCCAGGTTGCCCATGCAGATGATTTTGGTGCCCGGGCCTGCGCGCGTGATCAGCGTTTTCATTTGCTTGGGCGTCAGGTTTTGCGCCTCGTCAATGATCACGTACTTGTTGAGGAAGGTGCGCCCGCGCATGAAGTTCATGCTCTTGACCTTGATGCGGCTGCGGATGAGTTCGTTGGTGGCCGCGCGGCCCCATTCGCCCGCGTTGCCGCCATCGCCTTTGGCCAAAAATTCAAGGTTGTCGTCCAGCGCGCCCATCCACGGGCCCATTTTTTCTTCTTCGGTGCCGGGCAAAAAGCCAATGTCTTCGCCCACGCTGACGGTGGCGCGGGTCATGATGATTTCGGTGTAACGGCGCTCGTCCAGCACCTGCGTCAGGCCACTGGCCAGGGCCATCAGCGTTTTGCCAGTGCCTGCGGTACCAGCCAAGGTAACAAAGTCGATGTCCGGGTCCATCAACAGGTTGAGCGCGAAGTTTTGTTCGCGGTTGCGGCTGGTCACGCCCCACACGGCGTTTTTCAGGTGCGTGAAATCGCGCAGGGTTTTCAGCACCGCGGTCTTGTCACGGATTTCAACCACGCGGGCGTGCAACGAGGGCTCACCGGGTGCTTCGAAAAACACGAATTGGTTGATGTGGAACTGCGCCACCATGGGGCCGCCCACGCGATAGAAGGTGTGGCTGCCCTGTTGCCAACTTTCCACGGTTTTGCTCTGGCGCGTCCAGAAGTCGTTGGGCAAGGGCAACACGCCGGAGTACAGCAGCTCGCCGTCGTCCAGGGTTTTGTCGTTTTCGTAGTCTTGCGCGTCCAAGCCCAAGGCACGGGCTTTGACGCGCATGTTGATGTCTTTCGACACCATGGCCACCACGCGGCCGGGGTGGCGTTCGCGCAAGGCTTGCACCACACCCAAAATCTGGTTGTCTGCTTTGCCTTGGGGCAGGCTGGTGGGCAGGGTGTAGTCCAGCGGTTCGGTCTGGAAAAACAAGCGCCCACGGGCTTCGGTGTGACCCGTGCCCGAGAGGGGCAGGCCCTGAGACATGTCATCGCCCAACTGAGCGGCCAGTGCATCGAGGGTGCGGCTGGTCTGGCGGCCGTTGCGGGCCACTTCGGTCATGCCTTTTTTGTGCCCATCCAGCTCTTCGAGCACGATCATGGGCAGGTAAACGTCGTTCTCTTCAAACCGGAACAGACACATGGGGTCGTGCAGCAGCACGTTGGTGTCCAGCACAAACAGCTTGGCCGGACCACTGGCTTTGCGCCCACGGGCCGCGGGTTTTGCGGCGGGTGACGCAGGTGCTGTGGCTGGTGCGCGTGCCACGACAGGGGCCACAACAGGGACCACGGGGGTTTCTGTCGCTGTGGGCTTGGGTGGGGTGGGGCGTTGTACCGGGCTGGTGGTTTGCAGCACGGCGGATGCCACGGGTTCGGGGGCCTGGCGGCGCCCCCGGGCACGTTTGGGCGCTTGGGGTTCGGGGGCCGTGTCCAGCGTGGCGGGGGCAGCGGCTTTGGACTGGCCAATGGGTGAATCGGCCAAAGTTTGAATGGCGTGCTCGGCCAGCGCAACGCGGCTGGCCTTTTTGGTGGGGGCTGGGGGCAGTGGCATGGTGTGGTGAAAGGGCAGGGGCCAAAAACAAAAAAGCCGTCAGTGTGACCTGACGGCTCTGGGCGACAAAACAAAAAGAGAAGTGACAAACCTCAAGGGCATGAAACCATTATGCCGCAGGGTTTTTGCGGTCCGCTGGACCCTGTGCAAGGTCCAGCGCGCAAACCATCAGGCCGGTGTGGCGGCAGCCACCGCAGGCGCGGGTGCCACCACGGGGGCAGGGGCTGCGGCGGGCACCGCACCCGTTTTTTTCAGGGCTTTCACAGATTTCAGCACTTCTTCAACGTGGCCCAGCACTTTCAGGCCGCGCCACTCTTCACGCAACACGCCATCGGGGCCAATGAGGAAGGTGCTGCGCTCGATGCCCTTGACCTTCTTGCCGTACATGATCTTGTTTTTGACCACGCCGAACATGTGGCACATTTTTTCTTCGGTGTCTGCGATCAGTTCAAACGGCAATTCCAGCTTGGTTTTGAACTCATCGTGGGATTTCATGTTGTCGCGTGACACGCCGAACACGGCCGCCCCGGCTTTGGCGAAGTCTTTGTATTTGTCGCGGAACTGCATCGCTTCGGTGGTGCAACCGGGGGTGTTGTCTTTGGGGTAGAAATACAGCACCACGGTTTGGCCCAGGTGTGAGACATTGCTGACCTTGAGTTGACCGGTGGCGAGTGCTTCGAATTCGGGAATTGGTTTGTTGACAACGACTGCCATGCTGGATAAACCCTGACCTAAGTTGGTGTTTTGTTTCGTCGAAACAGGCCTTGTCCGGTGGCTGGAGGCGCTGCGTGTGCGGCAACCTGCCGGGGACAAAGTGCAACTTCGCATTTTACTCCCTCACGGCCCCTGAAACGGGCCGATCCCCGGTCTTGTCCCCACATCGGTGACAGCTGCGCCCGTTGCCCGGCCAGCGGCCTCAGTTTTGAACGGGCTCCATCAGCAAGGCGACCACCACACGGCGCCCCTCTTGGGCCAAGATATTGAAGGTGCGGCACGCGGCTAGTGTGTCCATGGTTTCCACTCCCACACGCTGGGCCATCAGTGCGGCGTGCAACGAGGGGTGCGCAAACCGCAGCTTGCGCCCGCTGCCAAAAATCACCACCTCGGGCTGGTAGGCCAGCAAACCTTCGAAATGCCCCGCCTGCAAATCGCTGAAGCTTTCACACGGCCAGTCGGCCCGGTCGCCCGTTGACGACAGGACCACGCTGCGCCCGATTTTTTCACCGTTCACCGCAATCCAGCCTTCGCCATACGACTGAATGGTGTGGGCGTCTGGGCGGTCGGCGTGCAGTTTCATGGGGCTTGATCGGGGTGGGGTGTGAACGCGCCAAAGAGGGGCGTGAAATATGGTGAAATTGTAGGCTTCGCCTTTTACACACGCATCGCAGCGCCCAGGCCCATGACCGCACGCACCATTTCGAAATCAACCAAGCTGTCCAACGTCTGTTACGACATCCGTGGCCCCATCATGGACCGCGCGCGGCAGATGGAAGACGAAGGGCAAAAAATCATCAAGCTCAACATTGGCAATCTGGCGGTGTTTGGCTTTGACAGCCCCGAAGAGGTGCAGCAGGACATGATCCGCAACCTGCCCAACTCGGCCGGTTACTCGGACAGCAAGGGCATTTTTGCGGCGCGCAAGGCCGTCATGCACTACACCCAGCAGCAGGGCATTCAAGGCGTGACGCTGGACGACATTTACCTGGGCAACGGTGCCAGCGAACTGATCGTGATGGCCACCAACGCCTTGCTGGACAACGGCGACGAGATTTTGCTGCCCGCCCCCGATTACCCGCTGTGGACCGCCGCCGCCAGCTTGTCGGGTGGCACACCGGTGCACTACCGCTGCGACGAAGACAACGGCTGGATGCCCAACCTGGACGACATCCGCGCCAAGATCACCCCCCGCACCAAGGGCATTGTGGTCATCAACCCCAACAACCCCACCGGCGCGCTGTATTCGGACGGGTTGTTGCAAGCCATCGTCCACATCGCCCGCGAACACGGGTTGGTGATTTTTGCCGACGAGGTGTACGACAAAGTGTTGTACGACGATGTGAAGCACACCGCCATTGGCTCGTTGAGCGACGACGTGCTGACGCTCACGTTCAACTCGCTGTCCAAAAGCTACCGTTCGTGCGGGTACCGCGCGGGCTGGATGGTGGTGTCGGGCGACAAAAAGCCCGCCAAAGACTACATCGAGGGCCTGAACATGCTCTCCAACATGCGCCTGTGTTCCAACGTGCCGGGCCAATACGCCATTCAGACCGCGCTGGGTGGCTACCAGAGCATCAACGAGCTGGTGGGCGAGGGTGGCCGTTTGCGCCGCCAGCGCGACCTGGCCTACGAACTGATCACCGCCATCCCCGGCGTGACCTGCGTGAAGCCCACGGCAGCGCTGTACATGTTTCCGCGCCTGGACCCGAAGGTGTACCCCATCGAAGACGACCAAGCGTTTTTCCTGGAAGTTTTGCAGGAAACACGCGTGATGCTGGTGCAAGGCACGGGGTTCAATTGGCCGCAGCCCGACCATTTCCGCATCGTGTTCCTGCCTCACGAAGACGACCTGCGCGAGGCCATTGGCCGCCTGGCCCGATTCCTGGAGATTTTCCGCAAGCGTGTGGGCACCGACAAAACCGTGGACTGAGCCACCCGTTGGCCTGCACACGAGAACCTTATTTCTATAGCTGACATCGCAATACAGACAAGCGGTAGAGGCACTTTTTCTTAAAAAAATCAGTATGAAACCCATTCAAGTTGGCTTGCTCGGCATCGGTACCGTGGGCAGCGGCACGTTCAATGTGCTCAAACGCAACCAGGAAGAAATCACCCGCCGTGCGGGCCGTGGCATTGAGATCACCATGGTGGCCGACCTCGACGTGGCCCGCGCCAAAGCCGCCGTGGGCGAGGGCGTGACCGTGGTGAGCGACGCCCGCCAAATCATTGCCAACCCCGAGATCGACATCGTCATCGAGCTGATCGGCGGCTATGGCATTGCCAAGGCCCTTGTGCTGGAGGCCATTGCGGCAGGCAAGCACGTGGTCACCGCCAACAAGGCGCTGCTGGCTGTTCACGGCACCGAAATTTTTGCAGCCGCCAGCGCCAAGGGCGTGATGGTGGCGTTTGAGGCGGCGGTGGCCGGTGGCATCCCCATCATCAAGGCGCTGCGCGAAGGCCTGACGGCCAACCGCATCCAGTGGTTGGCCGGCATCATCAACGGCACCACCAACTTCATCTTGAGCGAAATGCGCGACAAGGGCCTGGACTTCGACGTGGTGCTGAAAGAAGCCCAACGCCTGGGCTACGCCGAAGCCGACCCCACCTTTGACATTGAAGGCGTGGACGCCGCGCACAAGGCCACGCTGATGAGCGCCATCGCGTTTGGCATTCCCGTGCAATTTGACAAGGCCTATGTGGAAGGCATCACCAAGCTGGGCGCGGCCGACATCAAATACGCCGAGCAACTGGGCTACCGCATCAAGCTGCTGGGCATTGCCAAGCGCCAGGCCAACGGCATCGAGTTGCGCGTGCACCCCAGCCTGGTGCCCGCCAAGCGCCTGATTGCCAACGTGGAAGGCGCCATGAACGCCGTGGTGGTCAACGGCGATGCCGTGGGCAACACGCTGTACTACGGCAAAGGCGCGGGCAGCGAGCCCACCGCCAGCGCCGTGATTGCCGACCTGGTGGACATCACCCGCCTGCACACCGCCGACCCGCAAAACCGCGTGCCACACCTGGCTTTCCAGCCGGGTTCGTTGAGCGACCTGCCCGTGTTGCCCATGACCGAAGTGGTCACCAGCTACTACCTGCGCCTGCGCGTGGCCGATCAGGCTGGCGTGCTGGCCAAGGTCACCGGCTTGCTGGCGGAAAGCGGCATCAGCATCGACGCCGTGTTGCAGCGCGAAGCCGACGAAGTGGGCGGCGAAGGCAGCACCCAAACCGACGTGATCATCCTCACGCACGACACGAAAGAAGGCACCATGAACGCGGCCATTGCCCAAATGCAGGCGCTGCCCACCGTGCTGGCCCCCATCACCCGCATCCGCAAGGAAGAGCTGGCCTGAGCCCCACTGGAACCTGTCATGCAATACATCAGCACGCGCGGCGACCGCACCCCCAAACGCTTTTGCGACATCCTGCTCGAAGGCCTGGCCCCCGATGGTGGCCTGTACCTGCCCGCGCACTACCCCCAGGTGAGCGACGCCACGTTGACCGCCTGGCGCGGCGTGTACCACAGCCAAGGTTATGCCGCACTGGCGTTTGAAATTCTGTCGCTCTACATCGACGACATTCCCGCCGCCGACCTGCGCGCGCTGTGCGCCAAAACCTACACCGCCGAGGTGTTTGGCACCGGCGAAATCGTGCCGCTGCGCCACGTGGAAGACGGCCTGTGGCTGGAAGCCTTGTCCAACGGCCCCACGCTGGCCTTCAAAGACATGGCCATGCAGTTGCTGGGCAACCTGTTCGAGTACGAACTGGGCCGCCGCGGCGAAAGCCTGAACATTTTGGGCGCCACCAGTGGCGACACCGGCAGCGCCGCCGAGCACGCCATGCGCGGCAAAAAAGGCGTGCGCGTGTTCATGACCAGCCCACACGGCCGCATGAGCCCGTTCCAGCAGGCACAGATGTTCAGCCTGATGGACGACAACATCTTCAACATCGCCATCGAAGGCGTGTTTGACGACTGCCAGGACATCGTCAAGGCCGTCAGCAACGACCTGGCCTTCAAGCGCGAATACAAAATCGGCACCGTCAACTCCATCAACTGGGCGCGGCTGCTGGCCCAGGTGGTGTATTACTTTGCCGGCTACATCCAAGCCACCGAGTCGAACGACCAGAAGGTCAGCTTCACGGTGCCCAGCGGCAACTTTGGCAACGTGTGTGCGGGCCACGTGGCGCGCACCATGGGCCTGCCCGTGGCGCAACTGGTGGTGGCCACCAACGAAAACGACGTGCTGGACGAGTTCTTCCGCACCGGTATTTACCGCGTGCGCGGCAGTGCTGACACGCACGAAACCTCCAGCCCCAGCATGGACATTTCCAAAGCCAGCAACTTCGAGCGCTTCGTGTTCGACCTGCTGGGCCGCGACAGCGCCCGGACCGCAGACCTGTTCGGCGCACAGCTGAACCAGGCCGGCCGCTTCGACCTCAGCGCCGACCCGCTGTTTGCCCAGGCCGCCAGCCATTACGGTTTTGCCAGCGGCAAAAGCACCCACGCAGACCGCTTGGCCACCATCAAGGACGTGTACCAGCGCCACGGCATGGTCATCGACACGCACACCGCCGACGGTGTGAAAGTGGCCCGCGAACACCTGCAAGCCGGCGTGCCCATGGTGGTGCTGGAAACCGCGCTGCCCATCAAATTTGCCGAAACCATCGTCGAAGCCCTGGGCCAGCAGCCCGAGCGGCCGCCGAAGTTCAATGGCATTGAAGACCTGCCCAAGCGCGTGGTGGTCATGCCCGCCGACGTGGCACAGGTCAAGGCCTTCATGGTTGAGAAATGTGCATGAAAAAATCCTCTACCGCTTGATGGTATTGGTTTCTTAGCTATTGATTGTTGGGGTTTTCCGTGCGCGTTGTGGTGTTGGCAGGTTATTCGGGCGCGGGCAAAACCACGCTGTTAGCGCAACTCATCCCGGCGCTGAAAAGCCGGGGCCAGCGCGTGTCGGTGGTCAAACACGCCCACCACCGTTTTGAGGTGGACCACCCCGGCAAAGACACCTGGCGCCACCGCGAGGCCGGGGCTTTCGAGGTGGTGGCCGCCTCGCCCCAACGGCTGGTGCTGCAACGCGAGTTTGAGCAAACCATGGAGCTGTCGGTCCACCAAGCCATTGCTGAGCTGTACGACGGCGTGGACTGGGTGCTGGTAGAGGGCTACCGCGATTGCGACCTGCCCAAAATCGAAGTCTGGCGCGCCGCCTCGGGCAAACCCGCCCGTTACCCCACCGACCCGTTCATTGCGGCCATTGCCACCGACAGTCCTGCGCAATTGCCCGAGCCCACCCAGCGCCCCGTGCTCGACCTGAACAACGCCACGGCCGTGGCCGACTGGTTGCTGGGGCAGGGCGAGCGTTTTGTGTACGACGCCAGCCAATTCGAGTTGTGACCCCATGACCGCACCCGCCCGAAAACCCCTGATGGCCCTGGACGATGCGCTGGCCCAGTTACTGGCCCAGGCCCAACCCCTGACCGACACCGACAGCGTGTCCACCGTGGATGCCGATGGCCGCGTGCTGGCGCAAAGCCTGGTGTCTGCCCTGCATGTGCCGCCGCACGACAACTCCAGCATGGACGGTTATGCCGTGCGCTGCGCGGACTTGGCGGCGGCATCGGGCGCTCAACCCGTTGTGCTGCCTGTGTCGCAACGCATTGCGGCCGGGCAATCTGGGCAGCCGCTGCAACCCGGCACCGTGGCCCGCATTTTCACCGGCGCACCCGTGCCCGCCGGGGCCGACGCCATCGTCATGCAGGAAGACGTGGCGGTGTCGGGGGAGGGGGCCCACACGTTGGCCACCTTCACCGCCTGCCCCGACACCGGGGCCTGGATACGCCGCGCCGGGGAAGACGTGGGCCGTGACACCGAGGTGTTGCGCCCCGGCACCCGCTTGGGGCCGGCCGAACTGGGCCTGGCCGCCAGCCTGGGCCTGGCGACCTTGAGCGTGTGCAGCCGCCCCCGCGTGGCCCTGTTTTCCACGGGCGACGAGCTGGTGATGCCCGGCACCGTGCCCCCCGAGGCCATGGCCCCCGGCGCCATCTACAACTCCAACCGGTTCTTTTTGCAGGCCATGCTCAAACGCCTGGGTTGCGAGGTGTCTGACTTGGGACTGGTGCCCGACAACCGCCAGGCCACGCTGGACGCACTGGCCCAGGCCGCCCAGCACCACGACCTGATAGTGACCAGCGGTGGCGTGTCGGTGGGGGAAGAAGACCACATCAAACCCGCCGTGCAGCAGCTGGGGCACCTGGATCTGTGGCAAATCGGCATGAAGCCCGGCAAGCCCTTTGCCCACGGCCGCGTGAACCACGCCACAGGTGCCACCCACTTCATGGGCCTGCCGGGCAACCCCGTGTCCAGCTTCATGACCTTTGTGCTGCTGGTGCGCCCCTTTTTGCTGCGTT
The DNA here is from genome assembly GCA_049653005.1 of Burkholderiaceae bacterium. GTDB lineage: Bacteria > Pseudomonadota > Gammaproteobacteria > Burkholderiales > Burkholderiaceae_C > UBA2334. Next base: position 54,089 of record JBASFL010000054.1, on the reverse strand, counting down.
TGCAAGGTGTGGCCGACGTGGCCAGCCCCGCGCAACACCTGCCCGCCCACTTCAGCCTGCCCAAACCCGACAAACGCCGCGAGTTTTTGCGCGTGCGCCGCAACGCCCAGGGTGGGCTGGACCTGTTTCCCAACCAAAGCTCGGGCGTGCTCACGTCCGCCGTGTGGGGCGATGGCGTGGTGGACAACCCCGGTGGGCACCCAATAGCCCACGGTGACACCGTGCGCTACATGGCGTTTGCCGACCTGCTGAACTGAATTCCACCGCCCCAAACGCACCGCCATGCAAGTCACCGTCAAATATTTCGCATCCATCCGCGAGGCCATCGGCACCGGGTCTGAAACCCTGGACACGCAAGCCACCACACTGGGTGCGCTGCGCGACCAGCTGCTGGCCCGTGGCGGTGCACACGCCGAAGCCCTGGCCCGCAGCCGTGCCGTGCGCCTGGCGCTGAACCAAGTCATGGCCGATGAATCGGCCCCACTGGCCGCTGGCGCTGAGGTGGCTTTTTTCCCGCCCGTCACCGGTGGCTGAACCGAAAGCCCTGCACATGCAAACCCGCGTCGCCGTCCAAACCCAAGACTTTGACCTCAGCACCGAGGTGGCCCAACTCCGCGCAGGCCAACCGGGTGTGGGCGCGGTGTGCACGTTTGTGGGCACCGTGCGTGACCGCAACGAAGGCTCGCAGGTCAGCACCATGGAGCTGGAGCACTACCCCGGCATGACCGAAAAAGCCATCGAAGCCATGGTGGACGAGGCCCACCGGCGCTTTGACATCTTGGGCGCGCGCGTCATCCACCGCGTGGGGGTGTTGCAGCCCTGCGACCAAATCGTGCTGGTGGCCGTCACCTCGGCCCACCGGGGCCAAAGCTACCAAGCCTGCGAGTTTTTGATGGACTACCTGAAAAGCCACGCGCCGTTCTGGAAAAAAGAACAAACCCCTGAAGGGGCGCGGTGGGTGGACGCCCGCGTGAGCGACGATGCCGCAGCCGCCCGCTGGGGCCTGCCCGCACAAGCCCCAGATGCGTTGGTCCCTTGAATTTCAAGCTTTTTTTGCACCCAGCGCTTGCCTGTATTCATTTGTTTGCTGCGTTTTAAAGCATGAACGCCAGCGACGTTGAAACGCTGGAGCGGGCCACCGTGGATGCCGTGGCTCCCGATGCTGTGCTCACCCTGCCAGGTTGGTTGCTGCCCATCGATGGCGGCACCATCGGCAGGGCCCACAGTGCCGTGCCCCTGCACCACCCGCACACCCCCGACGCCCAAGCCCAGCAAGCCGCCCAATTGGCCGACATCGTCGCCGTTTACCGGCAACAGGGCAGGGCGCCCGCCTTCCGCCTGCCCGACACCGCCACACACCTGCACCACGCCCTGACCCGCATGGGGTTTGGGCGCATCGAGCCCTCCTGGGTGATGGTGGGCAGCGTGGCGGCCCTGGCCCAGACACCGTCGCCCGCGTTGCCAGAGGGGCTGCAAGTGGTGGCCCAACACCACGCCACGCCCGGCTGGCAAGCCGTGTTTCTGGGCCCGGGGTTTGACCCTGTGGACGGTGCCCACCGCGTGCGCAACCTGTCGCGCGCGCCCGGCACGGTGTTTGTCAGCGCCGTGGTTGGCGGTGAAACGGTGGCGTGTGGCACCGCGTCGTTCGGCCACGGCTGGTTGGGTGTGCATGGCATGCGCACCGCACAAAGCCACCGGGGCCAAGGGTTGGCTGCGGCCATCTTGCGGTCCATGGCCACCAAGGCGGCACAGCAGGGCACGCACCGGGTGTTTTTGCAGGTGGGCGCGGCCAATGCGCCCGCCTTGTCGCTGTACGCCAAAGCGGGCTTGTCCCAGGCATGGCCCTATGCCTACTGGAAGCGACTTGGCTGATGTGTGTCAAACGCCGGTCATCTGTTTGCCACCGGCGGCTGTGACAATGTGAGCCTTGTGCGTGCCGCTTGTGTCTGTGGACACAGAGGCCCCTTTTGCTTGTGTTTGATGGGTGGAAAACATGTTCAGTTTGTCTGGAAAAAAAGCCTTGGTGGTGGGCATTGCCAACGACCAATCCATTGCCTGGGGTGTGGCCCAGGCCCTGCACCGCGCCGGTGCCGAGGTGGCCGTCACCTACCTCAACGCCAAAGCCGAGCCCCATGTGCGGCCGCTGGCCGAGAAGCTGAACGCGCCCGTGGTGTGGCCGCTGGACGTGTCTGTGCCCGGCCAGGACACCGCCTTGTTTGAGCAAATCGGCCAGCAATGGGGCCAGTTGGACGTGTTGGTGCACTCCATCGCTTTTGCCCCCCGCACCGATTTGCAGGGCCGCGTGGTGGACAGCTCGGCAGACGGTTTTGCCGCGGCCATGGACATTTCCGTGCACTCGTTTGTGCGCCTGGCCCACCTGGCCGAGCCGCTGATGGGGCAGGGCGGTGCCCTGATGGCCATGAGCTACTACGGCGCAGAAAAAGTCATCTCCAGCTACAACCTCATGGGGCCTGTGAAAGCGGCGCTTGAAGCCACCGTGCGCCAGCTGGCCGCCGAACTGGGCCCCCGCAACATTTCCGTCAACGCCCTGTCGCCCGGGCCCATGGCGACACGCGCCGCCAGCGGTATTGCCCAATTCGACCAGTTGCTGGACCATGCCGTGCAACAGGCCCCCATGCACCGCCTGGCCACCATCGACGACGTGGGCGCACTCGCGGCTTTCCTGGCCTGCGACCCGGCCCGCAACATCACGGGCAACGTCATCCACGTGGATGCCGGTGCCCACATCATGGGCTGAGCCCGCCACCCGAGCGCAAGAAGGAACCCCCATGCTGTCTCCCAAACCCCTGTTCAGCGTCAGCCACCTTGGCGAACGTGTGACCAATGAAACCGAAGTGCTGCAAACCCAGGCCAAACGCCTGAGCGACAGCAACGCCCAACACAGCCAGCGCATCCAAAAGGCCCAGGCCGAATTCGCCGAGAAACTGAGCACCGAAGGACACAAAGTCACCGAAGGCATCCAGCAGGCACTGACCGACGGCAGCTTGACCGCCAGCGCACAAGCCTATTGGACCGACGCCCTGCAACGCGCGGCCCTGACCATGGACACCCTGCGCGAACGTGGCAACAACGACCTGGCCCACGAAGCCGCCGGTACCCCGCCCGTGCTGATTTACGAGCACGAGCTGGTGCTGGACGGCGCCACCCTGGCCCGCCCCACCAACTACCAGTTGTTGCACATCCTGCCGCCAGAGGGCATCGAGGTGCACGACTGGAAGCGCCCTTACATGATCATCGACCCCAGGGCCGGCCATGGCGCGGGCATTGGTGGTTTCAAGGAAGACAGCCAGGTGGGCGTGGCCCTGCGCGCCGGGCACCCGGTGTATTTCGTGGTGTTTCGCCAGCGCCCGGTCGAGGGGCAAACCCTGGCCGACGTGATGCGTGCCGAAGCGCAGTTTGTGCGCGAAATCGTGCGCCGCCACCCCGTGGCACCCGCCCCCATCGTGGTGGGCAACTGCCAAGGCGGCTGGGCGACCATGCTGCTGGCCGCCGCCAACCCCGACATCACCGGCCCCCTGGTCATCAACGGCGCCCCCATGGCCTATTGGTCGGGCCACGCGGGCGACAGCACCATGCGCTACAACGGTGGCTTGCTGGGCGGCGCCATGCCCGCGCTGCTGATGTCAGACCTGGGCCATGGCCAGTTTGACGGGGCTCATTTGGTCAGCAACTTTGAAATGCTGAACCCCGGGCGCAATTTTTTCGGCAAATACTACGACCTGTTTTCCAACATCGACAGCGCCGAAACCCGCGCCTCTTTTCTGGAGTTCGAGCGCTGGTGGGGGGGCTTTCACTTCACCAACGAAGCCGAAATCCGCTGGATCGTCGAGCAGCTGTTTGTGGGCAACAAGCTGGGCAGGGGAGAGGCCGCGCTGGAGCACGGGCGCCCCATCAACCTGAAGGCCATCCGTTCCCCCATCATCGTGTTTGCCAGCCACGGCGACAACATCACGCCGCCGCAGCAGGCGTTGAACTGGATCGTGGACACCTACGCCGACGAGCGGGAAATTGTGGTGCGGGGCAACCGCATCGTGTACATGGTGCACGAGAAGGTGGGGCACCTGGGCATTTTCGTGTCGTCATCGGTGGCCAAAAAAGAGCACACCGAAATGGCGTCCACGCTCAAAACCATCGAATCGCTGGCCCCCGGTTTGTATGAAATGGTGATTGAAGACATCCACGACACCGACGACGGTGAAGAGCACTTTGTGGTGAGTTTTCAGTCGCGCACGATGGCCGACGTGTTGGCTGTGGTCAGTCCCGACCGCACCGATGAACGTGACTTTGCCGCCGTGGCCCGTCTGTCGGAGATGGGCGTTCACACCTACGAAACCCTGTTGCGTCCCACCGTGCAAGCCATGGTCACGCCGCAGTTGGCCAAAACCATGGAGGCGACGCACCCGTCCCGAGCCAGCAGACGCGCCCTTGCAGACCAAAACAACCCTGCCATGCCTTTGGTGAAGGCCGCCGCCGACAACGCGCGCCAGCACCGCCAGAAGGTGGACGGCCACAACCCGTTCCTGGCCGCCGAAAAACTGCTGGCCGCCTCCGTGTCGCACGGTCTGGACATGTTCCGCGACACACGCGACGCGGTGTACGAACTGGCGTTCATCTCGCTGTACGGCAACCCCTTCATGCAATGGGTGGGGGCCACCCACGCCCACAACCGCACCCAGAAAGACCCGGAAGAACTGCGCTATTTGCCCGAAGTGCAAGCCCTGTTGCTGGGCTGTGGCCAAGGTGGGCTGGAGGCGGCGGTGATCCGCATGTTGATTTTGATGGCCGATTCACGTGGCTCTGTGCGGCGTGACCGCCTGGAGCGCTCGGCCCAGGTGTTGACCCAGGAAGAGCCGTTTGCGTCGCTGGACCCCGAGCAGCGCGCTGCCATCATCCGGCAGCAATCCATCATTGTGGAGTTCGAGCGCGACAAAGCCATCGAATGCCTGCCCAGGCTGCTGCCCAGCGCCGAGTTGCGCGAACGCGCACTGGAGGTGGTGAACTACGTGGTCGGCCCCCACGGTGAAATGGCGGCCGAGTCGGTGAAGCTGCTGAAAAAATTCGAAGCGCTTTTGTCGGTCGCCCCCCAAGCGCTGCCACCCCGGCCAAGTGCCCATGCGTTGGCCAACACGGCCGTGAAGCCCACCACCAAACCCCGCACGCCCAAAAAGAGCTGAGCACCGGGAATGGAAACCCTGCAAGTGCACATGCGCTTGCAGGGCGTGTGGGTTTGGTGGCGTGAGGGGTTTTTGTTTTTTGCCTGGCGGGCTTTTCTTTCTTTGATGTGACTTTACATAATACACATCGTGCAACATTAAAAAGACAAGCGTGACAGCCCCTTGAAACCGAAACCCCACACACGGGCAAAATGCCACGCATCTTCACACCCGCCACACCACCACCATGAAACGACTGATCGACAAAGTTTCCATCATCACCGGCGCGGCCCAAGGCATTGGGCTGGCCACTGCCATCAAATTTGCCGAAGAAGGCGCCACCGTGGTGGTGTGCGACGTGAAGCAAACCGCCGTTGACGATGCAGTGGCGCAGTGCCAAGCGCTGGGTGCCACGGCGGTGGGATTCGTCATGGACGTGACCCAGCGCGACATGGTTGACGCCGTGGTGGCCAACGTGATGGCACAGTTTGGGCGCATAGACGTGTTGGTGAACAACGCGGGCATCACCCAAGACGCACGCTTGCAAAAAATGACACTGGAGCAGTTTGACCGCGTCATTGACGTCAACCTGCGCGGCGTGTTCCATTGCACGCAGGCGGTGGCCGACCACATGGTGGCCCAGGGCCGAGGGGCCATTCTGAATGCCAGCTCGGTGGTGGGCATTTACGGCAATTTTGGACAAACCAACTACGCGGCCACCAAGTTTGGCGTGATCGGCTTCACCAAAACCTGGAGCCGCGAATTGGGCCCCAAAGGCATTCGCGTGAACGCCGTGGCGCCCGGTTTCATTGCCACCCCCATTCTGGACACCATGCCTGAAAAGGTCATTGCCGACATGGCCGAGCGCGTGCCGTTGAAGCGCATGGGCACAGCCGCTGAAATTGCCAACGTTTACGCATTTTTGGCCAGTGATGAGGCCAGTTATGTCAACGGCGCGGTGCTGGAAGTGGCTGGCGGGATGACGGTGTGAGCGAGCCCGCCGAACGCCCCCATTCCCTCGGCGACTTGTTCTGGTCGTTCACCTGGCTGGCTCTCCAAGGTTTTGGCGGCGTGCTGGCCGTGGTGCAACGCGAGCTGGTCGAGAAAAAACGCTGGATGACCCGCGAACAGTTTGTGGAAGACTGGGCTGTGGCGCAAATCATGCCGGGCCCCAACGTGGTCAACCTGTCGATGATGATTGGGGGCCGCTACTTCGGACTGAAAGGCGCCATGGTGGCGCTGGCGGGCATGCTGACAGCACCGTTGCTGATTGTTCTGCTGTTGGCAGCGGCCTTCAGCGGTGTGGCAGACACCGCGGTGGCACACGGTGCCCTGCGCGGCATGGGGGCGGTGGCGGCCGGCCTGATCACCGCCACGGGGCTGAAACTCATGGGGGCCCTGGGCAAAAATGCCTTGGGGCTGGCGGGTTGTGCGGTGTTGGCCGCCCTCACCTTCGCGGCCATTGCGCTGCTGCGTTGGCCACTGGCCTGGGTGCTGTTGGGCGTGGGTGGTGTGGCTTGTGTGTGGGCCTGGCGGCTATTGGCCCCCCAAAGACCCAATGAAGGAAACACGCCATGACGATTCACATGACCCCGGCCGATTGGCTGGACCTGTTCACGCATTTCGCGGCCCTGTCGCTGCTGGGGATGGGCGGCGCCATCACCACCGCACCCGACATGCACCGTTACCTGGTGGGCGGGCAACATTGGCTGACCGATTCACAGTTCACCTCCAGCATTGCGCTGGCCCAGGCAGCCCCTGGGCCCAACGTGCTGTTTGTTGCCCTGATGGGCTGGAACGTGGGCTTGAACGCCGGCGGGGGGTTGTCGGCCGGGTTGCCAGCCGTGACCCTGGCCTTGCTGGGTGTGCTGGTGACCATGGCGGGCATCATGCTGCCCTCCTCCGTGCTGACCTACACCGCCACCCGCTGGGCCCACCAGAACCGTGAAATGCGGGCGGTGCGGGCCTTCAAAACCGGCATGGCCCCCATCGTGATTGCCCTGTTGATTGCCACGGGCTGGCTGCTGAGCGCCGCACACAACGTTCCCAGCCGCGACTGGCCGCTGTGGGCCCTGACCGCCGTCAGCGCCTTGCTGGTGTGGCGCACCAAGCTGCACATGCTGTGGCTGCTGGGTGCCGGGGCTGTGCTGGGCGGTTTCGGCTGGGTGTGAGCCCGGTGGGTCAAACGCCGCGCTGACGCAGGGCCTCGTACAGGCACACGCCACTGGCCACCGACACGTTCAGGCTTTCCACCGCGCCGCGCATGGGGATGCTCACCAGCTGGTCGCAGGTTTTGCGGGTGAGCTGGCGCATGCCCGCGCCTTCGGCACCCAACACCAGCGCCGTGGGGCCCTTCAGGTCCACTTGGTAAATGGTCTTGGGGGCATCGTCGCTGGTGCCCGTGACCCAGATGTTGCGTTCTTTCAGCTCGCCCAGGGTGCGGGCCAAATTGGTCACCATGAAATAAGGCATGGTTTCAGCCGCCCCACTGGCCACTTTGGCCACCGTGGCGTTGATGCCCGCCGCATGGTCTTTGGGCGCGATGACGGCGTGGGCCCCTGCCCCATCGGCCACGCGCAGGCAGGCGCCCAGGTTGTGGGGATCGGTGATGCCGTCCAGCACCAGCAAAAGCGGGGCCTCTGTGCCGTCGGCTTCCAGCTGCTCCAGCAATTCGTCCAGCGAACGCACCTGGGCCACCGGGTCCACGCGGGCGGCCACACCCTGGTGGCCGTGGCTGCCCGCCAGTTTGGCCAGACGCAGGCCGTCGGCCTCGATCAGGCGCACACCGGCTTCGTTGGCTTTTTCCAGAAACTGGCGCATGCGGGCATCGCGCCGGGTGGGTTCGTAATAAACCTCGATGATGGATTGCGGTGCCGTTTTCAGGCGCACGCCCACGGCGTGAAAGCCGAAAAGTACTTTGGGAGATGACATGCCCCCATTATCGGCGGTGGCCTGTGACCCGGTGGGCAGCGGCGCTGGGCAGGGATGCAAACTGAATAAATCAGTAGCTTACAATCCAATACCATCAAGCGCTGGAGGCCAAAAAAGCATAAAATTCAGTCAACCAACCGCCCTGCCTCGATGGTCAAGGTGCGTTCGCACTGTTGGGCCAAGGCACGGTCGTGTGTCACCAAGACCAAGGTGGTGCCTTGTTCGCGGTTCAGTTCAAACATCAGCGCCATGATGTGGGCGCCGGTGGCGAAGTCCAAACTGCCCGTGGGCTCGTCAGCCAGCAGCACGGCGGGTTTGACCACAAAGGCGCGGGCCAGGGCCACCCGCTGCTGCTCACCACCCGACAACACGCGGGGGTAATGCCCCAGCCGGCTGCCCAGCCCCACGCGTTGCAGCATGTCGGTGGCGGCGGTCCGGGCGTCGCGTCGGCCCGCCAATTCCAGCGGCAGCATGACGTTTTCCAGCGCGGTGAGGTTGCCCATCAGCTGAAAGCTCTGAAACACAAAACCCACCTTGTGCGCCCGCAACGATGCGCGCTGGTCTTCGGTCAGCGCAAACAGGTCTTGGCCGTCCAGCCGCACCGTGCCTTGGGTGGGTGTGTCCAGCCCGGCAATGATCGACAACAACGTGCTTTTGCCCGAGCCCGAAGCCCCCACAATGGCCGCGGTTTGCCCACGGGCCAACGCAAAATCGATATCGCGCAAAATGGTCAGTGTGCCCGTGGAGTCCGTCACGGCTTTGCCGATGCCGACCGCCTCCACCACGGCTTGCGCCGGTACACCACCACCCATTCCCGATGAAGCAACCAATGAATCCGTCATGCGCAACCGCAACTCCATGAATGTGGCCCGTCGCCACGTGTTGGCACACTGTAGCGTGCTGGCTGCGGGCTTGTTCGGCTGGGGGTTTGGGCACGCCCAAACCCCCAAAACCCTTCTGGTGGTGGGCGACTCGCTCAGCGCCGAATACGGGTTGAAACGCGGCAGCGGCTGGGTGGCGCTGCTGGAGGCACGCCTGGCCAGCCAGAAGCTGCCGTTTCAGGTGGTCAACGCCAGCATCAGCGGCGACACCACGGCGGGTGGGCGCTCGCGGCTGCCCGCCTTGTTGGCCCGCCACAAGCCCAGCCATGTGGTGATTGAGCTGGGGGGCAACGACGCCCTGCGCGGCCTGGCCTTGAACACGACCGAAGCCAACCTGACCGCCATGACCGAAGCGGCCAGCAAAGCCGGCGCCCGTGTGACCCTGGTGGGCATGCAGGTGCCCCCGAATTACGGGGCCTCTTACGGCAAAGATTTCAGCCAGCTGTTTGCCCGCGTGGCCAAAACCCACAAAGCGGCCCTGGTGCCGTTTTTGCTGGCGGGCGTGGCCGACGTGCCCGATGCCGCCCAATGGTTTCAGGCCGACCGCATTCACCCCAACGAGCAAGCCCACCCGCTGATGCTGGACAACGTGTGGCCTGTGCTGCGCCCCCAACTGAAATGACCCCATGAGCCTGAAAACCCTGCCCGCTGCCGACGCACTGGCCCAACTGCCGCAGTTCGACGCCATCATCGACGCGCGCACCCCCGCCGAACACGCCGAAGACCGCCTGCCCGGGGCCGTGAACTGGCCCAGCCTGGACAACGAACAGCGCATCACCATCGGCACCCTCTACAAGCAGGTGAACCCGTTTGAAGCCAAGAAGCGCGGGGCGGCCATGGTGGCCCGCAACGTGGCCGATCACATCGAACGCGAGCTGCTGGACAAACCCAGGGGCTGGAAACCCCTGGTGTATTGCTGGCGCGGGGGCAACCGCAGCGGCGCCATGGCCACCATCTTCAGCGCCATCGGCTTCCACGTCACCCTGCTGGAAGGGGGCTACAAGGCCTACCGCCACGCGGTGTTGGCCGAGCTGCCCGCGCTGGCGCAACGGCTGGACTTCCGGGTGGTGTGTGGCCCCACCGGTGTGGGCAAAACCCGGCTGCTGCACGCCCTGGCCCGTGCCGGGGCCCAGGTGCTGGACTTGGAAGCCCTGGCCGAGCACCGCAGCTCGGTGCTGGGTTTGTTGCCCGGCCAACCCCAGCCCAGCCAACGCCTGTTTGACAGCCGCGTGTGGACCGCGCTGCGCGCCTTTGACCCCAGCCGCCCGGTCTACGTGGAGGCCGAAAGCAAACGCGTGGGCAACGTGACGGTGGACGATGCCCTGATGACCCGCATGCGTGCCAGCCCCTGCCTGACGGTGGCGCTGAGCACACCGGCCCGCGTGACCCTGCTGTTGGAAGACTACGCGCAGTTCAGCCAGGACACCGATTACTTCTGCGAACGCCTGGCACTGTTGACCATGTTGCGGGGCAAAGACACCGTGGCCGCCTGGCAAGCGCAGGCCCGCGCAGGCGACACACCTGGCGTGGTGCAGGCCTTGCTGGACCAGCACTACGACCCCAAATACGAAGAGTCCATGCGCCGCAATTTCGCGGCCTACGCCGATGCACAGGTGTGGACGCCCCCCGATGGGCAGCCCACAACGCTGGACGTTTTGGCGCAAGACATCCTGTCAAGCGCAGGGGGGCACTGACCCCCTGCCCCGCTTGCTGGCATACATGGCCCGGTCGGCCGTGGCCAGCAAGGTGTCGGGGGTCAACCCCCCGCCGGGAAACACCGCCACGCCCACGCTGGCCTTCAGCCTGACGCCCGGAAACCCAGGCACTTGCAATTCACCCAGGCGGCTGACAATCCGCTGCCCGATGTCGGCCACCGCGTCGGGGCCGTGTATGTCGGGGCACACCAGCGCAAATTCGTCGCCACCCAGCCGCGCCACAGTGTCTTTTTCACGCGCAAGGCTTTGCAGACAGGCTGCCAGCGTTTTCAACGCGGCATCGCCGGCGTCGTGCCCGTGTTCGTCGTTGATGGGTTTGAACCCGTCCAGGTCCAGCATCAGCACGGCCACCGGTGCGTTGCGGTTCAGCCGGGCCCGTGCCAAGGCATCGTTCAACCGGGCGTGAAATGCCGCGCGGTTGAAGAGTTGGGTCAAGGGGTCGCGCAAGGCTTCTTGCTGCCACCGCAGGCTGTCTTCGGCCACTCGTTTGTGGCGGCGCACCAAGTCCAGCACGATGAACACAAAGTTGACCAAGGCCAACAAAAACGCCGCGGTTTGAATGCCACGCAGCACCCCCACACGGTGCACCGATTCACGCTCCAACTCGCTGGTGAAGCGGTTCATGGCGGCCAGCATGTCGCGGTTGTGGGCAACCAAGTAATCGCGCAGCGGTGTCCATGGCGCAGGGCTGGCGCCTGTGGTTTGGGCGGCTGCGTGCAATGCCAAAGCCGGGTCGAGCAGCCCACGCACCCTTTGCAGCTCTTGGCGTGCCTTGGCATCGGCCACGGGGCGCAAGGTCACCTGCTGGCCATCACCACCTTGCGCGGCACCGCCGGTGGCGAAAGCGCCCAAGGTTTGGTCAAACGTTGACAGGGCCTGCCCCAGCTCTTTCACCGCGTCAGGAGGTGCGGGTGTGGTGTGTGCGCTGAGCAGCGCGGCCTTGGTCATTTGCTGGGACAACATGCGCTGGCGCCCCGCCAGGTTGATGGCCACGGCATCCAACGCCACCTGCTGGGCAATCCACAGGTTGATGGTCAACACACTGAAATCGAGCAGCAAAAACAGCCCCACGGCCCACCCCAGGCGGCGGGTGGCGCTGGGTGACACATCGCTGGGGCGGTTGGACATGGCGTGAATCGGCAAAAAGACAAAAAAAAGCCTGGTCAAAGCCAGGCAGGTTCGTCAGGGGTGGCTCGCACACTGGGCACGGCCACGCCATCGGTCAGGCGGCTGGGGCAGCGTCATCGGTGCCCGGGGCTTCGCCCGGCAGGTCGGCGGCGGATTCACCATCGGCCATGCTGGGGGCATCACCCGGGCCATCGGTGCGACGCTCGGCTTTGGCCTTCAGTTTGTCTTCTTTTTTGCGCTTTTTGGCCAATTCTTTTTGTCGTTTTTCGTATCCGTAGTTGGGAGTGGCCAAGTGTTGCTTTCGTGAGGGTTTTAAGAAAATTCAATCGGGTGCCAAGGCACTCAGGGCTTGGGTGATGTCGGCCTGCAAATCTGCCACGGCCTCCAGCCCGACCGCGAAACGCACCAGGGCACCCGCATGGGGCCAGGGCCGGGTGCGGATGGATGGCACATCATAGGGCGCACACAGGCTGATGGGCCCTGCCCAGCTCCAGCCCAGTTTGAACAGGCGCAGCCGGTCACAAAACGCGTCCACCTGGGCCTGTGCATGCGCGGGTTTGAACACCACGCTGAACAGGCACGCGGCGCCTTTGGCGTCGCGCAACCAATGTTCGTGCCCAGGCGAGCCTGGCAAAGCGGGGTGCAGCACCGTGGCCACTTCGGGGCGGGTTTGCATCCAGCGTGCCAGTGCACGCGTGGTTTGGTCTTGGGCCGCGTATCGCAGCGCCACGCTGGGCAAGCCACGCAGCACAAGCTCGGCATCGTTGCCGGCCACGCCATGGCCCACACGCATGTGGGTCATGAGCAGGGTTTGGTGCAGGGTTTCGTCGCGGGTGACCACCGAGCCCATCAACACATCGGCCCCACCGCTGGGGTACTTGGTGAGGGCTTGCATGGACATGTCCACCCCCAGGTCAAAGGCGTTGAAGGCAATGCCTGCGCCCCAGGTGTTGTCCAGCGCGGTCAGGATGGAGCGTGCGCCCTGCCCTTTGGCCGCATTGGCCTGGCGCACCACGGCAACCAGCGCGGGCAGATCGGGAAATTCCAGCGTGATGGAGCCCGGCGCTTCCAGCCACACCAGCCGTGTGGCGGGGGTGATGAGCTCGGCCAAATGGGCCGGGTTCATGGGGTCGTAATACCGGGTGGTGATGCCCCACCCCTTCAGCTCACCTTCGGCCAGCGATTTGTTCGGGCCGTAGGCGTTGTCGGGAATCAGCAGTTCGTCGCCCTGGCGCAAAAAGGCCATGTCAACCAGGCCCACCGCCGCCAGCCCGCTGGGCACCAACACGCAGTGCGCACCGCCTTCGAGCGTGGCAATGCGTTCTTCCAGCGTGAAGGTGGTGGGTGTGCCGTGCAGCCCGTAGGTGTAGCCGGTTTTGTAGCGCCACTCGCGGTGGCGCAGTTCGCTCACGTTGCCAAAGAACACCGTGGAAGCCTTGAACACACCCGGCGGCACGGCCTCGAACCCCGTTGGGGGCACGTAGGGGTGGTGGATCAGCCGGGTGGACAGGTCAGACATGGCGGTGTTCGGACAGTGGGTGAAGAACGTTCAGACTTTCCACTTGTCCAGCAATGCGGCGGGGCGCAGGCTGTCATAGCCTTCGAACGGCTGGTGGATCCAGGGGTTGGTGGGCAGGAAGTCGACCGAATAGTCGGGGGTGAACGTGGACACGCCTTTGGTCCAAATGACGGCGCTGCGCAGCTCGGTGATGGGCTCGTAGTGGTTTTTCAGCGTGTCAATCACGGCCTTGAGCGTGTGGCCGGTGTCGGCCAGGTCGTCCACCAGCAGCACTTTGCCGGCAATTTCGCCCTTGGGGGTGGTGATGAAGCGGGCAATGTCCAGACGGCCCTGCACCGTGCCCGCATCGGCACGGTAAGAGCTGGTGGACATGATGGCCAGCGGTTTGTCAAAAATGCGGCTGAGGATGTCGCCGGGGCGCATGCCGCCACGGGCCAGGCACAAAATGGTGTCGAACTCCCACCCCGACTGGTGCACTTTCAGCGCCAGTTTTTCAATCAGGTTGTGGTATTCGTCGTAAGACACGTACAGGTGTTTACCGTCTTCTGTCAACATGGATTTACTCCTGATTAAATAGCCAACAATGTATACAGAACAAGCGCCAGAAGCACTTTTGTTCTAAATTTTTCGCTCAAGCGTGGTACGGGTGCTGCACCATGATGGTGTGATCCCGGTCGGGGCTGGTGGACACCATGTGGATGGGCACGCCCGTGGTTTCCTCGATGCGCTTCAAGTACTGCTGTGCGGCCGCAGGCAGCTTGGCAAAGTCGGTCACGCCCACGGTGCTGTCGGTCCAACCGGGCAGCGTTTCGTACAGGGGCACGCATCGGGCAATGTCGTCGGCGCCCATGGGCAGGATGTCGATGGTCTCGCCATCGAGCTGGTAGCCGGTGCACAGCTTGAGTTCGGTCAGGCCGTCCAGCACGTCGAGCTTGGTGATGCACAAGCCGCTCAGGCCGTTGACCTGGGCGCTGCGCTTGAGCAGTGCGGCGTCAAACCAGCCACAGCGGCGGCTGCGCCCGGTGGTGGTGCCTTTTTCAGCGCCCACGGTGCTCATGTGCCAGCCAGGGGTGCCTTCTTTGTCCCATTCCAGCTCGGTGGGGAACGGGCCGCCACCCACGCGTGTGCAATACGCTTTGGTGATGCCCAGCACGTAGTGCAACAAACCGGGGCCCACACCCGCCCCTGCGGCGGCGTTGCCAGCCACGCAGTTGCTGGAGGTGACGAAGGGGTAGGTGCCGTGGTCGATGTCGAGCAGCGTGCCCTGCGCGCCCTCAAACAGCAGGTTGGCACCGGCTTGGTGGGCCGCGTTCAACTCGCGCGACACGTCGGCAATCATGGGCTTGAGCAGTTCGGCCTGGGCCATGGCTTCGGCGTACACGGGCTCAAACTGGATCTGGCCATCAACCATGTAGCTGGCCAGCTTGGCGTCCCAGGCCATCTCTTGGGAGCCCAGGTAAGTGGTCAGCACGTGGTTGTGCAGGTCCAACAGTTCACGCAGTTTGGTGGCAAAGCGTTCGGGGTACTTCAGGTCTTGCACGCGCAGGGCGCGGCGGGCAATTTTGTCTTCGTAAGCGGGGCCAATGCCACGGCCGGTGGTGCCGATTTTGGCGGTGCCCGCTTTTTCTTTGGCCGCTTCACGGGCGATGTCGATGGCCGCGTGGAACGGCAGGATGAGTGGGCAGCCTTCGCTCACGCGCAGGCGGGAACGCAGTTCGACCCCTGCCTTTTCAAGGCCTTCGATTTCTTCAAACAACTTGGACACGGACAGCACCACACCGTTGCCGATGTAGCACTTGACCCCCGGGCGCATGATGCCGCTGGGAATGAGGTGCAGCGCGGTTTTCACACCGTTGATGACCAGCGTGTGGCCCGCGTTGTGGCCGCCTTGAAAACGCACCACACCGGTGGCGGTTTCGGTGAGCCAGTCCACCAGTTTGCCTTTGCCCTCGTCGCCCCACTGGGTGCCGACCACGACCACGTTGCGTCCGGCCACCGGCGCTGAAGTTTTGTTCATCATGTTGTTCAGGTGTTGGAAATCGATTCAACCGTCCACTGGCCGTCTTGCTCCGTCAGGTGGCGGTCGCAGTGGAATTCATTCACTTCGTGCTCGTGCCCGGGCAGCACACAAACCACGGTTTCGCCCCGCGCACGCAAGTACGCGATGGCATGGCGCAACCCCGGCTGTTCGCCCCAGGGTGCCAGGATGGCGGGGCGCAACGGGCGGGGTTCCACGGCTTGCACCAGGGCTTTCAAGTCCAGGCTGAAGCCCACGGCTGGGCGTTTGCGGCCAAACACCGCACCCACCTCGTCGTAGCGGCCGCCGCGCACCAGTTCTTGCACCGACTGGCTCACGTCATCGCCGCCCAGCAGCGAAAAGCGCACGCCGGTGTAGTAGGCATAACCGCGCAAATCGGCCAGGTCAAACGTGGTGGTCAGGCCTTCAAGGCGCTGTGACAACCAGCGCAAATTTTGCAGCGAAGAGTCCAGCAGGGGTGAGCGTGGGAGGCACTTTTCAGCCTCAGCCAACACCTGCACATCGCCGTAAAGCTGGGGCAGCAATTTCAAGCCTTGGGCCACATCGGCGGGCAGGCCTTTGGCCAGTTGCGCCAGCTCGGCGCCGTCTTTTGCCGCCAATGCTGCGTGGATGCGGGCCAACGCTGCTGCATCCAGTGGCAGGCCTTGCAGCAGTGCATCGACCACCCGCACGTCAGACACGTCCAGCGTGATGCGGTTCACGCCTGCGCCTTGCAGGTTGGTGCGCGCCAGCTCGATGATTTCCAGGTCGGCTTCCAGCCCGGCGTGGCCGTAGATTTCAGCCCCGAATTGCAAGGGTTCGCGGGTGGCGTGGGCACGGGCGGCACGGGTGTGCAACACCGGGCCGCAGTAGCACAAGCGGGTCACGCCTTGGCGGTTGAGCAGGTGTGCGTCGATCCGGGCCACCTGGGGGGTGCTGTCGGCACGCAGCCCAAGGGTGCGGCCTGACAGTTGGTCCACCAGTTTGAAGGTTTGCAAGTCCAACGCTTCACCGGTGCCTGTGAGCAAGGACTCCAGGTGTTCCAGCAAAGGCGGCATGACCAGCTCATAGCCATAACGGCGGGCTGTGTCGAGCAAATCGCGGCGGAGTTCTTCGATGTGCCGTGCCTCGGAGGGCAGAACGTCGGCAATTTGATCCGGGAGAACCCAGGCAGACATGGGAATGGGGTGGGCTGTTAAAAAATGGATTTTACCGGTACGGACACACCGGTCTTGGCAGAGCCTGTTCAGGCCAGCAGAAGCAAGGCGGCCAAACCCAACAAAACCGCGAAAAGCCCGAAGAAACGGACCTGGCCATCGTTCAGGCCCAGCAGTTGGGTGAAGGTGCGCCGCCACGCGGCGGGCGACACCAACGGAAACAGGCCTTCAATGACCAGCACCAAGGCCAACGCCACCCAAAGGCTGTCGGCCGTCACGGTGCAGGCTTCAGTGGCACAGAGCGGCGCTGGTGGCCAGCGTCACTTGCCGTTGCCGCCTGCCACCGCGCTGCTGCGCATGGCTTTGAAGAAGTCGGACGAGGGATCGACCACCATCACGTCTGACTTGCTGGCAAAGCTGGCTTTGTAGGCTTCCAGGCTGCGGTAGAACTGCGCAAAAGCCGGGTCTTTGCCAAACGCTTCGGCGTACACGCGCGCCGCTTCCGCGTCGCCACTGCCCTTGACCTTCTGGGCTTCACGGTAGGCATTGGCCAGGGTCACTTCGCGTTGGCGGTCGGCCGCAGCGCGGATTTCTTCGCCATCTGCCGCACCGGTGGAGCGCAACTGGTTGGCCACTTGGGCACGTTCGGCCTCCATGCGGCGGTACACCGATTCGGTGATGGTTTCGGCGTAGTCGATGCGGTTGATGCGCACGTCCACCACGTCCATGCCCCAGGGCTTTTCGGCGCTCTTCACCGCGCCCAGCACCTGGTTGCGCACGTCGTTCATCAGGTCGTCACGCTTTTGCGACAACAACTGGTTCACCGTCAGCTTGTTGACTTCTTGCTGGAAGGCGTTGCGCACCACACGGGTGAGTTGCAAGGCCCCGGCCCGCTCGTCCAAACCCACGTTGCGGATGTAGGCCGAAGGCTCGGACACACGCCAGCGCACGTACCAGTCGATGACCACGCGCTGCTTTTCAGCGGTCAGCATGGGCTCGGAGTCGGTGCTGTCGAGGGTCAGCAACCGTTTGTCGATGTACGACACGTTTTGAAATGGCGGGGGCAGTTTGAAATTCAGCCCCGGCTCGGTGATGACGTTTTTGATCTGCCCCAGTTGGTACACCACGCCGAATTGGCGCTGGTCCACCACAAACAGGCTGGAACTCAACACGGCCAACGCCAACACCAGCGATGCGCCCATAAAACCCAAGCGGTTCATGTTTTTTGGTCTTTCAAGTCAGGTGCGGGAGCTTCAGCGAACGTCGCGGCTGCGCGAACGTTCGGCATCGCGTGTGCGGCCGTTGGAGGCGGTGCTGGCAGGTGCAGCGGCGGCCGGTGACGTGTTGGGGGACGTCAGCGTGGGCGCTGCAGTGCCCGTGGCGGCAGACATTTGCATGATTTTGTCCAGCGGCAAATACAACAGGTTGTTGCCCTGTTTGCTGTCCACCATGACCTTGGTCACGTTGCCGTAAATTTGTTGCATGGTGTCCACATACATGCGCTCTCGGGTGACCTGGGGGGCTTTTTGGTACTCCGTCAGCACCGATTTGAAGCGCTCGGCATCGCCTTTGGCCTGGGCCACGATGCGTTCTTTGTAGCCAATCGCCTCTTCCCGCAAACGCGATGCAGCACCCTCGGCCCGTGGAATCACGTCATTGGCGTAAGCCTGGGCTTCGTTTTTCACACGCTCGCGCTCCTGACCGGCTTTCAACACGTCGTCGAACGCCGCCTGCACTTGCTCGGGTGGGCGCACGCCGCCCTGCTGCAGGTTCACCCCCACCACTTCGATGCCCACTTTGTAGCGGTCCAGGATGTTTTGCATCAATTGGCGGACGCGGGGGGCGATCTGGTCACGCTCTTCTGCAAGGGCTGAATCCATCTTCATCTTGCCCACCACCTCGCGAACGGCGGTTTCGGCGGCTTTGATGACCGAGGCATCGGGATCGCGGCTCTCAAATAGGAAAGCACGGGCATCGCTGAGCCGGTATTGCACCGCAAACTTGATTTCAACGATGTTTTCATCTTCGGTCAGCATGGCCGATTCGCGCAGCCCAGTGGCGCGCACGATGCTGTCACGACCCACATCCACGGAGCGGATTTGGGTGGCAAACACCAGTTCGTGGCGCTGAACGGGGTAAGGCAAACGCCAGTTGAAACCCGCCCCCACCGTGGAGTGGTAGCGGCCAAATTGCGTGATGACACCTTGCTGGCCCTCTTGCACGATGAAAAACCCCGTGCTGAGCCAGAACAGCAGCGCAACCCCGGCCACCAGCCCCACGCCGATGCCGGCGGTTTTGGGATCGGGATTGAACCCGCCATTGGGAGCGTCACCGCCTCCCCGACGTCCACCGCCGTTTTTGCCACCCAACAAGCCACCGAGCTTGCGGTTGAAGTCGCGCCACAGTTCGTCCAAATCCGGTGGGCCTTGTGTGGCACCGGGCCTGGGGTTGCGACCGGCATCGGGTTGGCTGGGGGGGGGGGGCGTGGTGTTGTCGGCTTGTGGCTTGGCATCGCCACCCGCGTTGTCATCCCCCCTGCCCCAACGGGGGTCGTTCAAATTGAACATGCCCCACCAGCGGCGCAGCGCCTGGGCCGGGCGCATGGAAGCGTTTTGATTCATTCTGTGAAACATCATGGATAGAAACTGTGGGATGGCGCCGTGCACAAAACGTTCACGCCGTGTCTGGATTCTCTTGTGCTTCGTCAAAGTCCACGAAGCGTGGGTCTTTGCGGGCTCCATCGTCGGCCAACCGCTTGCCTTGAATGGCCAGGTCAGCCAACAATTGGCGCAACTCGGGCAGGCCCGTGCCATTCAGGGCACTGACGTACACGCGCTGAACCGGCATGCCATCGAGTTCAGTGGTGCTGACAAGCTCCGCAGGCAGGGCATCGGGTGCCATGGCGTCAAGCTTGTTGAACACCAGCAATTGGGGCACATGGCCCGCACCGATGTCTTGGAGCACGGAAAGCACTTCTTGTATTTGCTCGAAGTGCCCGGGGTTGGCTGCATCGACCACGTGCAGCAGCAAATCGGCATCGGCCGCTTCCTGGAGCGTGGCGGCAAAAGCATCCACCAGCCCGTGGGGCAAATCACGGATAAAACCCACGGTGTCCGACAGGGACACCGAGCCCGCTTCATCGCCCAGGTACAACTGGCGCGTGGTGGTGTCCAGCGTGGCGAACAACTGGTCTGCGGCGTAAGCGCGGGCTTTCACCAGCGCATTGAACAGCGAAGACTTGCCTGCGTTGGTGTAGCCCACCAGCGATACGTTGAACGCATTGCGCCGGTCGCGCTGTTTGCGCTGGGTGGCACGCTGTTTTTTGACCTTTTCCAGCCGCTCGCGGGTGCGCTTGACGGCATCGGACAACATGCGGCGGTCCAGCTCGATTTGGGTTTCACCCGGTCCTCCCCGGTGTCCCACCCCGCCACGCTGGCGCTCCAAGTGCGACCACCGCCGCACCAGTCGGGTTGACACGTATTGGAGCCGCGCCAGCTCGACCTGCAACTTGCCTTCGTGACTGCGGGCGCGCTGGGCAAAAATTTCGAGAATGAGCAGCGTCCGGTCATTGACCGGCACACCCAAATAGCGCTCAAGGTTGCGTTGCTGTGCCGGGCTCAAGGCTTGGTCAAACAAGACCTCGCTGGCGCCCAGTGACGTGACCAGCAGCTTGATTTCGTCGGCTTTGCCCGTGCCCACAAACAAGGCAGGGTCGGGGGCGCGGCGTTTGCACACCACCCGCTCGGCCACTGCGAAGCCTGCGGTCTCGGCCAACAAGCCGAGCTCCAGCAGCTCCTGGTCGAAGTTGACAACCCCGAAGTTGACCCCCACCAGCACAACGAGGGGAGAAGACTTTTCGAGGGAAAGAGATGAACTCAAAGGTGTTTGGGGTGAACGGCCCGCGCCAAGGCTGGCCGTTCAAGGCCGGGTCAGGTTGGAGAGCCGGCTTCGTCGTTGCCCGCAACGGCAAACTGCACCGGGCGGCCCGGGACGATGGTGGAAATGGCGTGTTTGTAGACCATTTGGGTCACTGTGTTGCGCAGCAACACCACGTACTGGTCAAACGATTCGATTTGCCCCTGCAATTTGATGCCGTTGACCAGATAAATGGACACCGGCACGTGTTCGCGACGGAGCTGGTTCAGAAAAGGGTCTTGCAAAAGTTGGCCTTTGTTATTGCTCACGATATGTTCCGTGTTCAGAAAAGTTGAGGAAACGTGACCATACCACACCGGGTACGGCGCACCGCTTCGAGCGATTTAGTCCTGATCTTTGTAGGGATTGGTGGATGTTTTCATTTCGATGCGCAGCGGTGTGCCCACCAGGTCAAATGCTTTGCGGAAACGCCCTTCAAGGAACCGCTTGTAGGTGTCGGTGACATGCTCCAGCGAGTTGCCGTGCACCACCACCACCGGTGGGTTCATGCCGCCTTGGTGGGCGTAGCGGGGTTTGGGGCGGAACATGCCACTGCGCTGTGGCTGCTGGAATTGCACGGCCTCCAGCAGCAGGCGTGTCAGCACAGGGGTGGTCATCTTGCAATTGGCCGCGGCGTGGGCTTGTGCAATGGATTTCCACACCGGGGCCAAGCCCTGGCGTTTTTTCGCAGAAATCAGGTGCAGGTTGGCGAACTTCAAAAAAGCCAGCCGCTGCTCGATGGAGCGCTCCACCAATTTGCGCTGGTACTCGTCCACCACATCCCATTTGTTGACCGCAATCACCACGGCACGGCCACTTTCCAGGATATAGCCGGCAATGTGGGCGTCCTGGTCGGTCACGCCCTGCGTGGCGTCGAGCAACAACAGCACCACGTTGGCGTTTTCAATGGCTTGCAGGGTTTTGACGACGGAGAACTTCTCGATCGCCTCAAACACCTTGCCTTTGCGGCGCAGGCCTGCGGTATCGATCAGCTCAAATTTTTTGCCGTCGCGCTCGAAAGGCACGGAAATGGCGTCGCGGGTGGTGCCGGGCATGTCAAAAGCCACCAGGCGCTCTTCGCCCAACCACGCATTGATGAGGGTGCTTTTGCCCACGTTGGGGCGGCCGGCCACGGCCAGTCGAATGGTGTTGGGGTCTTCTGCCTCGGCTTCGTCTTCCTCAGGCAATTGCAGGGTTTCCAACGCCAGCTCGGTCAAGGAGCGCACGCCCTGGCCGTGTGAGGCAGACACCGGAACGACTTCGCCCAGCCCCAGTTCAAAGAACTCGCTGAGCTTGATGCCGTCTTTCATGCCCTCGGACTTGTTGGCCACCAGCAAGCAGGGTTTGCCCAGGCGACGCAGGTATTGGGCGATTTCATGGTCTTGTGCGCTGACACCGGCACGGCCATCGACGATGAACAGCACCACGTCGGCCTCGGCCACCGCCTGGCGGGTTTGCTTGGCCATTTCCATGTAGATGCCCTCGTGGGCATCGGGCTCGAAGCCGCCGGTGTCGATCACGATGAACTCGCGCGCACCCAAACGGCCGTTGCCGTAGTGGCGGTCGCGGGTCAGGCCTGCAAAATCGGCCACGATGGCGTCACGGCTTTTGGTCAGCCGGTTGAACAGGGTGGACTTGCCCACGTTGGGGCGCCCGACAAGGGCAATCACAGGTTTCAAAGGTCAAGCCCTAGGTTGATTGGGTCGGCGTCACGCCTCATTGGGGACGCCAGGCAAACAAATTGCCATTTTGGGTCAACACCAGCAAGGTGTTGCCCGCCACCGCTGGGGGAGACTGGATGGGGGAGCCATCGGTGCTCAAGCGACCGGTGGGGGTGCCGTCTTCCCGGGACAGCAAATGCACAAAACCGGCGGCGTCTCCCACCACCACGGAGCGCCCCAGCACCAGCGGTGCGCCCAGGTCTCGGTGGGCCAGTGCCGATGTGGTCCAGGCCTTGTTGCCCGTGTCACGGGCGTATGCCACCACGTTGCCGTTGTTTTCAGTGCCAAACACATGACGCTCATCGCCTTGCAAGCCCCAACGTCCATCGGCAGGCTGCGTCCATTTGAGCTGGCCACGCGCGGCGTCCACACAACCCACCACAGACTGGAAGGCGCGGGCACACACCACGGTATCACGGCGGTCCACCGGGCCCACCAGGTCGATCATGCGTTCGATGTCGTTGGCCCCTTTGGGGCTGGCCAACGGCACATCCCAGCGCACGCTGCCGTTGTTGGGGTTCAGGCTGACAAAACGTGCGCCCAGCCCAGCCAGCAAGGTGTCGCCAAAGGGCACCAAGACGCCAGGCTGGCGCAAGGCCAGGGCCTCCCCGGTGCGCGATTGCGTCCACAGGCGGGCACCGCTGTTGCCGTCGAACGCGGTGACCGAACGGTCGGCACCGAGCACAAACACCCGTTGACCGGCCACCAACGGCGCAGTGAACGAGGCAAACGGCAAACGCTGGCGCCAAACGGTTTGACCCGCCACCACGGCCACCAGTTCGTTGCGGGCGGTGATCACCGCCGCCAAGTGACCGTCAGACCCCACCCCGGCCGACAGGGCTTCGCCCAGCGCCATGCGCCAAACATCAGCCCCCCGAGAGGTTTCGACCATGGCCACGGTGCCGCTGCGCGAGGCCACCACCACCTTGTCCCCGTGCACAGACAGGGCCATGCCACCCGCGTCGCCCACGCGACTGGTCCAGACCTGCTGGGCCGCTACCACAGGTGCCAGGGCCGCCAAAGGTGCGGGTTTGGGCTTGTTGCCTGATGAGGAACAGGCGGCCAAAAGAGCCACCAAACCCATAGCAACAAAACGTTTACCAATAAGCGCTGGGGCCATAAAAAGCCTTAAATTTATTTGCCAACCACCGCAGGTGCGGCAGGGGACACGTTGGCCTTGGGATCCACCCCCAAGGCGTTGAGTTTGACCTCGACCAGCTGGCGGTACTCGGTCTTTTCTTCAAACAGCTGGTAGGCCTTTTCAAAAGAGGCACGGGCTTCTGTCTTGCGGCCTTGGGCCAAGTGCACATCGCCCTGGCGGTCGGCGACCAGTGCCGCGAATTCGGTGGGCATGGGCGCGTCCAACCATTTGCTGGCTTCGTCGGGTGCATTCGCTTCCAGGGCCAGGGCCGCCAGGCGCAAACGCGCCAAGGCCTGCAAACCGTCGTCGCCTTTTTGGTCTGCGGCCCAGGCCAACGCGGCTTTGGCTTGATCGGGCTTGCCTGCGGTGTTCAAGCCGTTGGCCGCCAACAAGGCACCTTGTTGGGCAAAGGTGGTGGCGGCGAATTCGTCCTTCATGTCAGACAGCGCACGCTCCATGCGCTGGGCATCTTTGTCGGTAACCGCGCGTTCGATTTCGTCGTAAAGCGCAGAGGCCCCCATGGCCTGCTTGCGCTGCCAATAGTTCCACCCATTCCAAGCGGCGAAAGAGCCAAAAATGACAATCAATGCCCAGGTGATGGCGTTGCCGTAGCGGCTCCAGAAATGCTTGAGCTGGTCAAGTTGTTCCTGTTCTTCGAGGTCGAGACTTTGGGCCATGTGACAGTTGTTTTTGTAAAGGGGTGGATTCTAGGGGTGGCGCAGGGTCATGCCGCCAGCGTGGGTGCCCAGCTGGCGGCGTCGGCCAGCGGGGCCAGTCGCTGTGCCGGGGCTTGTGACGTGCCGTCGGTGGCACGCAGCGGTTTGATGGCCACCATGCCTTGCGCCAGTTCGTCTTGACCAAACACCAAGGCATAGCGTGCGCCACTGCCATCGGCCTTTTTGAATTGGGACTTCATGCTGCCCATGCCATCGGGGCCGCCCGCGTGCATCTGCACCTTCAGGCCTTGTTGGCGCAGCACACGCAGCACTTGAGAGACCGCAGGCCAGGCGGTTGCATCGGGCACCACCGCAAACACATCGGGCAGGGGCTGCGCGGGCAACAATTGGGCGGACTTGAGCAACTCCAAAATGCGCTCCATGCCCAACGCCCAACCCACGGCCGGTGCGGGTTTGCCACCGATTTGACCGATGAGGCCATCGTACCGCCCGCCCGCGCACACCGTGCCTTGGGAACCGAGTTGGTCGGTGACAAACTCGAAAACCGACAGGTTGTAGTAATCCATGCCCCGCACCAGACGGGTGTTCACGGCGTAGGTGATGCCGTTGGCATCCAAAATGGCACGCAAGCCATTGAAGTGGGCCAACGACGCCTCGCCCAAGTGGTCCATCAACCGTGGGGCAGCATTGACCAATGCCTGCATCGCGGGGTTTTTGGTGTCCAGAATGCGCAGCGGGTTGGTATGCAAACGGCGACGGGCGTCTTCGTCAAGCTGCTCGGCGTGGGCTTCGAAGTACGCGATGAGCGCCTGCCGGTGCTGCTGGCGCTCTGCGGGTTGCCCCAGGCTGTTGATTTCGAGCTTCACGCCCGTCAGGCCCAAACGGGCCCACAGGTCACAAGCCATCAGGATCAACTCGGCGTCCACGTCAGGGCCGGCAAAACCCAGCGCCTCTGCACCAAACTGGTGAAATTGCCGGTAACGCCCGCGCTGGGGGCGCTCGTGGCGGAACATAGGGCCCATGTAGTACAGCCGTTTGCCGCCGTCGTACAACAGCGAATGTTCCACGGCCGCGCGCACCACACCCGCGGTGTTTTCGGGGCGCAGCGTCAAGGCTTCGCCGTTCAGGCGGTCTTCAAAGGAGTACATCTCCTTTTCCACAATGTCGGTCACCTCACCCAAGCCCCGCACGAAGAGTGCCGTGGGCTCCACGATGGGGGTGCGGACATTGCGGTAGCTGTAGCGGGTCATCAACTCGCGCAGCTCTGCCTCCAGCCATTCCCAAGCCGCCGATTCGGCAGGGAATATGTCGTTCATGCCTTTGACGGCGGTGATTTTTTCAGCCATGGAAATGAATGCAGCGCGGCCTGACACGGGTCAGGACTGGCCACCAAAACGTTGTTGAATGTAGTTTTCGACGACGGTCTGAAACTCGCGGGCAATGCCTTCGCCGCGAAGGGTCAGTCGCTTTTCACCGTCGATGTAGACCGGCGCTGCCGGGGCCTCGCCCGTGCCGGGCAGGCTGATGCCGATGTCGGCGTGTTTGCTTTCACCCGGCCCGTTGACGATGCAGCCCATCACCGCCACTTTCATGCTTTCCACGCCGGGGTAACGGGTGCGCCAAACGGGCATGGACTGGCGCAGGAAATCGTCGATTTGTTTGGCCAGCTCTTGGAACGTGGTGCTGGTGGTGCGGCCACAACCCGGGCAGGCCGTGACGCTGGGCACAAACGCACGCAGGCCGAGGGACTGCAAAATTTCAGACGCCACCACCACCTCTTGGGTGCGGGCTTCACCGGGCTCTGGGGTGAGGGACACCCGAATCGTGTCGCCAATGCCCTGCTGCAACAGGATGGACAAAGCCGCTGCCGAGGCCACGGTGCCTTTGGTGCCCATGCCCGCCTCGGTCAGCCCCAGGTGCAACGCGAACCGGCTGCGTTGGGCCAGTTGCTGGTACACCGCCACCAAATCCTGCACGCCACTGACCTTGCACGACAGAATGATTTGATCGGCGGGCAACCCCGCCTCCACTGCCTGGTGTGCCGAATCAAGGGCCGATGCGATGAGCGCCTCGTACATCACCTGCTTGGCATCCCAAGGCGCGGCGCGGCGGCTGTTTTCGTCCATCATCCTGGCCAGCAAATCTTGGTCCAGGCTGCCCCAGTTCACCCCGATGCGAATGGCTTTGTTCAGCCGCGCGGCGATTTCCACCATTTGCAGAAACTGCCGGTCGCGCTTTTCGCCTCGCCCCACGTTGCCGGGGTTGATGCGGTATTTGGACAAGGCTTGGGCGCAGTCCGGGTGGTCGGTCAAAAGCCGGTGCCCGTTGTAGTGAAAGTCCCCCACCAGCGGCACGTTGATGCCCATGCGGTCAAGCTGCTCGCGGATGTAAGGCACGGCCTTGGCCGCTTCATCGTTGTTGACCGTGATGCGCACCAGCTCAGACCCGGCCAAGGCCAACTCTTTCACCTGTATGGCCGTGCCCACGGCATCCACCGTGTCTGTGTTGGTCATGGACTGGATGCGCACGGGCGCACCGCCCCCCACCACCACGTGGTGACTGCCCCAAGACACACGCACCGCATGGGTACGGGCAGTGGCGGCGGTATCTGTCTCGGTGTTGAAAATCGAATGGGACATAGGCGGAACCGTCACTTGACTTCGAAACGGGCCACGTTGTTCTTGGTCTGTGCCACGAAGTCCAGGGGTTGACCGCGCACGGTCACACGGGCGCCTGCGGCATTTCCCAACACAACCCCAAAAGGAGCTCCTTCTGCAAACACGGCTTCTTCTCCTTGTTTGAGGACCCGCTGGATGCGGACCCGTTTGCCACTGTCGGTCACTTCAACCCATGTGTCCACGGTGGCCGTGAGCACCAGCACCCGGCCGGACTCGGTGGACGTGGGAGCGTTTGCCACTGTTGCAGAGGGCTCCACAGGGGTTGCAGGCTGTTCGGGCAAACGGATGGCAGGCACCACGGGCTGCGGTGGTGGGGTGATGGGCTCCATGGGGGGCACTGCAATGGTTGAGAGGGCCGTGGCAGGCCCCCCGTTGGGCGCCGTCGCCGCTGCCTCGACAGGGGTGTCTTTTGCCGCCGGCAACAGAGCCATCAACTGGGGGGAGAAATACAAAACAACGGCCCCCGCCAACAACGCAACCACCAGCCATGCGGGTCGCCCGAAAGACAACGAGGGCGTCAATGCCAAGCTGACAGGCGAGTGGCCATCTTTCACGCGACCCAGCCCCGCCGATGACGACAGCGGAGCCAATGCAGCCGTCGGCAAACCCGCCAACACTGGGGCTGGATCTATTTTCAAATGGCGTGCCACGCTGGATGCAAGGGCTCTTGTAAACGTGGTGTCGGTCAGCTCTTCCCAACGGTTGGATTCAAGCGCCTCCAACTTGCGCACAGGGACTTTCAAGGCCGCAGCCAGTGCCACGATGTGGAGGCCCATGGCCTCGCGAGCCTGGCGAATCATTTGGCCCGGGGTGGGGCCACTGGATTCTTGAGCGGTCAACGGCAAAGAGGTGGTGGGGTCACTCATGGAAGGCGCCTCGCTCGTACGAGCCCAATTCACGGGATTGTGGGTAGCGCCGCTTGAGTTGGTCACCCAATTGGCGCAACGCATCGCGGTTGCCCAAGCGCTGCTCGGTTTTCATGCCCAACCACAAGGTTTCAACGTTGGCCAACTCGCTGTTGTTCAAGCGGCGCAGGTGGAACTGGGCCTTGTTCAATTCACCCCGGTTGAACTGCAACTGGGCCAAATTGAAACTGATGACCGGGTTGCCCGCGTCCAATTCAAATGCTTTGGACAAGGACGCTTCCGCGTCAATGGGCTTGCCCGCACGCGCCTGGCAAATGCCTTGGGTCAACAAAGTTTTCGCCCTGCCCCCATACATGGGGCTGAGCAGAGCGGAATCAAACAAAGGCTGGGCGTCGGTGAAGCGGGATTGCTGGCACAGCAGCCAACCCAAGTTGTGTGCCAAATTGGCGTCTCTGGGTGCCAACGCCACCGCCCGACGAAAGCTCTCTTCGGCCAGTCGCATTTCACCCAGGCGCATATAGGCCAAGCCCCGAAGGTTGTAAGCTGGAGCGTAGGTGGCATCGGCCACCAACGCTTGCTTGACCTCGTCAAGGGCAACCGTGGTTTGCCCTTGTTCGAAATAGCCCGTGGCCAGCTCAATTCGCAACCGTGCCCGTTTGCGCGCATCGGGCTCATCGGACTCGGTGACGAAATCAGCGCCGCCTGCGCCGGTTTGGGGCGCGGCCGCACCACCGCCGGGGTGGGCACATGCTTGCAGCACCCCCAACACACCGGCCAAAACCCACCATCGGACCCACAGGGGCCACACCAGCGGGCTCACGGTGCGGCCTTTCTGCTGGCCCACACCACAGGGACTTCTGCCATGCGTCTCAACGATCCCATGCGCTCTGCCACACGGGTGCGATCCACCACGTCACCAGCCAATTGCCCACAGGCTGCATCGATGTCATCGCCCCGGGTTTTTCGCACGGTCGTCACCAAACCCGCTGCGATCAGGTGCTCGGCAAATGCCTGGACCGTGGTTTTGTCCGAACAAGTCAAACCGGAATCGGGGAAGGGGTTGAAAGGGATCAGGTTTATTTTGCAATCGACACCGCTGCGCCCGTGCTGGCGTAGCAAACTGACCAGCTGACGCGCATGTTCGGGTTGGTCGTTCACGCCGGCCAACATACAGTATTCAAAAGTGACAAAGTCGCGAGGGGCCGCAGGCAGGTAGCGCAGGCACGCGTCCAGCAATTCGGCCAAAGGGTACTTTTTGTTCAGGGGCACCAGCCCGTTGCGCAGTTCGTCGTTGGGGGCATGCAGTGACACTGCCAATGCCACCGGGCAATCGGCCGCCAGCCGGTCGATCATGGGCACCACACCCGAGGTGGACACCGTGACACGTCGGCGTGACATGCCATAACCATGGTCATCGAGCATGACCTTCAATGCAGGCACCAAAGCGCTGTAATTTTGAAGGGGCTCACCCATGCCCATCATGACCACGTTGGAAATCACGCGGTCGGATGTGCCGAATTTTTGTCGCAAAAAATGCTCTGCAAACCACAGCTGAGCCACTATTTCGCCCGTGGTGAGGTTGCGGCTGAAGCCTTGGTGGCCCGTGGAGCAAAAGCGGCAACCCACAGCACAACCGGCCTGGGAAGACACACACAGCGTCCCTCTGTCGGTTTCGGGGATGAAAACGGTTTCCACCGCATCGCCCTGCCCCACGTCAAACAGCCATTTGATGGTGCCGTCTGCCGAATCTTGGCGTGACAGCACTTTCAACGGCGTGACGTGGGCCACGTCTTTGAGCTTTTCGCGCAAAGACTTGGCCAAATCGCTCATGGCGGAGAAATCACTCGCGCCACGCTGGTGGACCCAGCGGAAAAGTTGAACGGCCCGGAAGCGCTTTTCCCCAAGCCGCTCACAAAAAGCAGCCAGCCCTTCAAGATCGAAGTCAAGCAGGTTGGCTGTGGTCATTTCAGCGAGCGTAGACGTTCATTCCCGCGAAGAAGAAAGCGATTTCAACGGCTGCGGTTTCAGCGGCGTCAGAGCCATGCACGGCGTTGGCATCGATGCTGTCTGCAAAGTCAGCGCGGATGGTGCCAGCATCGGCCTTCTTGGGATCGGTGGCACCCATCAGTTCGCGGTTCTTGGCAATGGCGTTTTCGCCTTCCAACGCTTGAATCATCACGGGACCGGAGACCATGAAATCAACCAAGTCTTTGAAGAAAGGACGGGCTTTGTGCACGGCGTAAAACGCTTCAGCTTCGGTGCGAGACAAATGCACCAGCTTGGCCGCCACGATTTTCAAGCCAGCGGCTTCAAAGCGTGAGTAGATTTGGCCGATCACGTTTTTGGCAACTGCGTCGGGCTTGATGATGGAGAGGGTGCGTTCGATGGCCATGGTTAACCTTGTAAGTAAATAAAAAAGTACAGCCTCACATTTTACTGTGAGCGCGTGGCTCAACGCCCGCGACCGCCACCTTTTGCGCCGCCTGATCCACCAGGGGGGCGGTACTTGCCCGCACGGGCGGTTTTTTCACGCTGCTTTTGCATGGCATCTGCACCGATATAGCCCGTGGACGTGTTCAATGGGTCTGGCAGAGACTCCCCTGCAGAGCGGCCAGCGGCCCCTTTGACGGGTGTCTTTCTGCGGTCAATCAGTCCCCGGCTGGGGGCTGCACGTTTGGCAGCTAGCGCTCCTCTTGCGGGGCGAGAAGGACGTTCGCCCGGCGCAGTCACACCTGCTGCACGGGTCAAGTGACTGATGTCACTCTCGTCGAGTTCAAGCCACGCCCCTCGCTTCAAACCACGGGGCAGCATGACCGCGCCGTAGCGAATGCGAATCAGGCGGCTCACCGCATGGCCCACCGCTTCGAACATGCGCCGCACCTCTCGGTTGCGACCTTCCGCAATGGTCACACGGTACCAGCAGTTGGCGCCGTCGCCCCCGCCGTCTTCAATGGACCCGAATTGGGCCACGCCGTCGGTCAGGTTGACGCCGTCGGTGAGTTTTTGCTTTTCTTCTTTGTTCAGTGCGCCCAGCACACGCACGGCGTACTCGCGCTCAAGACCGAACCGCGGATGCATGAGTTTGTTGGCCAGCTCGCCAGAGCTTGTGAACAGCAGCAGGCCCTCGGTGTTCAAATCCAAGCGCCCCACAGACTGCCATTTCCCTTGATACAAGCGCGGCAGACGCCGGAATACAGTAGGCCTGTTTTGCGGGTCATCGTGGGTGACCACTTCGCCAGCTGGCTTGTGGTAGGCCAGCACGCGGGGTGGCGGTGCGGTCAACCGAAAGCGAATGGGTTTGCCGTTGACTTTCACCACATCGCCGTATTGAACACGCTGCCCCACGTGGGCAGGTTCACCGTTCACAGAAATGCGGCCTTCAAGAATCATTTGCTCCATTTCAAGCCGGGACCCCATGCCTGCCTGGGCCAACACCTTGTGCAGTTTTGGGCTGTCGGCTTGGGGAGATAACACCCGTTTGAGGGGGGCAACCGTGGCCGTTTCCGGGTCGGCAGCGACGTCAAATGCGCCGGTGACGACGTCTTCAAAGCTCAAGGTATCGGCGGGTGCCACGACCACAGCCGAGGGGGACTCAGGGTTTGCAGACGGTGCAGCCAAAGGGGCGGGAGAAATAGGAAGCTGGGACATAACGTCTCCGAATGGGTCAGGGCAACAAACTGGGCTGCCCCACAGGAGCCACAAGGGCCTCTTCTGTGGGGGCGCCGCCGGGAATACTCAAAGAAAACAAAGTGTCGGGGCCCAACCGGTCCACCAGTTTGTCGCTCAACTCGGGCAATTGATCCAGTGAGGTCAAGCCCAAATCGTCCAAAAACTGACGGGTGGTTGCAAACAAAGCCGGGCGTCCCACCGTATCGCGGTGACCAATCACCTCGACCCACCCCCGGTCTTCCAACTGTTTCAGCAACAACGAGTTGATCGTGACACCTCTGATGTCTTCCATGTCACCACGGGTGACAGGTTGACGGTAAGCGATGATGGCCAAGGTTTCCAGCGTTGCACGGGTGTACCTGGGGGGTTTTTCAGGGTGCAGCCGGTCCAGGTAGGGACGCAACTCAGGCCGCGTCTGAAAGCGCCAGCCTGAGGCCACACGAACCAGCTCAACCCCCCGACCTTCAGAGGCGTGCTGCAGCTCCCGCAGCAGTGCGTCAATGGCGATGGCATCAAAGCCTTCGCCAAGCACTTGCTGAAGGTCTTTGGCCGTCAAAGGTTGAGGGCTGCTGATCAGCGCCGCTTCAACGATGCGTAAGGCATGCGCCGACATCATGTTGGGTTCAAGAGGTTGCGCCCAAGCACCGCCGGGGACAGAAGGCTGAGCGAGCGTCAGCTGGGGGAAAGTCCAAATGTGGCTGGACCAAGCGAGGCGTGATTGTAGTGGAGGCCTTCTGCCAGCAGCGCCTGCCGCATGTCTTCGGGCACTTCGGCAGTGAAACTCAGGGGCTGACCTGTCAACGGATGCGAAAAATCCAGGCGGGTTGCATGCAAGGCCTGCCGTTGCAGGTGTGGCGTGACGTGCCCGCCATAGGTTGTGTCCCCCGCGATGGGGTGACCCAACCAAGCCAGGTGCACCCGGATTTGGTGGGTACGCCCCGTGAACAGTTTGCAACCCACAAGCGTGGCGCTCGCTCCAAGTGCCAACCGCTTCACCCATGTGGTGGCTGGTTTTGCAGCCGCACTGTCGGCCCGCAGGACGGCCATGCGCAGCCTGTTCACGGGGTCTCGGCCCATGGCTTGCGCCACCGTGACCACCTCTGAGCCACGCCGCCAAGGTCGCTCGGCCAGGGCCAGGTAATACCGCTGGACTGTGCGCTCTGCAATTTGCCGCCCCAGCACGTCAACCGCCTGTCGGGTTTTGCCCACCATCATCAGACCCGATGTGTCCTTGTCCAACCGGTGAACGATGCCAGCGCGGGGCAAATCGGCTGACGCGGTGTGGTGCATCAGCAATCCATTGAGCACGGTACCCGTCCAATTGCCGGCGGCCGGGTGCACCACCAGCCCAGCGCTTTTGTTAATGACCAGCACGTGATCGTCTTCGAACACAACGTCCAACGTCACGGGTTCGGGTTTGAACGACTGGGCCTGCGGCGTGGGCCGCAGGCTGACACCGATGTGTTGACCCGACTGCACTTTGGCCGACGCCTTGCCCAGTGCACGCCCTTGCTCCACCACATCGCCATGTGCCAACAATTGCTGCAGGTAAGAGCGGGAAAACTCAGGAATGAGCTCGGCCAAGCACTTGTCCAGCCGTTGCCCGTGCAAATGGGGTGGCACCACGACACGGCGGAGTTCTGACTCCAACTCGTCTTCTGTGGTGTTCTCAGAAGGGGTCTCCCCCCACTCGGTCGATATAATTTCAGCGTTCAAACCAGCGTTTCCAGCTCTAGAAAGGGTGTCATGTCAGGCCCCAAATTATCGTACCGCACAGGTGCGCTCACCCTCGTTGTGTCACTGGCGCTTGGCGCGTGCTCATCCACACCCACCGACCCCACTGCGACCTGGAGCACACAAAAAATCCAGTCCGAAGCCCAGGACGAACGCAACGCGGGCAACTTTGCCAAGGCGGTGACCCTGCTTGAGAAGCTGGAAGGTCGGGCGGCTGGCACACCTTTGGCCCAACAGGCGCAGTTAGACAAGGCTTATGCCCACTACAAGGCGGGTGAAGTGGCACAGGCTCAATCGACGTTGGACCGGTTCATGAAAATGCACCCTGCCAGTCCGGCGCTGGACTATGCCCTCTACCTGAAAGGGCTCGCCACGTTCAACGACAACCTGGGCATGTTCGGGTTCTTGTCGCGCCAGGAACTGTCCGAGCGGGACCAACAAGCAGCCAAGGAGTCGTTTGAATCGTTTCGCGAATTGGTCAACCGGTTTCCCGAATCCAAATACGCCCCTGACAGCCGCCTGCGCATGACCTACACCGTCAATTCCCTGGCGGCACACGAGGTGCACGTGGCCCGTTACTACTACGGCCGCACCGCCTATGTGGCGGCCATCAACCGTGCCCAGGCTGCCGTGACGGATTACGCGGGCGCGCCGGCGGCTGAAGAGGCGCTGTTTCTGCTGTACAAATCTTACGATGCACTGGGCATGACGCCCTTGCGTGACGACGCCAAGCGGGTGCTGGCGCACAACTTCCCCAAGTCGGCCTATTTGTCAGACGCCACGCCCACCGCGTCCAAAGGTCCGTGGTGGAAGCTTTGGTAAAGCCAATGCGCCCTTTTCGGGGCCTGCGCTGGCTGCAAGGGCATTGATGGCAACGGCACACCGCATCACCGCAGGCACAGGTCTGCACAAAGGTGACCGGGACTATCAGCAAGACCAGTTGGGCATTTGGCCACACGCCAGCATCAGCCGGTGCCTGTTGGCCGTGGTGGCCGATGGCATGGGGGGGCGAAGCGGGGGACGCAAAGCCTCCGATCAAGTGCTGATGACCGCCAAGCAACTGTTTGACCGGTTTTCGCCCGACACAGACTCACCTTGTGAGCTGCTCAACCGCTTGGCACAAGAAGCCCACATGGTCATTCGCCTGACGGCTGCGTCTGCCGAGCAGGAGCCACACAGCACCTTGGCGGCTTTTTTGCTCACTCCTGACTCGGCGTGCCATTGGGTGCACGCTGGCGATTCGCGCATTTACCACTTCAAACAGGGCCGGTTGGTGCGGCGCACCATTGACCATTCTTATGTCCAAAGTTTGGTTGACAAGGGTGTGTTGACCGAAGAGCAGGCCAAAAACCACCCCCAATCCAATGTGCTGATGGGGTGTCTGGGCACCGAAGCCGATCCCCCTATAACACTGCACACCATCCCCGCCGTGGGTGCTGGAGATGTCCTGATGGCCTGCAGCGATGGCGTTTGGCACTATTTTTCAGATGCTGAACTGGGCCAGATATTGGCGCAGCACAGTGCGAAAGAGGCCTGTGAACGCTTGGTGGCTCTGGCGCGCGCACGCGCCAATGGGTTTGGCGACAACCTGTCGGTCATCGTGGTGAAGTTCGACCTGCTGACCTGACACAACGCATCAGGTGATGCGGGTGTCCACCAAACGGTGTGGCTCTGCCAAAAATTCGGACGATTGCATTTCCACCAAGCGCGACACCGTGCGGGGAAACTCATGCGACATGGGGCCCTCTGTGTACAGTTCTTCGGGCGGTACAGCAGCCGACATTACCAGCTTGACTTTGCGGTCGTACAACACGTCCACCAGCCAGGTGAAGCGACGCGCCTCACTGGCCATGCGCACCGCCATCTGCGGCACGTTGCTGAGCATCAGCGTGTGAAACTGCGTGGCCAGTTCCAAATAGTCGTTTTGTGACCTGGGGCCACCGCACAAGGTTTTGAAATCGAACCAGATCAAACCACCGGCGCGTCGGTGTGCATGAATTTGCCGCGCCTCGATCGTCATCACCGGTGACTCATCGGCCGTTTCGGCCAGCTCATTGAATGCTTTGCTCATCAACGCCTCGGCCTCGTCGTTCAACGGGCAGTGGTACAGGTTGACGTGCTCCAGCGCACGGCGGCGGTAGTCGGTGCCGTTGTCCACGTTGATCACCGCCAAACGGCTCTTGAGCAGTTCGATGGCCGGCAAAATGCGGTCACGGTGCAGACCATCGGGGTACAAGCCATCGGGATGGAAGTTGGACGTCGTCACAAACCCCACGCCGTGTTTGAACAGCGAATCCAACAACCGGTGCAGCACCATGGCATCGGTCACGTCGGCCACGTGAAACTCATCGAAGCAGATGAGTTTGTAGCGCTCTGCCATGCGCTTGCCCAACTCGTCCAGCGGGTTGACAGTGCCCTGCATGTCACGCAATTCACGGTGCACTTCACGCATGAACTCATGGAAGTGCAAGCGTGTTTTGCGCTTGAGGGACACGGCGTTGAAAAAGCAATCCATCAGAAAGCTTTTGCCGCGCCCCACCCCACCGAACATGTAAACCCCTTTTGGGATTTCAGGGTGAACAAACAACTTCTTCAACGAGTTGGAGCGGCGTTGTTTGTACGCCGCCCACTCGGTGGCGCACCGCTCCAGCTCGGCAATGGCCCGCTCTTGCGCGGGGTCACTGGCAAAACCCCGGTCAACCAGGGCTTGCCGGTAAGCAGCGGTGACGCTCACAACCGTTGCCCGCTCAGAAGTTGAGGGTGCGTTTGTCCACCGCCAAAGCGGCTTCTTTGGTGGCTTCGCTCAAGGACGGGTGAGCGTGGCAGATGCGGGCAATGTCTTCCGCGCTGGCGCGGAATTCCATGGCCACCACGGCTTCCGCAATCAACTCCGAAGCCATGGGGCCCACGATGTGAACACCCAAAATTTCGTCGCTGGTGGCATCGGCCAAGAACTTCACCATACCAGTGGTGTCGCCCAAGGCACGTGCGCGGCCGTTGGCCAGGAACGGGAACGTGCCGGCCTTGTACTTCACGCCATCGGCCTTGAGCTGCTGCTCGGTGCGGCCCACCCACGCAATTTCGGGGCTGGTGTAGATGACCCAAGGCACCGTGTTGAAATTGACGTGCCCGTGCTGACCCGCAATGCGCTCGGCCACGGCAACACCCTCTTCTTCCGCCTTGTGGGCCAACATGGGGCCACGCACCACGTCGCCCACGGCCCACACGCCGGGGAGGTTGGTTTTGCAGTCGCCGTCCACCACGATGGCGCCGCGCTCGTCCAGCTGCAGGCCCACGCCTTCGGCGTTGAGGCCGGTGGTGTTGGGCACGCGGCCGATGGAGACGATGAGTTTGTCCACGGCCAGCTCAACGGCTTCGCCCTTGGCGTTGGTGTAGGACACATTCACGCCCTTTTTGCCCACCTTGATGTCGCCCACCTTCACGCCCAGCTCGATCTTCAGGCCTTGCTTGTCGAAGGCTTTTTTGGCTTCTTTGGCGATTTGCTCGTCCACCGCGCCCAGGAATGTGGGCAGGCCTTCGAGGATGGTGACTTCGGCACCCAGACGGCGCCAGACCGAGCCCATTTCCAGGCCGATGACGCCAGAGCCGATCAAGCCCAGCTTCTTGGGTGTGGCGCCGATGCGCAAAGCACCGTCGTTGGACAACACGTTGACTTCGTCAAACGGGGTGCCTGGCAGTGCGCGGGCGTTGGAGCCCGTGGCCAGGATGACCTGTTTGCCCACGATGGTTTCTTCGGCAGCGCCTGCCACCTTGATTTCGTAACCACCACCTTCAGCGGCTTTCACGAACGAGCCACGGCCGTGGAAGAAGCTGACCTTGTTCTTCTTGAGCAGGTACAGGATGCCGTCGTTGTTTTGCTTCACCACCGCGTCTTTGCGGGCCAC
The DNA here is from genome assembly GCA_049653005.1 of Burkholderiaceae bacterium. Taxonomy (GTDB): domain Bacteria; phylum Pseudomonadota; class Gammaproteobacteria; order Burkholderiales; family Burkholderiaceae_C; genus UBA2334. Next base: position 17,261 of record JBASFL010000054.1, on the reverse strand, counting down.
CATTTTGGCCACGTCCATCTTCACCGTGCCGGTGGAAATGCCATGGTCGGCAAAATGGTGGTTGGCCTGCTCGAAATGCTCGGACGACTGCAACAACGCCTTGGACGGGATGCAACCCACGTTGGTGCAGGTGCCGCCGGGTGCAGGACCGCCCTTTTCATTTTTCCACTCGTCGATACACGCCACCTGGAAACCCAGCTGTGCTGCGCGGATGGCGGCGATGTAGCCACCAGGGCCGCCACCGATGACGACCACATCAAATTGCTTGCTCATGAATGCCCCTGAAAACGAACCGCCTCCGTTTCCGAAGGCGGTGGTTAATCTACAAAGTAATAGCTATAAAACCATATCCACCAAGCGGTAAAGGCCAAAAATGCTTGAAATTTCAGCCATTCACCACTTGGGGATGCACCGTGTCGGTCAAATGCCGAACAGCAAGCGCGATGGGTCTTCCAGCGCTTCCTTCATGGCGACCAGACCCAGCACGGCTTCACGGCCGTCGATGATGCGGTGGTCGTAGCTCATGGCCAGGTAGTTGATGGGGCGAATCACGATTTGCCCGTTTTCCACCACGGCACGGTCTTTCGTGGCGTGCACGCCCAGAATGGCCGACTGTGGCGGGTTGATGATGGGCGTGGACAGCATGGAGCCGAACGTGCCACCGTTGGAGATGGAGAACGTGCCACCGGTCATTTCTTCAATGCCCAGCTTGCCGTCCTTGGCCTTTTGGCCGAATTCGGCAATTTTCTTCTCGATGTCGGCAAAGCTCATCTGGTCTGCGTTGCGCAGGATGGGCACCACCAAACCACGGGGCGAACCCACGGCAATACCGATGTCGAAGTAACCGTGATAGACGATGTCATTGCCATCGACCGAGGCGTTCAGCACGGGGTACTTTTTCAGGGCGTGCACCGCAGCCTTGACGAAGAAGCTCATGAAGCCCAGCTTGCAGCCGTGCTCTTTCTCGAACTTGTCCTGGAACTTCTTGCGCATGTCCATCACCGGCGCCATGTTCACTTCGTTGAACGTGGTCAGGATGGCGTTGGTGGATTGCGACTGCAGCAGACGCTCGGCCACACGGGCACGCAAACGGGTCATGGCCACGCGCTGCTCGGGGCGGTCACCCAAGTCAGGGGTGGCAGGGCCCGCCACTTGGGGCAACACTTTGGTGGGCACACCGGTTGGGATGACCACGGAAGCGGCAGCGGCTTTGGGGGCTGTGGCGCCAGATGCCACGGCACCCAACACATCGCCTTTGGTCACGCGGCCGTCTTTGCCGGTACCTGCCACAGAGCCGCTTGCCAAGCCGCTGTCAGCCATCAGCTTGGCGGCAGCGGGCATGGCCACACCGGCCATGCTGTTGCTGGCGGGTGCAGCAGGGGCTGCCACAGCAGCGGTGGCCGCCACCGGTGCGGCGGCTGCGGCGGCAGGTGCCGCAGCGCCTTTGCCGTCGGAGTCGATGCGGGCGATCAGCTGGTCAGACACCACAGTGCCACCGTCTGCCACCACGATTTCGCTCAACATACCAGCCGAGGGAGCGGGCACTTCCAGCACCACTTTGTCGGTCTCAATTTCGATGAGAATTTCATCGACCGCGACCATTTCGCCGGCTTTTTTCTTCCACGTCAGCATGGTGGCCTCTGCGACCGACTCAGACAGTTGTGGAACCTTGACTTCTACGATTGCCATTTTTTGAATCCTTCAATTGGGTCATGCGGGGGCACCGGCCGGGCAGCTCTGGCCCAAGGCGCGGTGCCAGCCAAAAATCACTTGGTCAGAACAAAGCCCTTGAGCTTGCCGAACGCGCCGTCCACCAGGGCTTTTTGCTGCTCCTGGTGCAAGTGCGAGTAACCCGCAGCGGGGGAAGCCGAAGCGGCACGGCCCGAGTAACCCAGTTTTTGGCCTTCCAGCATGTTTTCGTGGATGTTGTGCTGAACGAAGAACCAGGCACCCTGGTTTTGTGGCTCGTCCTGGCACCACACCACGTCGGTGGCGTTGGGGTACTTCTTCAACTCGGCAGAGAACGCCTTGTGTGGGAAGGGGTAGAGCTGCTCCACACGCACGATGGCCACGTCGTCTTGCCCACGCTCTTCACGCTTCTTGACCAGGTCGTAGTACACCTTGCCCGAACAAACGATCACGCGCTTGACCTTGTCGGCCTTTTTCAGCACGTCTTCTTTGTTTTCGGGAATGACCGTCTGGAAACCGCCGCGTGTGAACTCAGACAGCGGCGATGTCGCGTCTTTGTTACGCAACAAGGACTTGGGCGTCATGATGACCAGCGGCTTGCGCAGGTTGCGCACCATCTGGCGGCGCAACACATGGAAGATCTGGCTGGCCGTGGTGGGCTGCACAATTTGCATGTTGGCGTCAGCGGCCAATTGCATGAAGCGCTCCAGGCGGGCAGACGAGTGCTCAGGGCCCTGGCCTTCATAGCCGTGCGGCAACATGAGGGTGATGCCGTTGACGCGGCCCCACTTCACCTCGCCGGACGCAATGAACTGGTCGATCACCACCTGTGCGCCGTTGGCAAAGTCGCCGAACTGTGCTTCCCAGATCACCAGGGTGTTGGGGTCGTTCGAGGCATAGCCGTATTCAAAGCCCAACACCGCCTCTTCAGACAGGATGGAATCGATGACCACAAACGGGGCCTGGTTGTCTGCCACGTTTTGCAGGGGCACGTAGGTGCCGGTGTCCCACTTTTCGCGGCTTTGGTCGTGAATGACGGCATGGCGGTGCGTGAACGTGCCACGGCCGCAGTCTTCACCCGACAGACGCACGGGGTAACCGCTGGCCACCAACGAGGCAAAAGCCATGTGTTCGCCCATGCCCCAGTCCACCGGCAGGTCGCCACGGCCCATGGCGGCACGGTCGTCGTACACCTTTTTCACCAATTGGTGAGGGGTGATGCTGTCGGGCAACTTGGTCAGTTTTTCAGACAAACGTTTCCATTCCGCTTGGGGAATGGCTGTGTCGCCCGCATCGGTCCATTTCTTGCCCAGGAAGGGGGACCAGTCCACCGCAAACTTGCTCTTGAAATTGGTCAGGACCGGGTCTACCGTGTGACGGCCTTCGTCCATGGCTGAACGGTAGGCTTTGAACATGTCGTCACCGATGGTGTCACCCAAGCCTTGGGCGGTCAGCTTGTCGGCGTACAAGCGACGCGTGCCGGGGTGGGCAGCGATTTTCTTGTACATCAGTGGCTGGGTCAGGCTGGGGGTGTCTTGCTCGTTGTGGCCCAGTTTGCGGAAACACACGATGTCCACCACCACGTCCTGGCGGAATTCCATGCGGTATTCCAGCGCCAGTTGGGTGGCCAGCACCACGGCTTCAGGGTCGTCACCGTTCACGTGCAACACGGGGGCTTCCACCATCTTCACGATGTCGGTGCAATACACGCTGGAGCGCATGTCGCGCGGGTCAGACGTGGTGAAACCGATCTGGTTGTTGATGATGAAGTGCACCGTGCCACCGGTGGTGTAACCACGGGTTTGGGCCAAGGCCAGGGTTTCCTGGTTGACACCCTGGCCACCGAACGCCGCATCACCGTGCACCAGCACGGGCAACACCTGGTTGCCCAGGGCATCGCCACGGCGGTCCATGCGGGCGCGCACAGAGCCTTCCACCACGGGGTTGACGATTTCCAAGTGAGAGGGGTTGAACGCCAGGGACAGGTGAACAGGGCCGCCAGGGGTGGTCACGTCAGAGCTGAAACCTTGGTGGTATTTCACGTCACCGGCAGGCAGATCTTCGGGCGCTGTGTGATCGAACTCGGCAAACAGATCTTTGGGCATTTTGCCCATGACGTTCACTAACACGTTCAGGCGACCGCGGTGGGCCATGCCGATCACGATTTCTTGCACGCCGCGCGCACCGGCAGACTGGATGACTTCGTCAATGGCGGCAATGAAGCTCTCCCCACCCTCAAGGGAGAAGCGTTTTTGGCCCACGTACTTCGTGTGCAGGAAACGCTCAAGGCCTTCAGCAGACGTGAGTTTTTCCAGAATTTGTTTTTTCTTGTCGGCAGAGTAGTTGGGCTTGCTGCGAATGCTTTCCAACTTTTGCTGCCACCAGCGTTTTTCGTTCTGGTCAGACGTGTGCATGTACTCGACACCGATGGTGCCGCAGTAGGTTTCACGCAAAGCATTCAGCAGTTCGCGCAAAGACATGGTGTCTTTGCCGAAAAACGTGTTGCTGGTGTTGAACACGGTTTCCAGGTCGCCGTCGCTGAATCCGTAGAACGATGGCTCCAGCTCGGGGATGTTTTCGCGCTCGGTGCGCTTCAGCGGGTCGAGGTTGGCCCACCTGTTGCCCACGTTGCGGTAAGCGGCAATCAGCTGCTGGGTGGACACGCGCTTGCGACCCATTTCGGAATCGGCGTTGGCCGACACTACGCGGGTGGTGCCTTGTTTTGCCAGTTCGGCAAAGGCACTGATGACAGGCATGTGAGGCACATCGCGGGCATCGGTGCCATCGACGGCGGGCACGTGCTGCAATGCGTCAAAGTAACTGCGCCAAGTGTCTGGCACGCTGCCAGGGTTGGCCAAATAGTTCTCGTACATCTCTTCGACGTACGGGGCATTGCCCCCGAACAGGTACGAGTTGCCCGAAAAGGCACCGTAAACGTTGTTTGTCTCGCTCATTGATTCGCTGACCTCCGTTCCCCTTAGGGAAACATCAGATGGTTGATAAACCTCCCGCGACACGGCTGAACCGTTTGGCGGATGCGACTGTGACATAGGAAGGGCCAAGTGCAGCGCGCATTGTCGCACCGACAAGCCGCTTTGTCCAAAGCTGGTTTGCCATAAGCAGCAACACAAGTTGCAATTTGTTGGAAAACACCCACCGGTCAGCGGTGGGTCAGCCAAGCGGGGGCATTGCACCCCCGCCGTGTCAAGGCGTCATGCGTGGCGACAGGCGCTGTGCCAGCGGAATGGCACTGGGCTCATCCATTTCGATGGCGATCTGGGTGCACACGGTGCGGCACAAGGTGACCGCCTGCTCGCTTTGCACGCGGTAAATGACCTGCGTGCCCTCTTTGCGCTTGGCCAACACCCCCGTGCGGTACAACACGTTCAGGTGTTGGGACAAGTTGGGCTGGGTGGTTTCAATTTCGCCCAGCAACTGCGACACCGATTTTTCCTGATCGCACAGCGCGCTGAGTATGCGCAAACGCATGGGCGTGGCCAGCACGCCAAACAGCTCGGCCGCCAGTTCGAACACCCTCACCTTTTCGGTTTGATCGTCGGTTTGCGTTGGTTCTTCCATGACGATTCCACACAGTTAACAATATAAGCAATCATCATAACGTTCGAAACGGCGGCTGATGGCCGCACAAACCCTTGTTTCGTCACGCCCCAATGCAAACACCCCGCCTGGGCGGGGTGTTGTTGAGCAGGGAAATCTAAAACCGCAGCACTGTGTCCTTTTCAGGAAAGCGCCAGTGCCTTGTTTGAATGAAAAATCAAACGGTCACCTGGTCCTTGATTTGCTGCAATGCGGCGGGGTCGTCCATGGTGGTCAGGTCCCCGGCATCACGGCCTTCACACACCGCCTGAATGGCGCGGCGAAGCAGCTTGCCGCTGCGGGTTTTGGGCAGCACCGTCACAAAGCGCACACGGGCGGGGCGGGCCACAGCACCCAGCTGGTCGTCCACCAGCTTCATGATTTCGGCTTCCAGCTTGCGGGCCGAGGCTTCGTCGGTGACCAAACTGGCGTCTTTCACCACGGCAAAGGCCATCGCCACCTGGCCTTTGAGCTGGTCGGCCACCCCCACCACGGCGACCTCGGCCACGTTGGGGTGGCTGGAAATGCTTTCCTCGATCTCACGGGTGCCCAGTCGGTGACCGGCCACGTTGATGACGTCATCGGTACGCCCCAAAATGAAGTAGTACCCGTCGGCGTCCTTGATGCCCCAGTCAAACGTGCTGTACATCATGTTGGCACCCGAGCCTGTCCAGTAGGTGCTGACAAAGCGCTTGTCGTCTTGCCAGACGGTCTGCATGCAACCGGGTGGCAACGGCCCTTGCACAGCGACCACGCCTTTTTCATTGGGCGTTGTCAATTCTTCGCCAGAAGCTTCGTTGATCAACTTGACGTTGTAGCCGTACATGGGCACACCGGGACTGCCGAATTTGCTGGGTTTGGACTCAACCCCGTTGGCAATGCCCAAAATGGGCCAGCCGGTTTCGGTTTGCCAGTAGTTGTCGATGATGGGTTTGCCCAAGGCCCCCGAAATCCACTTGGCGGTGGGTTCGTCCAACGGTTCACCGGCCAGGAACAGGGCCTTCAGGCTGGAGAGGTCGTATTTGGTCAGGTACTCGGGGTCGTATTTTTTGAGCACACGGGCGGCTGTGGGGGCGCTGAACATCACAGACACCTTGTATTTCTCAACCAAATTCCACCAAATACCGGCATCGGGGCGGATGGGCAGGCCTTCGTACATGATGGTGGCCATGCCGCCGATCAGCGGGCCATAAATGATGTAACTGTGGCCCACCACCCAACCGATGTCGCTGGTGGAGAAATAGGTTTCACCCGGCTCACCCATGTAGATGTGCTTCATGCTGGCGGCCAAGGCCACGGTGTAGCCACCGGTGTCGCGCTGCACGCCTTTGGGCTTGCCGGTGGTGCCGCTGGTGTACAGGATGTAGCTGGGGTGCGTGGCGTCCACCCACTCGCACGGCACCACCGTGTTTTGCACTTTGGCGGCCTCGGTGGCGTAGTCCACATCCCGCCCGTCCACCGTGGGCATGGGGGCCAAGCCACGGTTGACCATGACCACACGTGCCGGTTTGTGGCTGGACAGGTTGATGGCCTCGTCCAGCAACCCCTTGTAAGGCACCACTTTGCCGCCGCGTGAGCCCGCATCGGCGCTGACAATGGCCACAGGGGCGCAATCTTCAATGCGGCTGGCCAGACTGACACTGGCAAACCCGCCAAACACCACGGAGTGAATGGCACCGATGCGCACGCAGGCGAGCATGGCAAACGCGGCCTCGGGGATCATGGGCATGTAAATCAGCACCCGGTCGCCTTTTTTCACACCCTGTGCCTGCAACACGGCGGCCATGCGCTGGACTTCGGCGTGCAGTTCGCGGAAGGAGTAGGCGCGCTCCACGTTGGTTTCGGTGGAGACAAAAATCAGCGCATTCTGGTCAGGGCGCGTGGCCAAGTGGCGGTCCACGGCGTTGTGGCACAGGTTGGTCAGGCCGCCTTCAAACCACTTGGCAAACGGGGGGTTGTCGTAATTGCACACCACGTCATAGGGCTTTTTCCAGTCCACCAACTGGGCTTGTTCTCCCCAGAACGCATCTCGGTCTTCAATGGAACGGCGGAAGAAATCGGCGTAGTTGCTCATCGGGGTCTCCATTCGGAATGGCGTGTTGGCAGGTTCAAACTGAATTCATAATTATGAAAACCCGCACTTGCGTCGAACTGACACCCACTGGCTTGGGTATGCCGCTTACTTCACCAAAGCCAACGCGGCGCGGAACTCATCGGCCTCGCAGTGGCGCAGCCATTCGAACACCACCATTTCGGTCGTCACCAGCTCGGCCCCTGCCCCGGCCAAGCGGTCAAATGCGGCATCGCGGTTGCGCTCGGTTCGTGAGCTGCACGCATCGGTGACCACACACACGTCGAACTCCTCGTCCAGCAGCTCAAGCGCGGTTTGCAGCAGGCACACGTGGGCTTCGCAACCGGCGATCACCACCGTGTTGCGCTCTTCGGCAGGTGCTGCCGCCGGTTTTTGCAGGTGCTTGGGCAGGCTGCGGGCGTTTCCCCCTGCGGGGCGCTGGGGCGGGCGCAGCAGCTCACCCAGGCCTTCAGACACGGCGCTGAAATGCATTTTGGGCAAGGTTTTGCGGCACAGCGCCCGCACACCGGGGTGGTTGGCACCCAACTTGGCGGGGTTTTGTTCGGTGCCCCACGTGGGCACGGCCAACAACTGGGCGGCCTGCGCCAAGCGCATGGCATTGGCCAACACGGCGGCGTTGTCAAAAATGGCGGGCATGAGGCGGTCCTGGTAGTCCACCAGCACCAGTTGGGATTCGGTCACATCGATCAACACGGGCATTTCCTGTTTGGGCTGAACACGCGCAGCCTCAGAGGCTGCGCGGCAACCCACCATGTTAGGGCCAGATGTCACGAATTTGGCAGGGATTTGGCAAATTGGGTTGACTCGGCCGCCGCGAACCCCTACCCTGCGCGCCATGACGTTTTTATCCCCCCGCTGGGCGCAGGTCGCCCAACGGTGGGGGGCTGTGGTGGTTTTGGGTCTGGCGTGTGCCACGGCCCTGTCGGCCCCACTTGAAGCCCCCTCCCCTCCCACTTCAGAACCGGTGTCCCTGCTCTCAGAAGCGGGGATTCGCATGCAGCTGGACCAATTCCGCGATGCGGTGAGCACCACCACGTCTGACTTGGTGTTGACCGCCATGGGATTTTTGGGCGTGCCCTACAAGCGCGGCGGCAACACCGAATACACCGGGTTCGATTGCAGTGGTTTTGTGCGTGCCACCTACGAGCGCACCTTGGGCCTCGTGCTGCCAAGGCGTGCCGAAGAGCAGGCCAAAGCCACGGTCACGATCAAAAAAGAAGAGCTGCGCCCGGGCGATCTGGTGTTTTTCAACACCATGCGCCGCACGTTCAGCCACGTGGGAATCTATGTGGGTGAAGGCAAATTCATCCATTCACCCCGCGCAGGTGCCAAGGTGCGTGTGGAAGACATGCGCCAGGCCTATTGGACCAAGCGGTTCAACGGTGCGCGCCGCGTGGAAGGTGCCGCCCAAATGGACGCGGGGCAGGCCGCCAACCTTCTGGTGCCCGCCCCACAGTGAGAATCTTTGACCGCCAGACGGCAGGTCAGAGTGCGTCGGTGTACACCTTGGCGCTGTCGAGTTTGTAAGTCCACGGCAGGTTGGCGTTTTTCCAACCGTTGACCGTGCGCTGCCCCGCCTGAGGGCCGGTTTTGGCCTCATCACCCTCGTAGCCGTCGATCACCGTGTAGGCCTTTTTGAACCCGTACAACTGCAGCAACCCGGCCGCGCTGTTGCTGCGGGTGCCCGAACGGCAGAGCAAAACCACGGGGTCGTTTTTGGTCAAGCCGGCTTTGGCCAGGCGGGCTTCCACGTCTTTCACGAAATGGGGGTTGGCTTGTTGCAGGTACTCCCCCTGCCCGGCGCTCCACTCCCATTTGGACGGAAAGTCCAGCACGGGCACCAAGTGATCGGCCAGGGTGGGCATGCCCAGCAACATGGCTTCGGCGCGGCTGCGCACGTCAATCAACAGCACTTTGCCCGGGTTGGCCCGCTTCATGGCGGCGGCCTCCACGGCGGTGAGGTGCAGGCCCGTGGCAGAGCGTTTGTCGTCGGGCACCAACGTGGGCTCGATGGCCAGCGCGCTGCTGACGGCCAACACGAGCAACAGCGCGGCCAGCGTGACCGATGGGGTTGGCAGCCAGCGGCCTTGGGGGTGAAAAGCGGTGCGGTGTGTCATTTCAGGGCTCCCAGGTACTCAACCACGGCTTTCATTTCCAGCTCGGTCATGCGCGAGGCCACCAATGTCATGACGGCGGCGCTGTCGCCTTCGCGGGTGCGGTTGGCGTAGCTTTTCAGTTGGCGCTCGATGTAGCGTGGGTTTTGCCCGGCAATGCGGGGCAGCTCGGCGTTGCCCCGCCCGCCGGTGCCGTGGCACGACACGCAGGCAGGCAGCCCCGAATAGGGGTTGCCCCGCTCGTACACAAACTGGCCCGCGTTGGCCAACATGGCGTCTTTGGGCGGGGTGGTTTTGGGCACCTGGCTTTGGTAGAACTTGGCCACTGCGCGTATGGAGCATTCGCTCAGGATGGCGGCTTTCGAGTCCATGACCGAGCTGTCGCGCGCGCCAGAGGCGAACTCGCGCAGCTGTTTGGCGATGTACTGCTCGTTTTGCCCGGCCAGGCTGGCGAAATCGGCGGTGGAGCCCTGGCCGGTCGCACCGTGGCACGCGGCGCAGTGTTTTTCAGCCAGTTTCGCCCCGGTGGCGATGTCGTCGGCCACGGGGGCCAGGGGCTGTGCGGCCCACACGGCACCGCTCAGCCCCAGGGCCAGCAAGGGCGCCCACACACGCCATTGGCCAGGGCGGCCGGCGCGGTGTGAGGTTCGGTTGGTTGTCATGCGTTTGCTCCACTTTGCGTTGAAAGTGAGGCCATTGTGAAAGCCTGGGGCAGGCCTTCCATTGATGCGCATCAACAAATACGTACAAACCCGATGTCAAAAAATTGTAGTGAACTTTTGAATAACATCAAGCGACAGCTGCCATTTTGGTACTGGAAATCAAATGAACAGCGTGGTGCCCGACTCTTGCGCTTCGCCCAGGAAGGCGGCGACGCCACCCAGCTCCACACCGTCGATCAGCTCTTCGTGGTGAATGCCCATCACGTCCATCGACATTTGGCAGGCAATCAGCTGTGCACCGCCGTCCACCAGCGTGGCCAGCAGGCTGGCGGGGTCGTCCACGTGTTTGTCGCGCATGACCTTGCGCAGCAGCTTCACACCCAGGCCGGCGTTGTTGAGCTTGCTGATGGAGTCCAGCTTGTCGATGCCCTGGGGCAGCATGGCGCCGAACATGCGGTCCATCATGGGCTTGTTGACGTGTGGCGCGGGTGTGCGGCGCAGCAGGTTCAGCCCCCAGAACGTGAAAAACAGGCTCACGGGTTTGCCCATGGCCATGGCCCCGTTGGCAATGATCATCGAGGCCATCACCTTGTCCAGGTCGTCCGAAAACACCACCAGGGTGAGCTTGTCGCGCACGGCCACGGCACCGGCCTGTGCCACCACAACGGGTGCGCCGCCTTGGCCCTTGCGAATCAAGACCTTGACCAGGCCTTTGCTCGCCTCCACGCTGAGCACGTCGTTGGCCGTCTTTTTGGCCCAGGCGCGGATGTCGCGGCCAAAGGCCGGGTCTGACGCGGTGACTTCCAGCAGTTCACCCGCCTGCATGGCTTCCACGGCGCGGTAGGTTTTCATGATAGGGCCGGGGCATTGCAGGCCCACCGCGTCCAGCACATGGCGGTCGCCGGGGGCGGCGGCCACCAGGGCACAGGCACCGCCCTGCTCGGCTTCGATGTCAGCCTGGTCGCGCCGCTTGATGTCTTCGTAATCAAAAATATCTGGGTTGGCCTGTTTCTCGGTGGCCCAGGCGTAAGTTTTGAAGCCGCCGGTGAGGTTGCGCACGTCGGCAAAGCCCGACTGCTTCAGGATGCGGTAGGCCAGATAGCCGCGCACCCCGATTTGGCAGAACACCACCACGGGGCGGGTTTTGTCGAGCAGGTGCAGCCGCTCGCGCAGGTGGTCCAGCTCCACGTTTTGGGCGTTGGGCAGCGTGGCAATTTCAAATTCTTCCGGGGTGCGCACGTCCACCAGTTGCACGGTGTTGGCGGTGTCCAGTGCCCGCAATTCGCGCCAGGTGATGACTTCGTGCGAGCCGTTCAGCACGTTGCTGGCCACGTAGCCTGCAATGTTCACCGGGTCTTTGGCCGAGCCGAACGGGGGGGCGTAGGCCAGCTCCAGCTCGCACAGGTCTTGCACGGTCAACCCGGCGTGGATGGCGGTGGCGATCACGTCCACCCGCTTGTCGGCCCCATCGGCGCCCACCGCTTGCGCGCCGTAAAGGCGGCCCTCGGGTGAATACAGCAGCTTCAGGCTGAGCTGTTTGGCACCGGGGTAATACGACGCGTGCGAGCCGCTGTGGGTGATGGTGGCGCGGTACGGCAGGCCATTGGCCTGCAACTGTGCTTCGTTCAGGCCGGTGCAGGCAGCGGCCAAATCAAAGGCTTTCAGAATGGCGGTGCCCAGCGTGCCCTTGTAGCGCTGTAGCGGTACACCTGGCGCGGCCTGCATGTTGTCAGCGGCCATGCGGCCCTGGCGGTTGGCGGGGCCGGCCAGTGCAATCAGCGCGGGCTGACCACTGATGGTTTGGGTCACTTCCACCGCGTCGCCCACGGCGTAAATGTCGGGGTCTGAGGTTTGAAGGTGGTCGTTCACCTTGATGCCACCGGTGTGGCCCAGCGCCAGACCGGCCGCGCGGGCAAGCGTGGTTTCGGGCCTCACGCCGATGGCCAGCACCACGATGTCGGCCTGCAAGCGTTTGCCACTGGCCAGAAACACCACCGTGTGGTCGGGCTTGTCTTCAAAGTGCTCGATTTTGTCGGCCAGGTACAGCTCGATGTTTTTATCCTTCATGTGCGCATGCACGATGGCGGCCATTTCGTCGTCGAACGGCGCCAGGATGTGTGGCGCCCCTTCAACCAGCGTGGTGAACAGCCCACGCTCGTGCAGGTTTTCGGCCATTTCAATGCCGATGTACCCGCCCCCGATCACCACCGCCCGCCGGGGCTTGGTGGCCGTCAGGTGGCCCATGATGCGGTCCAGGTCGGGGATGTTGCGCAGCGAAAACACCCTGGGCGAGTCAATGCCCGCCAGCTTGGGGTGCACCGCTTCGCCGCCGGGCGACAACAGCAGCTTGTCGTAGCTTTCGTCGGTTTCCTCGCCGGTTTGCAGGTTGCGCAGGCGCACGGTTTTGGCCTGGCGGTCGATGGCCATGGCCTCGGTCAGGTTGCGCACGTCCACGTTGTAGCGGGCCTCGAACAGCGATTTGGACGTGACCAGCAGGTTGTCGCGCTCGGCAATCATGCCGCTGATGTGGTACGGCAAGCCGCAGTTGGCAAAGCTGATGTAGGGCCCGCGTTCGATCAGCACAATCTGCGCCGACTCGTCGTTGCGCCGCAAACGGGCCGCTGCCGTGGCACCGCCCGCCACGCCGCCAATGATGAGAATTTTCATGTTGCTTACCCCCGGGGGTTGTGGTTGCCGATGGGGGGGATTTTGCGGCCGCACAGCCGTGCTGGCACGGGTGTGAAAGGGGCACATGACCTGCGTCAAACAAAACGGACGCGACACCACGGCACCTTGAGCCTGGCCCACCAACACCAACGGCTGGTACGCTGCGCGCTCACCCTTTTTCACCCGCGCCTGGGGGCAAACCCCACGCACCACACAGGAGACAGCCATGTTCAGCCACGTCATGTTCGGGGTCAACGACCTTGAGGTTTCAAAGCGGTTTTACGACGCGGTGCTGGGCACGTTGGGCATTTCCCCCGGCGTGGCCAACAAAAACCGTTACTTCTACCGCAGCCCCACCGGCTCTTTTGGCATCACCACCCCCATCAACGGCGAGCCCGCCTGCCATGGCAATGGCAGCACCGTGGGCTTTGCCATGGCCTCGCCCGAGCAGGCCGACGCGTTTCACGCGGCGGGCGTTGCCCACGGTGGCACCACCTGCGAAGACCCACCCGGCTGGCGCGAAGGCCCCGCAGGCAAGCTCTACCTGGCGTACCTGCGCGACCCGGACGGCAACAAAATTTGCGCCCTGCACCGCCCTGCCACCCCCAAACCTTGAGCATGCACTCCGCCATCCCCATCCGCTACATCGCGCCCGTGTTTCGCCCACCCAGCGAAGCGCAGTCGCTCATCCTGCCGGTGACCAATGGTTGCTCGTGGAACCAGTGCACCTACTGCGAGATGTACACCGCGCCCCAAAAGCAGTTTGCGTTGAGGGACGAAAGCGAACTGCTGGCCAGCCTCGAAGCCACCGGGGCACGCTTTGGCCCGCAGGTGCAGCGGGTGTTTCTGGGCGATGGCGATGCCCTGGTGCTCTCCACCCGCCGCCTGTTGGCCGTGCTGGCCGCCATCCGGCAACACTTGCCCAAAGTGCGGCGCATTTCCAGCTACTGCCTGCCGCGCAACGTGCGCAACAAGTCGGTGGCCGAGCTGCAAGCCTTGCGCGAAGCGGGTTTGTCGCTGGTGTATGTGGGGGCCGAATCGGGCGACGACGAGGTGCTGCAACGGGTGAACAAAGGTGAAACCTTTGACAGCACCCGCGAAGCGCTGCGCAAGCTGGGCGAAGCGGGCATTACCCGCTCGGTGATGCTGCTCAACGGCCTGGGTGGCCAGGCGCTGTCGGCGCAACACGCAGCCCAATCGGCCCGCCTCGCGAACGAAACACAGCCCGAGTTTCTGGCCACGCTGGTGGTGAGTTTTCCGCAGGGCGAGGCCCGGTTTCGCCAAGGCTTTCCGGGCTGGGAGCCCCTCGGCCAGCAGGGGTTGTTTGCCGAAATGGCGCAGTTTTTGCAGGCGCTGGAGCTGAAACGCACCGTGTTCCGCAGCGACCACGCGTCCAACTGGCTGGTGCTGAAAGGCGTGCTGGGTGCTGAAAAAGACAGGCTGCTGGCCGAGGTGCATGCCGCCCAGCACCAGCCCGACACCGCAGGCTTGCGGGAAGCGTGGCAGCGGGGGCTTTGAGGCCAGGGCCCAATGCAAGGGCAAGACTATGATGCCCCGGTCAACTTTTCAAACGTGAACACATGCCCAACTTGGCCGAACAAATCCGCGAAGCGTTGGCCATGTTCGCCAACACTGGCACGCAATCGGCCTTGATTGGGGGGCTTGCAGTGGCTGCGCACCAAGTGGTGCGTGCCACCAAAGATGTGGACTTCTTGGTGGCAGCCGAAGCCGCCGATAAAGTACACGACGCGTTGCTGGGCTTGGGCTACCAATGCCTGTACCGAAGTGCCGATGCCGCCAACTATGTGCGCGGTACAGAGGGGCTGGATTTGCTCTACGCGCACCGCCCGCTTGCACGCCGCCTGCTGGCGCAGGCAACGTCGCGTGAGACCCCAATGGGCCGTCTGCACGTCATCAGCGTTGAAGGGCTGATCGGTTTCAAATTGCAAGGCGTCACAAACGACGCAACGCGCACCCGTGACCTGGACGACATACGAGCGCTGGTCCGAATACATAACTTGTCAATCGACAGGGCCGAGTTGCGCGAATACTTTGCCCTGTTCAACAAACTGGATTTGTTCCATGAGCTCTTCGCTTGACACGGCAGCCCAACCCGAGCCCACGCCGACCGAGGTTGTGACCCACGGGTTGCTGGCGCGTGAAGCGGGCCTGCCTTTCCAGCTGACGGTCAACAGCGATGCCGGTGTTGACCCCATTGCCGAATGGCTGAGCCTGATGGAGGTGGTGCAAATGCTCTGCCCGGTTTGGCCTGTGCGAGACAAACCGATGCAAGGCGATCACTGGCTGTTGTAGTGATCACCTGAAAGGGTCGGTAACCCAGTCCCATAAAAAAAGGCCCGAACCGTTGCCGGTTCGGGCCTTTTTATTGATAGCTACCACCGCTTGACAGTCAAGCGTTGGAGCCTGTTTTGGCTTGAAATTTACTTCTTCGCCGGCGGCACATCCGTGCAGCTGCCATGCGCCACCTCTGCCGCCATGCCGGTGCCACCGATCGGATGATGCGGGCGTTGAACGCGGCGGCTGCCAGCGCTTTGTTACCCGGCAGTTCACTCGCGATGACCTCGGCGGTCACTTGCGCTTTGTGCACCGCTTTGTAAGCCAGTGTCTTGGACTAAATTATTGATAGGAGTTAGGAGCGATTTGGGCAAATCGTGTACTATAAGGCAATGAGATTACATCATCCGACTACTTAATTTTTTATGAAACTGAATTCTTATATGGCGGTAATATTGCTATCCATCGGAACTACATCCGCTATGGGTCAGCTAAAAGAAGCCACCCCTGATTACATCCAAGTCAATCCTGCAAAATCCTTCGACTTTACCAATCCTTTTGGGCTGATCCTAGGTCAAACCACGTGTGCTGAACTCGCCACCTCCCTCCGATATGCTACTTGGGAAAGTTCTCCAGAGGGAGCCTCTTTCAATCCCGTTTTATATGACAGTCAGTGGTACGGATGGGTTAAAGTGCTTAACTCATGCTTTAGCCCCCATGATACAATTGAAAATCTGAATGTCATTTTCGTAAAAACCCCTACCAATCAATCCGATACAGCCGTTGTTCGGGGGCTACTTTCTGCGTTTGCAAATCGATTGACTGTAAATGGGGGTGATTGGAAATTCATATATAAAAATCCTAATGATAAGATTGCGCCTCGTGTTGTCGTTTACAAAAATAATGCCTCGATAAGCATGAAAATTGAGAGAGATTTCCTATCTATTGCATTTCGTAGTCATCGATTTAGTCCAGCTCGGCATGCTGAGATTAACCGCGCATTGGTTAAACCTGTTGGAGTGGCCGTTGGCATTAGCACCTGTCATGAGGCGAGCATTGAACTTGACGGCACACCTTTTCTAAAGCGAAGTGAATATAAGAGAAATTTCCAGGGAATGCCAATTGCAACTGTAATGGATACCATAGAGATTGCTGCTAAAAATCCAGGACGTCTGTATCCCGGCGCCACTTCGATTGAAGCAGTATGCGACGATCTGGACGACAAAGTGGAGACCCTGTACATTGGCATAAAGGATGGGCTCAACAACTCCGCTGCGAGAGACGTATATCGTATTCTCGCAAGTAAATACAAAAGATTGGAAGGAGCTCAGATTCCTGAAAAAGGTGCAGGTTATGCGCGATTCGAAACTTCCGGCGTAACGGTTGAACTAAAGGCTTGGGGCGATGGTCAGGACTTCTTGCTTACATATATGGAAAGCCAGGACTACGATAAAGTTAAGAACTTTAGAGATCAAAAGCGGCGTGCGCTGTGATCGGCGTTCTTCGTACAGCAGCCAGTCAGCGACAAAATGACTAGACTCCAACCATCAAGCCCCAAAAGAAAACCTGACCTTTTTCGACAATTATATGGAATTGCAGCCGGTCAAAAGGCCATCCTGGGAACTATTTTGGCCGGCCATCTTGTTATTGAATTTTTATTGAAAGAGCTTGCCATTCAGAAAAGCGGCACCAACATCCGGCGCAGTATTGAGGGGCTAAGTCATGCGAAACTAATAGATAAAAATAAAGAGCTATATATAATCAATGACTCTATGGCATTGTTGCTGCATTCAATCAATCGATTTCGCAATAGATTTGCACACCAGTTAAACTTTGAGCCAAGCAAGGATGAATGGGTAAATCTCTTCTTGCAGGCTGAGGTAGTGCTATCTGACTCAACCAATGGCGTTTATCAAGGATTGGAGGAGGTGAGATCTGACACTTCGCTAGAAAAAATCGATGCGTGGGTCTTCGCAGAACTATTTATCCAAACCGCGAACGATCTCCACAAGCTGTATGTGTCGCATCCCGGATGATCATAAGGACGCTTGATAAACAAACCAGGCTGCTGGGCGTACCAGTCCTTCATGGCCTGAATGGGTGTTCTGGACTTCAGCGCTGACTGGGGCAATTGGTGGTTGTACA
>JBASFL010000053.1:0-39678 GCA_049653005.1 Burkholderiaceae bacterium | reverse complement strand
ATGAAATTGATAGCTGAAAACACAATCGCATCAAGCGGTGAAGGCCAAAATGGCTCAAACAACGTGGTCACCCTGGCCAACGACGCCGACCCGCGTGCACTCGACCTGAACGGCGTGACCCGCGTGGACCTGCAGTTCCCCAAGTTCACCGACGGCCGCGCCTTCAGCCAGGCCTTTTTGCTGCGCCGCCGCCTGGGCTTTACCGGTGACATCCGCGCCACAGGCGACGTGCTGGTGGACCAGCTGCAGCAAATGGCCCGCACCGGCTTCACCGAAGCCGTGCTGCGCGCCGACCAGAACCTGGCGCATGGCCAAAAGCTGCTGGGTCACTACGCCGGGTTCTACCAAGGCGATGCCGTGCACACCCAGCCCCATTTCAGCGCCAGCACCGCAGGGGCAACGGCATGAGCGGCGCCACCTCCACCCTGTCGGCCCTGCCCGGCGAGGCATCGGCCTTCACCCCCCAGCCGCTGCCCGCCACCCAATTGCACGCCAAAGCCTCGGCCACCTACACCGCCAAGCTGGCCGAAACCCAGGGTCTGCTGCAACAGGCAGCGGTGCAGTTCCAGGCCAACGGCCAGTTCACCATCACCCAGGCCAGCAGCCTGGGGGCGGAAGACGTGGTCATCACCCACCTCATCAACAGCCTGGGGCTGGGCATTCCGGTGTTTGTGCTGGAAACGGGTGCCCTGCACACCGAAACCTTGGGCCTGCTGGAACGCACGGTACAACACAGCCAGGCACCCGTGGTCATTTACAAGCCGGTGACCGAGTCGGTGGTGCAGTTCGTGGCGCGCGAAGGCGCAGAGGCCATGTACAAAAGCATTGAGCTGCGCAAGGCCTGCTGCGGTATCCGCAAAATGGAGCCCCTGGCGCGCGCGCTGGCGGGCAAAGAAGCGTGGATCACCGGGCTGCGCCGCGAGCAGTCCAACGCCCGCGCCGAGGTGCCACTTACCGACGAGAGCGAAAAAGCCACGAACGGAGAAAAGGGCCGCGTCAAACTCAACCCCCTGGCCAACTGGACCTGGGGCGACGTGTGGCACTACATCGCCACCCAAGGCGTTGACTACAACCCCCTGCACGACCAGTTTTTCCCCAGCATTGGCTGTGCGCCTTGCACCCGGGCCATCAGCCTGGGTGAAGACTTCCGCGCCGGCCGCTGGTGGTGGGAAGACGAAGCCGCCAAAGAGTGCGGCCTGCACGTGAAAAAATCCCCAGGAGCTGCGGCATGAACGCACGAATCAACCCCGAATTGCTGCAACCGGCGACCCCCACCATGAGCGAACATCACCTGAACAACTCCCACCTCGACGCCCTGGAAGAAGAAACCATCTTCATCCTGCGCGAAGTGGCCGCCGCCTTCGAGCGCCCCACCCTGCTGTTTTCGGGCGGCAAAGACTCGCTGGTCATGCTCAAGTGCGCTGAAAAAGCGTTTGGCAAAAAATCGGAAGGCGGCGGCCTGCCCTACCCGCTGCTGATGATTGACACCGGCCACAACTTCAAAGAAGTGACCGATTTCCGCGACTTCCGCGCCCAGGAACTGGGTGCCGAACTGATCGTGCGCAGCGTGGAAGACTCCATGGCCCGTGGCACCGTGCGCCTGGCCCACCCCGGCGAAAGCCGCAACGTGCACCAGTCGGTCACGCTGCTGGAAGCCATTGAAGAATTCCGCTTCGATGCCCTCATTGGCGGTGCCCGCCGCGACGAAGAAAAGGCCCGCGCCAAAGAGCGCATCTTCAGCCACCGCGACAGCTTTGGCCAATGGCAACCCAAGGCCCAGCGCCCCGAGCTGTGGACGCTGTTCAACACCCGCATCCAGCCCGGTGAACACTTCCGCGTGTTCCCCATCAGCAACTGGACCGAGCTGGACGTGTGGCAATACATTGCGCGCGAAAACATCGCCCTGCCCAGCATCTACTACACGCACAAACGCGACGTGGTGGAACGCAAAGGCCTGCTGGTGCCCGTGACCGAACTCACCCCGCCGCGCGACGGCGAAGAAGTGGTGGTGCGCGACGTGCGCTTCCGCACCGTGGGCGACATCACCTGCACCTGCCCCGTGGAAAGCACGGCGGCCACGCCCGAAGACATCGTCATTGAAACCCTGGCCGCCGACGTGAGCGAGCGCGGCGCCACCCGCATGGACGACAAAACCAGCGAAGCCTCGATGGAAAAACGCAAGAAAGACGGGTACTTCTGATGACCACAACTTCTGTAGCTGAAAACACACGCCCATCAAGCGCTGGAGGCCAAAAAGACATGAAAAACACACAGAACGCCCTGCGCTTCATCACCTGCGGCAGCGTGGACGACGGCAAAAGCACCCTGATCGGCCGCCTGCTGGTGGACACCAAGGCCGTGCTGCAAGACCACCTGGCCGGTGTCACACGCCAAGGCCGAGATGGAGAAACGATCGACCTGGCCCAGCTGACCGACGGCCTGAGCGCCGAGCGCGAGCAAGGCATCACCATCGACGTGGCCTACCGCTACTTCAACACCGAAGCCCGCAAATTCATCATTGGCGACGCCCCCGGCCACGAGCAGTACACCCGCAACATGGTCACCGCCGCGTCGCAGGGCGACGCCGCCGTGGTGCTGGTGGACGCCACCAAACTCGACTGGGCCAACCCCGCGCTGGCGCTGCTGACTCAAACCCGCCGCCACTCGCTGCTGGTGAACCTGCTGCGCGTGCCCAGCATCGTGTTTGCCGTCAACAAGCTCGACGCCGTGGCCGACCCCGCGCTGGCGTTTGTCAACATCCAAAACGCCCTGAACGCGTTTGCGGCCGAGGCGGGCATCACCGCCACCGCCACCGTGCCCGTGTCGGCCCTGAAAGGCTGGAACGTGGTGGACGCCGCCGCCAGCGGCTGGTGCGGCTACAGCGGCCCCACCCTGCTGGAAATTCTGGAACAACTGCCCGGCACCCCGGCTGAAACCGACGCCCCCGTGGCCTTCCCCGTGCAATGGGTGGAGAAAAACTCGTCGTCTTCCGACACATCACAAGGCCGCCGCGTGTTCTGGGGCCGTGTGGCCACCGGCACCGTTGCACCGGGCACCGCTGTGCAGGTGTTCCCCAGCGGCCAAAAAGCCGTGGTGGCCCAGGTACTGGACCACGCCCGCCGCCCCAAGACCGTGGCCGCAGGCAGCAGCGCCGGCGTGGTGCTGGACCGCGAAGTGGACGTGTCGCGCGGCGACTGGATTTTGGCCGCCCCGGTGGCAGCCGCGGTGGCACCCACCACCGATGATTTCGACTTTGACACCCCCGCTGCTGTCAGCCCCTACCCCGGCAACCGCGAGCTGCAAGCCACCGTGGCCTGGATGGACGACGAACCCCTGGTGGCAGGCCGCGTGTACTGGGCGCTGCACGGTCACCGCTGGGTGAAAGCCAAGGTCAAACGCGTGGTGCACAAGCTCAACGTCAACACCCTGGCCGAAGAAGACGCCACGCAGCTCGACCCCAACGCCGTGGGCCACATCGAACTGTTGCTGCAAGAGCCGCTGCCCGCCGTGGCCTACACACAGTCACGCGTTCTGGGTTCGCTGATTCTGGTGGACACCGCCAGCCACAAAACCTCGGGCGCGGTGCTGGTGCGCTGACTTGCCCTACATCAAGGTGTGGGGGCATAGCCCCCGCTACCATTTGCAAACTTTAAAATACCGGGTTTTCACCGATCACCCGCTCAAAACACCATGACCCACGTTGTCACCGAAAGCTGCATCCGTTGTAAGTACACCGACTGTGTGGACGTTTGCCCTGTGGACTGCTTCCGCGAAGGCCCCAACTTCCTCACCATCGACCCCGACGAGTGCATCGACTGCGCGGTGTGCATCCCCGAGTGCCCGGTGAGCGCCATCTTCGCCGAAGAAGATGTGCCCAAAGACCAGCAGCACATGACCAAACTCAACGCAGAGCTGGCCCTGTTGCCCGGGTGGAAAAGCATCACCAAGCGCAAATCGCCCATGCCCGACCACGAGCAGTGGAAAGACCGCACGGGCAAGCTGTCCGAGCTGGTGCGGTAAAACACCGCCAAGCGTCTCAAGTTGCCCCGTGTCGGGCGATGCCACAGCGCCCACAACGGGCGCTTTTTTGTTTTGGGCCACGAATACACGCCATGGACACCACCACCGCGACAGACACCGACCGCCCGGTCATCGAGACCGATGCCGTGGTCATCGGCGCAGGCCCAGTGGGGCTGTTTCAAGTGTTTCAGCTGGGCCTCCTCGATGTGCACTGCCACATCGTCGATGCCCTGCCCCACCCGGGCGGCCAGCCGGTGGCGCTGTACCCGGGCAAACCCATTTTTGACATCCCCGGCGTGCCCGTGTGCACGGGGCTTGAGCTGACCGACAACCTGATGAAGCAGGTGGCCCCCTTCCAGCCCACCTGGCACCTGGGCCAAACCGTCACCACACTGGTGCCTCAACCCGATGGGCGGTTTTTGCTGGAAACCTCGGCCCACACGCGTTTGTTGGCCAAAACCGTGGTCATCGCCGCTGGGGTGGGCGCGTTTCAGCCCCGTGAACTCAAAGTGCCGGGCGTGGAAAACCTGGGCGCGGCACAACTGGCTTACCACCCGGTCGATGCCACGCGTTTTGCCGGGCAACGCGTGCTGGTGGTGGGGGGCGACGACGAGGCCTTGGGTTTTGCCCTGGCGCTGTCTGCCCCCACCCCAACGGCGGCCCAGCAGGTGACGCTGCTGCACCGCCGCAGCACCCACACGGCAGAACCCGCCACGCTGACCGCGCTGCACACCCGGCAGGCACAACCGGGGCTGGACACCGTCACAGGCCAGGTGGTGGGCGTCGAGCCAACCCCACAGGGCCTGGTGGTCCGTGTGGCCCCGCCCGAAGGCCCCGACGCACACCTGGTGGTGGACACCCTGGCGGTGTTCCTGGGCCTGAGCCCCAAACTGGGGCCCCTCACCCATTGGGGCCTGGACATGGCACGCAAACAACTGGCCGTGCGCACCGAAGACTTCAGCACCCCCACGCCCGGCATTTTTGCGGTGGGCGACATCAACACCTACCCGGGCAAAAAGAAGCTCATCGTCTGCGGTTTTCACGAGTGCGTGTTGGCCGCCTACGGCGTGCACGCACACATCCACCCCGACAAGCCCGCCCTGCTGCAATACACCACCACCAGCCCCAAACTGCACCGGCTGCTGGGGCTGGTGTAAGCGGCGCTTTACAATCCCGACCGCGCTTGGCTCCAAGCGCACCCGCTGGGGGTGTTGCACCGAAAGGTGCGACTGAGAAAGTCCCTTTGAACCTGATTGAGGTAATCCTCGCGCAGGGAAGCATGTTCACCACACCGCTGCGCACTCACGCAGCCCCCGCGCGGCCATCGGCCAGTGCCGGTGGTTTTGTGTGGTGTCAGGCCGCCCTGCCATTGACACCACACACGCAATGGCACACACCACAAGCACACACTCCGCACCCAGCCGCCGCCTGACACCGGCCTGCGCCTTGCTCGCCACCCTGCTGGGCGGCCTGAGCCCCTGGGCACAGGCCCAAACCGACGCCACACTGGGCACGGTCACCGTCAAACCCGCCACCGCAGCGTCACAACCGGGGGTCGCCGCGCTGTCTGATGAGCCCGCCGAGCGCACACCGGTCAGCACACAGGTCATCACCGGCCAGCAGCTGGTCGATGCGGGGGCACGTCGCCTGAGCGATGCACTGCAATTCGACGCGTCCGCCTCAGACGCCTACAACGCCATTGGCTATTGGGACTACGTCACCCTGCGCGGTTTTGTGATCGACCAAAACCAAAACTACCGCCGCGACGGGCTGCCCATCAGCGCCGAAACCAGCATCGGGCTGGAAAACAAAGACAGCATCGAACTGCTCAAAGGCACCAGCGGCATGCAGGCGGGCACCAGCGCCCCCGGCGGGCTGGTCAACTACACCGTCAAACGCCCCACTGAAAAAGACCTGCGCACCGTGCGCCTGGAAACCGGCAGCCACGGCGGTGGGCTGGCCCATGTGGACCTGGGTGGGCGCTTTGGCACAGACCGTGTGTTTGGTTACCGGTTGAACGTGGCCACCGAAGCCATCCGCAACCACATCGCATCGGCCGATGGGCAGCGCAGCCTGTTCGCGCTGGCCATGGACTGGCGACTGAAACCCGGCAGCCTGCTGGAAGTGGAACTGGAACAGTCCAAACGCAGCCAGCCGGGCGTTCCCGGCCTGAGCCTGGTGGGCAACCAACTGCCCGCGCCCAACCCTTACACCAACATCAACAGCCAGCCCTGGAGCCAACCCGGCGTGATGAAAGGCCTGACCGGCAGCGTGCGGTACGAACAAGCCCTGGGAAGCGACTGGCGCTGGAGCGCACACGCCAGCAACCAGCACCTGAAAACCAACGATTTTCTGGCTTACCCGTATGGTTGCTACGACGCGGCCAGCGGCAACTATTTCGCCGACCGGTATTGCCCCAATGGCGATTTCGACCTGTACGACTACCGCAGCCTGGCCGAAACACGCCAAGTGCAAGCGCTTCAATTGCAAGCCAAAGGCACCGCCACCTGGGGTGGCATCGCCCACCAGCTGACCGTGGGCGTGCTGAAGCAGCACCAAACCGACAACGGCCAAGCACAAGCCGACAACAACGCCGCCGTGGGCACGGGCAACATCCACAGCTTGCCCACGTTGCCGGCCGATGCCACGTTTGCCGACCCCTACACCAACCGGAACGACCGCAGCACCGAATGGTTTGCGCACGACCGTGTGGCCTGGACCTCCACCGTCAGCACATGGGCAGGGCTGCGCCACAGCCGACTGGACCGCCACAGCGTGCGCACCGACGGCTCCCGCGCCACGGCTTACCAGCAAAACTTCACCACGCCCTGGCTGGCACTGGCGTGGCAAGCCACCCCTGACACACTGGCGTATGCGAGCCTGGGACAAGGCGTGGAGTCGTTTGTGGCCCCCGGTCGCAGCCGTTACACCAACGCAGGACAAGCCCTGTCACCCCTCAAAAGCCGTCAATGGGAATTGGGGGTGAAGCAACTGACGGCCAATGGCCAAGTGGGGGCGGCGCTGTTCCAGATCACCCGCCCACGGGCGGGTGATGCAGGCGGGTGCGATGTGGCAGGCAGCTGCACCTTCCAAATGGATGGTGACGACCAGCACCGAGGGCTGGAGTTGACCGCTCAACAAAAACTGGGCGGGCTGACGCTGGACGCCAGCACCACATTTCTGCACGCACAACGCCGTGCCAGCACCATCAACCCCAGCCTGAACGGTCAGCGCCCCACCAACGTACCCAAGCTCGTGCTGCGTGCAGGCGCAAGCTACGCGGTCACGGCAGTGCCGGGGTTGAGCGTGCAAGCCCGCGTGTCACACGAAGGCAGCCGCACCGTGGTACCCGACGGTTCGGTCACCTTGCCCTCTTGGACCACTTTGGACGCCGGCTTGGCCTACCGCACCAGCCTGTCGGGCAAACCCGCCACCTGGCGACTGGGCGTGAGCAACCTGACCGACAAACGCTACTTCAAAGAATCGCCCTACCAGTACAGCCACGTGTACTTGTTCCCCGGCGCACCTCGCACCTGGCGAATCGGCTTGGAAGCAGGCTTTTAAAGTCCAGAAAAAAGACGCTATAATTTAGGGCGTTGTTCCTCGATAGCTCAGTCGGTAGAGCGCCGGACTGTTAATCCGTAGGTCCCTGGTTCGAGCCCAGGTCGAGGAGCCAAAAACACGACAAGCCCTGCATGTTCACACACGCAGGGCTTTTTCGTTGATGCACCGATCGCGCCCGCAACCGGGCGCATGAAGCCTCAAAAGGTCGGATCAGCTGGCAAAATCTTGTAGAATCATATTTTTCGTCAGTAGCGAAAAATATTCCTCGATAGCTCAGTCGGTAGAGCGCCGGACTGTTAATCCGTAGGTCCCTGGTTCGAGCCCAGGTCGAGGAGCCAAAACACGACAAGCCCTGCATGTTCACGCATGTGGGGCTTTTTCGTTCAGGGCCTACCCACACACCACGCCATGACACGCTCCACCCCGTCCCGGCCACTTGCCTGGCTGCAACCTGGCGAGCCCTTCCCCCCAGTGACAGACGCTTGGACCGACGACGATCCAGCCCCCGGTTTGTTGGCCGCAGGAGGGGTGTTGGACGTGCCCACGCTGCTGAAGGCTTACCGTCAAGGCATTTTTCCTTGGTTCAGCGATGGGCAACCACCCCTGTGGTGGAGCACGGCACCGCGCATGGTGCTCAGCGTCAGCGAATTCAAACTGCACCTGTCACTGAAAAAGCAGTTGCGGGCGCTGCTGAAAGCCGGGCGGCTGGAAATTCGCATTGACCACGACTTTCGCGCCACGGTGCAAGCCTGCGCCACCACGCCCCGAACTGACCAAGAAGGCACCTGGATCGTGGAAGACATGCAGCGCGCCTACGGAAAACTGCACGATGCAGGCCATGCCCACAGCATTGAAGCTTGGGTGGACGGTCGGCGCTGCGGTGGTTTGTATGCGGTTTCCATTGGGCACATGGTGTTCGGTGAATCCATGTTCAGCCACGCCAGCAACGGCTCCAAGCTGGCGTTGTGCGCATTGGTTGCCCTGTGCAGGGCCCACCACATGCCCATCATCGATTGCCAGCAACAAACCCCCCATCTGGCGAGACTGGGCGCACGGCCTTGGCCACGTCAAGCGTTCACCGAGGCCTTGCAAGGGTTGACACAGCAATCGCCAGCGCCTTGGGTATTCGACCCTCTATACTGGAATTCAATCTTCAGCACACTACCCACTGCGTGTGACGCACCCCAACGACCTGCCCTTTGAAGCCTTGCAGTTTTACGCAACGGCCCCGTATGGCTGCAGCTACTTGCCGGACAGGCAGGCACGCTCACAAGTGGCCACCCCCAGTCACCTGATACACACCGACGCTTACTCGCGGCTGGTGGCACAGGGATTCAGGCGCAGCGGAATGTTCACGTACCGCCCCCACTGCGATGGGTGCCAAGCCTGTGTGCCACTGCGCATCGCGGTGGCGGACTTTGCACCCAATCGCAGCCAACGGCGCAGCGTCCAGCGGCACCGACACTTGGTCACCAACGTATTGAAACTGTGTTTTGTCCCGGCCCATTACCGGTTGTACCTGCGCTACCAGGCCGGTCGCCACGCAGGAGGGGGCATGGACCAGGACAGCATTGACCAATACACACAGTTTTTGCTGCAAAGCCGGGTCAATTCCCGGTTGATTGAGTTTTCGGAGCCCATGGCAGAAGGCCTTGAGGCGGGTTCAAACATCAAAATGGTGTCGATTGTTGACGTGCTCAACGATGGACTGTCGGCCGTTTACACGTTTTACGATCCCGACGACGCAGCCAACTACGGCACCTACGGCGTGATGTGGTTGATCCAACAAGCGCAAGCTTTGGGCCTGCCCTATGTGTACTTGGGTTACTGGATTGAGGTCAGCCCCAAAATGGCATACAAAGCCCGGTTTGAGCCCCATGAACTGCTGGTGAATGGCCATTGGCACCGTCCGAATCGCTGACAAAGCCGCCGCAGTTGGCATAGTCAGAGGGGTATTTTTTTCACGCTATAAAATGGCGTGACCACACCCAACGCCATGACCAAACGCCCCGACCTCCAGCCCACCACCCCCACCGTGCAAGTCATTGACCGGATGTTCCAGCTGCTGGAGATTCTGGCGTCGCACGAAGAACCCGTGTCGCTGAAAGACATTGCCGAGCAATCAGGGCTGCACCCCTCCACAGCCCACCGGATACTGAACGACATGACGATTGGCCGTTTTGTCGAACGGCCTGAGCCAGGCAGCTACCGACTGGGCATGCGCCTGCTGGAGCTGGGCAATTTGGTGAAAGCCCGCCTCAACGTGCGCGATGCCGCGCTGGGCCCCATGCGCGAGCTGCACAAGCTCATCCAGCAGCCCGTCAACCTCAGCGTTCGCCAAGGCGATGAAATTGTTTACGTCGAACGCGCCTACAGCGAACGCTCGGGTATGCAAGTGGTGCGGGCCATTGGCGGGCGGGCGCCCCTGCATCTGACTTCGGTCGGCAAGCTGTTTCTGGCCAACGACGAACCCGCACGGGTTCGGGCCTACGCCACGCGCACGGGCTTGGCAGGCCAAACGCGCAACAGCCTGACGCAACTGCCACGGCTGGAAGCCGAATTGAACGAGGCGCGCCAAACCGGCATGGCGCGGGACAATGAAGAGTTGGAGCTGGGCGTGCGCTGCATGGCGGCAGGCATTCACGACGACCACGGCAAACTGGTGGCAGGGCTTTCCATTTCAGCCCCAGCGGATCGACTGGATGACAAATGGCTGGCAAAGCTCAAGGCCACAGCCAGCGAAATTTCACGCACACTGGGCTATAAAAACTGATTTTTTAGCCTCTAGCGCTTGCCTGTATTGATTTCTCAGCCATCGATATTCCAGGCCAAAAAACTGCCAATACCGCGACGGCATGGGTGAAAACTCATTTGCTTTCCATCCAGCGGCGCACGCGTTCGGCATCGGCAAGCCGGGTCAATTTGCCGGCGGAATCCAGAAACACCATGATCAACTCGCGGCCTGCCACCTTGGCCTGCATCACCAAGCAACGCCCGGCTTCAGAGATATAGCCTGTTTTTTGCAACCCGATTTCCCAATCGGGGTTGCTGACCAGGCGGTTGGTGTTGCGGTATTGGAGGGTTCGACGACCTGTGTCCACCTCGTAGCCAGTGGACGTGGACAGGTCACGGATGATTGGGCGGTGGTAAGCCTCACCCGCCAGCGTGGCCAGGTCTTTGGCACTGGATTGGTTGCGTGGCGACAAACCCGTGGGGTCCACATATTGGGTATCGCCCATGCCCAGCAGCTTGGCCTTGGCGTTCATCATCTGGACGAAAGCGTGCAAACCGCCTGGGAAAGTGCGCCCCAACGCGTGGGCAGCCCGGTTTTCGCTGGACATCAGGGCCAGGTGCATCAACTCACCCCGCGTCAGGGTGGTGCCCACCGCCAACCGGGAGCTGCTGCCTTTCAGCGTGTCCACGTCGTCATCGGTGATGGTGATGCGTTCGTCCATCGACAAACCTGCATCGGTGATGACCAAGCCGGTCATGAGTTTGGTGAGCGAGGCAATGGGAAGCACCGCTGTGCCGTTTTTGTTGAACAGCACTTCCTGGGTGTTTTGGTCGATCACCATCACTGCGTTCGACTTCAAACCCAACGCATCGGCAGCCGCGCCCAGACCAGCCACGTCACCGAAAGAGGGCCGAACAGGCGCTGCACTTGCCTGCAACGTGCGGCTGACGCGGGCCTTGGAAACCACCACGGCTCGGGCTGGACGCTGGGCACGGGCCGCCGCCAGCTTGTCTTGTTTGCCCACCCGGGGGGATTTCACTTTGGCGGTCACCGCTTTGCGCGCCGGTGTTTTCTTAACCGCCTGCACACTTTCGGCAGAACGTTTTTTGGCCGCCGCTTCAACATTCGGCACTTGCAAGCCCACCGCCAACACCACCAAAAACACCCAACGGGAAAGCAGACCAGTGTTGTGTTTCATGTGGGGAGACTCCGGTGTGTGCTCAATGCGAAAGTCACAGTATAGGCGTATGGAAAAAAGCCAGCAATATCAAATGCTTGCGAGTGAAAGCTCATTGAAAGCTCAGCAAAACGGCCCCGAAGGGCCGTTTTTTCAAGCGCCAAGTCAAAAAGCCGCGCAAGTCCTTGATTTCATTGATGTCAGCCTTGTGCCGCCACCCGGTCGGCCTTGCTTTGAAGCTTGTTCAACGCGCTCAAGTAAGCCTTGGCAGACGCCACCACGATGTCTGGGTCTGACCCCACCCCGTTGACCACACGCCCACTGTGCTGCAGCCGCACAGTCACCTCGCCCTGACTTTCGGTCGAACCACTGATGGCGTTGACCGAATACAGCACCATTTCAGCGCCACTTTTGACGTGCGCCTCGATGGCCTTGAGCGATGCGTCCACCGGACCGTTGCCATCGGACTGACCCCGCACCTCTTTGCCGTCCACGGTGAACACCACGGTGGCCTGGGGACGTTCACCGGTTTCACTGTGTTGGGCCAAAGACACCAGGCCGAACTGCTCTTTGTCAGCGCTCACGCTCTCATCGCTGACCAAGGCCAGAATGTCTTCGTCAAAAATCTCACTTTTGCGGTCTGCCAACTCTTTGAATTTGGCAAAAGCCGTGTTGATTTCGGTTTCGGAATCCAAGGCAATGCCCAAGTCCTGCAAACGTTGCTTGAATGCATTGCGACCGCTGAGTTTGCCCAGCACAATTTTGTTCGCACTCCATCCCACGTCTTCGGCACGCATTATTTCGTAGGTGTCACGGGCTTTCAGCACACCGTCCTGGTGAATGCCACTGGCGTGGGCAAAGGCATTGGCCCCCACCACCGCTTTGTTCGGTTGCACCACAAAACCGGTGGTCTGGCTGACCATGCGGCTGGCGGGCACAATTTGGGTGGCATCGATGTTCAAGTCCAGACCGAAATAATCGCGGCGGGTTTTGACCGCCATCACAATTTCTTCCAGTGAGCAATTGCCCGCGCGTTCGCCCAGCCCGTTGATGGTGCATTCAACTTGGCGCGCACCGCCAATCTTCACCCCAGCCAACGAGTTGGCCACGGCCATACCGAGGTCGTTGTGGCAATGCACCGACCAAATGGCTTTGTCTGAATTGGGCACACGCTCACGCAACGTCTTGATGAAATTGCCGTACAGCTCGGGAATGGCATAACCCACGGTGTCGGGCACGTTGATGGTGGTGGCGCCTTCGGCAATCACCGCCTCGACGACACGGCACAAAAAATCCATGTCGCTGCGGTAGCCGTCTTCAGGGCTGAACTCCACATCGGCCACACGTGAGCGGGCGTAGCGCACCGCTTGCTTGGCCTGCTCCAACACCTGCTCGGGCGTCATGCGCAGCTTTTTTTCCATGTGCAACGCACTGGTGGCAATGAAAGTGTGGATGCGGGCGCGGTTGGCACCGGCCAATGCATCGGCCGCGCGACCGATGTCGCGGTCATTGGCACGGGCCAACGAGCAGATGGTGGAGTCTTTGATGGTGTCGGCAATGGCCTTGACGGCTTCAAAATCGCCGTTGGAGCTCGCGGCAAAACCGGCTTCGATCACGTCCACTTTCAGGCGCTCCAACTGACGTGCGATGCGCAGCTTTTCGTCCTTGGTCATGGACGCGCCGGGCGATTGTTCGCCGTCACGCAAAGTGGTGTCAAAAATGATCAATTGGTCGCTCATGTCTTGCTCCATTGAACCGCCGAAATGGGTGCGGCAGTGCTTTTTCAATAAACCCGCAGTGCAAATACAAACGGCCCGCTGCGGGTGCAAACGGGCCGTTGGAAGAAGTGCTCGCGCGCTACGCCATCTGCCCGTGAGGGGCGTCCAGTAGCAGGGCGAAAGAAACTTGTTGCATGGCTTCAATGTATCACATCAGGATGCATCGTTTTGCTCATGCAAGCCACGCTCATCTGGCTCGTCGGTGGACGTACTGATCACGCTGGTGGGCTTGCCTTTCGCCTTGCGCCAGAGGTAAACCGCATAACCCGAAAGCCCGTAAATCACAAACAAGCCGAACAAAACGGTGGGCGGATCGATATTGATGATCGCGATGATCAATGCAATCAATACGATCACGGCAAACGGCACACTTTTGCGCATGTGCACGTCTTTGAAGCTGTAAAACGGCACATTGGTCACCATGGTCAGACCCGAAAACAGCGTCAAACCAAACACCCACCAAGACAAATCAGCACCTTTGATACCAGCCTCGGTCATCAGCCAGATGAACCCAGCCACCAGCGCCGCCGCCGCAGGCGAGGGCAGGCCTTGGAAAAACCGTTTGTCCACCACGGCGGTGTTGACGTTGAACCGTGCCAAGCGCAGCGCCGCACAGGCGCAATACACAAACGCGGCAATCCACCCCCAGCGACCCAGACCGCTGAGCGACCATTCATACGCAATCAACGCGGGCGCGGCACCGAACGAGACCATGTCAGACAAGGAGTCCATTTGTTCGCCAAACGCGCTTTGCGTGTTGGTCAGGCGCGCCACACGTCCGTCCAGACTGTCGAGCACCATGGCGGCAAAAATGCCGACCGTGGCCAAGTCATAACGGCCATCCATGGACATCACGATGGCATAAAAACCGCCAAACAGCGCTGCCAGCGTGATCATGTTGGGCAGTATGTAAATGCCCTTGCTGCGCCGTGGAGGCTGGGTGGTGGACTTGGTGTCGATGCCGTCGGTCATGTGTGGGGTGTGGGTTCGATTTCAAATGCAGCCCCGGGCCGCATGGAAGATGGTGGAGTGTAAGCTTCCGCGAAGGCCGTGTATCTGCCAACACGCAGACGCAAAAAAGGCCACCGAGGTGGCCTTCGTGCACGGCAAACACCGGCAATCAGTTGCGGGTTTGGTCCACCAGCTTGTTCTTGGCAATCCAAGGCATCATGGCGCGCAGTTTGCCACCCACCACTTCGATCTGGTGATCGGCGGTGTTGCGGCGGCGTGCGGTCATGCTTGGATAGTTCAAGCGGCCTTCCTGGATGAACATCTTGGCGTAATCGCCGTTCTGGATGCGCTTCAGGGCATTGCGCATGGCGGCGCGAGACTCTTCGTTGATGACTTCAGGGCCGGTCACGTACTCGCCAAACTCCGCGTTGTTGGAGATGGAGTAGTTCATGTTGGCAATGCCGCCTTCGTAGATCAGGTCAACGATCAGCTTCAGCTCGTGCAGGCACTCGAAGTAAGCCATTTCAGGGGCGTAGCCAGCTTCCACCAGGGTCTCGAAGCCCATTTTCACCAGCTCGACAGCGCCACCGCACAACACGGCTTGCTCGCCGAACAGATCGGTTTCGGTTTCTTCTTTGAAGTTGGTTTCAATGATGCCGGCCTTGCCGCCACCGTTGGCCATGGCGTAGCTCAGGGCCAGGTCACGGGCTTTGCCAGACTTGTCCTGGTGCACGGCCACCAGGTGGGGCACGCCACCACCTTGGGTGTAGGTGTTGCGCACGGTGTGACCAGGGGCCTTGGGGGCCACCATCCACACGTCCAGATCGGCACGGGGCACGACTTGGTTGTAATGCACGTTGAAGCCGTGGGCAAACGCCAGCGAAGCACCTTGCTTGATGTTGGGGGCCACGTTGTTGGTGTAGACCTCGCCGATTTGCTCGTCGGGCAACAGGATCATGACCACGTCAGCTGCTTTGACAGCGTCGTTGACTTCCATCACGGTCAGGCCGGCTTTGCCGACTTTGTCCCACGATGCGCCACCCTTGCGCAGACCGACCACGACCTTCACGCCGCTGTCGTTCAGGTTTTGCGCGTGGGCATGGCCCTGGCTGCCGTAGCCGATGATGGCAACCGTCTTGCCCTTGATCAGGCTCAGATCACAGTCTTTGTCGTAGAAAACTTTCATTTTTTGCTCCAGTGAATGTTGGGTGTGAAATAAAGGGGAAAAGGCTTGGCCAAACGCCAGGCGGGGGAAACTCAAACGCGCAGGATTCTCTCACCACGCCCGATGCCACTGGCCCCGGTGCGAACGGTTTCCAGAATGGCGGTGCGGTCGATGGCTTCCAGGAAAGCGTCGTTTTTGCCCGGGTCACCGGTCAGCTCGATGGTGTAGCTTTTTTCGGTCACGTCGATGATGCGGCCACGGAAGATGTCGGCCATTCGCTTCATTTCTTCGCGCTCTTTGCCCACCGCACGCACCTTCACCATCATGAGCTCACGCTCGGTGTAGGCACCTTCGGTCAAGTCAACCACCTTCACCACTTCAATCAGGCGGTTGAGGTGCTTGGTGATTTGCTCGATGACATCGTCAGACCCGGTGGTCTGAATGGTCATGCGCGACAAGCTGGGGTCTTCGGTGGGGGCCACCGTCAACGACTCGATGTTGTAACCACGGGCAGAAAACAGGCCCACGACGCGCGACAGCGCACCGGGTTCGTTTTCCAGCAAAACGGCAATGATGTGTTTCATGGGTGCAGATTCCTCTTTTCGCCGCCCTCCCCCGGTGTCGGTAAACACCGGGCTTGGCGGGCAATAGATTCGTCAAAAAATAGAGCTGAGAAAGCTTACCCAGCAAGCGCTGGGGGCCAATTTTTCTTGAAATTACAGTTCTTCGCTGGCCAGTAGCATCTCGGTGATGCCTTTGCCCGCTTGCACCATCGGGAACACGTTCTCGGTGGGGTCTGTGCGGAAATCCATGAAAACGGTGCGGTCCTTCAGCTTGCGGGCTTCGTGCAAGGCACCTTCCACGTCTTGCGGACGCTCGATCAGCATGCCCACGTGGCCATAGGCCTCGGCCAGCTTCACAAAGTTGGGCAGCGCATCCATGTAGCTGTGGCTGTAGCGGCCCGAGTATTCAATCTCTTGCCACTGGCGCACCATGCCCAGGTAACGGTTGTTCAGCGCCAGGATCTTGATGGGCGTGTTGTATTGCAGGCAGGTGGACAGCTCCTGAATGCACATTTGCACCGACCCCTCACCCGTCACGCAGTACACCTCGCTCTCGGGCTTGGCCAGCTTGATGCCCATGGCGTAGGGAATGCCCACACCCATGGTGCCCAGGCCGCCGGAGTTGATCCAGCGGCGTGGCTCGTTGAACTTGTAGTACTGCGCAGCCCACATCTGGTGCTGGCCCACGTCGGAGGTGATGTAAGCGTCAGCATCCTTCGTCATGTTCCACAGGGTTTCGATGACCTTTTGTGGCTTGATGACGTCTTGGTTGTTGCTGTCGTACTTCATGCAATCGCGGCTGCGCCAGCCTTCGATGGTGTCCCACCAGGCCGACAACGCCTGCGGCTCGGCACGCAACGTGGTTTCCTTGATCATGTTGATCAGTTCGGTCAACACGTCTTTCACATCACCCACGATCGGCACGTCCACCTTCACGCGCTTGGAAATGCTGGAAGGGTCGATGTCGATGTGGATGATCTTGCGTTCGTTTTGCGCAAAGTGTTTGGGGTTGCCAATCACGCGGTCATCGAACCTGGCGCCGACGGCCAGCAACACATCGCAGTTTTGCATGGCGTTGTTGGCTTCCACCGTGCCGTGCATGCCCAGCATGCCCAGGAACTTGCGCTCGGTGGCGGGGTAGGCACCCAGGCCCATCAGCGTGTTGGTGACGGGATAGCCCAACATGTCCACCAGGGTGCGCAGTTCTTGGGTGGCATTGCCCAGCAACACACCACCGCCGGTGTAGATGTAGGGGCGTTTGGCCGTCAGCAACAGCTGCAACGCTTTGCGAATTTGGCCGCCGTGGCCTTTGCGCACGGGGTTGTACGAGCGCATTTCCACCGTTTCGGGGTAGCCCTCGTAAGTGGTTTTGTTGAACGACACGTCTTTCGGAATGTCCACCACCACAGGGCCAGGGCGGCCGGTGCGGGCGATGTGGAACGCCTTTTTCATGACCATGGCCATGTCACGCACATCCTTCACCAGGAAGTTGTGCTTGACGATGGGGCGGGTGATGCCCACGGTGTCGCATTCCTGGAACGCATCCAAGCCAATGGCGTGCGTGGGCACCTGGCCAGAAATGATGACCATGGGGATGCTGTCCATGTACGCCGTGGCGATGCCGGTCACGGCATTCGTCAGCCCGGGGCCGGACGTGACCAGCGCCACCCCCACGTCGCCCGTGGCGCGCGCATAGCCATCGGCAGCGTGCACAGCGGCCTGCTCGTGGCGCACCAGCACGTGCTGGATGGTGTCTTGCTTGTAAAAAGCGTCGTAAATGTGCAGCACTGCACCACCGGGGTAACCCCAGATGTATTTCACGTTTTCGGCCTGCAGGGCCTTGACGAGAATTTCAGCGCCGCGAAGTTCTTGGGTTTGCGCGCCCGAAGACGCTGCTGCTGCGGAGTTCATTTCCGCTTTGGAGATTTCCATGATGAACCTTTCGAGAATTTCTCTGACGAAAAACCTTGGGTGCCTCTTCGCGCGCCCTCGTGAGGCTGCGTTGAGACTTGAGACCAAAACCATGGGCAGCCACCATTGACTGCGCGACCTTGATCCGTTTGCCGTTTGATTTGCAACGCGCATTATCGCATTTCATAGCAATGCCCTTTTTCCAGGCCTTGCACATCCAAGGCCACAGGGGCCAACGGGTGCGACAATTCCGCCCGCCTGCGGTACGCCCGCACCACAGCACCCTCCGTTTTCAGCCTTCCAACATGCTTGCAGCGCCCACCACTCTCACACCAGCCGCCCCTGACTTGCAGGCCCCGAAACTCCGCCGACGCCTGGCTTGCTGGTTGTATGAAGGCATGTTGCTGTTTGCCGTGGTGTTTGTGGCGGGGTATTTGTTTTCTTCGCTCAGCCAAACCCGCCATGCGCTGGACAACCGCCATGCGCACCAGGCCTTTGTGTTTGTGGTGTTGGGCATCTACTTCACCTGGCTGTG
Source organism: Burkholderiaceae bacterium (assembly GCA_049653005.1). GTDB lineage: Bacteria > Pseudomonadota > Gammaproteobacteria > Burkholderiales > Burkholderiaceae_C > UBA2334. Next base: position 21,280 of record JBASFL010000053.1, on the reverse strand, counting down.
GTCCAAAGGCCAGACACTGGCCATGAAAACCTGGCGCATCAAGGTGGTCGATGCGCAAGGGCGCACGTTGACACAAGGCCGAGCGCTCGTCCGCTACCTGTGGAGCTGGCTGTGGTTTGTGCCGCCGCTGCTCGGTGCATGGGGCTTTGGGCTGTCAGGCGCTGAAACGGGCGTGGTGGTGGTGGGCTGGGTGCTGGTGTGGGCTTTGCTGTCCCGGTTTCACCCCCAGCGGCAGTACCTGCACGACGTGCTGGCCGGCACACGGCTGGTGCACAGCGAAACCGACCCCGGCCGCCTGAGCGCTTAAGCACCACACAAGTTGCACACCCCACACTGCCCCGCCATGCCCACCCACATCCCCGACACACACCCCGTCAACCCACAAAAAGCCCGACGGGGCCTGAACCGGGTGACCCATGCCTTTGGCTATTCACTGGCCGGGCTGAAGGCCGGTTGGCACGAAACCGCATTCCGGCAAGAAGCCATTTTGGCCGTGCTGATGCTGCCTGCGGCCTTCTGGCTGGGGCAAGGTTGGCTGGAAACCGCCGCACTGGCAGGCACGGTGGTGCTGGTGATGGTGGTGGAACTGCTGAACACCGGTATTGAATCTGCCATCGACCGCATCGGTCCCGAATGGCATGACCTGTCCAAACGCGCCAAAGACATGGGCAGCGCCGCCGTGCTGCTCAGCCTGCTGCTGTGTGCAGGCACTTGGGGCGGTGCGCTCTGGACCCGGTTTGCCTGATGCCTGAACACACCATGACACCTTCCCCCGCTTTTTCGCTGTGCGTGTACTGCGGTTCACGCCCTGGCGATGACCCCTTGTTCACCGAGGTGGCCGCCCAGGTCGGCACCTGGATCGGTCAACACGGCGGTGCGCTGGTGTACGGCGGTGGCAACAACGGTCTGATGGGCACCGTGGCCCACGCCACCTTGGCAGCAGGGGGTACCGTGGTGGGCGTGATGCCGCAAGCGCTGGTGGACAAAGAGTGCGCCAACCACGCCTGCACCGAGCTGCATGTGGTGGCCAACATGCACGAACGCAAGGCGCTGATGGCGGAGCGGGCCGATGCGTTCCTGGCGCTGCCTGGCGGCATCGGCACGTTTGAAGAATTGTTTGAAGTGTGGGCCTGGCGGCAACTGGGTTACCACCAAAAACCCCTGGGCCTGCTGAACGTGGCCGGTTACTACGACGGGTTGCTGCAATTTCTGGGGCACACCGTGAAAGCGGGCTTCGTCGGGCCTTGGCAAATGGATTTGCTGCACGTGGGCACCGAAGCCCCCACCCTGTTGCCCCAGCTGGTGCAAGCCGGCGGCTTTGGCAGCGCCGAGGGTTTGCGCGAGCGGCTGTGAATCGCGAAAACGACCGCTGAAAAATCAGACGGCGGTTTCGTCTTCTTCGCCGGTGCGGATGCGCACCACGCGGTCCACGGTGGTGACGAAAATTTTGCCATCGCCGATTTTGCCGGTGCGGGCGGCGCGGATGATGGCATCGACACAACGCTCAACGTCGTCTGATTTCACCACCACCTCCACCTTCACTTTGGGCAGAAAGTCCACCACGTATTCAGCGCCACGGTACAACTCGGTGTGGCCTTTCTGACGGCCAAAACCCTTCACCTCGGTCACCGTCAGGCCGGTCACGCCCTGCTCGGCCAGTGCCTCGCGCACTTCTTCGAGTTTGAAGGGTTTGATGACGGCGGTGATCTGTTTCATGGCGGAGGGTCCTGAAGAAAGCGGTTGAATTCCAAGCGATTATGCCCAAGGCCCACCGGCTGCTGCATACACTGGAAAACCCCATCCAGCCCCTGAGCGCCATGCCCACCTTCGACCTGCCCCAGCACACGCCCATCACCGTCGTTCACCGGGGTGGACACCCCGAACTGGTGCACCACGGCTCTGTGGCGGTGTGCAACGCACGGGGCGATGTGCTGGCCTCGGCGGGCGATGTCTGGTCGCCCATGTTCACCCGTTCGGCACTCAAGCCGTTTCAGGCCATGCCGCTGGTCGCCCGGTTTGCCGAACGTTACCAATTGACCGATGCCGACGTGGCCCTGCTGTGCGCCAGCCACAACGGGGAGCCCACCCACACCCAGCGCGTGGCCAGCCTGTTGACCAAAGCCGGGGCCGACGACACCGCGCTGGCCTGCGGCAGCCACCTGCCCTATTTCTACAGCACCAACAACGTCACGCCCGAAGCTGGCGCGGTGTTTGGCCGCCTGCACCACAACTGCTCGGGCAAACACACCGGCATGTTGCTGCTGGCCGCTGCGCTGGGCGAGCCCTTGACCGGTTACCTGGCCGTGGACCACCCCGTTCAGCAAGCCATTGCCGCCAGCGTGAGCCACTTCACGGGGGTGCCGCAAGCCCAACTGGTGCGTGGCACCGACGGGTGCAGCGCCCCCAATTACGCGGTGCCCCTGCCCGCGCTGGCCACCGCCTTTGCCCGGCTCACGCTGGCCGACCCCGATGCCCAATACGGCACAGGCCCGCAGCGCGTGGCACACGCCATGTGCGCCCACCCCGAGATGGTCAGCGGCCAGGGCCGCAACGACCTGGCCCTGGCGCGTGCCGGCCAGGGCGACTGGGTGTGCAAAGTGGGGGCCGATGGCGTGCAGACAATAGCCAGCCGCCGCCGGGGCGTGGCCCTGGCCGCCAAAGTGAGCGACGGCAACCTGAAAGCCCTGATGGTGGCTGTGGTCAGCGTGCTGGCGCAACTGGGTTGGCTCGACGGCGAATCGCGCGCTGCGCTGGCCGAATTCACCCCACCACCCATGAAAAATGCCGCCGGATTGGACGTGGGGCAAATGGTGCCGGTGGTGACACTGGCCTGACACCGCCTTTTGGTGGGGCGTCAGCCCCGGTATTTGCTGGTGATGGGGTAGCGCCAATCTTTGCCAAAGCTGCGGTGCGTCACCCGAATGCCCACAGGCGACTGGCGGCGTTTGTACTCGTTCAGGCGAATCAACCGGGTAACTTTGTCCACGTCGGCCTGGGCGAAGCCTGCGGCGACAATTTGCCCGGGTTGTTCGTCGTTTTCCATGTAGCGCTGGATGATGGCGTCCAGCACCTCGTACTCGGGCAGGCTGTCTTGGTCTTTCTGGTCAGGGCGCAACTCGGCGCTGGGCGGGCGGGTGATGATGCGCTCGGGAATAGGGTTGGCCCCGGTGCCATACGGGTCGTGGGCGTTGCGCCACCACGCCAGCTTGAACACACAAGTTTTCACCACGTCTTTGATGACGGCAAAGCCCCCCGCCATGTCGCCGTACAGCGTGCAGTAGCCGGTGGCCATTTCGCTTTTGTTGCCGGTGGTCAACACGATGCTGCCGAACTTGTTGGACAACGCCATCAGCAGCGTGCCACGGATGCGGGCCTGCAGGTTTTCTTCGGTGGTGTCTTCGGCCAGGCCCGCAAAGTCGGCGGCCAGGCTGGCTTTGAACGCCTCAAATTCGGGCGCGATGTCGATTTCCTGGTAGCGCACCCCCAAGCGGGCGGCCATGTCGCGCGCGTCGATCCAGCTGATGTCGGCCGTGTAGGGCGACGGCATCATGACCGCCCTCACCTTGTCCTTGCCCAACGCATCCACGGCGATGGCCAGCACCAGCGCAGAGTCAATGCCGCCCGACAGGCCCAGCAGTGCACCGGGAAAGCCGTTTTTGCCCACGTAGTCGCGCACGCCCAACACCAGGGCGTGCCACAGGTCGGCCTCTGGGCTGTGTTCAGCCGCCACGGGACCTGATATTTGTGTAGCTAACTCATCAATATCAACAAGCGCCAGGGGCATATTTTCCTTGAAACTCTCTGCACGCAGCGCCACCGAGCCATCGGCGTTCAGCGCAAAGCTGCGGCCTTCAAACACGATTTCGTCCTGCCCCCCCACCAAGTGGGCGTACACCAGTGGCAAACCCGTGGCGGCCACGCGCTGACGCATGGCGGCTTCGCGCTCGCTGCCCTTGCCGGTGTGAAAAGGCGACGCGTTGATGACCACCAGCGCCTGCGCGCCGTCTTGGCGGGCGGCCTCGGCGGGGGCATCGAACCACGCGTCTTCGCAAATCAGCAAGCCGCAGCGCAGCACGTCACCCTCGGCGTTCGGCACCTCGAACACGCAAGGGGTTTGACCGGGGGTGAAATAGCGCCGCTCGTCAAACACCTGGTAGTTGGGCAACTGCTGCTTGGCGTAGGTGTGCAGCTTTTCGCCGTGGCGCAGCACCGTGGCAGCGTTGTACAGGCGGGGGACGGACACGCTTCGGGTGCGCACCGCACCCGTCACCAGCGAACGCGCGGGGTGGCCCACCACCACGGTCAGACCGGTCAACCCGGCGGTGCCCAAGGCCACTTGTTCCAAGGCATCATCGCAGGCGTCCAGAAAGCCGGGGCGCAAAAACAGGTCTTCGGCGGCGTAGCCACACAGCGCCAGTTCGGGCGTGACAAGCAAATCGGCCCCCTGGGCGTGGGCAGCGGTGGCCGCCTCAACGATGCGGCGGGCGTTGCCGCTCAAGTCGCCCACCACAAAATTCAACTGGGCCAGACAGAGTTTGAAGGTCATGAAAACAAGTAAAGAATGGGTGCAAAACGATTATGTCACCCGGGTTTTGGACCACCCTGCCGAGGTGCCCGCAGACGCATGGGCCCACCTGCTGGCGGCAGAAGCCGCGCAGGGGCGCGATGCCACGCCTTTTGTCACCCCCGCCTACCTGGCCGCCCTGCAAGACAGCGGCAGTGCCACCCCCGCCACCGGCTGGGCGCTGCAACTGGTCACCGTGTGGCAGGGCTCCACGCTGTGCGCTGCGGCGGCCTTGTATGTGAAAACGCATTCGCGTGGCGAATACGTGTTCGACTGGGCCTGGGCCGATGCCTATGCGCGCCACGGCCTGGCCTACTACCCCAAGGCCGTGGTGGCCGTGCCCTTCACGCCCGTGCCAGGCCCGCGCCTGCTGGCGGTGGATGCCACGGCACGCCACACGCTGATGGCCGCGCTGCTGCGGGTGTGCGAAGCCCACCAGCTGTCGTCGCTGCACCTGCTGTTTGCCCACCCGGCAGACGTGGCCGCCGCCCAAGCCGCCGGGCTGATGTTGCGGCACACGGTGCAGTTTCACTGGGGCAATCGCGCGCCAGAGCCCTACCGCCACTTCGACGACTTTCTGGCCAGCCTCAGCCAAGAGAAACGCAAAAAAATCCGGCAAGAGCGCCGCAAAGTGGCCGACGCCGGGGTGCGGTTTCGCACCGTGGAGGGCCGCGCCATCACGCCGCAAGACTGGGACTTTTTCTACCGCTGTTACGAACGCACTTACCTGGAGCACGGCAACGCGCCCTACCTCAGCCGCGGCTTTTTTGCCCAGCTGGCCGATACCCAGCCCGACAACTGGGTGCTTTTTGTGGCCGAAACCGACCACCCGGTGGCGTGCAGTTTGATAGCTACAAATGCAATACCATCAAGCGCTGGAGGCCAAAATGGCTTGAAATCCAGCACCCGTGTGGCGTATGGCCGCTACTGGGGGGCACTGGAGCGGGTGGACTGCCTGCACTTCGAGGCCTGTTACTACCAACCCCTGGCCTGGTGCATTGCCAACGGCTTTGACCGGTTTGAAGGCGGGGCCCAGGGCGAACACAAAATGGCCCGCGCACTGCTGCCTGTGCAAACCACCAGCGCCCACTGGCTGGCCCACCCCGCCTTTGCCGACGCGGTGGACCGCTACTTGCAGCGCGAAGGCGAAAGCATGGCGCAGTACCTGAGCGAACTGGAGGCACGCTCGCCGTTCAAGCAAGGCGGCTGAGGTACGCTCCGTCACCATGCAACGCACCCTGTTCAACACCCCCGTGGTCAACACCGTTTTGAAGGCTTTTTCAGTGGGCTTCTTGCGGGCCACCGGTTGGCGGGTGGAAGGCCACTTGCCCCCCGAGGCACACAAAAGCGTGCTGATAGCGGCCCCCCACACCAGCAACTGGGACCTGCCCTACACCCTGATGGTGGCGTTTGCACTGGGCCTGCAAGTGCGGTGGATGGGAAAAAGCAGCCTTTTCCGGTTTCCGTTTGGCGGTGTGATGCGCTGGCTCGGTGGCATTGCGGTGAACCGCGAACAGTCCACCAACCTGGTGGCGGCGTCGGCCGACAGCATCCGCCAGGCCAGCGGCGCCTTGCAACTCATCGTGCCCCCCGAGGGCACACGCAGCAAAACCCGCTATTGGAAAACCGGGTTTTATTACATCGCGCTGGGGGCCGGCGTGCCCATCGTGATGGCTTACATGGACTACGAACGCAAGCTCAGCGGCCTGGGGCCCATCTTCATTCCCACCGGCGACATCGAGCGAGACATGGCCGAGATCAAGGCGTTTTACGCGCCCTTCAAAGGCAAAAACGCCCAGCAGTTCGAGGCTTGAAGCCGGCCTTTGCCACCGGCCTTCGGGTCAACGCGTGCGGTTGCGCGGGTAGCGCATGTATTCGACCAAGGCCTGCACCTTGGGCGGCGGTGGCGGGGTGAGCCAGCTCACCACCACCATCACCGCAAACCCCAAGGGCACCCCAAACACACCGGCTGAAATGGGCTGAATGCCCCACCACAGGCGCACGGGGCCTTGCACACCGAACAGCTCGCGCAGCCAGGGCTGGGTGGTCACGATGTAATAAAACGTGATGCCCAGCCCCGCCAGCATGCCTGCCGACGCGGCGGCGCCTGTGGCGCGCTTCCAGAAAATGCCCAAGGTCAGCGCAGGGAAAAATGCCGCCGCTGCAAACGAAAACGCGGCCGACACCAGAAACAAAATATCAGCGGGTTTTTGCGCCGCCACATAGGCAGCGGCCAACGCCACCACCAGCAGCAGCATTTTGGAAATGCTGACCCGCCGTGCGGTGCTGGCGTTGGGGTCGATCATTTTGTAATACAGGTCGTGGCTGAGGGCGTTGGCAATGGTCAGCAGCAAGCCGTCGGCGGTGGACAACGCGGCTGCCAGGCCACCCGCCGCCACCAGGCCTGAAATGACATAGGGCAAACCGGCAATTTCGGCGGTGGCCAGCACGATGATGTCGCCGCCAATGCTCATTTCGTTCAGCTGCAACACGCCGTCGCGGTTCACATCGGTCAAGGTGAGCAGGCTGGGGTCCACCTTGTGCCAGGCGGCCACCCACGACGGCAACGCGTCAAACGACGTGCCCACCAGCACGTGAAACACCTCAAATTTCACCAACACCGCCAGCGCGGGGGCCGTGAAATACAGCAGCACGATGAACACCAGTGACCACGTCACCGACTCGCGCGCCTGCTTCACGCTGGGGGTGGTGTAGTAGCGGGTCAAGATGTGTGGCAACGCGGCGGTGCCCACCATCAGGCAGAACACCAGCGCCAAAAAGTTGCGGCGCGACAGGTCGTATTCGGCCTGCTCCTGGGGGGTGCCGTCCGGGTCACCGCTGAATTGCTGTGCCTGTGGCGGCATGCCGTTGAGGGGTTTGGACTTGGTCTGTGCCTCGGCCAGCTCGGCCTCCCAGCGGCGCACCGCCACCTCAGGGTCGCGGGGCAACAGGGCCAGGGCTTTTTCGGCAGCAATCTGCTCGGTCTGCGGTGCCCCACGGGCTTTTGTGATGCCCACCAGGGCGCTGGCCGCCGCCCGGTCGTCGGCCAGCGCCCGAATGGGGTCCACCAGCTTGGCGCTGAGCGCATCGGTGCGCTCGGCGTACCACTGTCGCACGGCCTGCTCTTTGGGGTCGTTGGTCAGCTCACGTTCTTTGGCCGTGACTTTTTCCAGCTGAAAGCCATACACCACCTGTGGCAGTGGCACACCGGTTTGCTTCACGCTCAGCCACACCACGGGCAGCATGTAAGCCACGATGATGACCACGTATTGGGCCACCTGCGTCCACGTCACGGCGCGCATGCCCCCCAGAAAAGAGCACACCAAAATGCCGCCCAAGCCCAGAAAAATACCCAGCTCAAACGCCACCCCGGTGAGGCGGGAGGTGATCAGCCCCACGCCATAAATTTGGGCTACCACATAAATGAACGAGCACAGAATGGTGGCCCCAATGCCCAGAAAGCGGGGCCAGTTGCCACCGTAGCGTTCGCCCAAAAAATCGGGAATGGTGAATTGCCCGAACTTGCGCAGGTACGGGGCCAGAAACAAGGCCACCAGGCAGTAGCCCCCTGTCCAGCCCATGATGAAGGCCAGGCCGCTGTAGCCCGTCAGGTACAAGGTGCCCGCCAGCCCCAAGAACGAAGCGGCAGACATCCAGTCGGCACCGGTGGCCATGCCGTTGTAAATGGCGGGCACCCGCCGGCCGGCCACGTAGTACTCGGCCGCGTCGGTGGTGCGGCTCATGATGCCAATGCTGGCATACACGACCACCGTGGTCAGCATGAACACAAACCCGATCCAGTCGCGCGACAAACCCAGTTGCTCGGCCACGGCCAGTGTCACCACAAAGGCCAGAAACGCGAGCGTGTACCAGGCGTACAGGCGGTTCAACTGGTGTTTGAACCGCGCACTGGCCGCTTCTTTTTCACGGGCTTCGTTGCCAAACATGGGTCAGTCTTCGCCCATGCCGTGGGCCTCGTCGAGTTTGGCCATGGCATGCGCGTAAAACGCCACGATCAGCACGTACACCACCAGCGCCCCTTGCGCCCCCACCCAAAAGCTGAACGGCCAGCCAAAAAACGTGAAGTTCAACTCGCGCGCAAAAAAGGCCACCCCGAACGTGACACAAAACCACACGGCCAACAGCAGCCCGGTCAGCCGCAGGGTTTTGCGCCAGTAGGCGCGTTGGTTGGGGTTGGTCTCGCTCATGTGCAAACCCCACTGGGGACGGGGAATACCGCTTGCAACACCGGCTCCAGGTCCAGCGCACGCTGGGGATCAAAGGTTTTGAGCCGGTCCAGGTAGGCCTCGGCCTGGGGCCACTGCCCCCGATCGGCGTGCAAGCGCACCAAGCGAACCAGCCCGTCGGGGCAAAAGGGTTGCAGTTCGGTCTGTCGCACCCACGCTTGCTCGGCCTCTGCCCACTGGCCTTGCTGCCACAGCACATCGCCCAACCCGTACCAAGCCAAATCCAGGCGGGGCGACAACCGGACGGCGCAACGAAACGCCTTTTCAGCCGACGCCCACGCGTGGGTTTGCTGCAAGGCATAGCCCCAGTTGAAATGGTGAACGGCGTGGTCGGGCACGACGGTCACCAGCAGCGCCAGTTGGTGGCAAGCCTCGGCCCAACGGCCCAGCCCCCCCAACACGTGGGCACGTGTGGCCCACGCGTGGTGCACCGCACGGGTGTGCGGGCTGGGCGCATCGGCCAACCAACGGTCCAACGCGGCCAACGCAGGACTTTGATGGCCCGCCCACACGAGAAAACGCCAACGCCAGGCGGACAAGTGCCACCGCCACGGGTGGGGCACAGACGTCAGAGGCAATGGGTCACCCCCACTTGGAGGCACCAGAAAATTTTGGTCAGGGTCAAGGCCAGCCAAACCACCGCCAGCACAGCAAACGCCACCCCGGGGTGTTGACGCGCAGGCACAAAACGCGGCGTGAAGGGGCGCACCAGGGCCACAAAAGGTTGTGTGGCAGCACGAAGCAACCCGTACACGAAGTTGGTGTCGCGGCCTGCCCCAGCCAGCACGGCAAGCACACCCCGCCCCGCCAGACACAGCAGGGCAATTTCACACACCAGTTTGGCGGCCAGGATCAAAACCAACATGCGCACAGGGGAAGCATTGCGGCCATTCTGGAGCAAGGTCTTACTTCGTTCTTACAAAACCCAGTCAACCTGGCCAGCAAGCGGTGGGCACCGGGCAAACCCCAAGGGGGTATACCCGCCATCAAGCCGATGGTTTGGGCGCAAAAAAAGCCGCGCCAGTCACGGCGCGGCTTCAGGCCGGGAAAAGACCGCCAGCTCAGTCGGCCACGGCCTCTTCGGGTTTGGCTTTGTCTGATTTTTTGGACAAGGGGGAAATGTCCAACTTCACGTCTTGGGTTTCCACCCCTTTGTCGTCGGTCTTGGTTTCCATGTCCACGGTCAAGCGGCCCCCATCGACCAAGCGACCAAACAACAGCTCGTCGGCCAAAGCGCGGCGGATGGTGTCTTGGATCAGCCGCTGCATGGGGCGGGCACCCATGAGGGGGTCGAACCCTTTTTTGGCCAGGTGCTTGCGCAACACGTCGGTGAAGGTGACCTCGACCTTTTTCTCGCCCAACTGGGTTTCGAGTTGCAGCAGGAATTTGTCCACCACGCGCAAAATAACCTGTTCGTCCAGCGCCTTGAAGCCCACGATGGCATCGAGCCGGTTGCGGAACTCGGGCGTGAACAGGCGCTTGATGTCCGCCATTTCATCGCCCGCCTCACGCGGGTTGGTGAAACCGATGGTCGCCTTGTTCATGGTTTCGGCGCCCGCGTTGGTCGTCATGATCAGGATGACGTTGCGGAAGTCGGCCTTGCGCCCGTTGTTGTCGGTCAGCGTGCCGTGGTCCATGACCTGCAGCAGCACGTTGAAGATGTCGGGGTGGGCTTTTTCGATTTCGTCCAGCAGCAACACGCAGTGCGGCTTTTTGGTCACAGCCTCGGTCAGCAAACCACCCTGGTCAAACCCCACGTAGCCGGGGGGCGCACCGATCAAACGGCTGACCGCGTGGCGCTCCATGTACTCAGACATGTCAAAGCGGATGAGCTCGATGCCCATAATGTAGGCCAACTGCTTGGCGGCCTCCGTTTTGCCAACACCCGTGGGGCCGCTGAACAGAAACGCGCCAATGGGTTTGTCGCCCTTGCCCAGGCCCGAACGCGCCATCTTGACGCTGGAGGCCAGCACGTCCAGGGCTTTGTCTTGACCGAACACCACGCTTTTGAGATCACGCTCCAGGGTCTTGAGCTTACCCCGGTCGTCGTTGGAGACGTTGGCGGGGGGAATGCGGGCGATTTTCGCCACGATTTCTTCCACCTCGGTTTTGCTGATGGTTTTCTTGCGTTTGGACGCGGGCAACACCCGCTGTGCGGCACCGGCTTCGTCGATCACGTCAATGGCCTTGTCGGGCAAATGGCGGTCGTTGATGTACTTGGCGCTGAGTTCGGCAGCCGCCTGCAACGCACCCAGGGCGTACTTGACGTTGTGGTGCTCTTCAAAGCGCGATTTCAAACCTTTGAGGATGTCCACCGTCTGTTCAATGGTGGGCTCGACCACATCCACCTTCTGAAAACGGCGGGACAAGGCCGCGTCTTTTTCAAAAATACCCCGATACTCAGTGAACGTGGTGGCACCGATGCACTTCATTTGCCCACTGGACAACGCGGGCTTCAACAGGTTAGAAGCGTCCAGCGTACCGCCTGAAGCCGCGCCAGCACCGATCAGCGTGTGAATTTCGTCGATGAACAGCACTGCATTGGGTTTGTCTTTCAGCGACTTCAGCACGCCTTTCAAGCGTTGCTCGAAATCGCCCCGGTACTTGGTGCCGGCCAGCAAAGCGCCCATGTCAAGCGAATAGACGTTGGCCTCGGCCAACACGTCGGGCACAGTGCCTTGGGTAATGCGCCAAGCCAGACCTTCGGCAATCGCTGTTTTGCCCACACCGGCCTCACCCACCAACAGTGGGTTGTTTTTGCGGCGGCGGCACAAAATCTGAATGACACGCTCCACCTCGTGATCGCGGCCGATCAGCGGGTCGATTTTGCCGTCCTTGGCCAGCTGGTTCAGGTTTTGGGTGAACTGCTCCAGTGGTGAAGCTTTTTCATTCTTCTCGCCCGCCTCCTCCGCCTCAGGCTGGCTTTCAGCGGGTTTGGCGGGCTCCGGCGGGTCGCTTTTGCGAATGCCATGGGCAATGAAATTCACCACGTCCAACCGGGTGACCCCTTGCTGGTGGAGGTAGTACACCGCGTGCGAGTCTTTTTCACCAAAAATGGCCACCAGCACGTTGGCGCCGGTCACTTCTTTCTTGCCATTGCCGGTGGACTGCACGTGCATGATGGCGCGCTGAATCACGCGCTGGAAGCCCAGCGTGGGCTGTGTGTCCACCTCGTCGGTGCCCGCCACCTGGGGGGTGTTGTCTTTGATGAAGTTGGCCAGCGACTTGCGCAAGTCGTCGATGTTGGCCGAACACGCGCGCAGCACTTCGGCGGCGCTGGGGTTGTCAAGCAATGCCAAAAGCAAGTGCTCGACGGTGATGAATTCGTGCCGTTGCTGGCGGGCCTCGACAAAGGCCATGTGCAAGCTGACTTCAAGTTCCTGGGCAATCATGGGCTTTTCCTAGGTTGGGAGAGAAGGAAGGGTGGACTGAAAGTCAGTGGGTAAAACGGGAGATGGGTATGGGTTGGGCAGATTCAACCTGTCTCACTCAATGGGCTCGTGCACACACTGCAAGGGGTGACCGGCCTGGCGGGCTGCGCCCAGCACCTGGTCCACTTTGGTGGCGGCGATGTCTTTGGGGAAAACCCCACAGACGCCTTTGCCCTCCAGGTGAATTTTCAACATGATTTGGGTGGCCGCTTCGCGGTCTTTGCTGAAAAACTCCTGGATGACCAACACCACAAATTCCATGGGTGTGAAGTCATCGTTCAACAGCACCACTTGGTGCATTTGCGGGGGCATGGTGCGCTGGGGGCGACGCTCCAGCACCACCGAGTCAGCGCCGCCGGTCCTGCCCGGGGCGGGTGTGGTTTTGGGTATTTTCGTGGCCATGCGATCCATTCTAGCCAGCCCCCACGCCCCCCATGGCGCCGTGGGCATGCGCCCCAGGACTGGTCACATGTGGTCGATCATCACTTGGCCAAAACCCGAACAGCTCACCTGCTCGGCCCCTGCCATCAAACGGGCGAAGTCATAGGTCACTTTTTTGCTGGCAATGGCCTTTTCCAGAGAGCGAAGGATGAGATCGGCCGCCGTTGTCCAGCCCATGTGGCGCAGCATCATCTCGGCAGACAGAATTTCAGAGCCAGGGTTCACGTAGTCTTTCCCCGCGTACCGGGGTGCCGTGCCATGCGTGGCTTCGAACATGGCCACGGTGTCTGAAAGGTTGGCACCGGGCGCAATGCCGACCCCCCCCACCTGGGCCGCCAACGCGTCAGAGATGTAGTCGCCATTCAGGTTGAGTGTCGCCACCACGCTGTACTCCACCGGGCGCAGCAAAATTTGCTGCAGGAAAGCGTCGGCAATGCTGTCTTTGATGAGAATGTCTTTGCCCGTTTTGGGACTTTTGACCTTGCACCAAGGGCCACCGTCCACCAGCACACCGCCAAACTCCTTTTGCGCCAGGGCATACGCCCAATCGCGGAAGGCACCTTCGGTGTATTTCATGATGTTGCCCTTGTGCACGATGGTCACGTTGGGCTTGTCGTTGTCAATGGCGTACTGAATGGCCTTGCGCATCAGGCGCTCGGTGCCTTCGCGCGACACAGGTTTGATGCCAATGCCCGAGGTGTGGGGAAAGCGGATTTTGGTGACCCCCATTTCCTCTTGCAGAAATTTGATGAGTTTTTTGGCCTTGTCGCTTTCTGCCGGGTACTCGATGCCCGCGTAAATGTCTTCCGAATTTTCGCGAAAGATCACCATGTTGACCTTGTGCGGCTCTTTCACCGGGCTGGGCACCCCCTTGAAATATTGCACAGGGCGCAGACACACGTACAAATCGAGTTCCTGGCGCAGGGCCACGTTCAAAGACCGGATGCCACCGCCCACAGGGGTGGTGATGGGGCCTTTGATAGACACCAGATACTCACGCACGGCGTCCAGGGTTTCATCGGGCAACCACACATCCGGGCCATAGATTTGGGTGGCTTTTTCACCGGCATACACCTCCATCCAGTGGATTTTTTTGAGCCCACCGTAAGCCTTGGCCACCGCGGCGTCCACCACGTTCAGCATCACCGGCGTGATGTCATGCCCCGTGCCATCGCCCTCGATATAGGGAATGATGGGCTCGTCGGGCACATTCAGGGACATGTCGGCGTTGACCGTGATTTTTTGGCCTTGTGCGGGAACTTTGATGTGCTGGTACATGAAAACGGGTCGCGTGGCGACGGTCAAGACGATGAAACCACCCACGCGCTTTGAAGGCGCTGGGGTGACCGGCAAAATGCGGGCAAATTCTAGGCGCGATTGAGCTGCCAACCGGCCTGGGCACATGGCGGACAATGCCCTGCAAAACCACGCCAACACCCTGTTCGGCTTGGCCCCATCACACCACCTGCCCTGTTTATGAAGCGCCTGACCACCCCATTGCTGGCCCTGCTCCTGTCCTTGTCGGGCAGCGCCTGGTCCCAAAACCAACCCCAACAGCACCTGCCCCGCGTGACGCTCAACGCCGGCATGCACCTCATTCAGGCACAGGTGGCGGCCACGCCCGAGCAGCGCAACACGGGCCTGATGCACCGCCAGGACATGCCCGCCAACGAAGGCATGCTGTTTGTGTTTGAACAACCTGCACAGCAATGCTTCTGGATGAAAAACACACTGTTGCCACTGACAGCCGCTTTCGTGACCGACGACGGCACCATCGTCAACCTGACCGACATGAAGCCACAGGCCCTGGACTCGCACTGCTCGGCCAAACCCGTGCGCTATGTGCTGGAAATGCACCAGGGCTGGTTCGCGCAAAAGGGGTTGCGCGCGGGCAGCAAGCTGGCAGGTCCGCCGTTTGACGGGAAACCGGCCAAACATTGAACCCTGAAAAACAAAAAACCCACACGGCCGGGGCCATGTGGGTTGTTCGAGAGACGGCGCTCGTCAGGCGGTCAGGCTCTCGAGCGCGGCGTTCAGCGTGGGGCTGGGACGCATAACGTCGGCCAGCTTGTTGAGGTCGGGCTTGTAGTAGCCGCCAATGTCAACCGGTTTGCCCTGCACTGCGGCCAATTCGGCCACGATGGTCGCTTCACCGTCGGTCAAGGCTTTGGCCAACGGTGCAAACGCGGCCGCCAGCGCGGCGTCGTCGGTCTGTGAGGCCAACGCTTGTGCCCAGTACATGGCCAAGTAAAACTGGCTGCCACGGTTGTCCAACTGGCCGGTTTTGGGCGAAGGGTTTTTGTTGTTTTCCAGCAGTTGCCCTGTGGCAGCATCAAGAGTCTTGGCCAGGATTTTGGCTTTGACGTTGCCGGTTTTCAAACCCATGTCTTCCAGGCTAACGGCCAGGGCCAGGAACTCGCCCAACGAATCCCAGCGCAAGTGGTTTTCTTCCACCAGCTGCTGCACGTGTTTGGGCGCAGAGCCGCCCGCACCGGTTTCATACATACCACCACCGGCCATCAAAGGCACGATGGACAGCATTTTGGCGCTGGTGCCCAGCTCCATGATGGGGAACAGGTCGGTCAGGTAATCGCGCAGGATGTTGCCGGTGGCGCTGATGGTGTCCAGGCCACGAACCACCCGCTCCAGGGTGTAACGCATGGCGCGCACCTGGCTCATGATCTGGATTTCCAGACCTGCGGTGTTGTGCTCGTGCAAGTACATCTTGACCTTGGTGATCAGCTGCGCCTCGTGGGGGCGGTACTGGTCCAGCCAGAACACCACGGGCATGCCCGAGTTGCGGGCGCGCGTCACAGCCAGCTTCACCCAGTCGCGGATGGCGGCGTCTTTCACCTGGCACATGCGCCAGATGT
The DNA here is from genome assembly GCA_049653005.1 of Burkholderiaceae bacterium. Lineage (GTDB taxonomy): Bacteria > Pseudomonadota > Gammaproteobacteria > Burkholderiales > Burkholderiaceae_C > UBA2334. The sequence continues at coordinate 5,724 of JBASFL010000053.1, read as the reverse complement.
CTCCGGCTTCCACGTTTTGGCTCAGCAGCACTTCACCGGTGTTGATGTCGGTGATGTTGGCCACGCCGTCTTCGGTGATTTCGAAGGTTTTGTCGTGCGAGCCGTATTCCTCGGCCTGCTGCGCCATCAGGCCCACGTTGGGCACCGTGCCCATGGTCTTGGGATCAAAAGCGCCGTGCCACTTGCAGAAGTTGATCATCTCCTGGTAGATGCGGGCAAAGGTCGATTCGGGCATCACGGCCTTCACGTCCTTCAGGCGGCCGTTGGCGTCCCACATCTTGCCGCCGTTGCGGATCATGGCGGGCATGGACGCGTCAACGATCACGTCGTTGGGCGAATGGAAGTTGGTGATGCCCTTGGCAGAGTCCACCATCGCCAGCTCGGGGCGGTGTTCGTGGCAGGCGTGCAGGTCGCGCTTGATTTCGTCCTGCTTGCTTTGTGGCAGCGTGGCGATCTTGCCGTACAGATCGGCCATGCCGTTGTTGACGTTCACGCCCAATTCTTTGAACAGGGCTTCGTGTTTTTCAAACGCGTCTTTGTAAAAAATCTTCACGCAGTGGCCGAACACGATGGGGTGTGACACCTTCATCATGGTGGCTTTCACGTGCAGCGAGAACATCACGCCGGTTTTGCGTGCGTCTTCAATTTCACGCTCGTAAAACTCCAGCAGCGCCTTCTTGCTCATGAACATGCTGTCGATGACCTCACGGTCCAGCAACGACACCTTGGGCTTCAACACCACGGTTTTGCCGCTGGCAGTGATCAGCTCCATCTTCACGTCACGGGGACGGTCCAGGGTCATGGACTTCTCACCGTGATAGAAATCACCCGCGTGCATGTGCGACACGTGCGAGCGGGAGGCTTGGCTCCACTCGGCCATGGAGTGGGGGTTCTTGCGTGCAAATTCTTTCACGGCACGGGGTGCGCGGCGGTCAGAGTTGCCCTCGCGCAGCACGGGGTTCACGGCGCTGCCGGTGCACTTGGCATAGCGGGCGCGAATGGCTTTGTCTTCTTCGGTCTTGGGGTCTTCGGGGTAGTCGGGGATGTTGTAGCCCTTGGCCTGCAACTCGCGGATACACGCCACCAACTGGCCCACCGATGCGCTGATGTTGGGCAGCTTGATGATGTTGGCATCGGCCTTCAGGGTCAGCTTGCCCAGCTCGGACAAGGTGTCAGGCACGCGCTGCTCTTCGGTCAGGCACTCGGGAAACGATGCCAACACACGGGCTGCCACCGAAATGTCACTGGCCGCCACCTGGATACCGGCCGGGGCCGTGAACGTGCGGATGATGGGCAGAAAAGCGCTGGTCGCCAGCAACGGGGCTTCGTCGGTCAGCGTGTAGATGATGGTGGATGGGGTGCTTGACATGCGGTTTGACTCCTTTGTTCGTTGTGGACATTCCACTGACCGGTGACCCGAATCAGCTGAACAGGTGAATGTTGGAGATTTTGCTTTCAGCGCTCTGACCAAAACTTCATTTTTTGAACTGCATTTTCACAATGCGGCAAAGAGGCCCGAAAAACGCAAATTTTTTTCATCAGCCACCCCCAAAAACCTGCAACCGCTCGCCACGCAGGCAAAAAAAAGACCCGGGGGCATCACCCACCGGGTCTTTTTTTCACCGACGGGTGTCAGGTGATCAAGCGAAGTTGGCTTCGGCAAAACCCCAGTTCACCAGCTTGTCGAAGAAGGTTTCCACGAACTTGGGGCGCATGTTGCGGTAGTCGATGTAGTAGGCGTGTTCCCACACGTCCACGGTCAACAGGGCTTTGTCGGCGGTGGTCAGGGGGGTACCAGCCGCGCCTGTGTTGACGATGTCCACCGAGCCGTCGGCCTTTTTGACCAACCAGGTCCAGCCGGAACCGAAGTTGCCCACCGCGCTTTTCACGAAGGCTTCTTTGAACGCGGCATAGCTGCCCCACTTGGCGTTGATGGCGTCGGCCAGTGTGCCGGTGGGCTCACCGCCGCCGTTGGGCTTCATGCAGCTCCAGAAGAACGTGTGGTTCCAGATTTGGGCCGCGTTGTTGTAGACGCCACCGCTGGACTTCTTGACGATGGACTCTAGGTCCATGGTTTCGAACTCGGTGCCTTTTTGCAGGTTGTTCAGGTTGACCACGTAAGCGTTGTGGTGCTTGCCGTGGTGGAACTCCAGGGTTTCCTGGCTGTAGTGGGGGGCCAATGCATCAATGGCGTAGGGCAGTGCGGGCAGGGTGTGTTCCATGGTGTCCTCTCGTGGGGGGTTGTGTGAAGCGGGTTGTGCGGTGTGTCGGCGTGAACCGAACCGTCGCGCATTGTAGGAAGCGTTGGTGACTTGTTCAGACCACGCGCAAATCGACCTCACCGTCAGCAAGGCTGGCGCGCAAGGCTTGGCCCGGGTGGGTGTGGGCGGCGTGGGTCACGGCATGGCCGTCGGCATCGCTCAGCCACGCGTAGCCCCGCTGCAACACCAGGCGCGGGTCCAATGCCCCCAGGGCCGCTTCGCAGCGGGCCAGGCGCTGGTGTTCGCGCTCCAGGTGGCGAGACATTTTTTGAATCAAATTGGCACCCAGCGCTTGATGGTATTGGCTTCTTTGCTGCAGTATTTTTTCCGGCGTTTGGCGCAATTGAAAGCCCAACCCCAGCAGCCGCTGGTGCTGCTGCCCCACGCGGTCGGACGGGCGGGCCAGGCGCTGGGCCAGCCGGTCCAGCCGCTGGGCCTGCGTGTCCAGGCGGTTGTGGGTGCCGTCTTGCAAGCGCTGGGCGCACCAGGCCAGCACCCCAAGGGCCGTGAACCGGTCGGTGGCGCACAACTCGGCGGCGGCGGTCGGGGTGGGCGCGCGCAGGTCGGCCACGAAGTCGGCAATGGAAAAATCGGTTTCGTGCCCCACGCCACACACCACGGGCATGGGGGCTGCGGCCAAGGTGTGGGCCAGTGTTTCGTTGTTGAAAGCCCACAGGTCTTCCAGCGAGCCCCCACCGCGCACCAGCAACAGCACCTGCGGGTGGCCCGTGGCCGCGTGCTGGGCGTAGGCGGTTTGCAGGGCCGCACACAATTCGGCCGGGGCTTGAACGCCCTGAACGGACGCCGGGAACACGGTCACCGGGATGTGCGGCACGCGCCGGGCCAGCGCCGTGGCCACGTCGCGCAACGCGGCCGCCCCCAGGGATGTGACCACCCCCAGCGACTGCGGCATGGCGGGCAAAGGCCGCTTGCGGGCGGGGTCAAACAGACCCTGGGCTTCCAGCCGGGCCTTCAGTTGCATGAATTGCTCGAACAAACCGCCCTGCCCCGCCTGGCGCATGCCATCGACGATCAGCTGCAAATCACCGCGCGGGCCGTACACGTCCAGCTTGCCTTGCAACTCCACCAGGTCGCCATCGCGTGGGGCAAACGCAAGCCCGGTGGCGGCGCGGCGGAACATGGCACAGCGCACCTGCCCCTCGGCGTCTTTCAGTGAAAAGTAGCAGTGGCCGCTGGCCGCCCGGGAAAAACCCGAAATCTCGCCCCGTACCTGCACGGGGTTGAAGCGGGCGGCCAGGGCATCGGCCACGGCCCGCATCAACGGGCCCACCCCCCACACCGGCGGGGCCACAGCGCGGCCTGGCGTGGTGCCGTTCATACGCCCCTCCGAGGGGCGTTGCCACCGTTTTTGAAGCACCCGATGCAAGCCTGGCAAGCACCGCCAGGGGCCAAGTGTCCACAGTTGGCGGCCAGCGGGGGCGGGAGGCGCTTCAGAAGCCGTAGCACGTCCACACGCTTGTAAGCTATTGTTTTTAAAGTATTTTTCACTGCCTGATTTTTAACCAATCTGTTCAAAGCCACGCGGGGCGCGGTTTTGAGCCAGTTGTTGAGGCGGTTCTTCACAAAGTTATCCACAGAATATGTGGGCGGTGTGTGGAACCTGGGAAGGCCCCGACAAGGCATCGGGGTGGGCCATAATCTGCGGCTGTTTTTCAAGCCCGGAGCCCGTTTTGCTGACCATCATACAAGCCGCTGGCTGGCCCATTTGGCCCCTGATTGCCTGCTCCATTCTGGGCCTGGCACTGGTCATTGAACGCTTCATCAGCCTGAAAACGGCCGCCATTTTGCCCGCCACGTTGCTGGATGAGGCCATTGCCGTCTCCCCCCACCGCGTGCCCGCGCCGGACGTGGTGGCCCAACTGGCCCAAAACTCTGCCCTGGGCGAAGTGCTGGCCGCCGGTTTTCGCGAACTGGGCCAACACCCCAAATGCACCGAAGCCGATTTGCGCGCCGCCCTGGAAGGCAAAGGCCGCGAGGTGGCCGCCCGCCTGCAACGCTACCTGGGCGCACTGGCCACCATCGCATCGGCGGCCCCGCTGCTGGGTTTGCTGGGCACGGTCATCGGCATGATTGAAATTTTCGGCGCCCAGGTGGGCGACGGCGGGCTGGGCTCGGGCGCGGGTGGCGGCAACCCCGCGCAACTGGCGCAGGGCATTTCGATTGCGCTGTACAACACCGCGTTTGGTTTGATGGTGGCCATTCCGGCGCTGATTTTCTGGCGTTACTTCCGCGCCCGGGTTGACGGCTATCTGCTCGGCATGGAACTGGCTGCCGAGCGCTTTTTGCGCCACTTGGTGCGCCTGCGGGGCTGACGCGCCATGAACTTCCGCCCTGGCTCGCGCGACGAGCCCGAGATCAACCTCATCCCGTTCATCGACGTGTTGCTGGTGGTGCTCATTTTTCTCGTGCTCTCTACCACTTACAGCAAATACACCGAACTGAAGGTGCGCCTGCCCGTGGCCGACGCCGAGCAGGCCCGCAAGCACCCCACCGAGGTGCTGGTGTCCGTGTCGGCCGAAGGGCGCTACGCCATCAACGGGGCGGTGCTGGAGGCTGGCAACGTCCCCGCCCTGGCCCAAGCCATGGCCGAGGCGGCCAAGGGCGATGAAAACAGCATGGTGGTCATCAACGCCGATGCCGCAGCCAGCCACCAGGCCGTGGTCAGCGTGATGGACGCGGCCCGCCGCACCGGCCTGGGGCAAATCACTTTTGCCACACAGTCCCACGCCACGCCCGCGTCCATGGGTGGCAAGCCTGCCCGCGCCACGCCCTGACGCCCACCACTTCTCGCCAAAGGCTGCCCCAAATGCCAGCCACCGACGCTGCTTCCACGTCCACGCAAACGCTGCCCACACCGCATTGGCACGCCCGGCTGTCCGAGGCTTGGCTGCGGCGTGGCGGGTTGGCGCGGCTGCTGTGGCCGCTGTCGCTGGTGTACGGCGCGTTGGTGCGGGCGCGGTTTGCGGCGTACCGCTGGGGCTGGCTCGCCCAAACCCGTCTGCCGGTCCCCGTGGTCGTGGTGGGCAACGTGGTGGTGGGCGGGGCCGGCAAAACGCCCACGGTGGTGGCCATCGTTCAGCACCTGCAGCGGCTTGGCCACCGCCCGGGGGTGGTGTCGCGGGGCCACGGCCGCCGCCCTGCGCAGCCCGGCGAACAGTTGCCCGATGTGTTGGCAGTGTTGCCCGACACCCCCGCCCACGCGTCGGGCGACGAACCCGCCCTCATACAGCGGGCCACCGGCGTGCCAGTGTTTGTGGGCCGCTCAAGGGCTGAAGCAGGCCGCGCCCTGCTGGCCGCCCACCCCGGCACCACCGTGCTGGTCTGTGACGACGGGCTGCAGCACCTGGCGCTGCACGCCGACGCGGCCGTGGCCGTGTTCGACGAACGGGGCACGGGCAACGGCTGGCTGCTGCCCGCTGGCTTGCTGCGCGAGCCCTGGCCC
>JBASFL010000052.1:0-14994 GCA_049653005.1 Burkholderiaceae bacterium | reverse complement strand
CCACAGGTGCGGCAGCCGTCACGGGCGCAGCACCCACGCCAGCCCCCTGGGGCACAGGCGCGGCAGACGGCACCGGTGCGGCGGCCACCGCTGGGCTGGCAGGCACGGCAACCGGGGCACCGGGCTTGGGGGCGATGACCCGCAACACCTGGCCCACTTCCAGCTTGTTCGGGTTGTCCAGGCCATTCCAACGGGCCAGGTCGCGCCAATTCTGGCCGGTGTCCAAGCCGATGCGGATCAACGAATCCCCGGGCCGCACGGTGTAGTAGCCGGGTTTGCCCGCGTTTTCACTGCCTGGCACAGCCGGTGCACCCAAGGGGGCCACCACCGGGGCTTCGCTCACGCGGGGTGTTTGGGACGGCATGGGGTTGCGGTCTTCCACGGGCGCGGGCGCGGCCACGCGCACGGTGCTGCAAGCGGCCAAGCCCAGCACCAGCCCCAAAGCGGCCAGGCCGTTTGCCCAACGCCTCACCAAGGGCGCACGGCGGTTGGCAACAGAGAACAAAACAGCAGGGGTGGACTTGGACATGGGTGTGGGCAACGCGGGCAGCGGTTCAGGCAATCCCGGATTTTAGGGGGACGAACTGCACGGGCTCCAACACCTGTTGCACCAAGCCCGTGGGCGTGCGATCTATCACGACCAGGCTTTGCCCGCTGCGCCCCAAGCTGGCGGGGGCCACCAGGCGACCGCCCACCGCGAGCTGGTCGGTCCAGGCGCGGGGCACGGCATCGCCCCCGGCCGCGGCAATGATGCCCGCGTAGGGTGCCCCCTCGGCAAACCCAAACATGCCGTCGCCAAACAGCAGGTGCAGGTTGGGCACCCGCAGGGGGCGCAACAGGTCACGGGCCTTGTCGTGCAGGCCTTTCAGCCGCTCGATGCTATAGACCTCGCGACACAGCCGGGCCAGCACGGCGGCCTGGTAGCCACAGCCGGTGCCAATCTCCAACACCCGCCCCATGGGCAAGGCTTGGTTTTGCACCAGCAGTTCCAGCATGCGGGCCACCACATTGGGTTTGGAAATGGTTTGCCCCAGGCCAATGGGCAGGCTGGTGTCTTCGTAGGCCTGGTTGACCAAGGCGCTGTCCACAAACCTGTGCCGCTCCACCTCGCCCATGGCCTGCAGCACCGCCGGGTGGGCAATGCCCGTGCCCGCCAGCTTGCGCACCATGGCCGCCCGCACGGCGGACGAGTCCAGCCCCAGGCCCACCGGCGCATGGGAATTCAAGCTTTTTTTACCTCCAGCGCTTGCTGTGTATGGATAGTTTGCTACTGCCTTGATGGCCCCCGCTGGCGCTTGGGCCGGCCCTGTGTCCAGCCGTGCCGGGAAGCTGGGCCGGGGTTTGGGCGTGGGGTTCATGCCAGGCCCTGCAAGGTTTGGGTCAAACGGCTGGCGGTGGGGGCCCAATAAGGCAACACGGCGTGGTGGGTCAGGTCCACTTGCAGCGGTGTGATGGTGGCGTAGCCCTGCGCGGTGGCGTGAAAGTCGGTGCCCTCGCCGTCTTCACGGGCCGCCCCTGCGCCACCGATCCAATACATGGTGTCGCCCCGTGGGCTTTGTTGGGTGATGACGGCCTCGGCCGCGTGGCGGCGCCCCAAGCGGGCCACCTTGAAGCCACGCAGCGCTGTTTGCGGCAGGTTGGGGATGTTGACGTTCAGCAGCCAGGGCGCGGCCTGTTGGCCCTGCGAATCAGGCGGGGACTGGTCCGCGGCCGAGCCCAACGTGGGCAACAGTTGGGCCACCAACTGACGGGCCGTGGCGGCCGCGTCTTCCAGATGGGCCCAGCCTTTTTCCGTTTGCGAAAACGCAATGGCCGGCACGCCGAACAAATAACCTTCCATGGCCGCGCCCACCGTGCCCGAATAAATGGTGTCGTCGCCCATGTTGGCCCCGTTGTTGATGCCCGACACCACCAGGTCGGGCCGGTAACCCAGCAGCCCCGTCAACGCGATGTGCACGCAGTCTGCTGGGGTGCCGTTCACGTAGCGAAAGCCATTGGCGGCGCGGTGCACGTACAGCGGCGAGTGCAACGTCAGCGCGTTGGACTTGGCGCTGTTGTTGTGCTCAGGGGCCACCACCTCGACATCGGCCAGGTCTTTCAGCGCCTCGTACAGCGCCACGATGCCCGGTGCCTGGTAACCATCGTCGTTGGAAATCAAAATTTTCATGAAAGCCATTCTATTGAGGGCGGTCCCGGCAGCGACAAAGCGGGCTGCACCTTGACCACAGGCTGCCTATCATGCCCACAGCCTTCCCGCCCCACCCTTTGACGGAGACACCCATGTTTGCCTGGCTGTGCGAAAACCCCACGGGCGTCGATGCCCTGACCTGGACCGAGCTGCCCACACCCACTCCGGGCCCGGGCGAAGTGCTGCTGGCCATTGAAGCGGCCAGCCTCAACTTCCCGGACCTGCTGATTGTTCAAAACAAATACCAAATGAAGCCCCCCTTGCCCTTCGTGCCCGGCGCAGAGTACGCGGGCACGGTGGCCGCCGTAGGCGATGGGGTGAAGCACCTCAGCGTGGGCCAGAAAGTGGCCTGTCTCAGCGGCACAGGGGGGTTTGGCACCCACACACTGGCCAAAGCGGCCCTGTGCCTGCCGTTGCCCCCCAACTTCCCGGCCACCGATGCGGCGGCCTTCGTCATGACCTACGCCACCTCTTACCACGGGCTGGTGGACCGCGCCACGCTGCAGCCCGGCGAAACGGTGCTGGTGCTGGGGGCCGCAGGGGGCGTGGGCACGGCCGCCATTCAAATCGCCAAAGCGGCGGGCGCACGGGTGATTGCCGCCGCGTCCACCGACGACAAATGCCAGACCTGCCTGCAACTGGGCGCAGACGCCACGCTGAACTACACCCAGCACGCGCCCAACGGCAGCCTGCGGGACGAAATCAAACGCTTGACCGATGGCAAAGGCCCCGACGTGGTGTACGACCCGGTGGGCGGTGATTTCGCCGAACCCGTGTTCCGCAGCATCGCGTGGCGGGGCCGCTACCTGGTGGTGGGCTTTGCCAGTGGCCCGATTCCCCAACTGCCCATGAACCTGCCGTTGCTCAAAGGCGCGTCGCTGGTGGGTGTGTTCTGGGGCGATTTCGCCCGGCGCGAGCCCCAGGCCAATGCGGCCATGATGCAAACATTGGCCCAGTGGTACGGCCAAGGCCGCGTGAAGCCCCTGATCCACCAGGCCCTGCCCATGGCCGAACTGAAAGCCGCCTACGCCACGATGGGCTCACGCGGTGTGCAAGGCAAACTGGTGCTGGTGAACTGACATTCTGATTGGTTATGTGAAAAGCCTCTGGTGTGCAAGGTTTTACATAGGCGCATCCGGAAGAGCAAGATTCGGCGGCGTGAAGGTCAGAAGTCCAGTTAGACACGCTGATACTTCCAGAAGAACGAATACTCAAGGCGTCATGGCTTCACCGCTTCGTTTCACGGTGACACATCGACACTTAAAAATAGAGGTTAAACCGCATCGTGACCAAGACGACCACGCTGCCGAAGCCGCGCATCGTCGGCAAGCTGCCGAAGAGCGTATCGGCGTTCGGGTATGAAGATTACCGCGCCACCGGTGACAACACTGCCGTTCCGTTTTACATCGGTATCGGCAACGCGAGCCGCGTGCGCGACTTCAAACGCGACAACCCGCAACACTCGCGCACCGTAAAAAAGAGCGGCATAGTGCGCCGCGTGGTCACGATGTCCGACGATTACGACGCACTGACGAAGTGGGAGATCGACCGCATCACCGAGTTGCGTGCCTCTGGTATCAAGCTGGCGAACATCACGAGCGGAGGACAAGGAACGCGCGGCGTCGTGGTGCTGCGCAACACGTTGACAAACGAAACCCTCAGTCACCCGGCCGACCAGCCGTACCCGCCGAACTGTGTGGCGGTGACCACTGGCTTCGTCGCGTTGCGCCACGTCGTCACCGGCGAGACGGTACATCACCACATCGACTTACCCATACCGGATGGATACGTGCACGTGACAGCCGGCTTCGTCGCGTTGGTGAACGACGAGACAAAGGAGACGCTGCACCACCGCGTCGGCGAGCCTTACCCTGACGGCTTCAAGCCAGCGTCGGCCGGGTACGTGTCACTCGTGAACCGCAAGACCGGAGAAACGAAACGTCAACGCGTCGGCGAACCGTACCCCGACGGCTTCATGCCAACGGCTGCCGGGCGCGTGGTATTGCGCAACGTGAAATCAGGCGAAACGATTGGCCACGACGTAAACGAGCCGATTCCCGACGGCTACGTGCACGTGGGCAGTGGGAAGTTGGTATTGCGCAACGTGAAAACAGGCGAAACGATCAGCCATGACGTGCACAAGACGATCCCCGACGGCTTCGTGTTCGTAACCAGCGGACTCGTCGCGCTAGTCAACCGCGCCACCGGTGAAACGGTGCACCACCCAAAGGACTTGCCGTATCCGACCGGCTTCACAAGTACGACAACCGGGCTGGTGATTTTGCGCGACTTGACGACCGGCAAAACTTTCTCGCAATCGAAAGACTTACCCGTGCCGGAAAACTGCATCGCGGCGAACGTCGGGCGCGTCACGTTGCGCAACACGCTGACAGACGAAACGTTCAGCCATCCTGCCGACCAGCCGTATCCGCCGAACTGCGTGCACACGAGCACCGGCTTCGTGACACTGCGCGACTTGACGACAGGTAAGTGCTTCCGACACCCGAAAGGCTCACCAGTGCCGCCAAACTGCGTCAACCCGTCTGTGCCGTATAGCGATAAGTTGTTCAAGCCAACCAAGCCGCGCTCTCGGGCAACAACTGGCGCGAACAAGTTCGACGTAATACGGGAAGCGCTAAAGAGCGGCCCGAAGACATTCGACGAACTACTGTCGCTCTGCGACACAACACGCTCATCGCTAAAAAGCATGCTGTCGGACATAAAGAATCCGAAGTACGCATGCGGCCCAGTCATACAGCACAAGCGGATCGGCAACAGATACACGTTGATTGCCTGACGCACGCGTTTAAGCGCACCCTTGGCACCGCGCACGCCTGCACCGCACCGCCTCAGATGAAGGCTTGCATCTGATCACTCCTAACAAACTCGAATTGCCGAGATTCTGCGTGTAAGGCAGGCGCTCTACCAACTGCGCAAAAAACCCGAAACCACGCACCGCTGGCTACATAGCGGCTCTACAGCAAACCCCAGAAACAACAAAGCCCGGAAAACCGGGCTAAGTTGTTGATTTATATGGGGTGACTGATGGGGCTCGAACCCACGACAACCAGACTCACAATCTGGGACTCTACCAACTGAGCTACAGCCACCGTAAGCTCTAAATTATAACCCGCTAAAACACCGATTTGAACGCCGCCCTGTGAACGGTGTGCGGCGACAGGCTCAATTACCCCTGCTTGGCGGCACTGACGCCAGGCTGGGGCACCTTCATTTCGACCTTGAGCCGCTTCTTCAGCAGGTTGTAGTAGGCCTGCCCTTCGGCAGACACCCACCACTGGCTGTACTGGCGCAGTTCCTGCGCGGCGAGTTCGGCCGTGGGGGCCTCGCGGTCTTGCTGTTTGATCACTTTCAACACGGCATAACCTTGCACACCCAAGTCCACACCCACCCAGGCGGGCAAGCTGGCCGTGTCGGCACGCAATGCAGCCGACAACTCCTGGGGCTGCAAACCCAAGGGTTTGTCGCGCGACACCACCGCAGCGGGCAGCAACTTGACCGCACCACCGGCCTTGCCATCGGCAAGCGCTTTTTCGCCTTCCTGGCGGGCCAGTGCCTGTGCTTTCTGGCTTTTCAGCAACGCCAACACGCGGGGCTTGACCTCGTCCAGCGCCAAGGTGTGGGCGGGACGGTGGGCCACGATGCGGGCGGCCACCAACTGGTTGGCAGCCGTTTCCACGGCTTCGGTGTTGTTTTTCTTGTCCACCGAATCTGACGAGAACAACGCGGTCAGCAACTTTTCGTTGGCGAGCGCAGGGGGCAACGCTGGGGTGGGCTGACGCTTCACACCTTTGGTGGTTTGCACCTTGAGCTTGAGTTTGTCGGCCACAGGGGTCAGCGCGTTGGCTTGCTCGTAAACCAGGTTGCCAAACACATCGGCTTTTTCAGCGAACTCCCGCTGGGCCATTTGTTTTTTCAATTCGGCTTCGATTTCAGGCTTCACCTGGGCCAAAGGACGCGCCACCGACGGTTTCACGTCGGTCACCAAAATGACGTGGTACCCAAACTCACTCTCCACCACGCCCGACAACGCGCCTTTCGCCAATGCAAAAGCGGCATCTTCAAAGGGTTTGACCATCGCGCCCCGCTGGAAGAACCCCAGATCGCCACCGCCCGGGGCAGAGCCGGGATCTTGCGAGTGTTTGCGGGCAAGTTCTGCGAACGCACTTGGTGCCTTGGTGGCTTGCGCCAACAGGTCGGTGGCCTTGGCCTTGGCGGCCTCGCGCTCGGCAGCAGGCGCGCTGGCGGCTGCATTGATCAGGATGTGGCTGGCGCGGCGCTCTTCCTTGCTGGCGTAACGGGCTGCGTTTTGCTCGTAATACGAGGCTATGTCGGCGTCGCTCACGGTCAATCCCTGGGTGACGGCCTGCAGGTTCAACACCAGGTATTCAATGTCGGCCTCTTCGTCGGCCTGAAACTGGGCGGGGTTGGCGGTGTAGTAATCGGCCACCTCGGCGTCAGACACCTGCACCTTGGCCAAAAACTCGGCGGTGCTGAAGCGGGCAAGTTGCACTTCGCGGCGTTCAAAAAACGCTTGCAACGAAGCCTTGGCAACAGCGGGTGTGTTCAACGCAGACGCCACCACGCCCTGCGTGACCTGGCGCTGCGACAAGTCTTGACGCACCTGCATTTCGAACATTTCAGGCGACAGGCCCTGGGCGGCCAGCAACTGGCGGTAGCGGTCCATGTCGAGCGTGCCGTCGGCGCGGCGCAGGCCTGCAATCGCGTCGTTCTGCTGCAAATCGCGGGCCAGTTTCTGGTCGCTGGTCAGCAGGTTCATTTTTTCAGCCGCCGCGCGCAACACGCGATCGCGCACCAGGCGCTCCAGGGTGGCGTAACGGGCGGCGTCGGTGTCGAACAGCTTGGTGTCAACCGTGGGCTGGCTGGCGCGAATGCGGTCCACCTCGGTGCGGTGGGCCGCGTCCCATTCGTCTTTCTTGATGGACTGACCGGCCACCACTGCCACGGTTTCGCCCCGGCCGTCCATGTTGCGGTAGCCATCCACGCCCACCAACACGAACGCCGGCACGATGAAAAGGGCCAACAAAAAGCCCATGAGCCGGGTGTTGTTGCGGATGTAGTCGAACATGCGTCGCGTCCTGTCGGTGGAAAGCTGCGGGGGGTATCAACAAAAAAGGCGAACTTGCGTTCGCCTCGGTGTGGGGTCGGTGGTGGGCCCCAACTCAAACTCGTTTGCCTCAAGGCTCAGTTCAGGGCGTCTTTCAATGCCTTGCCTGCGCGGAACTTGGGGACTTTGGCTTCTTCGATTTTAATCGACTCGCCAGTGCGGGGGTTGCGACCGGCACGGGCAGCACGCTGGCCCACTTCGAAAGTGCCGAAGCCCACCAAAGACACGGAACCGCCCATTTTCAGAGTAGCGGCGATGGCGGCCAAGGCGGAATCCAGGGCGCGGGTGGCCGATGCTTTGGAAATGTCAGCATCGTTGGCAATTTGGTCGATCAGTTCGGTTTTGTTCACAAAAATTCCCTCTGTCTGGGGTAAAACGGGTCGGTCGGTGGCCAATGCCACCAGCCCCCCGGGGTGTCTGGATTTCAAGGACGCGAATTCTAGACGCATACCCCTGCCGCATCCGGCGGCACCTGAAAAAAAGCAAGGGCCGCCAGCCCGGTGTCAGGCCCCAGCCCACGCCCCGTCACACGGTGCGGGCTGGGCGCACCACCAAACCCACACCCAGCGCCGTGAGCACGGTGCCCGCCAGGGTGGTGAGGGTGATCGGCTCGTCAAACAACAGCCATGCCAGCCCGGCCGTGCACGGGGGCACCAGGTACATCAGGCTGGTGACAGACGCCGCTGCGCCGCGCTGAATCAGCACATACAGCAGCGAACTGCCGCCCAGGGTCAACCCCAGCACCGACCAGGCCATGGCACCGGCCAACTCGCTGTTCCAGCGCATGGCTTCGGGCTCCCACAACGCCAGCGGCAGGGTGAAAGCCAGGGCAGCCCCCAGCTGCACGGTGTTGGCGGTGCGCACGTCGCAAGGGGCCACGAAACGCTTCTGATACAGCGTGCCTGCCGTGATGCCCAGCAACGCCGCTACCGCGAAAGACAGGTTCAGCCAAGTGGCTTGGTCGCCGGGCCCACCGCTGCCAAATTTGCGCGAGACCACCAGCACCAGCCCCATAAAACCCAGCACCAGCCCCAACCATTGGCGACGCGACACTTTGCCATGCCCCCCGTTGGGGGCCACCGTGGCCGACAGCCACACCGCCGTCAGCACCGGCTGCAGCCCCACCACCAGCGCCGACAGGCCAGAACCCATACCGGCTTTGACCGCCGCCCACACGCCCCCCAGGTACACGGCATGCATCAGCACGCCGGTGACGGCCAGGTGGCCCCACTGGGCACCCCCGCTGGGCCAGCGCACCCTGGCCCACACAATCCAGGGCAAAAAGCAGGCGATGGACAGCGCGTAGCGCACGGCAAGGAATGAAAACGGAGGCGCGTGGGGCATGCCGTAACGCGCCACGATGAAGCCCGTGCTCCAAATAAGTACAAACACCGCAGGCATGGCCCGCAACCAAGTGGTGGTTGCGCCACCACCCGCTGACACCGCGCCGCTCATTTGGAACGTGCTTTGATTTCGGGCAGGGCTTTTTGCAGGTAATACACCATCGACCACACGGTGAGCACGGCGGACGCCCAAATCAGCCAGTGGCCCCACACGGCGGTGTCCACCGAGCCGAACAACACACCGTCGTAAAGCAAAAACGGAATGGCCACCATTTGCACCGTGGTTTTGAGCTTGCCCACCATGTGCACGGCCACGCTTTTGGTGGCGCCGATGATGGCCATCCACTCGCGCAGCGACGAAATGGCGATTTCACGGCCGATGATGATGAGCGCCACGAACACATCGGCCCGCTCCAGGTGCACCAGCACCAGCAGGCTGGCGCACACCAGAAACTTGTCGGCCACGGGGTCGAGAAACGCCCCGAAGGCCGAGGTCTGGTTCAGCTTGCGGGCCAGGTAGCCGTCGGCCCAATCGGTGGCGGCAAACACCACAAACATGACCGTGGCCACCAGGTTGCGCATGGCCATGTCCATGCCCTGCACGTAAAACACCCCCACGATGAGCGGAATGGCCACGATGCGGGCCCAGGTGAGCAGGGTGGGAAGGTTGAAGAACATGGGCGGATTATTCACCAGCGGGCTCAGTGCAGGGCGCGGTAGATGGTGTCGGCCAGGTCGGCCGAGATGCCGTCCACCGTCATCAGGTCTTCCACGCTGGCGGATGCCACGCCGCGCACCCCGCCAAAGCGCTGCAGCAGCTTGGCCCGGCGCTTGGGGCCCACACCGGCAATGTCTTCCAGCTTGCTGCCGCCGGTGCGCACCTTGGCGCGCTGGCTGCGCATGCCTGTGATGGCGAAACGGTGCGCCTCGTCGCGAATTTGCGCCACCAGCATGAGGGCGGCAGAGTCTTTGCCCAGGTACACCTTGTCGCGCCCGTCGGCAAACACCAGCTCTTCCAGGCCCACTTTGCGGCCCTCGCCTTTTTCCACACCGGCGATGAGCGACAGGTCCAGCCCCAGTTGCTCGAACACGTCGCGCGCCATGCTCACCTGGCCTTTGCCGCCGTCCACCAGCACCAGGTCGGGCAGGCGCTGGGCGGCGCTGCTGCCCGCTTGCCCCCCGCTTTCGCGCAGCGCTTCGGCCAGTTTGCCGTAGCGGCGCAGCAGCACCTGGCGCATGGCCGCGTAGTCGTCGCCGGGGGTGATGCCGTCGATGTTGTAGCGGCGGTATTGCGCGCTTTGCATCTGGTGGCCCTCAAACACCACGCAACTGGCCTGGGTGGACTCGCCCGCCGTGTGCGAAATGTCAAAACACTCGATGCGCAGGTTGGCCAAGTCGTCCAGGGCCAAGTCCATGGCCTGGGCCAGTGCACGGGTGCGGGCCTGTTGCGAACCCTCGTCGGCCAACAGGCGGGCCAGTTGCAAGTCGGCGTTGGTTTGCGCCATGTCCAGCCAAATGCGGCGGTGTTCGCGCGGGTTGACCACGGCGCTCACCTTCAACCCGGACTGTTCGGTCAGCAGGTCCAGCAAACCGGTGTTCACCGGCGCGCCCACCACCAGAATGGGCGGCGGCGGGGTTTGGGTGTAGTGCTGGGCAATGAAGGCCTCCAGCACGCGCTGGGCCAGGTCAGACGCATCGGCAGAAGAGGCGGCCTCGTCGCCCTCGGCCCAGGTCACCGCGTCTTCGACGTGCACCGGGAAATACGGCCGGTCGCCCAGGTGGCGGCCGCCGCGCACCATGGCCAGGTTCACACACGCGCGCCCGCCCTGGATGCGCACGGCCAACACGTCCACGTCTTTGTCGGACACGTTGTCCACTGCCTGCTGGTGCAACACGCGCGACAGCGCCGTGACCTGGTTGCGCACCTCGGCGGCCTGTTCGAACTCCAGCCGGTCGGCGTGGGCCATCATGCGGGCCTGCATTTCGTCGAGCACGGTCTGGGTGTCGCCGTTCAGAAAGTTGGCGGCGCGGCGGGCATCGGCCGTGTAGTCGGCCACGCTGATGGCATGCACACACGGCCCCGTGCAGCGCTTGATCTGGTAGAGCAAACAAGGGCGCGTGCGGTTGGCAAACACCGTGTCTTCGCAGGTGCGCAGCCTGAACACCTTTTGCATGAGCTGGATGGTTTCCTTCACCGCCCAGGCGCTGGGGTAGGGGCCGAAATACTGGTGCTTTTTGTCCACCGCGCCCCGGTAATACGACATGCGCGGGTAGTCGGTGGGGCTGGCGGGCCCGCCCAGCACCGATGCATCGGTGCCGTGCAACACGGGCAGGCGGCCCACGCGCAGGTAGGGGTAGCTTTTGTCGTCGCGAAACAGGATGTTGAACTTCGGGTTCAACGTCTTGATGAGGTTGTTTTCCAGCAGCAGCGCCTCGGCCTCAGAGCGCACCACCGTGGTTTCCATGCGCACGATGCGGCTGACCATGTGGCCGATGCGCGTGCCGTCGTGGTTGCGCTGGAAATAGGTGGACACCCGCTTCTTCAAATTGCGCGCTTTGCCCACGTAAAGCACCTGGCCGCCCTCGTCAAAGTAGCGGTACACACCGGGCAACGCAGGCAAGGCGGCCACCTCGCGCAGCAGCGCCTCGGGGTGCGCGGGTGCGGGGGGGACGGTGTCGGTAAAGGGGGTCGGGTCAGACATGGCTGTATTGTGTCGCGCCATGCCTGCCTGCCTTGCCCCCAACACCCCACCGCCACCCCGTGCCCCCTTGCTGTGGGACGTGTTTTGCCGCGTCATCGACAACCACGGCGACCTGGGGGTGTGCTGGCGGCTCAGCCGCCAACTGGGCGACCTGGGCCACCGCGTGCGCCTGTGGGTGGACGATGCCAGCGCACTGGCCTGGATGGCCCCACACGGCGCCCCCGGTGTGCAAGTGTTGCCCTGGGCCCTGTCGGCCAACCCCACGGCCTTGCAAGACCTGCCCCCCAGCGACGTGTGGGTGGAGGCTTTTGGCTGCGACATTGAGGAACCGTTCGTAGCAAACTTTTCAATACCATCAAGCGCTGGGTGCCAAAAAAGCCCAAAAACACCGGCATGGATCAACCTGGAGTACCTGACGGCCGAGCCCTACGCGCGCCGCTGCCACGGCCTGCCCTCGCCCGTGATGCGCGGGCCCGCCGCCGGGCGCACCAAACATTTCTTCTACCCCGGCTTCACCGAGGGCACCGGCGGTCTGTTGCGCGAACCCGACCTGGACACACGCCAGGCCCGCTTCGACCGCCGCGCCTGGCTGCCGGCCCACGGCGTGCCCTGGCAGGGCGAACAACTGGCCAGCCTGTTTTGCTACGAGCCCCCAGCCCTGCCCGCCCTGCTGCAATCGCTGGCGGGGGGTGAACAGCCCACCCGGCTGCTGGTCACGCCCGGGCGGCCTGCCCAGGCCGTGGCCCAGGCGGTGCAAGCCTTGGGTTGGGCCAGGACCGGCCACGGCGCGCTGCGGCTGCACCCCTTGCACGCATTGCCCCAACCCGGGTTTGACGAACTGCTGTGGGCCTGCGACCTCAACTTTGTGCGCGGCGAAGACTCGCTGGTGCGCGCCCTGTGGGCGGGCCAGCCCTTCATCTGGCACATCTACCCCCAAGACGACGGCGCACACTGGGCCAAGCTCGACGCGTTTCTGGACTGGCTGCAAGCCCCGGCCGACGTGCGCACCGCCCACCACCAGTGGAACGGCACCGATGCCCAACCCTTTGTGTTGCCAGAGGCGGGCCCCCACCGCGCCACCGTGCAGGCCGCGCGTTCGCGGCTGGCGGCGCAGCCTGATTTGGTGAGCCAGCTGTTGCACCACGTGACGCGGCCCTGAACACGCCCTGGGTCAGCCCACCTTCCACGCCTTCAGCCGCTGCTGCCATTCGCCCAGGGGGTTTGCGGGATCGCCCTCTGCGGTGCGCTGACTGGCCTCGATCAGCTGTGCCCAAAGCGCCTCTTGCTCGGGGTCGTCTTGCGGGGGGAACACGGGCTGCACTTTGACGATGAAGTCGCCCCGGGGGCCGTTGTGGGTGGCCGGAAAACCCTTGCCCCCCAGGCGGTAGACCAGGGCATCGCGGTTCAGGCGCATCTGCTGCAAACCATCGGGCGTGGGCACTTCCACCCAGCGCCCGGTCATCCAGGCGTAGCCGTTCACCGGCATGTCGCAGCGCAGCACGCCTTGTTCGTCCAGCGTGAAAAAGGGGTGTGGTGCCACCTCCACCCGCAGCTCCAACCCCGTGTCCGCCCCGCCCTGGCGGGACGGGGGCACGGCCAACACATCGCCGTGGCGCATGCCCGAGGGCAAACGCACGCGTCGGTGGTAGGCCACTTGCACCTCGCCGGTGCTGTGGCAGGCGTCGCAGGCCGCGCGCTGGCGGCCGTCGCCGCCGCAGTCGGCGCAGCCTTCTTCGTTCCACAGCCAGCCAAACAGCGTGGGTTTGCGGATGGCACCGCTGCCCCGGCAGGTGCCACACGCCTGGGCCAGCACGCGTTGGCCGGTGCCCACGCAGGTGGTGCAGGTGTGGGTGAAGTGACCGCGCAGGCTGCGGGTGCAGCCCAGCAAGGCGTCTTCCAAACCCAGGCGCACGGTGTGTACCTGGGGTGGGTGGGAACTCTCGGCTTCTGGCTCGGTGTGGGCTTTGGATTGGGTTTCCGGCGCAGGCTCGGGCGCTGGGGATGGCCCGGCGGTGGGCGGGGCTTCTTCGCCTTCGCCGCCGCCGTCGCGCACCTGGCGGATGTGCTGGTAGGCCTTGTTGATGGCCTGCATGCGCTGCAAAGCGTCGGTGGCGGTGTTGCGGTCGGGGTGCCAGGCGGCCACCAGCCGACGCCAGGCGGTTTTCAGCTGGGCGTCGGTGGCGGTGGGGTCCAGGCCCAACTCGTGGTAAGCCTCCTGGGTGTCCATGGGGTGCGTGTCCTGCGGCGGGGTTTTCAAAAAAGCAGTGTATCGGGCGGCGTTTCAGCGCAGGGCTTTCACGTCCAGCTCGGTGACCGGGGCGGCGGTGTTGCCCCATTGCGTGCGCAGGTGGGTCAGCACAGCGGCCAGCTCGGGGTCGCTGAGCGCCAGCACATATGGGGGCATGCCAAACGGGCGCGGCTGACTGGGGCTGCTGACCGAGAAACCGCCGTGCAGCACCGTTTGCACCAGGTTGGCCGTGGGGCCCAGGGTGACGGCCCGGCTGCCCGCCAGCGGTGGGTAGGCAAACCGGCCATTGGGCAGGCGCGTGCCTTCGCCCTGTTCGCCGTGGCACTGGGCACAGTGCTGGCCGTACACCTTGGCCCCCAGCTCGGCCTGCCGGGCGCTGGGTGCAGCCCCGGTGCGGGCGGCCCCAGCGGCGGTGCGCGGCAGTTGTTGCAGGTAGGTGGCCATGGCCTGCAAGTCGCTGTCCGTCCAGCGCTGGGTGCTGTGCTGCACCACGGCGGCCATGGGGCCGGTGGTGAATTGCCCCCCCGCTTGACCCGTGCGGAAAAGTTCCACGATTTGCGCCAGCGGCCAGTCTTGCAACCCGCCCTCGGCGGGGTCGGTCAGCGAGGGGGCATACCAGCCCTGCCCCGGCACCAGCCCACCGCCCAGCGCGGCCATGGCGGGGCTTGCCCCAAGGGCGTTGCGCTCGGCATGGCAGGCGCCGCAGTGGCCCAGGCCCTGCACCAGGTAAGCGCCGCGCGCCCATTCGGCTTGGGCTGGCGCAGGGGCCGGCTGGGCCTCGGCGGGTGAGAAATACAAGGCCCGCCACACCTTCAGCGCGGCTTGGGTGTTGTAGGGCCACGCCAGTTGGTGGGGCGGCGAAGGGGTGTCCACCGGCGGCAGGCTTTGCAGGTAGGCAAACAGGGCATCGCTGTCGGCGCGGGTGACGTGGGTGGTGTTGGCAAACGGGAACGCGGGGGTGAGCCAACGCCCGTCGCGCGACTGGCCGTGGTGCAGGGCGCGCCAGAAGTCGCCCGCGCCCCAGCCGCCCAACCCCTGGGCGCTGGGGGTGAGGTTGGGGGGGAACACCGTGCCAAACGGGGTGGCCAGCGCCCGGCCCCCCGCATACGGCGTGGCACCCTGCGGCGTGTGGCAGTGCTGGCAGTTGCCCAGCGTGGCCAAGTAGCGGCCGCGCTCGACGGTGGCGGGGTCGCTGGCCACAGCGGAAGCGGGCACAGCCACAGGCGACGAAGGCCACGCCAGCCACAGCGCCACACCCGCCAGCACCCCACCCAAACCAGTGGCCACGACACGCCAGCGGCCCAACAAACGGCTGCGGTTCATGGCTGGCCCCCTGCCTGCGCGGTTTTGGCGGGCCCACCGGGGTG
>JBASFL010000051.1:0-3740 GCA_049653005.1 Burkholderiaceae bacterium | reverse complement strand
CCCACCCACGGCCGCGCACCAAACCGTGCGCTCAGAACTCGGCTTCGAGCTCGTCGATTTCCGCCGGTTCGGCCAGGGCCGCGGCCACCCACTCCTGCATGGCAGGCATGGCCATGACGGTCAGGCAATAGTTGCGGCAGGCCTCGTCCAGCAACACACCGTAGGTCACGAACCGGGTGACCACAGGGGCGTACATGGCGTCTGCCATGCAGGGCTGAGCACCGAACAGGTAGGGGCCACCGTACTCGGCCAGGCAGTCGGTCCAAATCTCCACCACACGGTCGATGTCGGCCTGGGCGCGGCTCCAGACCTTGAAGCCATCGAACCGGGCTTTGATGTTCATGGGCAATGCCCCCCGCAGCGAGGCGAAGCCCGAGTGCATTTCGCCGCAAATGGCCCGGCAGTGGGCCCGCGCCTTGGCGTCGGCGGGCAGCAAACCGGCTTTGGGCTTGATTTCGTTCAGGTATTCGCCAATGGCCAGCGTGTCCCACACCTTGATGCCGTTGTGCTGCAAGCTGGGCACCAACATGGACGACGACAGCAACAGCATTTCGGCCTTCATGGCGGGGTCGTCGGGCGAAATGACGTTTTCTTCAAACGCCAACCCCGCCAGGCGGGCCATGAGCCAGCCCCTGAGCGACCAGGCGCCGTAGTTTTTGCTGCTGAGGGTGAGCACGGTTTTGGGCATGGCAGGGGTCTCCGGTGGTGTGGCCGTGGTCAACGCAAAGGCTGTGCCAGCCCTGGGGCCAGCCGGGCGGGCATTCGGCCACCTGGCCCATAACTTGCCTGCAACCGGGGCGCTCAGCGTTCAACACAAGGGATACCCATGCTTTACCAGGCTTACCAGCTCCAGTCGGACCTGATGTCTCCCATGCGTTTGTGGGCCCAATGGGCAGGCTCAGCGCTGCCCACCGACACGCCCACGGGCCATTGGTCAAAGCGGCTGGCGGCGGGTTGCGAGGTGTTTTCGCGCCTGCGGCTGACACACACCCGACCCGCGTATGGCATTCACCAGGTCACGACCGGGGCCGACACGTTTGCAGTGGAGGAACACACCGCCGCCACGTCGGCGTTTGGCACGCTGCTGCACTTCAAAAAAGTGGGGGCACCGCCCCAACCCGCCGTGATGCTGATTGCCCCCCTGTCGGGCCACTTTGCCACCCTGCTGCGCGAAACCGCGCGCACCTTGCTGCAAGACCACGACGTGTACATCACCGACTGGCACAACGCCCGCGACGTGTCGCTGCGCCACGGCCGCTACGGGCTGGACGACTACATCGACAACGTCGTGGCGTTCAGCGAAGCCATCACCGCCCGCACCGGCCAGCGCGCCCACTGGGTGGCCGTGTGCCAGCCCTGCGTGGCGGCGCTGGCGGCCACGGCCCTGATGGCCGAAGACGACAACGCCGCACAACCCCAAAGCCTGACGCTGATGGCAGGCCCGGTGGACTGCCGGGTGAACCCCACCGAGGTAAACAAACTGGCGGTCAGCAAACCCATTGAGTGGTTCGAACAAAACCTGGTCAGCACCGTGCCCCTGCCCCACGCGGGCTTCATGCGCAAGGTGTACCCGGGCTTTTTGCAACTGAGTGCGTTCATCAGCATGAACCCGGAACGGCACAAACAATCGTTTCGCGACCTGTACCGCCACCTGGTCGATGGCGAACAAGACCAGGCCAACACCATCCGCCACTTCTACGACGAGTATTTGGCCGTGAACGACTTGCCCGCCGAGTTCTACCTGGAGACGGTGGAGAAGGTCTTTCAGACCCACGACCTGCCGCGCGGCGTGTTGCGCTACCGTGACCGCACGGTGAACACCAAGGCCATTCGGCGCACCGCCTTGTTCACCGTGGAAGGCGAGCGCGACGACATTTGCGCTGTGGGCCAAACGGTGGCGGCGCAAGACCTGTGCCCCAGCATCCGCCCCTACCTGAAAACCCACCACGTGCAAACCGGGGTGGGGCACTACGGCGTGTTCAGCGGCCGCAAATGGAACCAGCAGATTTACCCCCGGGTGCGCGACGTGATCCACGCGAGCATGGGCTGATCAGCATGGGCTGACCCGCCGCTGGGGTTGCGCAGACGAAAAAAAGCCCACCGAAGTGGGCCTTTTTGTGGGGGTGATGCAACTCAGCGGATCACAGCCAGGGTGGTGCGTGCGCCGCCCTTGTAGGTCATCAACGTCAGGGCGCCGTTCTTGATGTCGCCTTTTTCGTCGAAGGAGATGGTGCCGGTCACGCCTTTGTAGCCGGTGGTGGCGGCCAATGCGGGCAGGTACTTCGCTGGGTCGGCCGAGTTGGCGGTGACCATGGCGGCAGCCATGACCTTCACAGCGTCATACACGTAGGGGGCATACACCTGCACGTCGGCACCGAACTTGGTTTTGAAGTCGGCACGGAATTTTTCCATGCCAGCCTTCTCTTCACCTTCCACGCCACCGGCTTCGGCGCAATAGACCTGGTCGTCGGCCATGCCGTCGCCAGCCAGTTTGGCCAGTTCGCTGGAGCAAATGCCGTCGCCGCCCATGAACTTGGCTTTGATGCCCAGTGCTTTCATTTGCTTCAGCATGGGGCCGGCCACGGCGTCCATACCGCCGAAGAACACCACGTCAGGCTTCTTGCCTTTCAGGGTGGTCAGGATGGCGTTGAAGTCGGTGGCTTTGTCGTTGGTGAACTCACGGCCCACCACTTTGCCGCCAGCGGCTGCCACGGCTTTTTCGAATTCGTCAGCCACGCCCTGGCCATAAGCGGTGCGGTCGTCAATGACGGCCACGTTCTTGGCTTTGAGGGTTTCAATGGCGTATTTGCCCAGGGTGGAACCCAGGTGCACGTCGTCAGCCACCATACGGAAGGTGGTTTTGAAACCCTGGCGGGTGTACTTGGGGTTGGTGGCAGAAGGCGACACCTGGGGCAGACCGGCCTGGTTGTACAGG
Source organism: Burkholderiaceae bacterium (assembly GCA_049653005.1). Lineage (GTDB taxonomy): Bacteria > Pseudomonadota > Gammaproteobacteria > Burkholderiales > Burkholderiaceae_C > UBA2334. The sequence continues at coordinate 805 of JBASFL010000051.1, read as the reverse complement.
GTGGACGCGGGGATGGTGGTGCCAGAGTTCAGGTGACCGACCACGCCGTTGACTTTGGCGTCGATCAGCTTCTGGGCAGCAGCGGTGCCCTGCTTGGGATCGGCGGCGTCGTCTTCGGCCAGCAGTTCGAATTTGGCGGGCTTGCCGTCGATCTTCAGACCGGCTGCGTTCAGCTCTTCGATGGCCATGCGTGCGCCGTTTTCGTTGTCTTTGCCCAAGTGGGCAATGGCACCGCTGGTGGGGCCCACGTGGCCGATTTTCACCACGGTGGCTTCAGGCGCGGCGGGGGCAGGTGCGGCGGCAGGGGCAGCAGCGGGTGCAGGAGCGGCTTCTTCTTTTTTGCCACAGGCGGCCAAAATCACGGCGGCAGAAATAACGGCCAGCTTCATTTTCATTTGCATATGGGTCCTTGAGCGAAAAAAGTCAGGGGAGTTGAATTGAGCGGGACATGGCGCCCCACAAACCGCACGATACCTTAAATTGAAACGGTTTTCAGCGTGCTGTCAGCCCCCCGTGATCGGCTTGCAGGGTTAGCCCCAAGGTGATCAGTGAAATGAATCTTCAATCAGTTGCCTGAATGCAACTTTCACCAGCCTGACGCGTGGCGTGCACGGTTTCGGCCGCCACGGCATCCCGCACCAGGGTCTCGATCAGGGGGGCCAACTGGCTGCGCAGGCCTTGCACCAACAGCATGTGCTGGGCTTGCATGGCATCGGCCACCACAGCACGCACATGGTCGTCCAGTTCCTGCGAAACGGTGGCACAGACGCGGGCCACCAGGGCTTCGGGGTCGGTGAGCGCCAGC
>JBASFL010000050.1:0-43650 GCA_049653005.1 Burkholderiaceae bacterium | reverse complement strand
AGCCCGCCCACCCTCACTGCCGCATAGGCAGCTCAGAAAAACCGGCTCGGTGGGCTGCGGCAGTTCGATGCCCTCACTGCCGCATAGGCAGCTCAGAAAGACAGGGCACCCAACGGCACCTCAAGCCCGACCCTCACTGCCGCATAGGCAGCTCAGAAAAGAGGGCATCATGAAAGCCGTTGACCGCATGACCTCACTGCCGCATAGGCAGCTCAGAAAGACACGTCTTCAAGCTGGAATCCCGCCTGATCCCTCACTGCCGCATAGGCAGCTCAGAAATGGAAAGCCTGGGGGACCGGCTGCGGGCCGCACCTCACTGCCGCATAGGCAGCTCAGAAAGAAATGCCACTGGTTGCCCTTCTTGGTCTGGTCCTCACTGCCGCATAGGCAGCTCAGAAATACAACGCACGCGTAGAGGGGCATTTTTCCGCCCTCACTGCCGCATAGGCAGCTCAGAAATGCACGAGAGTCCAGCAGGTCATCAATGTTTGCCTCACTGCCGCATAGGCAGCTCAGAAAATGCGCGTTGTGCTGATGGCAGTGGAAAACGGCCTCACTGCCGCATAGGCAGCTCAGAAATTGAAGGCCTGATGTTTGACCCCGCTGCCGGGCCTCACTGCCGCATAGGCAGCTCAGAAAGAACAGCATGCGGTAGCCGTTGGAGCCACTGGCCTCACTGCCGCATAGGCAGCTCAGAAAAAGCGCATCGGAAAAAACGTTGTAGGCCATGGCCTCACTGCCGCATAGGCAGCTCAGAAATCCCCACACCCCACATGGGTGCAGGTGCCGCGCCTCACTGCCGCATAGGCAGCTCAGAAATGGAGCAAGTCGAGCTGTCCGCGCTGCTGAACCCTCACTGCCGCATAGGCAGCTCAGAAACGATGCGGCCAAAGATGCCGCCGAAGATTGGACCTCACTGCCGCATAGGCAGCTCAGAAATTGCAGGCCCGCACGAACGTGGCCCAGTCGGTCCTCACTGCCGCATAGGCAGCTCAGAAAAATGCGCCTGGGTGCCGCGCCCCAGTGCCAGCCCTCACTGCCGCATAGGCAGCTCAGAAACCGCACAAGTTGAAAGTGGGAGCTGCCAGGTCCCTCACTGCCGCATAGGCAGCTCAGAAATCGCCGCATACCTCCGCTAAACCGAAAGGAAACCTCACTGCCGCATAGGCAGCTCAGAAATTCTTGGTGACTTCGGGCTTGCGTGCCTTCAACCTCACTGCCGCATAGGCAGCTCAGAAATTGCGGGAGTGGCTTCAGCACGCGCTGGAGGACCTCACTGCCGCATAGGCAGCTCAGAAATTCCACGCGCGTGAATTCGAGCACCCACACCCCCTCACTGCCGCATAGGCAGCTCAGAAAAATTGCGAATGCGCCGGCCGCCAGGGCCAGCACCTCACTGCCGCATAGGCAGCTCAGAAAGTTTTCGGCTTGCTTCACCGGGATTTCGTGGCCCTCACTGCCGCATAGGCAGCTCAGAAAGTCACGAACGTGGCCGCGCTGCTGGACGCTGCCCTCACTGCCGCATAGGCAGCTCAGAAAACCACGTTGGAGTTCTCCGCGCTGATGCTGTTCCTCACTGCCGCATAGGCAGCTCAGAAAGTTTCGATGGTGACAGTCTCACCAGCCGAAAACCTCACTGCCGCATAGGCAGCTCAGAAACAACGGCGTGGGCTTCAGCGCGGCCAACCTGGCCTCACTGCCGCATAGGCAGCTCAGAAAAGCGAGCGTTTGGCACGGGCGACGCCGGTTTCCCTCACTGCCGCATAGGCAGCTCAGAAAATCTGACCCGGCTAGAGCGCAGCGTGTACCGCCCTCACTGCCGCATAGGCAGCTCAGAAAATCGAGCCGTCGAAGTCGCCGGGGTTGATGCCCCTCACTGCCGCATAGGCAGCTCAGAAAAGACGGACAACCGTCGGGTATTGGGTGAAAACCCTCACTGCCGCATAGGCAGCTCAGAAAAGTTCTACGCGACCTTCAGCGCTGGCGAAACCCCTCACTGCCGCATAGGCAGCTCAGAAACACCGCCAGCGGCCACACCAACACCGCCGCCACCTCACTGCCGCATAGGCAGCTCAGAAAACACGGTGTGGCGCGGAGATACAGCATGGCAACCTCACTGCCGCATAGGCAGCTCAGAAAAATGCGAGTGCCGGTTTTCGTCCCCGACAGGGCCTCACTGCCGCATAGGCAGCTCAGAAATCATCCATTGCGATCTCATCTTCAATGATGGACCTCACTGCCGCATAGGCAGCTCAGAAATGGACGTGTTTTTTGCCGATTATTCGCTGAACCCTCACTGCCGCATAGGCAGCTCAGAAAGCATCATGGGGAGCATCACCGGGCCAGCTTGGCCTCACTGCCGCATAGGCAGCTCAGAAAACCGAGCAAGCGTTTTCGTTTGGGAGCAACGCCCTCACTGCCGCATAGGCAGCTCAGAAAAGCCCGTGGGCTACCAAGCCATCGGACCCTACCCTCACTGCCGCATAGGCAGCTCAGAAATCACCTTGCCGTTGGCCTTGATCTCGATTTTGCCTCACTGCCGCATAGGCAGCTCAGAAAGCCACGGTGCGGCGGTACGCGCTGGGCAAGGGCCTCACTGCCGCATAGGCAGCTCAGAAATCACGGTAGTTGCCTTCAGGGTACGCCTGAGCCCTCACTGCCGCATAGGCAGCTCAGAAAAAAGTCCGCAAGATTTGGGCAAGCCTGCCCGGCCTCACTGCCGCATAGGCAGCTCAGAAAACCCGGCTCGGCATAGCCTGAGCTGTCGCAGCCCTCACTGCCGCATAGGCAGCTCAGAAAACGCACCGGGCCAGAGCCTGGCACTGCGGCAACCTCACTGCCGCATAGGCAGCTCAGAAACAGGCCCAATGCGGCCAGGATGACGGTGTTTTCCTCACTGCCGCATAGGCAGCTCAGAAAAAGATGCAGCCGAACGTGTTTGCCGGGAACGTCCTCACTGCCGCATAGGCAGCTCAGAAAACCAGCGGCTCCAGCATGGCCCAGGTCACCCCCCTCACTGCCGCATAGGCAGCTCCGAAATCTGTCAGGCCAAACGCTTTAGCGGCAGCAGCCCTCACTGCCGCATAGGCAGCTCAGAAATGAACCTGGGTTCCAGGTGGTGCCATTGGCCACCTCACTGCCGCATAGGCAGCTCAGAAAAGGTGGAAAACCAGCATGTGCCAATGCGGCGTCCTCACTGCCGCATAGGCAGCTCAGAAACAGCAGGGCGAGGGTGAGGTGTTTGCGAGTGACCTCACTGCCGCATAGGCAGCTCAGAAATTCAAAGTGGGCGCTGTCACGGCTGACACGTTCCTCACTGCCGCATAGGCAGCTCAGAAATTGGTGATTTCGGAACTGGTCAAGTTCATGGCCCTCACTGCCGCATAGGCAGCTCAGAAATGGACAACGACCACGCCCTGGCCCTGCGCCGCCCTCACTGCCGCATAGGCAGCTCAGAAAGGCTCCAGTCAATGGCCTTGAAGTCGCAACGGCCTCACTGCCGCATAGGCAGCTCAGAAAGTAAGGCGCAGGAGGCCGAAGCCGCCCGCATCCCTCACTGCCGCATAGGCAGCCCAGAAATCAGTGCGTGGCGTTGCGTGCTGGCGTCATCGCCTCACTGCCGCATAGGCAGCTCAGAAACAGTTCTGCCGCTTTGGCGCAGGCCGCGAACCCCTCACTGCCGCATAGGCAGCTCAGAAAGTCAGCGCCGACCAGGCCGCCGCCAACGTGCGCCTCACTGCCGCATAGGCAGCTCAGAAACAGTCGTTCCCCCAGCAAATGCCCCCTGAGTCGCTGTGAACTGGGCACTCCGTCAAAACAGCGCTTCAAAGGTCTCGGGTCGCACCGGTTTAGAAAACAAATAGCCTTGCCCGAAGTCACAACCCGCAGCCAGCAGCAGGTCGCGTTGTTCGGGGGTTTCCACGCCCTCGGCCACCACCTTCAGCCCGAGTTTGTGCGCCATGACGATGATGGCGGCGCACAGGGCCAGTTCGTCAGAGCCGGGTTTGAGCGTGCCCACGAACGACTGGTCGATCTTCAGGTAGTCGATGTCCAGCTTGCGCAGGTACGACAGTGACGAGTAGCCGGTGCCAAAGTCGTCCAGCGCCACTGAAATGCCGGCGTCGCGCATGTCCAGCAGCTGTTGGGTCACGCTGGGGTTGATGTCCAGCAGCAAGCCTTCGGTGATTTCCAGGCCAATGGCCTGACCGGGCAGCCCGCGCGCTTGCAGGGCGGCCATCCAGTGGCGCAGGTCGCCATCGGGCCGCTTGAGCTGGGCGGGCGAGACGTTGACGCTCACCTGAAAGTCGGGCTTGAAACGCTGGCGCCAATCGGCCACTTGCCGGGTGGCTTCGTTGAACACCCAGTCGCCCAGGCCGATGATGAGCCCGGTGTCTTCGGCCAACGGAATGAAATCGGCTGGGCCCACCCGCCCGTGTTTGGCGCTTTGCCAGCGCAGCAGTGCCTCGGCTTTGCAGATGCGGCCGGTGGCCATGTCCACGATGGGCTGGTACTCCAGGTGGAACTCGTTGTGGTCGAGCGCGGTGCGCAGGTCCGAAATCATGCGCAGGCGTTGCTGGTTGCCTTCCAGCATGTGCCGCGAATAGAACTGAAAACGGTTGCGCCCCAGCCGCTTGGCGGTGTACATGGCCTGGTCGGCGGTTTTGAGCAGCTCGGCCGACCCGGCCGCGTCTTGTGGGAACAGCGTGATGCCGATGCTGGCCGACACGAAGTAGGGCTCGCCTTCCAGTTCGTAGGGTTTGGCCAGGGCGTCCAGCAGGGTTTGCGCCACGCGTGCGGCGCCGTCGCTGTCGGTCATGTCCGGCAGGATGACCGTGAACTCGTCACCCCCCAACCGGGCCACGGTGTCTGCGCTTCGGGTGCAGGCTTTCAGCCGTTGGGCGACTTGTTGCAGCAGCTTGTCACCCCATTGGTGGCCCAGGGTGTCGTTCACGTCTTTGAAATGGTCGAGGTCGATGAACAACAAGGCAAACGGCCGGTGGGTGGTGGCCGATTGCTGCACGCTGGCTTCCAGCTCGTCTTGAAACAGTGCGCGGTTGGCCAGCGTGGTGAGGGCATCGAAATTGGCCAGTGCGTGGTAATGCCGCTCTGAGCGCCGGATGAACCGCAGCCGTGCCATGGCGGCCCAGGTCAATACCGCCAGCAGCAGGCTGATGACGCCACCTGCCACGGGCACCAGGTTTTCGGGGGTGTGGTCGAAGGGTGACTTGGTGTGGGGGAATTCAAACACCATCAGCCAGTCGCGCCCGTGCACGTTCAGCAGCGTGGTGTGGGTGATGGCGGCTTTGGGTGTTGTGCCCGCTGCTGTGGGGGCCTGTGGGGTGCTGAACATCAGGTTGTCTTCGGTGGCTGCCGGGCCATCGTGGATGCGCAGTTGCATACCGTCGGTGGTGCTGCCCAGGGGGCCTTTCAGCAGGTCGTCCATGCGAAACGGGCTGTTCACAAACCCTTGCAGCTTGTCTTGCCGCTCGGCCACGGTGGGGGGCTGGGCGCCCAGTCGGTACACGGGGATGTACAGCAGAAACCCAAAGCTGGCCGACTGTGCCGCCTCTGAGGCCAGCTTCAGTTTGGCCGTGATGGCGGGCTCACCTGTGTCGCGTGCCACTGCCATGGCGGCGCGCCGCGTGGGCTCGGCCAGCATGTCGAACCCGTGGGCTTTCAGGTTGCGCTCGGAGCGGGGCTCCAGGTAGGTCACGGGGGCGTAGGCGTCCCGCTCGCCCGGGGGGCGTATGTCGTAGGCGCTCAGCCCTTGAAGGCGCTGGCGCTGTACAAACGCCTCTTTGCGGACAGCCAGCACGTGTTCGGCATACCCGATGCCCTGGAAGCCGGGGTAGTTGTCGTGCACGTTGAGTTGGGCCACGTAGTCGTGCCATTGGTCGCGGGTGACGGTGCCCAGTGTGGCGATCAGGCTGGCCCCACCGCGCAGCACCTGCTCGTAAGCAGTCATGCGGTTTTGAATGGCCACCGTCACCTCTTGCACCCGGGCCAGGGCTTTGGTTTGGGCCAGTTCTTCGGCTTCTCGCACCTCTACACGCCACATGGCGAAGGTGGCCAGCGCCCCCAGCAGCAGCACCGCCAGGGGCGGCAGCAACCTCGCTGCGGCCCGGTGGACGGCGCGCACGGGGTGTTCCGAAGAACTCAACAGACTCATGGCAGGCGTTTCCGGGTGCGCCCAGGCGACAGGGCCTGGTGCGTTTGGAAACTCTACCGCCTTTTTGGGCTTTGGCTGTGGGGGTGTGCCCCACCCCTGGGGGTGTCAGGCCGCGATGCCCACCACCAGGCGGGCTTGGTAACCCGCCGCCACGCTGCCGGTGACGGAGCTGATTTGGGTCACCCCGCTGTCGTTGCCGAACACGTTGTCGCTGCCCAGGCTCACGCGGGCCAGGTTGCTGCGGCTGGTGGCGTATTCGGCGGTGGCGTACACCTCGGCCATGGGTGCGGTGGGGAAGGTGAGCTGCGAGGTCAGCACCGCGTTGCTGGCGGTGGTGGCAGCCGCCAAGGTGGGGTAGACCTCGAAATGCATGTGGGGGTAACGCCCGTCGTAGCAGCCAGGAAAGATGGTGGTGAAGGTCACCAGGCCGTTGGCGTCTGCCTGCTGCACACCGCGCAAAAACGTTTCGCCCGTGATGCCGCTGCTGTACAGCGAATAGGTGCCTTCGCGGGTGCAGTGCCACAGGTACACCGTGTACCCCGCCAGCGGGGCACAGGCGTTGCGCGTGTTCGCCAGTTGCAGCGTCAGCGTCAGGGGAATGCCCTTTGCCGTGGTGGTGCTGCCCAGCGAACGTGTGATGTCAGACCGCACGATGCCCGATTGCGTCAGCACATTGAGCCGCTGGTTGGATGCCGACGACCCGTCTGCCGGGTAGGGTCCGGCGGTTTCAGCGGGCTGCGCGGCACAGCTGGCGGGGGTGCTGACGCTTCCCGTGGTGGTGGAGCCAGTGGTGGTTGTGCTCGTGCCGGTTGTTGTGCTGCCTGTGGTGGTGGACGACGTGCCGCTGTCGTCACCGCCACCGCCGCAAGCCCACAGCGCCAGCGGCATGGCCGTGCCCGTGGCCAACCAGCGCAGCGCGCGGCGGCGGTGGGTGGCGTGGTGGCTCAGGGTGTCGAGGGTGTCTGCAAGGGCATGGGGGGTGTGGGGCATGGCTTTTGTACGGGTTGGTTAACGGGTGGTTGACTCTAGTCAGCGCCCCGTTAACCCGTTTGTGCACCTTGTAAACCCCGGGTAAAGGGCCCACGCTGGCCCCCTGCGCCCATTGACCAGCGGTCAGCGCAAGTGTTTGAAGCGCTTGCCCGCAAACGCCTGCGCGATGCCCAGTGCGCGCGGGCCGGGCCGCAGTTCGAAGGTGTCGCCCGCTGACACAGTGCCCGCTTCGGCCACGGCCAGGTAAAAGCCGCAGAAGCCGCTTTGCGCCATGGCCTTGCCTGCTTGGTTGAAGCCCATCACGGCGTTGAATTTGTAGCAGGGCTGCCGGGGCTCGGTCACGCGCAGCACGCAGTGAGGGAAATGCAGGGTGTCGCCCACCCACACCTCGGCTTCCAGCAGGCCGTGCAGGCTGAGGTTTTCGCCCATGAAGCCGGGGGGCAACACCTCGTCAAACAGGCTCACGCCGTGTTGCTGGCGCTTGTTGCGCCAGAAGGGCAGGTGCTCTTGGGGGTAGGCGTACACGGCTTTGCTAAGGCCGCCGTGCACGGTGGGGTCGGCCTGGTCGTCGCCTGTCAAACCCATGCGGCCCACCGTCACCGGGCCAGCCACGGGGTGTTTGCCGATGGCGCTCAAAATGCGCCGCCCCTCGATCGACAGGGGCTGGGCGGTGCCCACGTTGACGTGGCTGACGTGCATAAGAGGCGTTGCCTGGGTGCCTTCAGCGCATGCCGATGCGCACGTTGCCAAAGGCGGCCTGGGCCTCTTTGGGCAGGCAGCGCCAGTAGGCCGGCATGGCTTGCACGGTGCCGCCCAACTCGGCGGCGGCTTGCCAGCCCCAGCGGGGGTTGTACAAAAACGCGCGGGCCAGGGCCACCAGGTCTGCATCGCCGTTTTGCAGGGCGGTTTCGGCCTGTGCGGCTTGCGTGATGAGGCCCACGCCGAAGGTGGTCAGGCCGCTGGCCTTTCCCACCTGCCGCGCCAGCGGCAATTGGTAGCCCGGGCCGACCGGTATTTTTTGCTGGGGTGACACGCCGCCGGACGACACGTGCACAAAGTCGGCCCCCAGCGCTTTCAGGTGTGTGGCCCAGCGGGATGTGTCGGCGGCGGTCCAGCCTCCGTCCACCCAGTCGGTGGCCGACACGCGCACGCCCAACGGGCCTTTGAACACGCGGCGCATGGCTTTGAAAATGCGCGTGGGGTAGGCCGTGCGGCCTTCGAAGCTGCCGCCCCACACGTCGTCGCGCTGGTTGGCCAGGGGCGACAAAAACTGGTGCAGCAAATACCCGTGGGCGGCGTGCATTTCCACCGCGTCAATGCCCAGCCGCGCGGCGCGTTCGGTGGCGGCGACAAAACCGGCTTCGATGCGGTCCAGGTCCACTGCCGTCAGGGCGTGCGGGGGCGTTTCGGTGGGCAGGTGGGGCAGTGCCGAAGGGCCGCTGGTGGCCCAGCCGCCATGGTCGGGCCCCAGCAAAGCGCCACCTTCCCAGGGCTTGGCGCTGCTGGCTTTGCGCCCGGCGTGGCTGAGCTGGATGGCCACGCGCACGTTGGCCGGTGCCTGGGCCCGGGCGCGGTGCAGTGCGTGGGCCAGGGCGGCTTCGGTGTCGTCGCTCCACAGCCCCAGGCAGCCGGGGGAAATGCGGCCATCGGCTTCCACTGCGGTGGCTTCCAGCATCACCAGGCCCGCGCCGCTGTTGAGCAGGCTGGCCCAGTGGGTCAGGTGCCAGTCGTTGGCCAGGCCATCGGTGCTGGCGTATTGGCACATGGGGGCCACCACCAGCCTGTTGGGCAGGGTCAGCCCCCCTGCGGGTGATGTGAGGGTCTGGGGCGAAAACAGCAGGGGCATGTGGGGTGTGGGGTCAGGTGCGGCAGTAGACGCAGAGTTTGTTGCCATCGAGGTCGCGGAAGTAGCCGCCGTAGAAACCTTCGCCGCGTGGGCCCACGTCGCCTTCGTTTTGGCCGCCCAGCGTCAGGGCCAGCAGGTGCACCTGGTCCACTTCATCAGGGGTGGCCGCCACCAGTGCGACCATGGTGCCGTTGCCCACGGTGGCGGGCTGGCCGTCAAACGGGGTGAGCACGCCCAGCGAGGGCACATCGGCCGTGGTGCCCCAACCAATGCCGCGTTCGTAAGCCCACAGGCGGTGTTGGCCCAGCAAGGCCAGCAGCGGGTCATAAAACGTGGCGGCGCGGGTGAGGTCGTTGGTGCCTAGGGTGGTGTAGCCGATCATGGGGTTTCCAGTGTGGGTGAAGAAAAAGGACCGAACCATTGTGGTGTCGCTGGCCCTTGGGCAGTGCCGGGATAACCGCCTCAATCGGCCATCAGTTTTTCGATTTCGTCGGCCCGCACGGGCACGCCCCGGGTGATGAGTTCGCAGCCTGTGGCCGTGACGATGGCGTCGTCTTCGATGCGGATGCCGATGTTCCAGAACTGTTCCGGCACGCCGGCGGCCGGGCGCACGTAAAGCCCCGGCTCTATGGTCAGCACCATGCCGGGCCGCAGGATGCGGCTGGGCCGGTTGGTGATGGTTTCGCCGCTGAGCGGGTCTTTGCGTTCGCTGGTCTGGCCCACCTCGCCGGGCTCTACGTAGCTGCCGCAGTCGTGCACGTCCATGCCCAGCCAGTGGCCGGTGCGGTGCATGTAGAACGGGAAGTAGGCACGGGCTGCAATCACGTCGTCTGCGCTACCCACCTTGTGGCGGTCGAGCAGGCCCACGTCGAGCATGCCTTGGGCCAGTACTTTCACGGTGGCCTCGTGCGGGTCGGTGAAGCGGGCGCCGGCCCAGGTGGCGGCCACGGCCGCGTCTTGGCTGGCCAGCACCAGGTCGTACAGCGCGCGTTGCGGGCCGGTGAACCGGCCGTTGGCCGGGAAGGTGCGGGTGATGTCGCTGGCATACCCGTCCAGCTCGCAACCGGCGTCAATCAGCACCAGCTCACCGTCGCGCACGGGGGCGGCATCGGCGCGGTAGTGCAGCACGCAGGCGTTGGCCCCGGCGGCCACGATGCTGCCGTAGGCGGGGTACTGGCTGCCGTGGCGGCGGAATTCGTGCAGCAGCTCGGCGTCCAGGTGGTATTCGCGCAGGTCTTGGCCCGCGCGAACCATGCGGGCGCTGGTTTGCATGGCGCGGATGTGGGCCAGCGCGCTGATGTGTGAGGCGCGGCGCATGGTGTCTTGCTCGTGGGCGTCTTTCACCAGGCGCATTTCGTCCAGCGGGCCACACAGGTCGCGCTGGGTGTCGGGGCACAACGCGCCAAAGCGCACGCGGGCGCGCACCTGCTGCAGCCAACCTTCCACCTGGGTTTCCAGGCCGGGGTGGGTGGCGAAGGGGGTCCAGAGGGTGCTGCGGTTTTCCAGCAGTTTGGGCAGGTGCTGGTTCAGCTCGCCCACGGGGTGGGCGGCTTCCACGCCCAGGGCCATGGGCGCGGCTGCGGGGCCCAGGCGGATGCCATCCCAAATTTCGCGCTCCAGGTCTTTGGGCTGGCAAAACAGGGTGGTGTGCCCTTCGGCGGTGATGACCAGCCAGGCGTGCGGTTCGGTGAAGCCGCTCAGGTAATAGAAGTAGCTGTCGTGGCGGTACAGAAAGTCGCTGTCGCGGTTGCGCTGGCGCTCGGGCGCGGTGGGCACGATGGCAATGCCCCCGGGGCCCAGCTGCGCGGCCAGGCGCGCGCGGCGCTGCGCGTACAGGTCGGCGGGGTGAATCAAGGCGGAAGCGGGTGTGGGCTGTGGGGTCTGCATGGTGGGGCAGGGTAAATCAAAGGGTGTTGAGTTCGGCCAGGCGTTCGGGGGTGCCCACGTCGGTCCAGGGGCCGGTGTACAGCTCGGCACTCACGCGCCCCGCGTCCATGGCAAGGCGCAGCAGGGGGGCCAGCGGGGCCTTGATGCCACTGGGGTTGCCGTGGGGTATGTCGCACCAAGGCGCGGCAAACAGCTCGGCGCGGTACAGGCCGATGGTGCTGTAGGTGAAGCGGGGCGTGGTGGTGTCGTGGACAGCCAGGTTCAGCGCCAGCCCGGTGGGGCCGATGCCGAAATCGCCGCGCGGGTGGTGGGCCGGGTTGGGCACCAGCCACAGGTGGGCCAGCGCGGTGCCGGCCAAAAAGCGGTCCACGCTGGCCTGGGTGAAGGCAAAGCCGGGCACAAACACGTCGCCCGCCACCACCCAAAACGCGTCACCAGGCTGCGCAGGCGGGTGTGCGCCCAGCAGCGGCAGGGCGCGGGCAATGCCGCCTGCGGTTTCCAGCGCGCCGCCAAAGTCGGCTTGTTCGTTGGAAAACGTGGCCTGGAAGGGCGGTGAATTTGGTAGCTGAAAAGCACCGCCGGATAAGCGCTGGGTGCCAAAAAATCTTGAAATTTCATCCGCCAGCCAGGCGGTGTTGAACACCAGCCGGTCAAACCCGCCGGCCAACAGCGCTTGCACGTGCCAGGTCAGCAGGGGTTGGCCGCGCACGGGCAGCAGGGGTTTGGGGCAGGTGTCGGTCAGCGGGCGCATGCGCTCGCCGCGCCCGGCGGCCAGAACGATGGCGGGAAGGGTCATGTGGCGGGTGTGGGGGGCAGGGTGCCGCGTTGCAGGGCGTTTTCGTGCACGCGCATGGGGCGAAACAGGGCAATCAGCCGGGTCATCAGTTCTTCGGCATGGGGGCCGTGTGGGGCGCTGAAGTTGCACACGTACACGTCCAGCGTCACGCTGCCGGTTTCGGGCCAGGTGTGCACACACACGTGGCTTTCGGCCAGCAGCACCGTGGCCGTCACGCCGCCCGCCCCCAAGTCGGTGGCCGCGAAGGTGTGGCCCAGGCGTGCCACGGGGGTCAACCCGGCGGCAGCAGCGGCGCGTTCACAGGCTGGCAGCAGTGCCGAGGCATCGGTCAGCCAGTGCGGGGCGCATTGGCAGTCGTACAAATCGGCGGTGAGGTGCAGGCCTTGCATGTGGGGCACTGTAGAACAAAAAAGGCCACCCGTTGGGGTGGCCTCTGGTGCGGGTGTGTGGCGGGGTGCTTACAGCGGTGCGCCGTTCAAGCGCGTTGCAGCCGTGAGCGACAACACAATGGCCGTGCCGTCAGAGGCTTTGCTGGTTTGTTGCAGCGGAGCGCCGTTGCCTTTGCCAAACCACTCGGTGTGGGTGCCGCTGGACGTGGCGACGCTGAATTTGCACGCGGTGAAGGTGCCCGCCGGGACGGTGAGGCTTTCCTGCCCCACGTAGGTCACGGTGGTGGTTTCCGAGGTGTTGGTGGCGGGGGTGCTGCCAAAGTTCGTGACCGATGTGGTGGTGAGCGTGGTGGCCCATGTGCTGGTGCCCCCCACCGCCAGGGTGAAGCGGCGGTCGTTCACCACGGGGGCGTAGGTGACGGTGGTGTTGGTGCTGACCGAGATGCCTGCCACTGTCACGCTGGTGGCGATGGTGCCGCCGTATTCGGTTTCCACCGACCCGTTTTCGCTGAAATAGAAGCGCGATTGCGTGGGGATGGTGCCTGCCGAGGCGAGTGTGGCGGGGGCGCTGTACGTGGTGGTCTGGTCTTGGAAAAACTCCAGCAACCCGGTTTGACCGTTGAAGGTTTTGCCACCGCTGACGGTCATGCTGCTGCGCGTGGTGCCGGTGGCCGACCCGGTGATGGCGTAGTCCAGCACGGCCGTGGTGCCGGGGGTGTACCAGGCGATGTTGAAGCACTCCGACGCTGCACCCGCGCCTGCGCTCGGTGCGGGGGCCGGAGAGGGCGATGGCGTGGGCGCAGCAGGTGTGGGCGCCGGTGCAGGGGCGGGTGTGGGGCTGGGTGCTGGCGTGGGTGCGGGCGCAGGGCTCGGTGATGGTGCCGGTGACGGCGTGGGCGCCGGTGCGGGTGTTGTGGTGGTGGCGGTGTCGTCACCGCCGCCGCAGGCGGTCAGGCCCAGGGCAAACGTGGCGGCAAACAGGGTGTTAATCAGGGGACGGTTCATGGTGCAGCTCCGGTGTGTGACATTGGCCTGCACCTTAGTGCCCCACCCCCTTCCTGCCCATCCCGCGAACGCGGGGGAGCCGGCCCCGTGCCACTCGGTGGTTGACAGCAGGTGATTGGAATGGTTCGTGGTTTGCGGTGAACAAGCCTCGCCCACATGCTGAGCTACGGCAGCGTGCACGGCCGCTTCAAAGGCGAAGTGTCCGTGGACGGTGACAACCCCATCGTCAATGGCAAAAAAGTGCCTGGAGATGGCGCACGTGGTGTCCGCTTGATTTCCTGCCCACCGCTCTTTACACGGGGCCTGTGCAGAGCCCCCCACGGTCCATGCTAGAAACTGGCATGGACCGTTTTTGTTTCCCCCTCCCCACGTTGGCCTGCGCCGCTGCGCTGGCTGTCTTGCCCGTTACAGCCGCCACTGCCGCTGGGGCCGCCCGCGAATTGCCCGGCCCGGGCGTGATCGTGCAACTGCGCCCCGGCGCGGTGGCGCAGACCGAAGCGGTGGCCCCCGCCGCACTGCGTGACAGCCCCCAAGCCCTGCGCGAGCAGGCCCAAGCCGCCTGGCAGCGCCAACACGCCCTGCGCACCGACCGCCTGAAGGCCCTGGCTGTGGAGGCCGGTGTGCCGGTGGCCGGTGTGGGGTCGGCAGGCGCCGCCTTGCGGCTGGACTTTGCCCAGCCCCTGACCGGCGAGCCCTTGCAGGCCGCCATGCGCCGCCTGCGCCTGCACCCCGATGTGGCCAGCGTCACGCCCAATGTGCGTTGGCAGCGGCAGCAAAGCACCACCACGCCCAACGACCCCTTGTTTGCCCAGCAGTGGCATTTGCAGGCCCCCACGGTGTTCGCGTCTGCGCTGAACCTGCCAGCGGCCTGGGCGCTGAACACCGGCGCGGCCCGTGCCCAGGTGGTGGCCGTGGTGGACGGCGGCGTCCGTTACGACCACCCCGACCTGGCAGGGCACCTGCTGCCCGGCCACGACTTTGTGAGCGAGCTGGACGTTGCCAACGACGGCAATGGCCGCGATGCCGACGCCAGCGACCCGGGCGACTGGGTCACGCGGGCCGAATCGCTCAGCCCGGTGTACGAGGGCTGCGACGTGTCCAACAGCTCCTGGCACGGCACCGCCATTGCCGGGCAAATAGCGGCGGCCACGAACAACAGCGCGGGTGTGGCCGGTGTGCACTGGGGTGCGCAGGTGCTGCCCGTGCGTGTGGCCGGCAAATGCGGTGCGCTGCTGAGCGACCTGCTCGATGGCATGCGGTGGGCGGCGGGCTTGCCCGTCACGGGTGTGCCCACCAACGCCACACCGGCCAAGGTCATCAACCTCAGTTATGGCGGCTCTGGGGCCTGCGACAGCGCCTACCAGCAAACCGTGAACGACGCCATGGCTGCCGGTGCCCTGGTGGTGGTGGCTGCGGGCAACTCCGCCGAACCCGTGACCCGGCCAGCCGATTGCAAGGGCGTGGTGGCCGTGGGCGCGGTGCGCGGCGACGGGGCCAAAACCAGCTATGCCAGCTACGGCCCCAACGTGGCCCTGGTCGTGCCCGGTGGCACGGGTGGCAGCGGGGCTGACGCGGGTTTGCTTACCACCCTGAATTCGGGCCGCACGGTGCCCGAGAACGCGGTGTACGGGTCGTTGGTGGGCACCAGTTTTGCCGCGCCGCTCGTGGCGGGCACGGCCGCCCTCATGTTGAGCGTGCAGCCCACGCTGGGGCCTGCCGACTTGTCCCGCTTGCTGAAAGCCTCGGTGCGTCCACACACCGCGCAGGCCCACCTGCCCACCTGCAGCCCCACCGCGTTGTCACAAACGGTGTGCAACTGCACCACCGACAGCTGCGGCGCTGGTGTGTTGGACGCTTCCCTGGCGTTGGCCGCCGCCACCCCGGTGGTGTTGCCCACCCCCGCCCCGACCGAACCCACCACGCCGGTGGTCGACAGCGGTGGCGGTGGTCATACCGGCGTGGTGTGGGGTTTGGCTTTGTGGGCCTGGTTGGCGGCCCTGGCGTTCAGCCGGGGCAGGCTTGCCAGTCCAGCGGGGCCGCGCCGGTCAGGCCGCTGTTGAGGTCCTGCACGGTGTCCTGAAGTGCCGGGGTGGCCTTTGGCAAGGTCAGCGTGTGCTGGCGGGTTTCGGGCCGCTCGGTCACCACTTTCGCGTTTTTGATGCCGTTGCGCGTCACGTCGCGCAGCGCTTGGGTGGCCGCTGCCTCGGTGGGGAAGGTGCCCAGTGCCAGGCCGGGTTGCAGCACGGGGTTGTTCACGTCCCGGTGGTCCACCTTGGCCGCGCGCAGTTCGGCTTTGCGGGTGCGCAGCGCCTCGGCGCTGGGGAATTTGCCCAGGTACACCACCCACCGGGCGGGCTGCACGGTGGTTTCTATCTGCCAGCCGCCGTCGGGCAGGGCCGTGGCCAAGGCACCGCGCAGGCCCACGGCCTGTGTGTCGCTGAGGGCGGTGGCTTGCAGGCACGCAACGGCTGCCGCACCAGGCACTTTGGGTGGGGGGCGGTCTGCTTCTGCGGGGGCGGCGGGTGTGGCGGCCAAAACGGTCAGCCGTTCGGGCTGGCGTTGTTGTGCCAGCCGCTGGGGTTCGCGCAACGGGGCGGGGTCTGCCCAGCCGCCCGCCCCTGCCAGTGCCGACCAGTGGCCTTGTGCCCAAGAGAAATAACCCGCGTTGGCCAGCACCAGCACCAGCAAGGTGGCACGCATCATGGCGTGGCACCCACCGCTGGTCGCACGCTCACGTCGGCGCTGTGCACGGTTTGCATGCCTTCGGGGGTGAGCACCAGCAAGGCCCCTTGGTCGTCCACGCCGCAGCCGGTGCCGTGTGTGGGGGCATTTTTGCCGTCCGACAGCACCAGCGGGTGGTCGCGCAAAGCGTCGCGTTGGGCAAAACGCTGGGCAAAGGCGGAAAAGCCAAGGGCCTCAAAAGCCAGCAAGTCGCGCAGCAGCGCGGGGGCCACGGCGCGCAGCACCGCGCCGGTGTCCAGCCCGCCTGGGTGGGGGGTGTGGGCCACCAGGCCAGTGGGGGGCACACCGGTCCAGGTGGCGCTGGGGTCGGGCACCGGGGCTTCGATGTTGATGCCCACGCCCACCACCACGCAGGCGCCTGCGCCCAGGTGTGCGGTCTCCACCAGAATGCCCGCCAGTTTGGCGCCGTCCAGCCACAGGTCGTTGGGCCACTTCAGGCGCAAGTGTTCGCCCACGCTGGGGGGCAGCAAAGGCCCCAGCGCATCGGCCACGCTCACGCCCACCGCCAGCGACAGCCCGGCCCAGTGCGCGGGCTGCAGGGGCAGCAGCAGCGAAAACGTCAGGCTGTGGCCGGGTTGGCTGAGCCAGGTTTTGCCCATGCGGCCGCGCCCGGCGGTCTGGTCGGCGGCCACCAGCAACGTGGGGGCCTGGCCGTGGGGGCCTGAGCGGGCGCGGCGCATCAGCTCGGCGTTGGTCGAGTCGATGCTGGGCACCACCTCCACCGTGAAACCGGCCATGGCCGGTGCGGGGTGCTCGGCCAGGGTTTGGGCCATGGCGGGCCACACGGCTTCGGCGGCCTGGTTGAGAGAAGCCACGCAGGCGGCCAAGGGTGTGTGTTCGGGCGTGGGCATGGGGGTGGTCAGCCTTTGGGTTTGGCGCGTGTGCGCCGTGGCTTGGCCGCCGGTGCCGTGCTGGCCAGCAAAGTGCCCCGGCACACGCCGTGGCCGCACCAGCAGGGGTAGTCGGCTTTCAACTGGGGGGTCAGGGGTTCGTCAATGACCAGGCCGTAGTCGTAAAACAGCTCTTCACCCGCGGCGATGTCGCACAGCGCGTCGATGAACACACGCTGGCCTTCCTGGCTGGCCGCGCAATTGGGGGCGCAGCTGTGGTTGATCCAGCGCGAGCTGTTGCCGCCGAACTTGGCGTCTATCACGCGCTGGTCGTCGATGTGAAAGTAAAACGTGTGGTGCGGCTGTGCCGGGTCGTGCGGGTGGCGGCGCAGGGCCTCGGGCCAGGTGATGAGTTCGCCCGTGTACTCCAGCAGCCGTTCGCCGGCCTTGAGGGGCACCAGGGCATACACCCCCTTGCCGTGCACGCCGGAGCGGCGCACCTGGGTGCGGCGTGTGCCCGTGGGGGCCGGGGCTGTGCGGTCTGTGGGCGTCTTCGGCACGGGCGGCAAATTTTGGTAAGGTTTTGTCATGCATGTGCGCACCTGCGCACACCCACCAGCGCGCTTGTGCGCGCACGACGAGGCGAATTGTAGAGATGAAAACTTTGGTGATTGCCGAGAAGCCGTCCGTGGCCCAAGACATCGTTCGAGCCCTGACCCCTGTGGCAGGCAAGTTCGACAAACACGACGACTATTTTGAGAACGACACCCACGTGGTCACGTCTGCGGTGGGCCACCTGGTGGAAATTGCCGCCCCCGAAGAATTTGACGTGAAGCGCGGCAAGTGGAGCTTTGCCCACCTGCCCGTGCTGCCGCCGTACTTCGACCTGAAGCCCATCGACAAAACCAAATCGCGCCTGAGCGCCGTGGTGAAACTGGCCAAACGCAAAGACGTGACGGCGCTGGTCAACGCGTGTGACGCGGGCCGCGAGGGGGAGCTGATTTTTCGGCTGATCGAGCAATACGCCGGGGGCAAAAAGCCCCTGGGCAAGCCCGTGCAACGGCTGTGGCTGCAGTCCATGACGCCGCAGGCCATCCGCGACGGCTTCACGCACCTGCGCAGCGACGAGCAGATGCGCCCGCTGGCCGATGCCGCCCGCAGCCGTTCCGAGGCCGACTGGATGGTGGGCATCAACGGCACACGCGCCATGACGGCATTCAACAGCCGCGACGGGGGCTTCTTCCTGACCACCGTGGGCCGGGTGCAAACCCCCACGCTGGCCGTGGTGGTGGAGCGGGAAGAAAAAATCCGCCAGTTCGTCAGCCGCAACTATTGGGAAGTGCACGCCAGCTTCCAGGCCCAGGCCGGTGAATACCCTGCCAAGTGGTTCGACCCCGCGTTCAAGAAACCCACAGGCGACGCAGCCGACCCCGAGCAACGCGCCGACCGCGTGTGGACCGAGGCGCAGGCACAGCAAATTGCCGACGCCTCACGCCAGCAACCCGCCCGCGTCAGCGAAGAAAGCAAGCCCACCACCCAGGCCAGCGGCCTGTTGTACGACCTGACCAGCCTGCAGCGCGAGGCCAACGGCCGTTTTGGCTTCAGCGCCAAAACCACGCTGGCGCTGGCGCAAAGTCTGTACGAACGCCACAAGGCCCTGACCTACCCGCGTACCGACAGCCGCGCCCTGCCCGAAGACTATTTGCCCACGGTCAAACAGACCTTCGAGATGCTGGCCGACAGCGGCATGAACCACCTGGCGCCCCACGCGCTGACCGCGCTGAACAACGGCTACATCAAGCCCACCAAGCGCGTGTTTGACAACGCCAAGGTGAGTGACCACTTCGCCATCATCCCCACGCTGCAAGCGCCCAGTGGCCTGAGCGAGGCCGAGCAAAAGCTGTACGACCTGGTGGTGCGGCGGTTTTTGGCGGTGTTTTTCCCGCCAGCGGAATTCACCGTCACCACCCGCATTTCCACGGTTGAACGCAGTGGCCAGGCCTACAACTTCAAAACCGAAGGCAAGGTGCTCGTCAAGCCGGGCTGGATGGCCGTGTACGGCAAAGAAGCCGCTGAAGACGTGGCCGACGCCAAAGAAGGCGACAAAGGCCAGAACCTGGTGCCCGTGGCCCCCGGCGAAACCGTGCACAACACGGCGGCAGACCCCAAAGGCCTGAAAACCAAGCCCCCCGCCCGTTACTCCGAAGCGACGCTGCTGGGCGCCATGGAAGGCGCGGGCAAACTGATTGACGACGAAGAGCTGCGCGAAGCCATGCAGGAAAAAGGCCTGGGCACGCCAGCCACCCGCGCCAGCATCATTGAAGGGCTGATTGCCGAGAAATACATGCTGCGCGAGGGCCGCGAGCTGATTCCCACCGCCAAAGCCTTCCAGCTCATGACGCTGCTGCGCGGCCTGCAGGTGGAAGAACTGTCGCGCCCCGACCTCACGGGCGACTGGGAGCACAAGCTGTCGTTGATGGAACGCGGCCAGCTCAGCCGCGAAGCCTTCATGCGCGACATTGCCGACATGACGCAGCGCATGGTGCAAAAAGCCAAGGAATACGACCGCGACACCATCCCCGGCGACTACGCCACCCTGCCCACACCCTGCCCCAACTGCGGCGGCGTGGTGAAAGAAAACTACCGCCGGTTCACGTGCGTGGGCGCTGACGGCCACAGCGAAGGCTGCGGTTTCTCGTTCACCAAGTCGCCCGCCGGCCGCACCTTTGAAACGGCCGAGGCAGAAGCCTTTTTGCGCGACCGCCACATTGGTCCGTTGGACGGCTTCCGCTCCAAAGCCGGCTGGCCGTTTGTGGCCGAAATGAAGCTGGTGTTTGCCGACGATGACAGCAACTGGAAGCTGGAATTCGACTTCGGCGACGACAAAAAGGCCGAGGAAACCGGCGAGCTGGTGGAGTTTGGCGAGGCCGAAAACCTGGGTGCCTGCCCCAAGTGCGGCAGCGCCGTGCACGAGCACGGGGCCAACTACGTGTGCGAAAAGTCGGTGCCCACCGTCGCCCAACCCACGCCCAGCTGCGACTTCAAGAGCGGCAAGGTCATCCTCCAGCAGACGGTGGAAGTTGAGCAGGTTAAAAAACTGCTGGCCACTGGCAAGACCGATTTGCTGGACAAGTTTGTGTCCATGCGCACCCGCCGCGCGTTCAAGGCCTTCCTGGCCTGGGACGCGAAAGAGGGCAAGGTGGTGTTCGAGTTCGAACCCCGCGCCAGCAAATTCCCGCCACGCAAAACGGCGGCAGCAGGTGCCGCCCCAGCCGCCAAAACCGCTGCAGCCAAGGCGCCTGCGGCGAAGAAGGTGGCGCGCAAAACCGCAGCAGCCAAGAAGTGAGAGAAATCGCCACACCCTCCTCAGGTGGGGTGGCGGATGGGTAAATGAATAGCTTGAAAACCAATACCATCAATAGGTAGAGGCCTAAAAAGCTTGTAATTCACTCGGTGCTGGGCCGGTTGGGGTTGTGGAAGCGCACCCCCACCCGCAGGCCAGGTGGGTGGCGGCCGGGGTGGGCGTCTTCCATCTTCAGGTCGGCCCCGTGTTGCTGGGCAATTTCGTGCACGATGGCCAAGCCCAGGCCCGAACCGTCCACGTTGGTGCCCAGCGCGCGGTAAAAGGGTTGCAGCACCAGCTCGCGCTCGTTTTCCGGAATGCCCATGCCGGTGTCTTCCACCTGCAAAATTTGCACGCCACTGAACGGGTCCACCAACACACGGGCCGTCACCACGCCGCCACTGGGGGTGTAGTTGAGGGCGTTGTCCACCAGGTTGCGCACCAGCTCGCTCAGCAGTGTGGGGTTGCCGTCCATCAGGCATTCGGGGGGCACGGTTTGCGGGCCGTCGTAGCCCAGGTCGATTTTTTTGTCCAGCGCGCGGGGCACCGAGTCTTGCACCACCTCGGTCACGATGCGTGCCAGGTCGATGGTGGCGGTGGGCAGGGTGCGGCCCGTGGTTTCGGCGCGGGCCAGGGCCAGCAGCTGGTTCACGGTGTGGGTGGCGCGCACGCTGGAGCGGGCAATTTGTTGCAGCGAGCGGTGAATTTCCTCGGGCCGCGTTTCGCGCTGCGCCATGTCGGCTTGCATGCGCAGGCCCGCCAGCGGCGTTTTGAGCTGGTGGGCCGCGTCGGCCAAAAAGCGCTTTTGGGTGCTGAGCGACGCCTTCAGCCGGTTCAGCAGGTCGTTGATGGACGACACCAGCGGCGCCACCTCTTCGGGCACAAACGATTCGTCCAGCGGGCTCAGGTCGTCGGGTTTGCGGGCGCGGATGCGTTGCTCCAGGTCGTTCAGCGGGCGTATGCCGCGCACCAGCGCCATCCACACCAGCAGCACGGCCAGGGGCAATATGACGAACTGCGGCACCATCACGCCTTTGATGATTTCGGTGGCCAGGGTGGAGCGTTTGGCCAGGGTTTCGGCCACTTGCACCAGCAACAGCTGGTCGGGCGCGGCTTCGTGGCGCAGCCAGGTGTAGGCCACCCGCACGTCATCGCCCCGGATGGCGTCGGTGCGCAGCATGACCTTGCCTGCCTCGGGCTCCACGTCGTCGGCCGGGCTGGGGAAGTCGGCCTCGCCGCTGATGTGTTCGCCCTTCAGGCCGCGCACCTGGTAGTACACCAGGTCGGCGTCGTCGGCCCGCAAGATGTCGCGGGCCTGGCCGGTCAGGTTGAGCTGCACCTTGCCTTGTTTGACCACCACGAACTGGGCAATGGCCTGCAGGTCGTATTCCAGTGCGCGGTCAAACGGTTTGCCCGCAATGCCTTGCGCCACCCACCAGGTCAGGGCCAGGCTGAGCGGCCACAGCAGCAGCAGGGGGGTGAGCATCCAGTCCAGGATTTCCCCGAACAGGCTGCGCTTTTCGCGCTGAAACAGCCCGAAGGCCGTCAGGCTGGACGCGGCTTCTTCAGCCGGGGATTTTTTCAAGGCAGTAGCCCAGGCCGCGCACGGTGGCAATGCGGATGGGGCCCTTCTCGATCTTCTTGCGCAGGCGGTGGATGTACACCTCGATGGCGTTGTTGCTCACCTCTTCGCCCCACTCGCACAGGCGCTCCACCAGCTGGTCTTTGCTGACCAGGCGGCCCGCGCGTTGCAGCAGCACTTCCAGCAGGCCCAGTTCGCGGGCGGACAGCTCCACCATCTTGCCTTCGATGGTGGCCACACGCCCGGCCTGGTCGTAAATCAGCGGGCCGTGTTTGATGGTGCTGCTGGCGCCGCCCATGCCCCGGCGGGTGAGGGCGCGCACGCGGGCTTCCAGCTCTTGCAGGCTGAAGGGTTTGGCCATGTAGTCGTCAGCCCCGTAGTCCAGGCCCTTCACGCGCTCTTCCACGCTGTCGGCCGCGGTCAGGATGAGCACCGGCAGCGTGGACCCGCGCGAGCGCAGGCGCTTGAGCACCTCCAGCCCGTGCATGCGTGGCAGGCCCAGGTCGAGGATGAGCAGGTCGAACTCGTTGTTGGTCATCAGCGCGGCATCGGCCTCGCTGCCACTGGCCACATGGTCCACGGCGGCACCGGCCGCGCGCAGGGTGCGCAGCAGGCCGTCTGCCAACACTTGGTCGTCTTCCGCTATCAGGATTCGCATCCGTTGTTCCTCTTCGGGGCTGGTGGGGCCTTGGCGCTTGGGGCGCGGTGGCGGCATTTTAGGGGCCGCATGGCGGGGTTCTGGCCCGGGCTTTCCCCTGTGTCGGCCGGGTTTCAGCCGTCTTGTGTGTAGGCCTCCAGCCCCAGCAACACCACCGTGGCCACGTCGGTGCCCACCTGGGCGCGGAATTCGGCCTCGGCTTGCGACACGGCACGGCCGAACGTGGCCAACCAGTCTTGCCCCAGAGCCGTGAAGGCCACGCGGCGGGCGCGGCGGTCCAGCGGGTCGGGTTGGCGCTCCACCAGGCCCCAGGCTTCGCACTGGTCCACCAGGTCGGCCATGGCCTGTTTGGTCATGCGGGCGCGCTGGGCCAGCTCGGTCAGGCGCGCGCCGCCCAGCGGCAGGTGGCGGGTGATGTGGACGTGCGCCGCCCCAATGTGGGCACGCGCCGCCAGGTTGGACAAGGCCAGCGGGGCGTGCACGTCGGCCATCATCAGGGCCAGCACCCGCTGCTCAAACCGCTGCTGGCCCTGCCACAGCAGGTGGCCCAGGTGGCTGTGTTGCCACAGCTGCGCCGTGGCCGTGGGGGCCTGGGACAAAGGTGTTTCAAGCATGCGGTATTTAATCAGGAAAACTGACCAAATATTTTGTTTGAGGCTGCAAAAACACTGATTACACTGCTGTACACGCATCCAGCCTGTTTGAAAAAACATGGGTGCCTTGTTCAACCCCACACCCCGAGGCCCGCCATGGAAACCACCGCCAAACCCGTCAACGCCGAAAAAGCCAAAGCCCTGCAAGCCGCCCTGGCGCAGATCGAAAAACAGTTCGGCAAGGGCACCATCATGCGGCTGGGGGCCGGAGAGGTGATCGAAGACATCCAGGTGGTGTCCACCGGCTCGCTGGGGCTGGACGTGGCGCTGGGCGTGGGTGGCCTGCCCCGTGGCCGTGTGGTGGAAATTTACGGTCCCGAGTCGTCGGGCAAAACCACGCTCACCCTGCAAGTGGTGGCCGAGATGCAAAAGCTGGGCGGCACCTGCGCCTTTGTGGACGCCGAACACGCGCTGGACATCCAATACGCCCAGGCCTTGGGCGTGAACCTGCAAGACATGCTGATTTCGCAGCCCGACACCGGCGAGCAGGCGCTTGAAATTGTGGACAGCCTGGTGCGCTCGGCGGCGGTGGACCTGATCATCGTGGACTCGGTGGCCGCGTTGACCCCGAAAGCCGAGCTGGAGGGCGAAATGGGCGACAGCCTGCCAGGCCTGCAAGCCCGCCTGATGAGCCAGGCCCTGCGCAAACTCACCGCCACCATCAAAAAGGCCAATTGCACGGTCATCTTCATCAACCAGATCCGCATGAAGATCGGTGTGATGTTTGGCAGCCCCGAAACCACCACGGGCGGCAACGCGCTGAAGTTTTACTCGTCGGTCCGCCTGGACATCCGCCGCGTGGGCTCCATCAAAAAGGGCGACGAGGTGATTGGCAGCGAAACCAAGGTGAAGGTGGTGAAGAACAAGGTGGCCTCGCCCTTCAAAACCGCCGAGTTCGACATCATGTACGGCCAGGGTATCAGCCGCGAGGGTGAAATCATCGACTTGGCGGTGGCCCACAACCTGATCGAAAAATCCGGTGCGTGGTACGCCTACCAAGGCGAAAAAATCGGCCAAGGCCGCGACAACGCCCGTGAGTTCTTGCGCGAGAACCGCGCCTTGGCACACGAAATTGAAAACAAAGTGCGCGCAGCCCTGGGCGTGCCACTGCTGCCCGCCTCGTCGCAAGGCAAGGACCCGGTGGCCGAATGAGCCTGGGGGGCCGCACCGGGCAGGCTTTGTCGCTGAAAGGGCGGGCGCTCAAGGCGTTGTCCCAGCGCGAACACTCGCGGGCCGAGTTGCTGAAAAAGCTCAGGCCCCACGCGGGCCCCGACGACGATTTGCCGGCATTGCTGGACCAACTGGCCGAGCAGGGCTGGATCAGCGAAGCGCGTGTGGCCCAAAGCGTGGTGCACCGCCGCGCCAGCCGGCTGGGGGTGGGCCGCCTGAAGCAGGAATTGCAAGCCAAAGGGTTGGCGCCCGAACTGGTGGCCGCCACGGTGGCCGAACTGGCCGACACCGAAGGGGCCCGCGCCAGGGCGGTGTGGCAGAAAAAATTCGGGGCGCCTGCCGCCGACGCCAAAGCCCGCGCTGCCCAAGCCCGGTTTTTGCTGGGCCGGGGCTTTGCCCCTGGGGTGGTCAGCCGCGTGCTCCGCGCCGATCCCGACCTCGATTTCGACGATGGGGTGGGCGGTATTTAAAGCTTTTTAGGCCTCTGGCGCTTGATGGTATTGGTTTTGCAGCTATACAAAACCAATGGCTTCACAGGCCCAGCATCAGCTTCAGGTTTTGCACGGCCGCGCCGCTGGCGCCTTTGCCCAGGTTGTCCAAGCGCGCCACCAGCACGGCTTGGCGGTGCTCTGCGTTGCCAAACACGCGAATTTCCAGCTGGTTGGTGTCGTTCAGGGCCAATGCATCGAGCTTGCCGGACTCGGTGGCGGGCAACACGCTGACCATGCCCCCTTGCGCCACGCTGGGTGCGTAGTGCGCCAGCAAGGCCTGGTGCAAGTCACCGGCTGTGACCTTGCCGGGCAGTTCGTCCAGGTGCAGGGGCAATTGCACCAGCATGCCCTGGCGGAAGTTGCCCACAGATGGCACAAACACCGGGCGGCGCGTGAGGCCGGTCATGGCCATGATTTCCGGGATGTGTTTGTGTGCCAGGCCCAGTGCGTACAACTCGAACAGCGGCGCGGTGCCCGCTTCATAGGCTTCGATCATGGGGCGGCCGCCGCCCGAATACCCGCTGACGGCGGGCAGCACCACGGGGTGGTCGGCAGGCAGCAAGCCGCAGGCCACCAGCGGGTGCAGCAGCGCAATGGCCCCGGTGGCGTAGCAGCCGGGGTTGGCCACGCGTCGGGCGCTGACCACGGCGCCGCGCTGCGCAGCGGACAGTTCTGGAAAGCCATAGACCCAGCCGGGGGCCACCCGGTGGGCGGTGGACGCGTCGATCACCCGGGGTGAGGTTTGTCCTGCGGCGTCCAGCGCATCGACCAGGGCCACGGTTTCGCGGGCTGCGTCGTCGTGCAGGCACAAAATGACCACGTCGGCCTGTGCCAGCAGGGCCTTCTTGGCATCTGGGTTTTTGCGGTCTTCGTGCGCAATGCTCAGCAATTCAATGCCGGGCATGTCGGCCAGTTGTTCGCGAATTTGCAAGCCGGTGGTGCCAGCTTCGCCGTCTATGAAAACACGTGCCATGGGGTGCCTTTTGGGGGATGAGCATGCGCGCATGCGCATGTTTGCTATCAAAATGCTTGTCAGTCTGGCACAAGAATTGTGCGTTGCACCATGATACATTCCGCGTCGGTGCGTCACGCGCCCACATTTTGTGACTCCGTGCAGCGGCTGAACACAACCACTTGCTGATGAATTGCCGAATGTCTGGCCGACGCTTTCACTGTCGACTCTTGAGAGACCATCCATGAAGATTCATGAGTACCAAGGCAAGGACATCTTGCGCAATTTCGGTGTGCCCGTTCCGCGCGGCATTCCCGCTTTCACCGTTCAAGAGGCTGTTGAAGCCGCTCAAAAACTCGGTGGGCCGGTTTGGGTGGTGAAAGCTCAGATCCACGCCGGTGGCCGTGGCAAGGGCGGCGGCGTGAAGGTTGCCAAGACCATTGAAGACGTCAAGCGCATCGCGGGCGAAATCCTGGGCATGCAGCTCAAGACCCACCAGACCGGCCCTGAAGGCCAAAAAGTGCGTCGCCTGTACATTGAAGACGGCGCCGATATCCAGAAGGAATACTACGTGTCGATCGTGACCGATCGCACCACGCAGAAGCTGGCCTTTATCGCTTCCAGCGAAGGCGGCATGGACATCGAGGAAGTGGCGCACTCCACCCCCGAAAAAATCATCACCGAATTCATCGACCCGCTGACCGGCTTGGGTGCCGAGCAGGCCGCCAAAATTGCCAACGGCATTGGCTTGCCCGCCGAATCGACCGCCCAGGCGATCGACGTGTTCCAAAAGCTCTACAAGTGCTACATGGACACCGATGCATCGCTGGTGGAAATCAACCCCCTGAACCGCGACAGCAAGAACCAGTTGATGGCCCTGGACTCGAAGTTCAACTTCGACTCCAACGCCCTGTTCCGCCACCCTGAAATCGTGGCGCTGCGCGACCTGGACGAAGAAGACCCTGCTGAAATCGAAGCCTCCAAGTTCGACCTGGCGTACATCAGCCTCGACGGCAACATCGGTTGCTTGGTGAACGGCGCCGGTTTGGCCATGGCCACCATGGACACCATCAAGTTGTTCGGTGCAGAGCCCGCCAACTTCCTGGACGTGGGCGGCGGTGCCACCCCCGAGAAGGTGACCGAAGCCTTCAAGATCATGCTGAAAAACCCCAAGGTCAAAGGCATTCTGGTCAACATCTTCGGCGGCATCATGAAGTGCGACACCATCGCCACCGGCGTGATCACCGCTTGCAAGGCCGTGAACCTGAGCGTGCCACTGGTCGTGCGCATGAAGGGCACCAACGAAGAGTTGGGCAAGAAAATGCTGGCCGACAGCGGTTTGCCGATCATTTCGGTGGACACCATGGCAGAAGCCGCACAGGCGGCTGTTAAAGCGGTGAAAGGTTAAGCAACATGTCGATCTACATCAACAAAAACACCAAGGTCATCACCCAGGGCATCACGGGCAAGACCGGTCAGTTCCACACCGAAAAGTGCCAGGAATACGCAAACGGCAAAGAGTGCTTCGTGGCGGGCGTGAACCCCAAGAAGGCCGGCGAAAAGATTTTTGACATTCCAATCTACGCTTCTGTCAAAGAAGCAGCGTCTGAAACGGGTGCCACCGTTTCCGTGATTTACGTGCCACCCGCAGGCGCGGCGGCTGCCATCTGGGAAGCGGTGGAAGCCGACCTGGACTTGGCCATCTGCATCACCGAAGGCATTCCCGTGCGTGACATGCTGGAAGTGCGCAACCGCATGAAGGCCAAAGAAGCCGCCGGTGGCAAGAAAACCCTGCTGTTGGGCCCCAACTGCCCCGGTTTGATCACGCCTGACGAAATCAAAATCGGCATCATGCCCGGCCACATCCACCGCAAAGGCCGCATCGGCGTGGTGTCTCGCTCTGGCACGCTGACCTATGAAGCCGTGGCACAGCTGACCGAAATCGGCCTGGGCCAGTCCAGCGCCGTGGGTATCGGTGGCGACCCCATCAACGGCCTGAAGCACATCGATGTGATGCGCGCGTTCAACGACGATCCCGACACCGATGCCGTGATCATGATCGGCGAGATCGGCGGCCCCGACGAAGCTGAAGCCGCTCGCTGGTGCAAAGCCAACATGAAGAAGCCCATTGTGGGCTTCATCGCTGGCGTGACAGCCCCCCCCGGCAAGCGCATGGGACATGCCGGTGCGTTGATTTCTGGTGGTGCCGACACGGCCGATGCCAAACTGGCTGTGATGGAAGAATGCGGCTTCAAAGTCACCCGCAACCCATCCGAAATGGCCAAGTTGCTCAAAGCCATGCTTTGATTTGGGCCCGCATTGCGGCTTCCCCCAACGGGTGGCTGCAACATTGGATGGAAAATGGCAGCGCACATTCGCTGCCATTTTTTTTGGGAGTTCATTCCGTGGAAGAATTTTTGACAACCCAGTTCTGGCTTGCTGTGGGCCAGATCATCATGATCGACATCTTGTTGGGTGGCGACAACGCCGTGGTCATTGCATTGGCCTGCCGCAAGCTGCCCCCCGCCCAGCGCCGGTTGGGCATTTTGTGGGGCACGGCCGGTGCCATTGTGTTGCGCGTGATCTTGATCGTGTTTGCCCTGGCTTTGCTCGCCGTTCCTTATTTGAAGATCATTGGTGCGGTGTTGCTGGTGTGGATCGGCGTGAAGCTGTTGGCCCCCGACGACGAAGACGAGCACGGCAACATTGAATCCAGCGACAAGCTGTGGGCAGCGGTGAAAACCGTCATCGTGGCCGATTTGGTCATGAGCATCGACAACGTGATTGCCATCGCCGGTGCCGCTGAGGGCGCGGGCGGTGCCCACAAGATTCCGCTGGTCGTGTTTGGTTTGCTGGTCAGCATTCCCATCATCGTGTGGGGCAGCCAGATGGTGATCAAATTGATGGAGCGGTTTCCGGTCATCATTGTGCTGGGGGGCATGTTGCTGGGATGGATCGCGGGCTCCATGGTCGTGACCGACCCGGCACTGTTGCCTTATTTGGCGCAAGCCGTTGATGGGGCAAAGCCCGTGGTAGGGGCCTGGACCAGTTATGGCGCAGGTGTCTTTGGTGCTTTGCTTGTGTTGGCGGTGGGCACGGTCATGAAGAAAAGAGACCAAGCCCCGGCCCCCTGAGCCACAGGGCGGGGCTTCTCCCCGCCCCCGGCCTCTCAATGGACAGGATGTGTCATGAAATCACGCGGCGGCAGGCAGGGCCTTTCTTTTTGGCGCTCAGATTGGATGGCCGCGCTGTTGATTGCGCTCGTGGCACTGCTGGTCCAACAGACCACGCCTTTCTTTGACCGCTTGGAGCGGCGCTTTTTCGATTTCGCCGCCACACAGACCGATCGCCGCCCGTCTGACAAGGTGGTGATCTTGGCCATTGATGACCAAAGCATTCGCAACATCGGGCGTTGGCCTTGGTCGCGCGATGTTCACGCCCGCATGGTGGACACCCTGGCGGCTGCAAAGGCCAAAACCGTGGTCCACACCACGTTCTTTTTTGAGCCCCAGGCCGATGCCGGTTTGCAGTTTGTGCGGCAAATTGAACAAGCCTTGGCGGGGGCTCCCGATACGGAGCCATGGGTGGCCCGTGTGAAGGGCGTGATTGGCGACGCCAAGGTGGGCCTGGACACAGACACACGGCTGGCCGCCAGCTTGGGGCAAGCGGGAAATGTGTTGCTGCCCGCATTTGCCACCCCGGGTGACGGTTTGGGTTTGCCCGATACAGGGCTGCCCGCCTTTGCCAAGCCCCTGGCGGGTGCTGCTTTTGCCACCGCCACATTGCCGCCGGTGGATTCGGTGCAGTGGCCGATTGCCGGCCTGGCCGAGCGGGCTGTGGCCGTGGGCCACCTGACCCAGTTGCCCGATGAGGTGGACGGGGTGGTTCGCGCCAGCACCTTGTTTTTGAACCACGGTGGGCAAGTGCTGCCAGGTTTGGGAATGTTGGCCGCGGCCCATGCTTTGAACCTGGACCTCAAAGGTTTGGCACAGGAAACCGATGGCGCTCTGGTGCTGGGCGGGCTGCGGCTCCCTGTCGACGCACGAGGCCGGGTGCTGCCCCAGTACTACAGCGGGGACGCCAATGCCCCAGCCTTTGTCACCGATTCGTTCTACGACGTGTATGCGGGCAAGATCCCTGCAAGCAAATACGCGGGCAAGGTGGTGGTCATTGGGGCCACCGCCACCGGGGTGGGTGACCAGCTCTCCACGCCCGTGAGTGCGGCGTTGTCGCCCGCGGCCGTGATGGCGCACGAAACCTCCAGCCTGCTCAGCAACCACTTTTTCGAAACCCCCGACTGGGCCACGGCCACCCAACTGGCGGTTTTTCTGGCGGTGGCCCTCTACCTGATGTTCGGGTTGCCGCGTCTGGCCGGAGCCCCTGCGGCCTTGGTCACCGGGCTCCTGTGGGCGGGGTTGCTGCTTGTCGAATACTGGGCCGTGTCGCGGCAGCACATTTGGCTGCCGTTGGTGTTGCCTGCGGTTATGTTGGTGCTGGGCTACCTTGGCCTGACGACCAAACGGTTTTTGGTCACCGAGGCGGGCAAACAGGAAGCAGACGAAGAGTCAGCCGAAACCAACCGTTTGATGGGATTGGCTTTGCAAGGGCAAGGCCAGCTGGACATGGCGTTTGACCGCTTTCGCCGTGTGCCCCTGAGCGATGCGGTGATGGACAACCTGCTGAACCTGGCGCTGGATTTTGAGCGCAAGCGGCAATTCAACAAGGCAGAGGCCGTGTACCAGCACATGGCCACGTTCGACAAACATTTCAAAGACCTGCAAGCCAAGCTCAAGCGGGTCAAATCGCTGTCTGAAACGGTGTTGCTGGGGGGGGCGGGCGCTCACCCCGGGTCCACCGTGGTTCTGGGGGACGCAGGCATTGAAAAGCCGATGTTGGGTCGCTACCAAGTGGAGAAGGAGCTGGGCAAGGGGGCCATGGGGGTGGTGTACCTGGGCAAAGACCCGAAAATTGGCCGGGTGGTGGCCATCAAAACCATGGCGTTGGCGCGCGAATTTGAAGGCGAGGAGCTGGAAGACGCGCGCCAACGCTTCTTTCGTGAGGCCGAAACCGCCGGGCGTTTGCAGCACCAGCACATCGTGACTATTTTTGATGCAGGTGAGGACCATGAGCTGGCTTACATCGCCATGGAGTTTCTCAAGGGCAAAGATTTGTCCGAGCACACGCGGGTGGGGCATCTGTTGCCGGTTGCACAGGTCGTCTCTGTTGTGGCCCGGGTGGCCGAGGCACTGGACTATGCCCACCAGCTGAATGTGGTGCACCGCGACATCAAGCCCGCCAACGTGATGTACGAGGGCCTGTCAGACACAGTCAAGGTCACAGACTTTGGCATTGCCCGTGTGACCGATGCCAGCCGCACCCGCACGGGCATGGTGTTGGGCACACCCAGTTTCATGTCACCTGAGCAAATTACAGGCAAAAAGGTCGATGGCCGATCAGACTTGTATTCGCTGGGGGTCATGGCATTTCAGCTGTTGACCGGTGTGTTGCCTTATCGAGCAGACTCCATGGCCGAGTTGATGTTCAAAATCGCCAACGAACCCGCCCCCGATGTGCGCACCGTTCGCCCTGACCTTCCCGCTGCATTGGCGGTGGTGGTGGGCAAAGCCATGGCCAAGGGGCTGGACGTGCGGTACGCCCGGGGCAACGACATGGCGCGTGATTTGCGGCACAGTCTGGCGGGTATGCTGACCGCGCCACAGGCGGCTTCCGCCTCGGTGGATTTTGAAGACACCCACCCTGGTTCCCCAGAAGGGTTCGCCACCACGGTGGTTTTGCCTGCTTCACCAGAAAGGCCCGCATGAACTTTGAATACGCCGGCCTGACCGACCCTGGCTTGCTGAGGGAAAACAACGAAGACTCCGTCGCTCTTGACACCGCGCAGGGCGTGGCCGTGTTGGCCGATGGCATGGGGGGCTACAACGCCGGTGAAATCGCCAGTGCCATGGCGGTGACTTTTGTGCGAGCCGAGTTGTCCCGCTGGCTGGAAGAGGCGGCACCCCAATGCACCGCAAGCGACATCAAACACGCCATGGACGCGTGTGTGGTCAATGCCAATCAGTCGATTTACAACGCTGCCAATGCCAACCCTCAGTTCAGTGGCATGGGCACCACCATCGTGGTGGGTGTGTTTGTGGCTGGGCGTGTGCTGTTGGCCCACGTGGGGGACTCCCGGTGCTATTTGTGGCGTCAGGGCAAGCTGACCCAACTGACGCGTGACCACTCGCTTTTGCAGGAGCAACTGGACGCGGGGCTGATCACGCCTGCGCAGGCCAAGGTGGCGTCGCACAAAAACCTGGTGACCCGCGCACTGGGTGTGGAAGAGGGGGTGCAGGTGGACGTGACGGAACACACACCGGTGTTGGGCGATGTCTACCTGATGTGCTCTGACGGGCTGAGCGACATGGTGGATGACGAAGACCTGGCCCGCATTCTGTGGGCCAAGTCCAGCCTGCAAGAGCGTGCAACGGCCCTGATCCGGGCGGCCAACGACGCGGGGGGGCGTGACAATATTTCGGTCATACTGGTCGGCGCAAAGGCAGAATCGGGCGCTCAGGGATTTTTCTCACGCATTTTGCGAAGGGGTTGAAACCTTTTGCGCCCATGAAAAGAACAGATTGGAGTCGGCCATGCCGAAAATGATCGTCTCGATCGACGGTGTTGTCATCAAAGAAGTGCAGTTGACCAAAGACCGCACAACGCTGGGCCGCCGCCCCTACAACGATGTGGTCATCGACAACCTGGCGGTCAGTGGTGAGCATGCGGTGCTCCAGATGATGGGGGCTGACGTGCACATTGAAGACCTCAACAGCACCAACGGCACCTACATCAATGGCAAAGCGGTCAAAAAGCAACTGCTGCGCCACAACGACACCATCGAAATCGGCAAACACAAGCTCAAGTTCCTGAACGAACAAGCCGGTGCCGGGTTTGAGAAAACCATGGTCATCCGGCCGGCCGCTGCGGCGCACCCAGACACGCCCGTGGCAGGCGGGGCCGCCATTCGGGTGGTGTCGGGTGCAGCGGCAGGGCGTGAAGTGGTGCTGGTGAAAGTGGTCACCACCATTGGCAAACCCGGCGTGGCGGTGGCCGCCATCACCCGCCGGCCCCACGGCTATGTGGTGGCGCTGGTGGAAGGGCAAAACCACCCCATGCTGAACGACATTCCCCTGGACACCGAGCCCCAGGTGCTGAAAAACGGTGATGTGCTTGAGTTGGCAGGCACAAAAATGCAGTTTGTGACCCTCTGACCCGGCGCTGCCGGTTGTGCCGCGGGCGGATGCTCATGTTCAGAAAGCACCTGCCACGCACCTTGGTCACCCTGTTGCCTTTGGCACTGGTGCTGTTGCACATCTTCGGCGTGTTCCGTTTGGGCCTTTTGGACCGTGTCGATGAGTTGATTTACGACGCGCGGCTCAAGGCCACCATGCCCCGCACCTTGGACGACCGCATCGTCATCGTGGACATTGACGAGCACAGTTTGGCGGAGCAGGGGCGCTGGCCTTGGTCGCGCAGCAAGCTTGCCGCACTGACCGACGAGCTGTTTGTGCGCCAGCAGGCGGCGGTGGTGGGCTTTGATATTGTGTTTGCCGAGCCCGATGACAGCTCGGGCCTGGCACAACTCCGGCACCTGGCCCAAGGTGCGTTGAAAGATGTGCCCTCGTTTGGCGAGCAGGTGCAGGCCTTGGCTCCGTTGCTGGACCACGATGCCCGTTTTGCCCATTCACTCCAAGGCCGGGCATCGGTGTTGGGGTATTACTTCACCAGTGACCGCGGCGGGCGCACGGCAGGGCAATTGCCCGAACCCGTTTTTTCCAACCCTGCGTTGAACGGTGCCCCCGTCGCTTTCACAACCTGGACTGGGTATGGGGCCAACCTGCCCATGCTGGCCCAAGCTGCCGCCTCGGGGGGGTTCTTCAACGCCATCACAGACGAGGACGGCGTGGTGCGTTCTGTGCCCCTGGTGGCCGAACACGCCGGGCACCACTACGAGTCGTTGGCGTTGGCCATGCTGCGCCAGTTGATGCCCCACAGCACCGTGGAGCCAGGGTTTCCACCCCACCGGTTTCTGCCCAAAGCCTACCAAGGGCTGGAGAGTGTGGTGCTCAAGCAAGGCGAACATCGCATGGCCCTGCCAGTGGACCAGCGCGTCAGCACCCTCGTGCCTTACCGCCATTTCGGCGGCCCCACAGGGGGTGGGTTTCGCTATGTGTCGGCCACCGATTTGCTCAATGGGCGGGTGAATGCGTCGTCGTTGAAAGACAAATTGGTGCTCGTGGGCACCACCGCCCCCGGTTTGTTGGATTTGCGTGCCACACCAGTGGGCTTGGTGTACCCAGGCGTGGAAGTTCATGCCAACCTGCTGTCGGCATTTTTGGACGGACGCATGTTGGTCAAACCCGATTACGCGCTGGGCTACGAATTGGCCGTGGCGTTGGTCGTGGGCTTGCTGTTGGCGTTGGCCTTGCCTTGGCTGGGGGCCACCCCCGCCACGTTGTTGAGCGTGGGGGTGTTGCTGGCGGCCGTGTCGCTGGACGTGTGGCTTTACACCGCCCACGGACTGGTGTTGCCCTTGGCGTCGTCGTTGTTTGTGGTGTTGACGGCGTTCGCGCTCAACATGAGCCATGGCTATTTTGTGGAAAGCCGCTCCAAGCGGGATTTGGCCCTGCTGTTTGGGACCTACGTTCCCCCCGAGCTGGTGGATGAAATGGTGAAAGACCCCGACCGCTACAGCATGCAGGCCGCCTCGCGCGAATTGACGGTCATGTTTTGCGACATGCGTGGCTTCACCCAGTTGTCCGAAAACATGCCGCCGGCACAGCTGCAGGCCCTGCTCAACACCGTGTTCAGCCGTTTGACCCATGTGGTGCGCGCCCACCAGGGCACCATCGACAAATACATGGGCGACTGCATCATGGCTTTCTGGGGGGCCCCAGTCGATGCCCAGTCCCACGCCAGCATGGCGGTGGGGGCGGCGCTGGACATGGTGGACGCCATCGACACACTGAACCGCGAACACGCCGCCAAAGGTTGGCCCGCCGTGGGCGTGGGCATCGGGCTCAACACCGGGCCCATGCTGGTGGGCGACATGGGCTCAGACATCCGCCGCAGCTACACCGTGATGGGCGACGCGGTGAACCTGGCCGCCCGGCTGGAAGGACTGACCCGCCACTACGGCGTGGACTGGTTGGTGAGTGAAGACACCCGGCGCCACGCGCCCGAATTTGCGTGGCAAGAGGTGGACACCGTGGCCGTGAAAGGCCGGGAAAAGGCCGTCACCGTCTACACCCTGTTGCGCCCCGAGGCCGGTGCCCCTGCCAGCGCACTTCAAGAAGAACTTCGGCTGTGGGCGCCAGTGCCCAAGGCATACCGCGCACAAGATTGGGATGCGTGTGACGTGCACCTGCTGAACGTGATGCGGTTGTGCCCGCCCCGTCCGTTGTACGCCTTCTACACCAAACGCGTGCAGCTTGCCCGAACCCATCCCCCCAGCGCCAACTGGGATGGCACCACAAGGTTTGACACCAAATGAACACCCCTGCGCCGCTGCGTGTGAGAGTGCTGGGCTGTGCCGGGGCCATTGCGCGCGGTGCCCGAACCACGTCATTTCTCGTGAACGAACACCTGCTGGTGGACGCGGGCACGGGTGTGGGCGACCTCACGTTGGACGAAATGGCCGCCATTCAGCACGTGGTGCTGACCCATGCACACCTGGACCATATTGCGGCGCTGCCGCTCATGCTGGATGCCGTGGGCACCCGGCGTGGGCGCCCCCTGTGCGTGCATGCCCTGCCCGACACCCTGGCCGCGCTGCGGGCCCATGTGTTCAACGACCTGATATGGCCCGATTTTTCCCGCCTGCCCACCCCCGAGGCCCCCTTTGTGAGCTTTCACCCCTTGGCCACGGGGCAGCAACTGCAACTGGGTGGCGTGCACGTGGAGGCCTTGTCCGCCAGCCACACCGTGGCCGCCGTGGGCTACGCGGTGGCCCTGGGACCCCAGCACCCCCATTGGGTGTTTTCGGGCGACACGGGCCACAACCCCGCGTTCTGGCACCGGGTCAACCAGCTGCCGGTGGGGGTGCTGGTGATGGAAACAGCCTTCAGCGAGCGCGAGGCCGGGTTGGCCCGTGTCAGCCAGCACCTGTGCCCCAGCACGCTGGCCGCACAACTGGCCTTGATGCGCCCTGACCTGCGCTGTCCCATTTTCATCAGCCACATGAAACCGGCCGAAACCGAATCGATCATGCAAGACATCATGCAACTCAACCAACAGCGCCACACCCTGGGCTTGCAGCCGTGGGCCATCTCAGCGCTTCAATCCGACCACAGGTGGGTGCTGTGAACGCACCCGGTGCGGGCATGGACGCCGAGGCCCGGTTTTTCCGCGATTTGCAGGTGGTCACCACCCGCATCCACGACACCGACAACCTGGACCAACTGATGGTCGAGGTGAGCCAGGACATTTGTGGCCTGCTCAACGCCGACCGCTTGACCCTGTATGTGTTGAACGACGACAAAACAGCCATCGTTTCCCGCGTGAAAACCGGGCTCAACACCGCCAAAGACCTGAAGCTGCCCATCACGCCCCAAAGCATTGCCGGCTATGTGGCCCTGACGCACAAAACCCTCAACATTGCCGACGTGTACGACGAGGCCGCCCTGCGGCAAATCGACCCAGCTTTGAGTTTTCTGAAAGAAGTGGACCGCCGCTCGGGCTACCGCACCCACCAAATGCTGGTGGCCCCCATCTTGCGTGGGCCCGACCTGGTGGGCGTGTTGCAGGTGGTGAACGCGCGCGATGGCAGCGCTTTTTCTGAGCTGGCCCAAGAGGGCGTGACCAAGCTGTGCCAAACGCTGTCGTCCGCCATTCGCCACCGCGTGTTGGCGGCCCAAACGGTGGCGTGGCCTGCGGTGTCGAAATACGCCGGGCTGGTGGTGGATG
The DNA here is from genome assembly GCA_049653005.1 of Burkholderiaceae bacterium. Taxonomy (GTDB): domain Bacteria; phylum Pseudomonadota; class Gammaproteobacteria; order Burkholderiales; family Burkholderiaceae_C; genus UBA2334. The sequence goes on along the minus strand of JBASFL010000050.1, from coordinate 7,185 downwards.
GCGTGGTGTCTGCCGACGAGCTGGCCCGGTGCATGGCCAAGGCCCGCGAAGACCGCGTGCACGTTGAGCAGGTGCTCATGGCCGACATGCACGTCACCGCGCCGCAACTGGGCCGGTCGCTCTCGCATTTTTTTGGGGTGCCTTACGTGGCGTTCGATGCCAAGCGCATCCGCTCAGAAGCGTTGCACGCCAAGCTCAAAACCGACTTTGTGGCCGAGTGCCAATGGCTCCCTCTGGAAGAAGGGCCCGAGGGCCTGCTCATTTTGGCGGTGGATCCCGAGGACGCCCGCAATGGCAAGCTGGTGCCCCAGGTGTTTCCGCAGTTTCCCCGCTTGGTGTTTGCCGTGACCACGGCCAGCGAATTTGCCCAAACCGTGGCGCAACTGCTGGGCGCCGGGCCAGAGTCCTACGGCCCCGAGGACATGTTGACCGACACCCCGCTGTCGCAGGACGATGAGGACACCCCCGACCCAGGGCTGGCCAGCGCCGCGCAAGACAACGAACTGGTCAAATTTGTCAACAAAATCATTGTCGATGCCCACCGCCAAGGCGCGTCCGACATCCACTTCGAGCCCCAACCCGGCAAAGCCAAGGCCAGCATCCGTTTTCGCATCGACGGCTATTTGCAGCCCTACGCCGAAGTGCCCGCTGCCTACCGCGACAGTTTCGTGGCCCGCATCAAAATCATGTGCGACTTGGACATTTCCGAGAAGCGCAAGCCACAAGACGGAAAAATCAAATTCAAAAAATTCGGCCCTCTCGACATCGAGCTGCGGGTGGCCACACTGCCGTCTGCGGGCGGGGTGGAAGACGTGGTCATGCGCCTGCTGGCGGCGGGCGAGCCCATCGCACTGGCGCAGTTGGGGTTGACCGAGCACAACCGCCAACGGCTCGAAGCCACCATTGGCAAGCCCTACGGCCTGTTTTACGTGTGTGGCCCCACTGGCTCGGGCAAAACCACCACGCTGCACTCCATCCTCAAGCACCTGAACACGCCCGACACCAAAATCTGGACGGCCGAAGACCCCGTGGAAATCACCCAAAAAGGGCTGCGCCAGGTGCAGGTTAACAAAAAGGCCGGCATCGACTTTGCGCTGGTCATGCGGGCCTTCTTGCGGGCCGACCCCGACATCATCATGGTGGGCGAAAGCCGCGACAAAGAAACCGTCGGCATGGGTGTGGAAGCCTCGCTCACCGGGCACCTGGTGTTCTCCACCCTGCACACCAATTCAGCGCCCGAGTCCATCACCCGCCTGCTCGACATGGGCATGGACCCTTTCAACTTTGCCGACGCCCTGCTGGGCATACTGGCGCAGCGCCTGGCCAAGCGCCTGTGCAGCTGCAAAGAAGCCTACGAGCCCACCGCAGACGAGTTGCGCCTGTTTGTGGCCGAGTACACCCAAGAGCTTGCCCATACCCCAGCCTGGCGCGGCGATCCGGAACAAGCCACGCAGGACCTGCTGGCCCAGTGGCGGCACACACACGGCGTGAACGGCCGCTTGCACCTGTACCGCGCCAAAGGTTGCGACAAATGCCGCGACACCGGCTACAAAGGCCGGGTGGGCTTGCACGAGCTGCTGTTGGCAGACGACACCACCCGCCAGCTCATCCAAGAACGCGCCCGCGTGGCCCAACTGTTCACGGCCTGCGTGGAGGCTGGGATGCGCAGCCTGAAAATGGACGGCATGGAAAAAGTGCTGATGGGCCTGACCGACCTCAAGCAGGTGCGCACGGTGTGCATCAAATAACTGTAGTGAACAATTGTTTGCAGGTGGGCGCTGGGTGCCAATTTGTTTGATTTTTATGACTGAACGTCAACGCAAGCGTTGTGACACGGCGCGTGATCGGTTGCCATCTTTCGTCACGGTGTCGGCGTTGAATGTGACAAAAATTTGCACATTTCAATCTATACGGCCATGAAATGGGTCGCTGGCGGGCGATTTTGGGCTGGCACGGCAAATGCTCATACTCATCCACGTCAATTTCGACGCCGTATTTTCAAGGAGTTCTCATGAAACAGATGGTTCAAAAGGGTTTCACCCTGATCGAACTGATGATCGTCGTCGCGATCATCGGTATCCTGGCCGCCGTGGCATTGCCTGCTTATCAAGACTACACATCCAAGGCGCAAATCACTGGTGCTTTGTCTGAAATTTCAGGTGCGAAGGTGAACATTGAAGAAATCCAAAGCAACGTTCCAGTTGTTCAGGCCGCGACCGGTGCAGCTGCTGATTTGGCGAAAATCGGCATCCAAACGGCAACTACAGAGCGTTGCAGTGCATATTCTTACGTCAGTGCTGCTGATGCATCTGCCAGTATTGAGTGCACCATGAAAGGTGGTGCAGACGTTAGCGGCAAGAAAATCAAATGGACTCGTGCAACGACCGGCGCTTGGACTTGCACTACCGATTTGGCAAACAAACCTAAACTGGCCCCCAAGACTTGCCAGGGGTGATATTGGTTTTAGTTGCTGAATCAAGTTTTTACAGTGGTAATGTAAAACGCGTGAACTGCATTTAGATGAAAAAGGGAGCATGCTTAAACATGTTCCCTTTTTGTTTTTTCGTGATTTGGCAGTGAGCATTGCAGCCGCACCACAAAGCGACGTAACTGACGGGCATTAGACTAACGCCAGTTTTTTATTTATGGGGCTGTGTGATCGACAGGGCAATATATGGAGTTTTTCCACAATGGTACATTCATTGAGCGATGACATTGCTGGTGAGCCTACGTGTGCTAGTAGGTTGCGTGGCATGGGCAGGGCCATAACTAAGCCTAAGCCATTCCAAACCGGTTTTACTCTTATCGAGTTGATGATCGTGGTGGTCATAATTGGTTTATTGGCTGGGGTGGCCTTGCCAGCCTACCAAACGTACACCGCGAAGGCGCAAATCGCTGGTGCTTTGGCGGAAATTACCGCAGCTAAAGGCCTCCTAGAGCAAAGAATTACGTCTGGCTTGGACGCTGGTGATGTGGTGACCCTCTCGGGAAATACATCTGCGGTGTTGTCACTCATCGGCATTACCCAACTCGGCTCGGCGCGTTGCTCTAGCTACGATGTAAGCGTATTGGTTAATGGTGCCGCCACCATTACCTGCACGATGAAAGGCGGCGCTGACGTGGTGAGCAAAACCATTTCATGGTCTCGGACTGTGGCAGGGGCTTGGTCGTGCACAACAACAGCTGACAACGCTGTTGCCCCCAAGCAATGCCCCAGTGTTTGAGTGGGAGTCCTGCTGAAGGCTCTCACTGCTCCAGTGACCGCGCATGCTTGCCAAGGCTGCGTTTGTTAGTGTTGCCAAGGCCATCAGGTGCGGTGCATCACCCCGCCACAAAAACCCCACTCTTCCCCCCCCGCTTCTCCAGCAGCCTCACCCCTGTCATTTCCATGCCCCGGTCTGACGCTTTGCACATGTCGTAAATCGTCAGCAAAGCCACTTGCACGGCGGTAAGAGCTTCCATTTCCACCCCGGTGGGGCCGGTGGTTTCGGCGGTGGCGGTGCACCGCACGGTGTTGTTTTCGGCCAGCACTTCAAACTCCACCGCCACGCGGGTGAGTGCAATCGGGTGGCACAGGGGAATCAGGTCGGCGGTTTTTTTCGCGCCCATGATGCCGGCCAGCCGGGCGATGCCCAGCACATCGCCTTTTTTGGCGGTGCCGCTGGTCACCAGGGCCAGGGTGGCCGGTTGCATGGTGATGCGGCCTTCGGCCACGGCCACGCGGTGTGTGTGCGCTTTGGCCCCCACGTCCACCATGTGGGCTTGGCCTTGGGCGTCGAAGTGGGTGAGGGGGGAAGGGGTGTCGGGCGTGTGCATGGCGCGCAGTTTACCCAGCGGGGCGTGAAAGGTCAGAGCCCTTCAAACCACTCGTGCAGGGGCCGGGGTGCGCCAAACACGTAGCCTTGGCTTTCGTCCACGCCCAGCGCCGTGACGGCCTCGTGCAGCGCTGACGAACTGACAAACTCGGCCACGGTGCGCACTTTCAGCTGGTGCGCCACTTTCACGATGGATTCCACAATCACCCGGTCCACCGGGTCGTGCAGCAGGCTTTGGATGAACGCGCCGTCGATCTTGATGTAGTCCACATCAAAGCGCTTCAAATAGTCGAACGTGGCCACGCCGGTGCCAAAGTCGTCAATGGCCACGCGGCAACCGCAGGCGCGTATGGCCTGAATGGTGTCGGTGGCCTGTGCCGGGTTGGCAATGGCCTGGCTTTCGGTGATTTCAAACGTGAACTTGTGCGCGGGCAGGCGGTGTTGTGCCAGCCCATCGGCAATGCGCTGGGCCACCGCCGGGCTGGCCACGGTGGGGCCTGACAGGTTGATGGCGCAGTGGTTCAGTGCGTCCAGCGCACGGGGGTGGGCGGCGAACCACTCGAAGGTTTGCTCCATCACCGCCATGTCCAGCAACTGCATCAAACCCGCGCGCATGGCCACGGGCAGAAACACCGCCGGCGGGATGATGCCGCCCTGCGGGTCGCGCAGGCGAATCAGCACTTCGTATTTGTGCGGCAGCGTCTCGGGCTGCTGGTTGGCCACGATGGGCTGTGCGTACAGCACCAGTTGTTTTTGCTGGATGGTCTGGCGGATGCGCTCGGCCTGTTCGGCCTCCAGTTTCAGCGCCTGGGCCGATTCGCGGTCCACCGCCGTGATCAGCGCCTGGCGTGACGTTTGGGCCTGCTGCTCGGTGCGCCGCAAGCAAGCCATGATCACCTCCACCGGGGGTGGCGGGTGCGTGGTCAGGGTGACGGCGGCCACGGTCCACAGCGGGCGGCCCACGGTGTCGTCCAGAAGCGCACGCGACTCCACCACCGCGAAATTGAGTTTCGACAACAGCGCGGGCAGGTCATCGGCGGGCTCCTCCAGCAAACCCACAAAGTGGGCTTTGGAGATGCGCGACCACACCACCTCGGGCGCGGCGTTGGCCAGCGCACCGCCCGTGGCCCGCTCGATTTCGTCGCTTTGGCGGGCCCCCAGCAGTTGCTCAATGGCTTCGGCGTTGGTCATTTGCACGCTGACCAAGGCGGGTGTTCGGGTGCTGGGTTCTTCGTCGGGAAACTGGGTTTCGCCCGGGTCGCCCACCCGCTCGCCCAGCTCTTCGATTTTTCGGTACAAGCCGGTCAGGCTCAGCAGGTTGGTCAGGGGGTCGGTGTCGGCTTGGCGTTCCAGCCGTTTCAGGGCCAGGCGGCGTTCGTGTGCGGTCACCAGCAGAATTTGCGTGGCCGCTACCCCCACCCCCACGGCCAGCGCCACCAGCCACAACTCAGCGTCGGCCGCTGCGCCCGCCAGGCTGGTCGATGGCAGCGCCCAGGCGCTGGCGGCCAGCACGGCGGTTGCGGCCAACAGGTTCATCAGGTGCACGGTCAGGGGGCTGGCGCGGGTGGCGTCCCACACCAGCACGGGCAACAGCAGCAACACGGCGGCACGGGCCAGTGCCGGCTGGTGGTGGGCCCACAGCGCGCCCGCCATCACAGACAGGCCCAACACGGCGACGGCCGTGCGCCAGTCGGTGCGCAGGGCTTGCGCCAATTTGTCAAAAAAACGCGGCAAGCCCCCGCGCGTGCGGGCCACCAGCAGCTCCCAGGCCAGTGGGGCAAACAGCAGCGCGCCGCACAGCCCGGTCACCCAATGCAAGGCAAACACGGCGGCCACCTGCACGGGGGTGTGCGCCGCGCCCGTCAGCCAAGCGCCCACCGCCAGGGTGAGCGCTGACAGCGGGGCCCCCAGGCCCGCCTGTGCGCGCAAAAAAGCCAGCATGGTGGCTTGCCGGGCAAACGGCTGCGACGTGCCCGCAAACCGCACCTGCAGCCGCCGCCACACCGCCCACGGCCCCAGCACCGCCGCTGCCATGTGCACGGGCACGGCCCACAGGGCATCTGGCATGGCCAGCAGCGCCCATGCCCCCGTGCCCACGGCAATCGCCCACGCCGCGCCGCGCCCCTGGGTGCAGAGCATGGCAAACCCCAGACCAGCGGCAGGCCACAGCAGCAATGCCCCGTTGGCCAGCGACGCCACGCCCGCCAACGTGCACACCCCGGCCACCACGGCGGCGCCCAGCAGCACCCCAGCCATGCGTTGCAGCCAGGGGGTGGGGGGCGGTGTCAGCGGGTGGGGCATGGAACCAAATGGCGTGGGGTCAGACCTGAAGCAAGCGGGTGTGTGGTCGGAAGACAATGCCTGTCGGCTGTGATGTTAGCGGTTGCCATGGTTGGCGTGTGTGGATGGAGCTATTTTGAATAAAAAACTGCCTATGGCGCTTGTCTGTATTGGGTTTGCAGCTATGTGTTTTGCTGCGCCGCTGGCCCCTGCCAATGCCCCGCTGGCGCTGCCCCGCATGGGTGAGGCGGGGGCGCTTGACCTGGCGGCCGAGCGCCAACTGGGCGAACGCATCGCCAGCCAAGTGTTCCGCGACCCCGATTACCTCGACGACCCGGTGCTGAGCGACTACTTGCAGGCTATTTGGCAGCCCCTGCTGGCCTCGGCCCGCGCCCGGGGCGACGTGGCCCCCGAGCTGGCCGAGCGCTTCGCCTGGCGGCTGATGCTGGCGCGCGACCCCAGCGTCAACGCTTTCGCCCTGCCCGGCGGCTACCTGGGTGTGCACCTGGGCCTGGTGGCCACGGTGGGCACCGCCGACGAGCTGGCATCGGTGCTGGCGCACGAACTCACCCACGTGTCGCAGCGCCACATTTCGCGCCTGCTGGACCGCCAGGACAAACAGGGGCCGCTGATGGTGGCGGCCATGGTGCTGGGCGCCTTGGCCGCCAGTGCCAGCAAAAACGCCGACGTGGTGCAGGCCGCGGTGGTGGGCGGGCAGGCCGTGGCCGCCCAAACGCAGCTGAACTTTTCGCGCGACATGGAGCGCGAGGCCGACCGCGTGGGCTACAACGTCATGACCGGTGCAGGCTTCAACGGCACGGGCTTTGTCGCCATGTTTGACAAGCTGCAACACGCGTCCCGGCTGAACGACGACGGCGCCTTTCCCTACCTGCGCAGCCACCCGCTGACCACCGAGCGCATGGCCGACATGCAAACCCGCCTGGCGCTGGCCCCTCCGCCCGATGTGCACGCAACGCCCCTTTCGGTGGCTCCGCCGGTGTCGGCCCAGCACCATGCCCTGATGGCGGCGCGGGCGCGTGTGATGGCCGAGCCCAGCGTGGCCCGCTGGCGCGCCTGGCTGGCCGAGGCC
>JBASFL010000049.1:0-8542 GCA_049653005.1 Burkholderiaceae bacterium | reverse complement strand
ACGTGCGGCGCTCTGGGTGTAATAACGCACACCGGGGGTGAAGGTCCAGCGCCCGCTGGGTTGCACCCATTCCAACCCCAGGGTGTGCGACCGCACGCCAAAGGTGTCTTGGTAGTAGCGGTAACTGCTGCGCACCGACGCATCGAAGCGTTCAACGTGGTGGTTCCAGCGGGCCAACGCAATCCAGGCGTTGCGCTGGTCGGGCCGCACGTCAAACGATTTGTACGGGTCGTTGTAATAACCCTTGCCCACGCTGCGGGTCAGGTTGAGTTGTGCCACGTCCGAAGGGGTGAGCACCTGCGTCACCCCGGCCATGATTTCGTGGGTGCGCTTGCGCTGGTCAACGGCGGTGTTCACCCCGTTGGACGTGTTGTCTATCGTGTCGTGCGATGTGCCGTAGCCCACCGACCAGGTGCGGTTGTTGTCGTCGGTGGCCCAGCGGGCATCCAGACCGATGGCGCGCGAGCTGTAGTCGTGTTCGTCCGAATACGCCACGCTGGCCGACACCGCCGCACGGGCCATGTAACGCGTGACCTTGACATCGCCCGCCTTGCGGTAATCGGACATGCGGCTTGCCCCCGACACTTGTGTGTGCATGCGGGGCGAGGCGCCGGACACGCTGTCGCCCACCCAAGAGCCTTCCACGGCCCAATCGGGGGACAAGGGCACCTGCACATACACGTGTGGGGCTTTGACGCTGACGCGCTCCAGCCCCGGCTGGCTGTCCGCGTAGGTGCCGTATTTCAGTGCCAAGGTGGCTTTTTCAGGCGCGCCTTCGGCCTGCACTGCCAAGGGGGCCAGGGCTGCCAAGGCGGCCAAACCTGGCAACACGAGCGAGGCCAGGAACACGCCGGGTGCGCGTTGGGCGACACCGGCGGGGTGGGGGTGGGTGGGGTGGGTCATGGGGCCACTTTCAGTTGCAACCGCAGCCACCGCCACCGACGCCGTAGCCGCCGCTGGAGTTCTCTTTGCTGCCGTAGATGTGTTGGGTGAACCGCTGGTCGAGCGGATCGCCTTCAAAGGTCATGGCGGGTTTGGCCAGGTTGCCTTTTTCCCAGGGGTTGACCTGGCCCAGGGTGCCGCAACCGCTGAGGGTCACCACCAGCACCAGGCCTGCAAGGGCATGCACAAGGTGTTTCATGTCAGAGCACCTTTTGGCCGAGGGCTTGCTGGATGTTTTTTTCCAGTTCGGCGCGGTGCTCGTCTTTGAAGCCCGTGTGCACCATAAGTACACGCCCGTCTGGTCCGATCAGCACCGAGGTGGGCATGCCCTTGATGGCATAGCTGCGCGGCACCTTGCCTGTGGCGTCAAAAGCCACCTCGAACAGGGCGGGGTTGGCTTCCAGAAAGGCCTTGGCGTCCTCGGTTTTCTGGTCCAGGTTGACCGCCACCACCTGGAGCCCTTTGGCCCCGTAGCGGGATTGCATGTCGTTCATCCAGGGAAACGATTGCTTGCAAGGCCCGCACCACGAGGCCCAAAAGTCCAGGTACACGGTTTTGCCCTTGTATTGGGCGAGGTTGAGCGTGCCCTTGCGGCTGGGCAATTCAAACGCGGGCGGTGGTGCGCCCACCTCCACGGCCAATGTGGGGGTGCCAAACAAGGCAGCGGCAGACAAGGCCAAGACTTTCAAGCAGGTGTGGTTCATGGAATGGCTCGTGGGTTGGGTTGCGCAAAAACACATAAAGGGAAACTTTCCCGAAAAGTTTAGCGCACAAAATGCCATTGGCCACCGTCAATTTGTATTTTTTGGTAAAAACGCCCTTTTTTTGCACATGCCTGTTTGTGAAGGCACAATGGCGGCCGACACACGCACACCCATGTCAGACGACACCTCCACGCCCCCCGCACAGCCCTCAGGGCGCCCAGGCTTGCCAGAACCCGCCTTGGCGGCAGAGGCCATCCAGCAAATGCTGTTGCCCATGGCGCGGCTGATGATTGACCACGGCCTGCAATTGATGCCGATGGTCGAATTGCTGAAAAAAGCCCTGGTGGACGAGGCCGTGGGGGCCTTTGGTCTGGCCGACAAAGGCAGCTCGGACACGCGCATTGCCCTGCTCACGGGCGTGCACCGCAAAGATGTCAAACGGCTGCGGGGCCAAGCGCCCACCGCCGACCCGACCCCGCCCATGGTCCCCGTGGCGGCATCGGTGGTGGCCCGGTGGATCAGCGAGCCCCGCTTCTTGAACGCCGACCGCAGCCCCCGGGCCTTGGCCCGCACACCGGGCAAATGCCTGCCCGGTGAACCCGACTTCACGGCCTTGGTGGCCGAGGTCAGCCGCGATGTGGGTGCGCGTGCCGTGCTGGACGAATTGCAACGCCTGGGCGTGGTGGGGGTGGATGCCGAGGGGCAGGTGCACCTGAAATCGAATGCTTTTGTGCCCCAAGAAGGCCTGCGCGAATCGTTCCACTTTCTGGCGGCCAACGTCACCGACCACCTGGCAGCGGCCGTGCACAACCTGTCGCCAGACCGCACCGCGCCACCGATGCTGGAGCAAAGCGCGTTTTCACAAGACCTGACGGCCCACCAGAGCGGGGAATTGCAGCAGCTGGCCCGCCAGGCCTGGGGCGAAGCCCTGCAACGGTTTTTGCAGGCCGCTGCGGTGGCAGAGCAGCGCAGCCAATCCGCCACAGAGCCCAAATTCAAAGTGCGGTTTGGCGTGTACTTCCAGCAGACCGAACAACCGGCGCCCGAGGACATTGCGCCCGCTCGCCCCACAAAAAAATCACGGAGAAAACAACCATGAAGGCCCCCTGCCCTGTCCTCACCCGCCGCAACCTGTTGTCGCTGGCGGTGTCCACCTTTCTGGCGGGCTGTGGCGGTGGTGGCACAGATGCAGTGGGCACCCCACCCGCACCCGTGACGGGCAGCGGCTCGGGCAACTCGGGCACCCTGGGTGGCACCACTGGGGGCACTGCAGGCAACACCGGTGACACGTCGGGCACCAACACCGCTGGCGCACCCGGCACCGGGGGCACGGGCATGACGGCCAGCGGCTCCATTTCCGGGTTTGGCAGCGTGGTCATCAACGGCATTCGCTTTGACGACACGCTGGCGGCCATCCGGGTGGACGGCCTGGCCGCCCAGTCCACCGATTTGCGCCTGGGCATGGTGGCCGTGGCCCAGGGCGTGCGCTCTGCAGTGTCCACCACCCCCCTTCCAACGGCGATTGCGAACCAGATCGAGGTGTGGAAGACCGCCCAAGGCACGGTGTCGAACGTGGCGAACATGGGGTCGTTCGTGCAGTTTTCAGTGGCCGGTTTGACCGTTCAGACCGACGTGGGCACCGCGTTTGAGGGCCTGTCTGCGGCCTCCGGTGTGACCCATGGTCAAACACTGGCCGTCTGGGCGCTGCAAGAAAACACCGAGGCCACGCGCTGGCGGGCCACACGCATCGCCGTGGTGGCCCCATCGCTGACGGTGACCAGCGGGCTGTTTGTGTCGCAAGGCAGCACGGTCAACGGCTGGCAGTTGAAAACCGATGGCGACACCACCGTGCTGGCAGGCCTTCAAAACGGCCAACTGGTGCGGGTGGAGGGCATGTCCAACGCCTCGGGCACCGAGCTGAAAGTGCTGTCCGTGACCCGCAGTGGATTGACCACCTACACCCAACAGGACATGGAGCTGGAAGGTGTGGTCACCACGCCTTTGACCAACGGCCGGTTCATGCTCAGCGGCGTGACCGTGGACGTGGGCGCGCTGCGCGCCAGCGCAGTGCCCCCCATCTCGGTGGGCGCCAGACTTGAGGTGAAAGGCAGCCTGCAAAACGGGGTGCTGACCGCCACCGAGATCGAGTTGGAAGACGATGACACGCTGAAAGACGTGGAAATTGAAGCCCGCATCGAGCGCTACACCAGCCTGTCAGACTTTGTGTTGCGCTCGCAGCGTTGCAATGCATCCCAAGTGCAACGCATTGAGAACGGCACCGCAAGCGACCTGAAGGTGGGGGTCAAGGTCAAGGTCAAAGGCTTCAAGTCGGGGGACGTGCTGATGGTCACCCAACTCGAAATCGACGACTGAGAGCCCTAACCTTTAAAGTGCCGTGCCCAGCGCACGGTTGACCGACGCCACAAAGTCGGTGGCATTTTGGTAACCCACCACTTTGTGCGCCACGCGGGCGGTTGTGCCATCAAAAAACACAATGCCCGGTGGGCCAAACAGGCCAAAGCGTTTGAGCAGGGCCTTGTCTGCCTCGCTGTTGGCCGTCACATCGGCCTGCAACAGGCGCACCCCTTGCAAACGCTGGCGCACCTCGGGCTTGCTGAACGTGAACGCGTCAAACTCTTTGCACGCCACACACCAATCGGCATAAAAATCGAGCATCACGGGCTGCCCCACCTGCCGGGCCTGGGCCAGCTGGGCCTCCAGTGTTTGCACACTGGTCACGCGCTCGAACGCCATGGCCGATGCCTCTGATTTGCCTGCGACCAAGGGGGTGCCCCGCCAATGCGCCAAGGGCTGCACCACCGATTGCCCCCCAGACGCGGCCCCAAGCAACAGCACACTGGCCAGCGCCACCAGCCCCATGCCCGTGACACGCGCAGGCAAGGGCAAAGGGGCGTGCAGGGGCGTTGCCGCCCCAAATGCGCCCAGCAAGGCACCGCCCGCCAGCAACCACACAGCCCACAGCAGCATATGAAGGGCGGCAGGCAGCACAGGGGACACCATCCAAATGGCGACGCCCAGCAACATCATCCCGAACACCTGCTTGACCCGCTCCATCCACGCGCCCGCCCTGGGCAACAAGCTGCCCGCCGACACGCCCACCAGCAGCAAAGGCACGCTCATGCCCAGCGCCATGGCGAACAGCGCGCTGCCCCCCAGCCACACATCGCGTGTCTGGCTGATGTAGACCAACGCGCCTGCCAAGGGCGCAGCCACGCAAGGCCCCACCACCAGCGCGGACACACCGCCCATGAAAAACACGCCCGCCAGCGACCCGCCTTTGAAGCGGTTGGACCATGCCGTGGCGTGGGTTTGTACAAAACCGGGCATTTGCAACTCATAAACCCCAAACATGGACAGCGCCATGCCCGAGAGCAACACCGCAAACCCACCCAACACCCACGGGTTTTGCAGCGCAGCCGCCAAGCCTTCACCTGCCAGCCCAGCGGCCACACCGAAACCGGCGTACACCAGGGCCATGCCCAACGAATAGGCCAGGGCCAAAGCAAAGCCCTGCACCCGGCTGACCGGGCCAGACTGGCCCGCAATCAGCGACGACAAAATGGGCACCATGGGCAACACACACGGCGTGAACGCCAGCAGCAACCCCGCCACCCAGAACAAGCCCACCGTTTTCACCAGACTGCCCGACGCCAACGCCTGTGCGATGGAATCGCCGCCGCCAGTGGGTTCTGTGGGGGCGCTTGTGGCAACGGGCGTGGAGCTGGCGGTGCCCACCCCCAAGGTGACTTGGTTGTGGGCCGCACCCAAGCCCACCAAGGCCACCTGGATTTGCCGCGACTCAGGCGGGTAACACAGCCCTGCTTCTGCACAACCCTGCCAGCCCACGGTCAAGGGCACGCCCGCAGAGCCCGCCAAAAATTCAACGTCCACGGCCAATGGCGTTTTGTAAACCGCCATGGTCTTGTTGAAATTCGCATCGAACTTGTCTTGGCTTTGCGGCCAAACCAGCGGTTTGAAAGACACACCAGGCCCGTCGGCCTGCACCGACAAACGCTCGCGGTACAAGTGGTAGCCCGGCGCGATGTGCCACTGCAACCGCACGGTGCGGTCGTTCACCACCTGCGCAGAAAACCCAAACGCCTGCTCGGGCGTCAAAAAGTCTTCCGCCCACGCAAGCCCGGCACCGCACAACCCCACCCAGGCGACCAGCACCCACCCCAAAACCTTTGTAAAACCCTTTGTAAAACCCTCTGTCAAAAGCCCCATGGTCAACGCTCCATCTGAAAAACAAGCGGCCATTGAAGCATATTTTGGGATATTTTCCCTTTTTTAATCTTGAATTTGCAATTTGAAACAACTGCCCGCCACGCGCTTCCCCCCAAAGCACCGGTCCACGTGGGCCGCGTCACCGGCTAAAGTCGCAGGTTTTGTTTGAGCGCACGGCCCAGCCCGCTGCGCCACCGCCCCCTTCTGACCCTTTATGACGACGCTGATTGAACTGATAGAGGCCGGTGCCCGCCGCCTGACCGACGCGGGCGTGGCCTTTGGCCACGGCACCACCAACGCGTTTGACGAAGCCGTGTGGCTGACCCTGTGGCGCCTGGGCCTGCCCCTTGACACCCTGCTGGACGACCCGGCAGACAACCCAGATTCCAAGCAAAAAAGCCCTGTGGCGCTTGACCAGCAAGCGTTGGTAGCTGCACTTTTTGATGAACGCATTGCCACCCGTAAACCAGCCGCCTACCTCACCCGCGAGGCTTGGCTGCAAGGCGTGCCGTTTTACGTGGACGAGCGGGCCATCGTGCCCCGCAGCCTCATTGCCGAGGTGCTGGCCGAGGGCACCATTGACATTTGGCTGAGCAGCGAAACGCGCCAGGTGCTGGACCTGTGCACCGGCAACGGCAGCCTGGCCGTGCTCGCCGCCATGGCCTGGCCCGACGTGGCCGTGACCGGTGCCGACCTGAGCCCAGACGCCCTGGCAGTGGCCCGCATCAACGTGGACCAGCACGGCTTGGCCGAACGCATTGCCCTGGTCGAGTCAGACGGCTTGGGTGCCACACCCGGCCCGTTTGACCTGATTTTGTGCAACCCCCCCTACGTGAGTGCCGACAGCATGGCCGCGCTGCCGCCCGAGTTCCGGGCCGAGCCCGATATGGCGCTGAGCGGCAACACTGCAGGCGGCACGGACGGCATGGACTTCATCCGCCCGCTGCTGGCCCAGGCCCCCGCACACATGACCCCTGACGCCGTGCTGGTGCTGGAAATCGGCCACGAACGGCCGTTTTTTGAAGCCGCCTTCCCCGGCCTGGAACCCGTTTGGCTGAGCACCAGCGCGGGCGACGACCAAGTGCTGCTGCTGACACGGGACACGCTGACCCAATGGCAGGCCGGGCAAACAGCCCGGGGGGCCACCGCATGATCACCCTGCGCAACGTCACCCTCCGCCGGGGCACCAAGGTGCTGCTGGACGGCGCCAGCGTCACCCTCAACCCCGGCGAAAAGGTCGGCCTGGTGGGCCGCAACGGGGCGGGCAAATCGACCCTGTTTGCGCTGTTCAACGGCAACCTGCACGAAGACGGTGGCGATTTCGCCATGCCGCCCACCTGGCGCATGGGCCAGGTGGCGCAGAACATGCCCGAAACCGACCAGCCCGCCACCGCCTTTGTGCTGGACGGCGACACGCGGCTGACCGAGGCGAAGGCCGCCCTGGCGGTGGCCGAAGCGGCCCATGACGGCGAGGCCATGGGCCACGCCCACGCCCTGCTGCACGACGCGGGCGCACACGATGCGAAAGCCCGCGCCCAAACACTCATCCTGGGCCTGGGCTTCAAACTCAACGAGCTGGACAACCCGGTCAACAGCTTTTCGGGCGGCTGGCGCATGCGCCTGCAACTGGCCCGTGCGCTGATGTGCCCGTCTGACCTGTTGCTGCTGGACGAACCCACCAACCACTTGGACCTGGACGCGCTGGTGTGGCTGGAAGGCTGGCTCAAGCGCTACGAGGGCACGCTGATCGTCATCAGCCACGACCGCGAGTTTCTGGACGCCATCACCCGCGTGACGCTGCACATCGACAACGCACAGCTCACCCGCTATGGCGGCAACTACACCGCGTTTGAAGAGCTGCGGGCGCAGCAAATCGTGTTGCAGCAGCAGGCTTACGGCAAGCAGCAAGACAAAATCGCCCACCTGCAAAAGTTCATTGACCGCTTCAAGGCCAAGGCCACCAAGGCCAAGCAGGCGCAAAGCCGCGTGAAGGCGCTGGAGCGCATGGAAAAACTGGCCCCGGTGCTGACCAGTGCCGACTTCCAGTTCGAGTTCCGCGAGCCCCTCAGCCTGCCCAACCCCATGCTGGCCATCCGCGACGCGGCTTTTGGTTACCGCGCCGATCCCGTGCCCGCCCGCCCCATTCCGGTGGTGGAAGCCCCGGTGGACGAGCGCGGCTTTGCCAACAGCGCCACCGTCATGGCCGAGCAACTCGCACGCGGCGAGCTGCTGCCCGACATTGCGCCGGGCGACAAGGTCATCCTCACCGGCGTCAGCCGCAGCGTGATGGCGGGCCAGCGCATCGGCATTCTGGGTGCCAACGGCCAGGGCAAATCCACGTTGGTCAAAACCATTGCCCGGGAAATGGCGCCCATGGCCGGGCGCATCACCGAGGGCAAGGGCCTGTCCATAGGTTACTTTGCCCAGCAAGAGCTGGACGTGCTGCGCCCAGACGACAACCCGCTGCAACACATGGTGCGCTTGGCCAAAGAAGTCAGCCCCCAGGCCCGCGAGCAAGAGCTGCGCAACTTCCTGGGCAACTTCCGCTTCATCGGCGACATGGTGGCCCAGCCCGTGGGCACCATGAGCGGCGGCGAAAAGGCCCGGCTGGTGCTGTGCATGATCGTGTGGCAACGCCCCAACCTGCT